>NZ_CP081299.1:1923750-2565000 GCF_019711195.1 Dyadobacter sp. NIV53
GTGCGTGGGGATATGCAACGACCGCATAGGTTGGCTTTACCGTGCCACGCGTTACTGTGTCTGAGAGCTGAACTGCAATCATATCGTCCGTCGGCAATGGCCCCATCGCGTTACCTTCAGCCATACTCTGGGTTCCCTCCCGTAGCGGATAGCCATAGTTAGCTCCCTTTTTGATGATCATCACCGTCTCCCAACTAACGAGTCCAATGTTGAAGGCTAACAGTACTGGCTCGCGTGGGCGTGAAGGGTTGATATACCAGGTCAGGCGGTGCGGATTACGCAGACCGTATGCCCAGATTTCCTTTCTTGCCCCGGCAACCGAGACGAAAGGGTTGTCGTTGGGAATCCGGTATTGGCCGTTCTCACTGACCGTACTTACCGAAGCATGCTCGCTCAATGAGGGAATTATGCGAAGAACCTTGCCTTTAAAAGTGTCAAGCCGTTGGGCATGCAACCGCATGGGCCCAGGCCGCTCACCCGTACCTGCGTCTCCAATGCCCAGGTACATAACCCGCCAGTCGGCGTCGCCTGGCCGCGCTGTGGGATTGAAAGTAATTTCATTGAGTGGATGAAAGAGTCCGGGAACATATAGACGAAATACCTCACGTGCCGTACCCTCGAAAGTAGTGTTCCCGATATTCTGATCCTTCCACTCCACGATAACCAACTCACGTTCGAACCGCACATCGCCGGGAGCAACCGGCTTTGCCAGCGCTGGTGTGGTCTTGTAGTCGGTCAAGTCCAATCCGGGCACTATGCCAGCCTTCGGGGTTACGGTCTCTTGAGGCGTGGCGGTATTTTCCATGTGGAGCGTATAAAATATTCCGTTTCGCTTATAGTCCGGATCGAAAACGAAGTTCATCAGACCCGCAGCGTAGCCCATTGTCGACGAGAACTTTGGAAATAATCCACCGTGATCGCCCGTGCCGTTGAAATTCAGATACGTTGTAAGTTGTTTTGTCTGCTTGTTGAGAATATATAGCGGACCGGTCAGGTCATTTAGGAAGGAACGTCGGCTCCCCGGTTCATCAAGCATGATACTCCCTCGTGCGAGCACCCCGGCCACGCGGTCGGCCGACATGTCACCGGTAATCGGCATTTCGAGGTAATCGGCTAACTTAAGTGTACGATCAGTGGTCGGAGTGGCAGGTCCGGTTTTCTTCGGCAGTGCCGCTGTAGATACTGCCCCAGTGGATACTGCCACCCCTTGTGCCGATGCAAGAGAGCGAACATAAGAGACTACATTTCGGATCTCGACGTCTGAGAGGCGTCCTTCGAAGGGCGGCATCATCCCCGAAGGAAAGCCTTTCTTGATCAAGGTGAAAACTTCAGCATCAGTAGAACCATGATCCCAGGCCTGATCCGTCAGGTTGGGCGGTTGCTTCCCACCCCGCTCGGTAATAATTGAAATTTCGATGCCCGCTTTGACTGCTCCCTGTGCTGCTTCTCCGTGACAATTTGCGCAATTGACGGTGTAAAGACGCTGTCCGTCAGCTAGTGATTGCCTCGATGTCTGTGATCGACCTGTTGTCGTAAATATGGCGACAAGTATAAAAGATGTCGTGAATATATGGGCGATGTTCATAATTTTTGTTTCATTAGGTATTACTTACCAACTAAATTCCTGTTTCGAAGCTACACCCTCTACTTTTCCGCAGCCTTTTCCATTACATCCAGCCGTGCTTTCTTTGGATCGGGACCACCTACGGCAGAACCATCGCTCTTAAACTCAATAATCTCACCTTTTTTTGGATCATAAACGGGCCATTTCGGAAGTCCGCTTCCATTTGGATCCCCGGTTTTAGCAAAATTTGCCCAATAAGTATTCATCATTTTGGCAACTTCCATATCCTTAGGTGCGATTGCTGCTCCATCCCGCGAAGTTAGATTGTTGAAGACATAAGCGATTTCGGATGCATGAGATGCACCATATTTCATTCTCTGTTTCATCGGCTCAGAAACGTAAGAAAAAAGATAAATAAAGGCCCGGTCGCCTTTGGCTGTATATGTATTTGCAGTGAACCTGGCTGGTTCAGCCCATACCTTATCTGTATTAACCATCGTAAGTATTTGGGCCAAATCTGCTTTACCTTCCGGATCATAGGCCGTAGCGAGCTCCTTTTTCACAGGCTCAAATTGTGCCAGTAACTCTTCTTTTGACCTCGCATTGACAAAACCAGCAGGCACTTCTGCACTGTTTGAACCAATTATAAGTGGTACACGTATCTGCCTGCCAGCCTTGTATGCGCTCTCGAATGTTTCCACAACAAATTTGCCATCCAGGATTGGGCCGGCGTAAATGGGAGCTCCTCCCTGGCCATTGCTTTCTTGTCCGCTATCTACAATATCCTCTACGGAAAGCGAACGGAGTTTAGTCAAAGCTGCCTCATCTTTACCTTCGATACCATGTTTGACGGCAAAATTTACGCCTATTGTCTCCGCTGAAATAGGGTAATATTTGTCGGCATTTTCTTTGCTTATTGGTCTGCTTGATAAAACGCCGTCGCGGCCACCGCCGGACTCAATGATTGCTTTTTGAAACAATCCTTTTGCAGCCGGAATGGTCAGAAGTGAATGCACCGAAACACCGCCGGCAGACTCTCCGAAAATCGTAACATTATTGGGATCACCACCAAATGCTGCAATATTCTTTTGCACCCATTTGAGCGCAGCAACCTGATCCATATAAGCATAACTGCCCTTTGGTTCGTTTGAATGCTCGTTAGTCAATGCAGGAAAAGCAAAATGGCCAAGCCGTCCCAGACGGTAATTAAAAGTCAATAGAATGACGCCTTGCTTTGCAAACTGATTGCCGAAAGTTTCAGGGCGGGAGCCGCTGCCTCCCACAAAGCCGCCACCATAGATCCAGACCATAACTGGTAATTTCGCTCCTGACTTAACACCAGCCGGCTTCCATATATTAAGAAAAAGGCAATCTTCGGATGTGTTTTCCGCAATCTTTCCCCCAGTACGCGGCCAGGCAGCCTGCGCACAATCTGCACAAAATTTGCTCGCTTCCCGTACTCCTTGCCAGCCAGGAAAGGGTTGCGGTGGCCGCCAGCGGTACTCTCCTACCGGCGCGGCTGCATAAGGAATTCCCTTGAAGCTGTCGACCTCTCCTTCTGTTGCACCACGAAGGTCTCCGGAATTAGTATGAACTGTGGGTTGTGCATGCAAACCCAGACTAAAAAAAACGGCTAATCCTGCTATTATTTTTCTCATTTCTTATTGTGTTTATGATGACTTAACTCCCTTATTCAATTACCGACTCATCTGACTCTTCCAAAAAACCACTGCATTGTTTAGCCAACCTGTGGCATCTGTACCTGTTCCCAGACCAAACCCATGACCTGCATTTTTGTACCGTTCATAAGAAACAGTGACACCTGCATTTTTCAGATTTTGAACCCGCCGTTCTACTGTATTTACATTGGCTATCCCGTCGTCGGCACTGACGTTGATGAATGTGGAAGGAAAATCCTTGCTGTATGAAGATTGCCCGGTGTAAGAAATAACAGCGGTAACAGGTTTGGGATAATTACCCGGCACGAAGGCGTTAACGCCGTACTGTGCAATGTTCCCCACCATTCTTGCTCCCGCCGAGCCGACCCATAATGAATAATCTTTGGTATTTACTTTTAATGTGGAAGCATTTTCGAAAACGAAACGTATCGCATTTGCCAGATCCTCAGTAGCCCATTGTTCACTGCCAATCCGGTAACGTATCACAAAAGCATTGAATTTCTTTTTGCTGATTTCAGATGCTAATGGAAACCCTTCATGCAACGAACCCACGTAGGCAAATCCTCCACCGGGACAGATTATGGCAAAAGGTGCATCCGGATCTCCGCGAAAGAAAAACAGTCCGGTATTATTTTTCGCAGGGTCCTGCTTTTTCTGCTGCTCATTATAGAAGCTGTAATAGATAGTTTTGTTCTGGTTCGCATCATCAATCAGGCGGTTGAGCGCCTTTACTACGTCATCAGGATTAACAGCATTGTGATAAGGCAACAGGGAGGAAATGTTATTAATTGAAGTTTTATAGTTAGATGAATTATTATCCCTTGGCAACATCAATTCACCAAAACCCTTAAATGCCGGATGCCCGGCAATATCCTCAACAAGATCGGCGGCAGTCAGATGCTTGCCCAATGTTCCGTTGATTGTGGTTTCATCTTGAGTTTTCATTTTATTGTTAAATGCTGAATTCTGTGCTTTGCAGTTTTCTGTGATCATGGCACACAGCAACAGTATTGTGTTAAATCCAGTCATTTTTATTCGATTTAGATTTTATATCATTGCCCTTCCAAACAAATACATTTGTCCTTGATATGAGGATTAAATTTTAGGATATTCCCATGCATTTATTGCATTGTAAATGTCGACTTTATTTAATGAGCAAATAGTATACAGATTCCTGATTTGTCTACCAATATTCCTGATTTGGTCATAGATATGATCAAAGACCGTATCTAAGCAGTAATTTAGCATCACTAAAATAAGATGAGATTATGGAAGATATAATTCGGTTTGACTCTGTAAGCCAGTACAATGCATTCAATCAGCAGGAAACTTTGCACCCGCTGGTAAGCGTTATTGATCTGTCAACAGCAAGTCCCCGGCGAAAAACCAGCCAGTACCTGGGATGTTATGGCATTTTCCTTAAAGAGGTAATTTGCGGGGACCTTCGGTATGGTAAAGAATATTACGATTACCAGGAAGGCACGCTGGTTTTCATGGCTCCCGGACAGGTTTTCACAGTGGAAAATGACGGAGAGCTGTACCAGCCCAAAGGACATGCACTGGTATTTCATCCGGATCTGCTGCATGGTACTGCTCTGAATACAAGAATGCATGAGTATTCCCTCTTTGGCTATCAGCTAAACGAGGCACTTCATCTATCGAAGCGCGAAACGCAAATTGTGATGGATTGCCTTGGCAAAATCAGCTATGAGCTGGAACGGGCCATCGACAAGCACAGCAAAAAACTTATTGTTGCCAATATTGAATTGTTCCTGGATTACTGCGTGCGTTTCTATGATCGCCAGTTCATCACCCGTGACACTATTCATAAAGGTTATTTAGCAAAATTTGAGGCACTTTTAAGCAGCTATTTTGCTTCGGATAAACCTCAAACGATAGGATTGCCGTCGGTCGCATATTGCGCTAGCGAGCTAAATCTATCCCCCAAATATTTTGGTGACCTGGTAAAAAGAGAGACTGGACAATCCGCTCAGGAGTATATACAAACCAAGGTGATTGAGGCGGCAAAAGAACGGATATTTGATGGCAGCAAAACCATTAATGAAATAGCTTTTGAATTGGGATTTAAATACCCACAGCATTTCAGCAGGCTATTTAAACAACATATTGGCCAGTCACCAAACGAATACCGGATATTTAAAGACTTGAATTAAAGGCCAGGTAGTATAATCCAGCGACCTTAATCAGATGATAGCTGATTGAAGTACCGCCTTATGTGATGAAAAAACAGGTACATGCAGGAAATATTGCTAGCCTGACTGAACAATGAAACCATAATGCATTCTAATTACTGCTGTTTAATAATTGAACTATGAAAATCTTGATATTGGGTGCCGCTGGCCAGATAGGAAGAATGCTGACCGACTATTTAGTTGAACAAACCGATCATCAGCTAGTGCTTTATGCGCGCAGTGCCAACACAAGGTTGAAACCAAAGGACACATCGCGGGTGACGATTATTTCGGGCAATTTCCAGGATCATAAAACCTTATTGGAAGCTATGGACGGTGTAGATGTCGTTTATGTAAACGATATGGGAAATAGTAAAAATACCCAAACCATAGTCAATGCCATGAAGGAAGCGGGGTTAAATCGAATTATTGTAGCTTCTATATTGGGAATATATAATGAAGTACCAGGCGCTTTTGGTAAATGGAACATCAGTATGGTTGGCGCAAACGGTATTCAAAAACATAGCGAATCGGCCGCCCTGGTAGAAGTTCCTGAATTGAACTACACAATTCTTCGATTAACATGGCTTTATAACCTGGAAGGCAACAAAAAATATCATCTCACCTATAAAGGACAGCCATTTGAGGGAGCACAGGTGACAAGGCAGGCGGTTGCCCAACTCATTGTTGATATAATAGAAGACAAATCCGGAAAATACATAAAAACGAGTCTGGGAGTTGGTGAGCCCAATACCAACTGGGATAAACCATCCTTCTACTAACGATGTTTTTAAACAAATAATTAACAAAAAGTTTTATGGAAGATGTACTAAGATTCAAGACAATCCGGGAATATAACGCCTTCAATAATCACACTACGCTTCACCCGTTGGTGAGCATTGTCGATCTTTCAAAGGCTGATCCCAGGGAACTTCGCCGAATGGCTTACGAGTTTTATGTTGTTTTTCTCAAACAGATTTATTGCGGTGATTTGCGTTATGGACTTAATACATATGATTATGAGGAAGGGACACTCATTTTTCTTGCGCCAGGCCAGATTATAGGTGAAAATGACAAAGAAAACATTTATCAGCCACAGGGGTATGCATTGGTTTTTCACCCAGATCTTTTGCAGGGTACGACGCTTGGACGGCATATGAGTGATTATACATTTTTCTCCTATGAAGTTAGTGAAGCCTTGCATCTTTCTGAAAAGGAGCGAATGATTGTCAGGGATTGCTTTTCAAAAATTGAATATGAACTGGGACAGGGAATTGACAAACACAGTAAAAAACTTATAGCAGCTAATATTGAGCTATTTTTGGACTATTGTGTCAGGTTCTACGACCGCCAGTTCATTACCCGCGAAACCGCTAATAAAGGTATTCTGGAAAGATTTGACAGCCTTTTAAATCAATATTTTCAGTCAGATAAGCCAACAAAAATCGGTCTTCCTACCGTGGCATATTGTGCCGAAGAACTCAACTTATCCTCAAATTATTTCGGGGATCTGATAAAAAAGGATACCGGAAAGTCAGCTCAGGAATTCATTCAGATGACGATCATCAATATGGCCAAGGAAAGGGTATTTGACCTGGACAAATCAGTTGGAGAAATCGCTTACGAGCTCGGATTCAAGTATCCCCAGCATTTCAGCCGCCTTTTTAAACAGCGGGTGGGACAGACACCAAATGAGTACCGGCTACTTAAAAACGTCAATTAATTGGTAAAAGCAAACTGGCAGTACTTAATAATAAGAAATTTTATGAAAATGAAATCCATAAAATATCTGGGCATTTGTGCGGCAATATTGGCTACATCCATATCATTGAATGCCCAAAATAAATTCAAACCGCTGCTCATTGAAGAGCAAGGCAGTTTTACTGTCGGTGGAACAAAGGTAACCGAGCCGGGAAAGTTCGATTTGAACAACGCATTGAAACCCCAAGGCCAAACCTTTCATGGCGATCACGCTTACGTATTTTATCAGATTCCCGTCAAGGCCCGTAAGTATCCATTGGTTTTTTTGCACGGTGCCGGAGAATCGAAAAAATCGTGGGAAACAACCTCCGATGGAAGAGAAGGCTTTCAAAATATTTTTCTCAGACGTGGTTTTGGAGTTTACCTGCTTGATCAGCCCAGACGTGGCGAAGCCGGCAAGAGCACTGTTGCAGCAACGGTGACCCCAACTGCTGACGAACAATTCTGGTTTACACAATTCCGGATCGGCAATTATCCCGACTATTTCCCAAATGTTCAGTTTCCAAAGGATTCTGCTTCCCTGGAACAGTTTTTCAGAAAAATGACACCGAACACAGGTGCTTTTGATGCCAAGGTGATTACGGATGCAGTATCCGGATTATTTGATAAGATCGGGGAAGGCATACTGGTGACGCATTCACAGGGAGGTGGCCCGGGCTGGATGACGGCTATTAAAAATGAAAAGGTCAAAGCTGTTGTTGCCTATGAACCGTACAGCGGTTTTGTGTTCCCCAAAGGAGAAGCGCCTGAGCCTATCAAATCAGCAGGGCTTTTTGGCGAACTGAAAGGTGTAGAAATCCCGTTCCAGGATTTTGAAAAGCTGACCAGGATACCAATTGTGATTTACTATGGCGATAATATCGCCAAGGAGCCGACCACCGTATGGAATAAAGACCATTGGCGCTCAGGGCTTGAAATGGCCAGGTTATGGGCGGGCACAATCAACAAACATGGTGGCAATGCAACGGTTGTACACCTACCAGAAATTGGGATCAAAGGCAATACGCACTTTCCTTTTTCTGATCTGAATAATGTGCAGGTGGCCGACGCTTTATCCAATTGGTTAAAGGAGAAAGGTTTAGATAAGTAAGAAATATTCCCATCTTCTTATATGATGTATCGAACTAAACCCTTCCTACCTGCGAAGCCAAAATTCAATGTAAAAACTGGATTAGGAATATTGGTAGTAAAAACAGTAATACGTATCCGTTTATGTGAGCGTCAATCCTGAACTTTGTATCATTAATTCTTCTAAGCAAGAAGGGAATTTGATAACTGGACAAAATATGGAAATGATACTCACCAAGCTTTTAAAATCTTCATTGTTTGTCACAATGCTGATTGTGGCAAACACGGCCAATGCTCAAACGCATACAGATCAGAATTTAAGCAAAAAGCAGCACGCCATTGTCAGCATTGCAGCAAACACCGCAAAAGGCGACTTACCAAAGTTAAAATCAGAACTTGCTGCCGGACTTGAGGCAGGACTAACTATCCAGCAGATTAAGGAGGTGATCATCCATGTGTATGCTTATGCTGGATTCCCCCGCAGCATTCGGGGATTACAAACTTTTATGAGTGTTCTGGAGCAACGCAAGGCCAAAGGCATTACTGATGTAATGGGCAATGACGCATCTGCAATAAAAGATGATCGAAGCAAATATGAAAGAGGCAAAGCCGTCCTGGATTCTCTTTTAGGCGCTCCGCAAAATGGTCCTCAAACAGGCTATTCCGCATTTGCTCCCACCATAGAAGTCTTTCTTAAAGAACATCTCTTCGCCGACATTTTTGAAAGGGACATATTGACCTACACGGAAAGAGAACTGGCAACCGTATCTGCCCTTGCCGGTATTGGAGGTGTAGAGCCTATGCTGCAATCACACTTTAAAATCTGTCTGAATGTAGGTCTGACGGCCGAACAGTTACAACAATTCATCGGCGTTATCAGAAAGACGGCTGGTGAAAAAGAAGCACAGTCTGCAAAATCCGTATTGGATGAAGTATTGAAAAAGAAGTAAAATTAATTATTGAAACAAATGAAAAAATTAACATCAATTGTCGCATTAGCCGTCTCAATGGCAGCTGCCGATACTATAAATGCCCAGTCTACACAAAAAGTAAAGCAAAAAAATTCATATACGCTGGTATATGAGGGTGCCCTTACGAAAAATGAAGATGGCAAAGTGAACATCCATCCGGTGAAATATAAACTGAACGGCATTGAAGTTGCGGCGAATGTTTATACACCTGCAAACTACGATGCATCAAAAAAATACCCGGCAATAGCAGTTGCTCACCCTAACGGTGGTATTAAAGAGCAGACAGCCGGATTATATGCGCAGCGTCTGGCGGAAGCAGGGTATATAACCATTGCTGCCAACGCGGCATACCAGGGAGCTAGCGGCGGGGAGCCGCGTCATACGGACAATCCTAATTACCGTACCGAAGACATTCATGGTATGGCTGACTACATTACACAGTATGCAGGCGTTGATGCAAACCGTCTGGGTGTGCTGGGCATTTGTGGTGGCGGTGGTTACACTTTAAAAGCAGCACAGTCAGACAAACGTTTCAAAGCCGTTGCTACCCTGAGCATGTTCAACTCAGGGGAAGTAAGGCGGAATGGTTTTCAAAATTCGCAATTAAACACCATTCAGGAGCGCTTGAAACAAGCTTCGGACGCCCGTGCGCAGCAGGCAGCGGGTGGAAAAATCATTTACGCAGGTGTGGCTAGTATAACAGACGAAGAAATTGCTAAAACTACCACAGATTTGTATAGGGAAGGCTACGAATACTATTACAGAACGCATGCACACCCAAATTCAACTTTTCTTTACACCATGAGCAGTTTGCAGGATTTGATGACCTGGGATGCTGCCGCGAATATGAATTTGATTAATCAGCCTCTTTTGATGATGGCTGGAAGCAAAGCAGATACGAAATACATGACAGATGAAGCATTTAGTAAAGCAACTAACGCCAAAAATAAAGAGCTTTTTGTCATTGATGGAGCCACCCATATCCAAACTTACTGGAAGCCAGAATATGTATCGCAGGCAGAAAGCAAATTGCTCGGGTTCTATAAAGCGAACCTTTAAGGTTCAATGTGATCAATAAGACATTAAAACAACGTGCGATGAAACCAATAACGTTAAAAAACAGTGTTTTGATATTTTCCGTTGTCTTTAGCGCACTGGGAATAATATCCTGCAACAATGATAACAAGCAGCAGCATGCTTCAACAACAGAAGCGGATACTGCTATGGTATTCCCTAAGGGCAATAAAGTAACGAATGATAACTTTACCGGAACGGTCTGGCTCAACTATCTGGCTGAAAATGACACTACTTACAATGTAAATATTGGTTCAGTGACCTTTGAACCAGGAGCGAGAACCAACTGGCATCTTCATAAAGGTGGACAAATACTCCTGGTGACCAAGGGAAAAGGTCTGTATCAACAGAAAGGTGAACCAATTAAAATCATCAAAGAAGGTGACGTTGTTAAATGTCCGCCCAATATTGAGCATTGGCACGGCGCTACAAAAACAGATGCCATGACGCATATCGCAATTGGCACCAATACAAATATTGGTGGGGCAGTATGGTTAAAGCCCGTTACTGATGAAGAGTTTAGCAAGGTGCCCGAGTGATGTCATCACAACTTAAATGCGTTTTTCCCTGGCTTTAATGCCAGGGTTTTGCCTTTCCAGACAAAGTTGCCCGAAATTTTTTCTGGAAGACTGATCTCGGCATGCATGGCGCCTTGATTTACTTTATAATTAACCATGATTTTCCCATTCGGATGCGGCATTTCTCCACTGATATCACTGATCGAGCCTAAATGTGGCGTAATTAATACTTTTGAGAAGCCGGCCGCACCACTGTTAATCCCCAGGACGATACGGAAAAATTCAATGTTTGGACTTGATCCCCAGGCGTGGCAGTCCGACCTGGAAGTATTTACATCTGAGGTTTCTGCCCAGGTAGTAAGTCCCAGGTTCATGTTCTCACGCCATTTGCCCAGCCAACTCATATAGTCATCACCCAGTCCAGCTTCTGTAAGAGCCTGATGTAGATAAAATTTGAAGTAAATTGATGCTGGTGCAAGGCTGGTATCAGCAAGCATTTTTATAGCCAGAGGTTTTGCCTGCTCTTTGCCAACAACGCCTGAAAGAATTGCCAGTGAGTTAGCATGCTGTGAATAGTTGTCCTTTTCAGGTGTGTTTGCAAAAAGGCCTTTACCAGCATCCCAGTACTTAGCCTGAATGGTTTTTTTCAATTGTGCGGCGCGGCTTGTGTAATGGGCTGCCAAATCTTTCAGTCCTAAACTGCTTTCAAGTTCAGCCGCCAGTTGGTAAGTCCAAAGCAGCTGCATATCCAGTACCGCAGATTCTCCGTTTTTTCCGATTGGTGCCATTCCAAAGTTCCAGCCTTTTCCCTGCGACCAGTCTGTAAAAACCCAATAGGGTACATCTTTCAAAGAGCCATCTGCTTGCTGATAACGTTCAAAAAAGGAGATCACCTGTCTTGCTCCCGGAAGCTTATCTTTGATAAACAGACTGTCCGGACGGTATTTGTAATAATCATGCAGCATCGCTACCCACCATAATGAGAATGTTGGTATCTGCTGATGCAGGTCTGTGGGATAGCGGCTTAGCGTGATTCCTTCGGCAATGCGCGAGTGATCCATTAGTGTAAGCGCATTCCGGACCAGCCGATCGTCACCGGCATTATACATGGAAACCAATGCCTGTATCCTGGCATCGCCGATATACTGTAACTGCTCATAGTATGGACAATCCATATAAGTTTCAAAAGCACATAATCTTGCAGTTCGCCATCCGATATCCAGCATCTTTCCCATTTCTGCATTCTGGGTTTGAAGCTTTGCTTTCTGCTCGAATGGATAGCCGGTGAAAGTGCCGTAAATATCATCGATGACAAGCGGTTCTGCTTTTGTTGTGACACTCAGTTGTATATAGCGGTAAGTCCGCCAGCTCAGCGGTGTGAATTGCTGGTTGACTGCTCCATTTGAAAGTATACTATCAGCCCTGCCAATAAAGATCTTTTCATCGGTTTCGTTACGATTGCCTTTGGAAAGCATAGGAAGTCTCGGACTATTTAATACTTCCTTTTTTCCTACATAAAGACCTTCTGCATAACCTATTGATATTCCAGCGCCTTTACCACTGCTGAATTCCAGTGTTGGATAAGCATTGGTTAAAAATCCCTGGTCCAGTAAAATGGTCGTTTTCGTATTGGCTGGAATGGTGACGCTGGTTTTGGCAGCAGGAAAACCAGCAGGAACCTGCACGCCTTCTGCTTTTCTGGTTGTTGCAAGCCGCTGGACGGTCATATCCATTTGTGGTAGCTGCGATTGAACCAGCATCCATCCCGAAGAATTTACAGCTGCATCTTTTGTTGTGCCCGGACCTATCAGACGCGCTTTTACCCATTTGTTGTCGTCATAATCTGCTTTCTCCCAGCCGCTGACATGTGTGTTCATATCCACCCGCTCAGCCGGACCCGCCACATAATAACCTGGAACCTTTACTGAAATCGGCTGATAACTTTCATCCTTAATCGTTTTCCAGGTGTCGTTTGTGTTTAGTATATCTTCGGCAGCAGTATTTCCCTGCAGAATAAATCCGGTCAGATACGAAATCTGGGATTCAGGTTTTACACGGCCTTCATTCCAGACCACAGCGGCAATAGTATTACTTCCGGCCTGTAAGTAAGAAGCAATATTAACCGTTTCAAAATTCCAGAAATACAGATCTCCCCTTGCCGGACCTTGTGAAACATGTTTACCATTTACAAAAAGCTTATACCGGTTATCACCCGAAACATGTATAATAAAGGAAGAAGGTTTTGCTGTTAGCTCGATAGTTTTTCTAAACTTGAATACGCCGTACTCTTTCAATGTCAAATCCGAAGAAGCATTAAAACGGTTGATAGGCATGCCTGGCCCGGTGATCCACTGCGCTTTCCACGGCTTTTGCAAAAGATCTGAACTCAGCTGCTGCGCTGCAAGGGGCTGGAACAAAAAGTGTGTCATTATCAAAAAGGAAGCCACAGCGACGCAGAATATATTTGGTCTCATGTATAGGTATTAACGGGATTGTTTTAAAATAAGTAAAGAACCATTGGTTTATACTTTGCCGATCGATCTCCACATTTCAAGCTCTTCTGTGAACCGGTTATGGATTACTTCGCATTTTGTATCGATGCGCATTGTCGGCCTGTCTTTCAGGTTGTAGGCAGGCCATTCTGGTACGTCTTTGGCAGCTGGTTTTCCTGTCCTTGCAAAGGTTGTCCAAAGCTCAGCGAAATGATGCGAGGCCTCAAACCGCTCCGGTTTGTTCCCTCCGAAGAAACTTTCCTTTGGCTGGGAGCCATCCCTGGGTGGAATTTCATTATTGAATTTGAATGAAATATCCATGGCATGTGGTGTACCCATGGCGTAGTCCGTTCCCGGTATTTTTTTCTCTGATTTGTAACCAAAATTATATAAATAAACCGGTGCACCGTTCTGTTTTGCCTTTTTCTCTGCAATATCCACTGAGCCAAGTCCCATCATGGAGATTGATGAAATTGCTACAAAAATATCGGGTGCGGAGGCATCAGGCCTTGCTTTCCGGTAGGTTTCAATCATTTTTCTGGTATCCTGGCCGTATTTAGGTTCCAGCTTCTTTTGTAAACCATCAAAATCCAGTTTAAAAGGTTCAGTGTCTTTTCGTTCCCAGGCAAAGAAAGTGTATTCGTCTTCATTCCATCCGACCAATAGTGGCTTATTCCTGGATATTTCAGGCGCAGAAGGCTCAAACGGATGATGTGGAAGGACTTTTCCATCTACGACCGGACCGAAACCACCAGCATTACGCTGCATAACTCCTTTATTGTTATTCTTTTCACTAAACGGCGCTACAGAAGGTAACTTACCCTGCATAACAAGCAGATCCGCAGCAGGTACATCCAGTAATTTTCTCCAGTCTTTAGGCGAAATATTCAGCTCTCTCAAAAGCATCGCCGTAGTTTCAGCCGCTGCTTCTTTAGTACTCATCCGTACACCCGGACCGCTTTCAATAGATGCCTTATTGAAGTATGGCGCAGCCGCTGGCATTGCATACAAACAAGATGTTTTGGCTCCCCCACCCGACTCACCAAAAATCATCACATTATTAGGATCTCCGCCAAATTGGGCAATATTTTGGCTCACCCATTTTAAGCCATCAGCAATGTCAAGTATGCCCATATTACCAGAACCTGCATAGTCTGCACCAGCGATTTCATCAAGATAAAGAAAACCCAGCAATCCCAGACGATGATTGGTCTGCACCACAACTACATCAAAATTTCGCGCCAGATTTGATCCATCCTGCCCTGGCGAGGCTCCGGATCCAATCACAAATCCACCACCATGGCTATAAAACATGACCGGGCGCTTTTTGTTGTCATTTGCAGGAGTCCAGACATTCAGAAACAGACAATCTTCGGAAGGTGCCGGCTCATTCCGGCGCGGCGATTGAATAGCAGGTGCACCAAACTGAGTGGCATCCCTTACACCTGTCCAGGGCTGTAAAGGAGCAGGACGGCGGAATCTTCTATCTCCTGAAATTTTGCCGCCATAAGGTATTCCTTTAAATATATTAACGCCCTCATTGCGAATGCCCCGCACTTTGCCGGGTGCAATTTCAACATCAACAAATTCACCTGATCTTCCTGACGTTGAAAAACCAAGCGCAGGCAATGTAACTGCCAAGGTCGCTAATGATAAAAACTGTTTTCTATTCATAGTACATATAATGCTTAGTAATATTTTTCAAACGTTAAATCGTCCGGATTCAATGGGAAGCAATAATACAAGATAATCATGTAAAAGTCTGATTGTATTTTCTTTCCGTCTGATAAGTATTTCTTATCAGGTATTGTCTTGATCAATAGACGAATCAAAAAGCAAAATGGAACTACGTCAGTTAAAATATTTTATAGGAGTTGCCGAGGAACTGCACTTCGGCAATGCGGCCAGGCACCTGTTTATTTCACAACCTGCATTGAGTCAGCAAATCAGGCTATTAGAAGCAGACTTAGGCGTGGAGTTGTTTGTAGGAATATCTCGTACTAAGCTACATAAGGTGGAGCTAACCGAAGCGGGTAAAGTCTTTCTTCTTGATGCTAAACACATCCTGCAATTGACTGACAAGGCAGTTCGTAGCGCCCGCCAGGTCGGGGCAAAACAGCAAGTAATTAATTTAGGAGTTTTTAAACTTATACTTCCAGAGCGGGTTATGGGTATGCTCGAGCTCTTCTCAGCCCATTTCCCATTAGTAGAAATCAAGCTGGTGGAACTTCCTAACCCGGTTCAGGTACAGACAAGCATCGCAAACGATCAGATTGACTTGGGCCTGAGCGTACTTCCACTCGTTTGTGAAGGACTTATAGCAACACAGTACACTCAAGCCGATTACACAATACTAATTAACAAAGATCATCACTTGGCTGGCGTGAAAGCAGTTATGCTAACTCAATTAAAAAAAGAAAAGTGGATTGATCACGGGCCAGAGGCTGGCCTATTTTACGGACAGCTGGAAGAAGTTTGCCGTCAGGCCGGATTTCACAGAGAAAGTAACATTGCACAATATGTACCATCCTTTGACTTGTTAAAAAGTATGGTAAGGTCAGGTAAAGGAATTGCTTTTATTCCCGCTTCTCTGGACTTGAGGCAGGAGCCTAATCTTGTCTCCATGCCTATCATTAATGCCAATGGGACACCATTTAAAGAGATTGTGATTAAGCACGTTCTGATCCATAAATCCGAACAGCCATCACCACTGGTACAAGCATTGAGTGGATTACTAAAATTACAAATTCGTCAAAACTTTTAATGCCAGTTTTAATTTATGAAGAGTGCTTTAATGATCTTTTTCAAAAATTAGAAAAGTACATTTTAACCCGGTTGCTGATGAAGTTTAATGAAACATCAACACTACTGGAAGTCTTCTGGCCTAGATAATACATTCATTTACGAATGTTTCCAAAGTACGATTATACCACGGTATAAATGAACTGGTGTAAATCTAAAGGATATATAGAAAAACTCAATTTTCCAGAAAACCATTTTCTTCGTACACAGTTTTAATCACTTTTGAAAAACGTACTTCTTATTTTCGCACCGACCTCTTCAAAGTTACATCTGTTGAAAGATTGACGTCATATTAGCATTCCCTGTCCAATTGTGACTTTAGTAGAAAAGCAGGTAGGCAAATAGTGTTCTAAACATTTCCATTATAATTACTCATATAGTAAGATCTGCAATTTTATTCAAATCCTCCATAAACTGGTTCGACAACAGTTCGGCTCCGGGTACATTTAAAGAGCGTAAATGATTGTTTATCAATTATTTACGCTCTTTTTAATTTAAAACGTTAACACTATGATTAACACTTTTTAAGTTCTTCTATTTTTATCTGTTAATCATTCCAGTCAAATATTAATCGGGAAGTAATATCATCAGTTGTGTAGCATCTTTCCTTTATCCCACATTTTTTTCCTCCTCTTCTGTTATCAAGAGTTTAGAAGTAACGTTGCTCTTTCCGCTTAAAAACTGGACTAGTTACGCAGCGATTTGAAAGTTAAAATATTCTTTTGGTGTTTTCATTTTTAAAGCTGAATGAGGAGCAAAATTATTATATTCATCTACCCATTTTTGTATTTGTGACATCACAACTGTTGGATTATCGAGACAATTTTCAAAGACGTAATCTCTTTTAAAAGTGCCATTCAGTGCCTCACACATGCCATTTGATTGTGGTGAATATGTCGGTGTATTACAATCTTCAATATTCCATTGTTTAAGACTTTTTCTTAGATTTTTCTCTATGTATTCAGGTCCGTTATCATGTAGTAGTTGAAGCTGCCCTTTTGGCGGTAAACTTTCACCGAATCTTTCAAATAGGGCATTCTGTACTAATAATTCGATATCACATCCTTGAATATGCGTGCCTGCTTTCCAGCTAATAATTGATCTGTCACAACAGTCGATCACAAAGGCCAGTCGAAGTTTTTGACCATTCCAACACTTAATAGACGTTATGTCGCTAGCCCATCTTGTATTGGATTTAACAACGGCTATTTTTCCAGTATGAATCCTACTATTTCCTCTGGTTCGAAATCGTTTTAATAGTAAACCTTCCTCTTTCATAAAGCGGTGAACCATATATTTGGATAATGTAACACCATAATCCCTTTGTAAAATAGCTCGCACACGAGGTGTTCCATAGGTTGACTTCATGCTTGATATTGATCGAATATTAGCCTTAGCCGCATCTGACAGGTATTTTTTTACAATTTTCTTTCTCTTGGGATAAGGCCTGGCTTGGTAATAGATGCTAGATTTGGCAACTCCCAATATTTTGATGATTCGGTTGATACTTAATCCGAATTCCCTGGATAGCGATTCAACTGCCGGTTTCGTAGTTGATCCATCTCCAGCTTTTTTTTAGAACCTTAATATCAAGTGTGGCCTCTCCCAGAGCCCTCTTAAGTTCATCATTTTCTCTTCGCAAGACCTCTAACTCCGTTTTAGAGTGTAGCTGGCCATCATTTTTTATACTCATAACTGCTCCTGATTTTGCATCCTTACGCCATTTATATAGCTGGCTTGATATTAGACCGTGTCGACGACAAAACTCGGGACAAGACAAGCCAGATAAATCCCATTCTTCCACTAAGTAAGCCTTTTGTTGCGAGGTAAGCAATTTTCTTCCTGATGAACTTAGGCGTGCATTCTTAATCATCTCTGATACCATTTCTGTTTCTCGTTTGAGGCTACAAACTGGTCCAATGATTCAAACGGTTAGGAACAACGTTCGTAGTATAGCTTCTCTCTTATCCTGGATCATGTTATCAATACATTGACGAAAAATCCTTATTTAGTTTAGCATAACAAATATCCAGGACTTATAAGATACAACTTGTAAGTGCTTTTTTATTTGATACACAATTTGATAAACAAGTATTAAGTGACTTTTTAGAATGGAAAGATGTCTGTCTACGAATACAATTATAGGATTTGAAGAAATACCAAAATTTTTAAACAGACTCTTAGTGGTTTTTAAACTACTTAAAGGGCAAAGATAAGTTTTTGAAGCAACCTTAGATTAACCTTTTAAACGTAACCCTCTGTAAACCGATTTATCAGACAATAATATCCTTTAATAGCTGATATAATAAAATTTCAAGAACTCATGCTGGTTTTATTTATGAAGTCCAGAAATGCTGCATGACCAAATTACCACTGCTGATTACTCCAATGTCAGACTTCGGCATTGAAAATATTGATGTCAGCTGACGTTTTAATAATTTAATCCGGATTGGTAAATCTTATTTGAATTGCGTTTTTAATTTCTGAAAAGTCATCTGCAGATAGAATTTCTTTTGTCATCAAATTAATATCATTCAAAAATGGTAAAAAATCTGAGATAGATGTTTTAATAGCTTGTATTATAGGGTACTTCCTTTGATCAGCATCAAACTCAGTCACCAAGCTTTTCCATTCAGCTTCCAAGTCTTTCCAGTAAGTAAAATAATCACGGAGCACTGTAGTACTATTGAGGTCTAAATTTTCTACACGAATCAGATAATTATTTTTCAGAAGTTCAGTACTATAAAGGCTGGAATTTCTATAAAGTTTGTATAGCTCAAACATACAGTATTCATATCGTAGGTACTTGTCACTATGGGCAATAACCACAAACGCATCACTTGTGGATTTTCCTCTGTCCCGGTTTTACAACCATAGTATATCCCACTGCGCTGAACGCCAAACAGCTTACATTGGCTACGAATGCTGAGTTTTGACCTAGAATCTACCAGTTGCTTGCGAGTGCCTACCGGGATGAGTTGAGGGCACTGAAAAGTTACACATGTGCCTCATGTTGTTTACGTACCCATTTGTGTGAGGTCATGTAATATCTCCGTTTTTGCAGACATAATTTGAGCCGAGATCAAAAGCCTTAAATGAGCCATGTATGTAATCAATTTGTAATAAAATTATTATATACACAATCATTCAATTAAAAGGGATTGATTGGCATCCTCATAAAAAAAGCCTTGCCTTATGAAAAAGCTGTTACATGCGCTGTTGATCTCACTTGTTTTTGTTGCCTGCAAAAATGATGATACTGAACAGAGCCGGAAATTGCTGCCATTGTGCATATGTGGAAACTCATTGCTTACGAAATACAGCAGACGGTAAAAATCTGGGTTCATGTTGACGAGGAACCGAAGGCAGAAGTACCAACTAATAGCTAATGTATAGGCATTGATTGTATCGGATGCGACACATGGGATATTGAACAAGCTGGAAATGAGCTTATTATACCTCTCTGTGAACCCTTTGCTGACTGAAGGTCAAAGTACATTATGGAATAATCTGAAAGGTTTCAATCAGTTGCAAAGGCAAATTCAGTGTCTTATAGAAAAAAGGTTATTCATCAAAAGGCCATTCAAGGTTAAAAACGCTGTATATGCTTTTTGTTTGGTCCTGGAGGTTAGCGTACCTGGCTAAGCGCGTTTTCACCGATTTGGTTAATCTGCATGACAATGCAGTAAAGAAGGTGTTACTTAATGAATAAATTTCAGTTGTATCAAATATTTCGGGATACCTCAAAAACAAGTTACAACCCACAGTGATAACAATATTCTTACCAATCCATCTTCCTGCAACCGGTTTAAACTGATCGTTGTCGTAAACAAGCAAGTAATACTATTCTGCGGTCGGCCGTTCAATGGACTTATACGCCTAACTCCGACCATTTCCCAATCAAATTTAAATGGGCTTGCCATGTGCCAATGTTAAACTAGCTCAAAAAACTGAATTTATAAATTAGAGAATAGTTTACGGCATGCATTTTATACACATTGTAAGTCAATGATATTAAAAAGCAATGCACATAAGGTTCGATGAACGTTTGTATATGGCCTTTTACGACTGACTGATTATTAGCCATACAGATTCGCGCTGCTCCTATTATGAATATTTTACTTGTATCAGGTCCCGGGATAACACTGAAAGAGCCTTATAACAGCGGTATAGAAGCTTTTATAGTTTCTTTTGCCAACCAACTTGTTGATGAAGGGCATACTGTAGATGTTATTGCGCATGAGGCGGAAGCCAGCGCTAAATTTACGCTGGTAAACCCTTTCACTGTATCTAATAAAGCTGAACCTGATTTTTTTACATGTTTCAAAGAAAAACTTCAGTTCAAAAAGCTGGATGCCGATTTATATGATGTCATTCATTACAACATGTTTTACCCGCATCTGTTGGAGGCAGGATTGCATTTCAATAAAACGTCGTTGCTGACGCTGCATTCACCGGCTGACGAAAAACGAATATCTGCGTATAAAGAACTTTCGCGGCAAAAAGATGTCACATTCGTAGCGATATCAGAAAGGGTCAAACGGCAATGGGACCAGGCGCTTGAGACAGATATGCCGCTTATAAACAACGGTATAAACGTGGATCTTTGGCCCACAAAAAGTTCGGAGGACCGTGCGTATCTGCTGTGGTCGGCACGAATCAACGAAGAAAAGAATGTTGCAGCTGCCATCTGCGTGGCAAAATATATGCAGCTGCCGCTGAAGATTGCTGGCAGAATTGTTGACCAGTATTATTTTGATGAGCAGGTTAAACCGCAACTTAACGATCAAATTCAGTATGTAGGGCACGTGACGCAACACGAACTAAGCAGCTTAGCGAAAAAAGCATCTGCTTATCTCGCAACGGCAACATGGCAGGAGCCGTTTGGTTTGGCTGCATTGGAAATGTTGGCGAGCGGATTGCCAGTTGTTGGCTTTAATACTGCTGTTCCGCCGGATTGGGTGCATGAAAGTGTATTAACAACTGCATCTCTCCGTTGGCAAGACTTGGTAGAGCTGGTTAAAAAGAGTAATGCGATCAGTCCGGGTACATGTAAAGAATTCGCATCGAACATGAATATACAAAATATGACTTTGAACTACGTAAAGCTATATAAAGAAGTATTGTCGCAAAAATGTATTGTTGAAAAAGCTACAGCCGAAATATGAAGATTGCGGTCATAGCCAAAACCAGACTGCCGATCGCCGAGCCATTTCGTGGAGGCCTGGAAGCGTTTACGCACGCACTATGTAAAGAGTACATACGTCTCGGTCACGAAATCACTTTGTATGCACATGCAGATAGCGATCCCGAACTGAATGTAAAAGGATTTTACGGCGATGAGTATCGGGAAAACAAATACTTCGAAATATATGAGAGCGACGAATACCTCTCGATACTTGAAGATATTGAACAAAATGATTTCGATATTGTTCATAACAATTCAACGCATGAGCTACCGATACTTTGGGGCGTGAAGGCTGCAATTCCGGTGGTCACGACAATACATACGCCACCAATAAGCAAATTAAAAGCAGCTGTTAAGATTTGCTCGGGCTCTGAAAATCTTCATTTCGTAATACCTTCAAAGTCCTTTGAAGCTACGTGGCAGCCATATATGAATAACGGTTCAATCGTCATTTACAACGGTGTTGACCTGGATAAGTGGCCGCTCGTACGCACAAGTCAAGACTATCTGTTTTGGTTTGGAAGGATCGTGCATGATAAAGGTCTGGACATTGTGATAGACGCGGCCCACGAACTCAATATGCCCTTAAAATTTGCCGGACCGCTCGACGATAAGAAATATTTTGATGAACAAATCAGTCCTCGAATGACGGAAAAAGATACATACCTCGGTCACTTAAAACAGTCTGATATACACTTGAACATGAAAGGAGCAGCCGCTGTGGTAAATGCCGTGCGCTGGGAAGAACCTTTTGGCCTTACCAACATAGAAGCCATGTCATCGGGCGTGCCGATAGCCGGATTCAACCGCGGTGCTTTTCGGGAATTAGTTAATATGGAGAGTGGAGTTATAGCGGAGCAAAAAAACGTCAAATCTCTTGCAAGAGCAATTGCAGCTGCGATACCGCTTGAAAGCGATAAAGTCAGGCGCCACGCAGAAACATTTTCTTTGAAAACGATGGCTCAGCGCTATATCAATTATTTTGAGAAAGTTCTATGAAAATACTGATTGTTGCCGGACCATTTATCTCGTTGCGTGAGCCATACAATGGTGGCACGGAGGCATTCATCGTCGAGCACGCAAATGCATTGGTGCGCCTGGGGCATATCGTCGATGTGATTGCAAAGGACGCGGACGAAAAAAATCTGTTTCAGGTGATTGAATTTCATGAGAGCCCGCTTAGCATGAAAGATGATTCGTACCGGCCCTGTCCGGAATTGCTCGGCCAGCAACATTATCAAACATTACAATTTGGATTGTTTGACGTGAGCCGTTACGACGTCATTCACTATAATTCATTTATACCCGAAATCTATGCAGTCGGTGCACTTCATAAAATTCCTTGCGTACTTACATTGCATTTGCCGCCGACCGAAAAATTTGTTCTGATGTATCAGTTTTTTACGAAGCATGCTCCGGTCTTATCTGTCGGCATTTCGAAGCGAATGAGCGAACAATGGAAGGCATTCCTCGGCAAAGATGTGGAGGTAATCTTAAACGGAATAGTACTCGATAAATGGAAGTTACATGTTCGAAATGCTGACGGTTATCTATTATGGAGCGGACGTATTACAAAAGAAAAGAACGTTGAAGCAGCTATACATCTTGCCAATTATTTAAAACAGCCACTAAGAATTGTCGGGCCCATATTTGATAAGGAATATTTCCTTGACCGTGTTCAGCCGCAGCTAAACGAACGTATTGAATACATCTCCCATGCCACTCAGCAGCAGTTAAGCAAACTGGCGGCAGGCGCTTCGGCGTATCTGGCAACCGCTACCTGGGAAGAACCTTTCGGGCTGAGTACGGTGGAGATGCTTGCAAGTGGTTTGCCCGTAGTAGGGTTTAATACCGCCATACCTCCGGAGCTTCGCAACGAAAAAGTATCCATATCAGTTGATTCACATGACTGGCGGGATCTTATAGAGCCGTTAGAAACCGCCAAAAAATCGGAACCGGCAGCTTGCAGAGACTTTGCAGCCTCATTTGATATGACAAAAACTTCCGCGGCTTACGTAAACATCTATGAACGCATAGCGAAAAACCCGAGGTGATGAAGAAGCCAACGATATTCTATTTCGTACATGCACACGGGAACGGCCATAGGGCAACATTCAATATGTTGTATCCAGCATTATCAGTTTTTTTCGAGGTTATAGCGATAACGACAAATAATGAAATAAGCAGGTATCTGCAGAAAAAACACGACGTTCAGGCGCTGGAACTTCCTCCAAAATATCCGGCTGGCTACGAAATACCGGAGCATACATTTTCACAAGCTTTTGAAGTTACACCGTATGCGGTCGAGCCAGCAAGTCGGGCAAAAACGCTGGCTGAGGCGATAGAGTTTTATAAGCCAAAAGCTTTTTACTGCGACGGAGTTCCTGAGTTGGCAATCATGGTTCGGGGGATGGGGGTCCCGGTCGTTTTAGTCCACCTGCCCGGAAATGTGATGAACGATCCAACACAGGTTTTTGCTCATGAACTTGCGGATCATATTGTAGCTCATTTTCCTTCTTCTTTGGAACAGGCGGACTACCAGTTTACGTCCAAAACATATTACAGCGGATATATTTCACAATATGCTGGCAGTGAATTGAAGCGAAGCAACCCTTCAGATACCAATAACGCAACAGTCATGTCAGGTTACGATAATTACGATGAAACGGTACTTAAAAACATGACGAAAGATCAAAATACACAGTTTACTATTATCGGTAATAAGCGGTATTATGATTTAGGTAAAAATTGTACACTGCTCGGCCTGGTTAAAGACATTAGGGAAGCTGTTGCTGGGGAAATAGTGATTTCTGCGGCTGGTCAAAACACGATTGCGGAGCTTTTGTCGCTTGGTAAACGTCTGATCCTGCTTCCGGAACCCAGGCCGTATGACGAGCAAGCAGTACATGCAAATGTGTTAGCTAATCAAAATGTTGCGCTGTTGGCGCAGGAAACTTTCAGCGCTGAGCAGTGGCAAAACGTGTTGCAAAAAGCGAAAGTATTTACACCTTTTTATAGAAATTTGGTGAATGCGTCAGCACCTGAAGAGATAGCTCAAAAAATAAAAATCTGGTATGCCTGAATTCAGTATTGTAACGATTGTCAAGGGAAGGCGAAAGCAATTAGCCAATCTGCTTGACTCGATAAAAGCATCGACGGTTCTTCCTTCGGATATACAAGTTGTTTGTATGGACGACCTGGACGGAATTGTAACTCCTGTTGGCTTAAATGTGAACATCCATTTAATTAAGGAAATTCATGAGCTACCATTAGCTGCAGCGCGGAATATGGGAATCGCCGCTGCAAAAACAGGCAACGTCATATTTATAGATGTAGATTGCAT
Organism: Dyadobacter sp. NIV53; assembly: GCF_019711195.1. Lineage (NCBI taxonomy): Bacteria > Pseudomonadati > Bacteroidota > Cytophagia > Cytophagales > Spirosomataceae > Dyadobacter > Dyadobacter sp. NIV53. The sequence goes on from NZ_CP081299.1 coordinate 1,948,403, forward strand.
CGTATCGCCGACCCTGTTTGCAAATATGCTGATGGCTTTGCAACCGAATAATGTAATTACAGCTTATCCTATGTATCTGCCGGTATTGCCTGACACAGGAAATTATGATGATCTAAAGCATTTAGCAGCAACGCACCCTGCCCGGGAGCACATACCGGCAGGCCAGCCGGTTGAACATTTGCAATTCTGGTCTTTAATATTTGCTATTCAAAAGCAAACGTTTGAAAAAATGGGTGGCTTCGATGAATCCTTTACAGGGTATGGGGCAGAAGATACAGATTTTGCCATGATGTTTCACAAGGCGGACGTTAAGCTGATTTTTGTACGCGATTACGTATTACACCAACATCACGATAAGTACGATCCTCCCGTAAACCACTTTCATTCCATTATCGAAAACGCTACACGGTACAGGCAGAAATGGGATGTTTTACCCATGCAGCGCTGGTTGAGAGCATTTGAAGAAATGGGCTTAATAAAAATCGATCAGGAAGATAACATCACAGTCATTCAAAAACCTATAGATAGCCAGCTAAAAAACAGTGTTTCGGCCAATCCGTATTGATACGTGCATCTGCTACTGTTTTTAGTGTACATTTAAATCGTAACATCAATCTTTCCAATGTTATCCTATTCCCAATCGATTTATTAAGCTGGTCAATTCTGACCAAAATAAAATATCCTTCATTTCAGATATTACAATGGTCAATGGTTCCAAATTTTCCACTTCTACTTCCAGGTATCAATAAGTTTTTCCCCAATTCACCACGCTCCTGTAAAATCTGTTTGTAACATTACTTTTTAGCTTATCAGTTTCGAAAGATCATTCACAGCCTATAGTCCATCGGAAAATATATTACTGAACTTATTTTTTAATGCTCCTGACATACGGTTGTCACCGAGGCCTACTTATTTTGTTTCATTTAAATTAATGCAGCTATAAAATGAGCCTGTACCCAGATTCCTACAATTGTGGTTATCATTAGCCCAATAAATGCATGGAATACTTTTTGTAGACCCAGTCTGAAAGAGCCGGCTACATTACAAACAGTGGCAAAATATAGCAGCTAAACTTATTACACTTCATTTGAGCAATTTGTTTTGCGAATTATTAACTATTCGGGTATTTTTCATCTAACCAACATTTAAAGTGACGAGACAGTGCTTCACAAATTTAGTCATTGCTTCCAGTGATGAGTGATCTGAATATCTCAGTAACAGGCTTACCCTCAAGATAAAATTAAAAAATCATTTTAATACCGGGATGATCCGCTGCCTTTACCGGTATGATACGTCTATGATCAAAATTCCCATTACGGTTTTGAATATGACAGTTGACTTATTTCGCCAGGCAGAAAAATCCGGATTCTGCCAACAAGCTTATTGTAAGCTTGTTAAAACATTTTACAATTCTTAATTATCATTATGAAAAAAAATTACTGTTGATTTTATTAATAATAACTACCGGAAATTCAATGCTATGGGCTCAGGATCTCACAATAAGCGGATTTATAGGTACAAGTGAATCAGATGAAGGGTTTCCGGGTGCAGCAGTACTGGTAAAAGGAACCACCATTGGCACTATTAGCGATGCTAAAGGAGCATTCATGTTAAGTGTCCCTTCGTCGGCTACAACTATCGTCTTCTCGGCGTTAGGGATGCAAACCATGGAAGAACCTATTGCAGGACGTACAACAATTAATATTTTACTTCGTCCGAATACCAAAGAACTTACTGAAGTTGTCATTACTGCGCTTGGCTTAAAAGGAGAACGAGACAAATTTGCTTCATCCATATCTACGTTGGAAGGAAGGGCAATTGCAAAGACCGGAGAAACAAGTTTATTAACAGGCCTGAGCGGAAAGACATCCGGTGTACTGATTACACGCAGCGGCGGTGACCCGGGCGCAGGAGCCTATATTCAGATCAGGGGACAAAATACAATTAACGGCAATGCACAACCTTTATTTATCATTGATGGAGTGCCGGTAAGTAATGCCAGTGATAATGCAGGAACAGCCGCTAACAACGGCATTATTCAGCAATCACGCATTAACGACATAAACCCGGAAGATATCGAACGGATGGAGGTTTTGAAAGGCGCATCTGCTGCGGCCTTGTGGGGAACCAGGGCCGCCAATGGTGTGATCGTAATTACAACTAAAAAAGGACAGAATACGAATGGAAAGGTCAATATTGCCTTTAAATCTACTGTTTCATTTGATCGGGTGAACAAAATGCCTGCATTGCAGCGCACTTATGGCCAGGGCTCGGCCGGGCTTTATCTGCAGGGCAACCGAAACAGTTTTGGTGACCTGATAGCAAGCCGTTCCGGTGGCCAGGATACTTATATCAGCGATCCTGCTTCTCCGGGATATCAGGGTAGCGTTGTATTTCCGGATGGTACAAGCCGCTATGCGATCGCACCCGGCACAGCAACCAACCCGCATGGAGGAAAGAACGATCAGAGTACGTACGATCATACCAAAGATGTATTTCAAACCGGCCATTTCACAGATAACAGCTTGAACATCAGTGGTGGCGACAGCAAGTCAACATTTCTGGTCAGCTATTCCAATCTTAATCAGGACGGAGTTATTAAAGCGTTTAGTAATTACAAGCGCAATACCGCCCGCATTAATGTTGGCAGTCAGTTTACGAACTGGCTTAGGGCCTCGGCCAATGTGGGTTATACCAAAGTGCAGTCTTCAAGAGTACAGGAAGGTGACAATGTGGACGGAATTATGCTGGGCGGCCTTCGTACACCGCCTGATTTTGACAATGCTATTTCTAGCGGAACATTTACAAACCCATCCGGACAAGTATTTAATAATGCGCATGTTTCTTACCGGAATCCCCTGGGAAAAGATTTGAGTACCATTTATTCAAATCCGGTCTGGAATATTAATAACAACAGAAATACCAGTGATGTGGACCGGCTCATCGGAACCGTGCAGCTGGACATTATACCGGTTTCATGGCTGAACATTACAGGACGCACAGGTGTGGATAATTTTACCGATAACCGTTTAGAACGTTTTGCAAAAAATTCAGCTGGTTTTGCAAACGGTTTTTTATCTAAAAACTGGATATCAGAGAAACAGTTTAACACGGATATGTTTGCCAGTGCAAATCAAACTTTTAATAATCAGTTCAGCGGTTCACTTCTGTTGGGTATCAATTACAACAGCCGCAGACGGGCTACGCTTACTGGATCGATCACAAACCTGATTGTTCCAACGGCTCCGGATATTCTGACCAATGCACTCAATTCAAACCTCACGGCAGGCAATTATAATTCCCTCATACGGACTTACGCATACTATGCTCAGGCTGAGTTACAGGCATACAACATGTTTTTTCTGACATTAACAGGCCGTAATGAAAGCGCATCCACATTTGGTTCCAAAACAAAAAACAGCTTTTTCTTCCCGTCAGCTGCATTAGCGTGGCAGTTTTCGAGGTTAGGTCCATTGGAAAACAGTGATGTTTTGAGCTTTGGCAAGCTCCGGCTAACCTGGGGACAAGTAGGTATCCAGCCACAGCCTTATCAGAATTTCACGGCTTTTGGACCGGCATCCTATGGGGATGTTTTCACAAGAGGTTTGACGGCGGCGAGCGCGTTATATGGTGGAGGATACGTCCGCAGCACAACGGCAGGAAATGATTACCTGCGCCCGGAACGAAAATCTGAATCAGAAATTGGCGTAGATCTGCGTTTTCTGAACAACCGGGTCACTTTTTCTGCAACGGCTTATAGCAACCATACCAAGGATGTAATTCTGGCATTGAACGTCGCAAGCGGCACAGGTTTTACTGTACGAAATGTAAATGCAGCCGAGTTGTCCAACAAAGGACTTGAACTGGATGCAAGTGCCAGCCTGCTGCCCAAAGGTGATTTTAGCTGGAATTTGTCTGGAAATTTTTCCCTCAATCGTAGCAATGTTGTTTCACTTGCAGGAGCCTCTGTTTATACACTGCCGGACAGCTACATGCAAAACTCATCTTTAATGCCGGGACAGCCATTTGGTATTTTCTATTCAACTGATTTCCTTAAAAATGAATCAGGAAAATACGTGCTGGATGCAAATGGATTTCCGCAGGGTGGCACTAAAAACGAAATCATCGGTAATCCAAACCCTAAATGGCGGGGTGGTTTGGGAAGTACATTTGCTTACAAAAATTTATCTCTTTATGTTTTGTTTGACCGTATTGCAGGTAATGATTTTTTTAACGGAACCCGCGGTTCGCTTTACAATTTTGGTACGCATGGAGATCAGGGACACACGGTGGTAGCACCGGCGGGCGGCCTGAAAGATGTGAATGGGAACACCATTGCTGAAGGAACTGCTTTTCAGGGACAAATCAGGGATTTTGGTGCCGGACCCGTTGCCATTAATCAGGCATGGTGGCAAGGACGCGGCACAGCATCGACGTCGGCATCTTACAAGCAATTTGTTGAAGACGGAAGTGTGTCACGCTTACGTGAAATAACGCTGGCATATAGTTTAAAAAGTCCCGGTTTTCGCCGTTTCTCACATCTTTCCCAGGTAGATTTCAGCGTGACAGGCCGCAATCTTATTTTATGGACCAAATACACAGGTACTGATCCCGAGGTGAATATTTCCGGAGCCGGATTGTCCCGGGGCCAGGATTGGTTTACGAATCCCAATACGAAGTCTGTATTGTTTAGTGTACGTGTGATGTATTAATGGTGCTCAAAATAATTGGAACCAATGGTTTTGATAATTATAATCTATAAAAAAATATGAAAAAAATATTTGCAGTTAAAATAGTACTGGCCCTGCTGGTGACCCAAATGATGGGAAGCTGCGAGCAGAGTTTTGATCAGCCCGACATTAAAAACAACCCGAATGCTGTAACAAATGTGGACATTGCCACATTGCTTGCAGGTACCGAGCTGGGCGTATCCATGTTACACGAAGACACTGATGTTCGCATTGCTTCCATGTGGGCCGGCGAACTGGCCGGTTTGTCGCGGGCCCATCAGGGATTTGGTCAGTACATTGTCTCATCCCAGACTTTTAGCTGGAATGTTCTTTATCCTGTTGCCAGCCAGGCGCGATTAATTCAGGCAAAAGCTGATGTACTTGGTGATAAATGGACAAAGGGTATTGGCCAGGTTCTGGAAGCCCTGGTTATTGCCAAAGCGACTTCTCTGTATGGTGATGTACCTTACAGCCAGGCATTTGATGAAACCAACTATCCTACCCCGGTATTTGACAAACAAATTGTTATCTATAAAGCCCTGCAGTCAACACTTGATAATGCGATCATCAACTTGTCCGCTCCAACAGGATTGGCTTTTTCACAGCAGGACTTTTTATATAAAGGCGACGTAATCAAATGGAAAGCTGCCGCAAACACACTCAAGGCCAGGTTATACCTGCACACGGCAGAGTACGACAATGCAATTGCAAGCGCTGCCAATGGTATCAAAAGTCAGACAGCTGATATGCTTATCCCTCACGGTACAAGCCTGGGTATAGACCAGAATCAAAATTATGATTTTTTCCGAGTTAACCGTGCAGGTGATACCGGTTTCGACGGTGCCTATCTGCCAAAATTAATGCAGTCGCGGATTACATCGGCCAATACCAAAACCGATGAAACTGCACTCTACTATCATTATTTTAAAACCGGCATAATTGCACCCGGCAGTCTGGATGCTAATACAACCGACGGAGCTTTTACGGCAAGCTCGCAGCATCCTGTTTTAACTTTTTATGAAAATGAGTTGATTATTGCAGAAGCACAGGCACGAAAAAACATGAATTCGGAGGCACTGATTGCATTAAATGCAGTGCGTACAGGGTTGGCAGGCGGCTACCTGAACGGCGCCACTTTGCCATCCAGCGGACGGAAATATGAATCATATATACTGAATGATTTTTCAGCAACGGGTCTTGCAAATCCAACTCAGGCCGCCACGGTTCAACTGGCACTACTTCAGGAAATCATAGCCCAGCGCTACATCATATTTTTAATGCAATATGAAGCATTTAATGATTACCGGCGACTGGCGAAAGCCGTTCCGGTTATGCAATTGCCTATCACTTTATATGCCGGCAGCCGCAAACCACAACGTTTCATTTATCCTCAAAACGAGATTGCCACCAATCCAAATGTCCCAACTCCCCTGCCTGACCAATTTACAAACGTCCCAATTTTCTAAAAGAGCACCTGCCGGCCAATCAACGTCTTATGAAAAGTAAAAAATTACCTGCATTGTCAGAAAGTACGAATTTGAGATATGCCAATTTTATTGCACTATATTTTGCAGAAGGACTTCACATGGGAATGCTCTTTGTCGGTATTCCGGCCTGGCTGGCCATGCAGGGAAAAACTCCAACAGAAATTGGTGGCTTTGCAGTCGCTTGCTCACTACCCTGGACGTTTAAGTTTATAGCAGCCCCGCTTATGGATCGATACACTTATTTGCCCATGGGGCGAAAACGTCCCTGGGTAATTTTTGGCCAAATCGGCTTAACATTAAGTTTCGTGGCAATGGGTTTTGTGCCTGATCCGCTTCATAACCTGGATCTTTTGATGGGAGCGGCTTTTGTCGTCTCCTGTTTTGGTGCCCTTCAGGACGCAGCTACTGACGGGATGGCTGTCGATGTGCTTGCCGACCACCAACAGGCACGTGCTAACGGGTTTATGGGCGGGGCAAGAATGATTGGCAGTTCGCTGGCGCTGGCTGTTGGCAGCTGGCTGTTAAGTTTATATGATTTTACAGTTGCCATACTTGTAATCTCGGCTATGATTGGCCTTATGACACTGGTGCCGGTCTGCCTGCGTGAGCAGCCGGGTGAAAAAATCCTGCCCTGGGGAGATGGCAAAGTATCTGTACAAAATCAAACATTACAGGTTACGAGCTGGTCAACAATTTTGAAATCCTTATGTAGTCTTTTTCGCTTAAAGGATTCTCTGCTTGTTGCGGCACTCATGTTTGTTTCCATGGGTTCTTACAATTATTTTGAAACACTACTCCCAATATTTGCAGTTAAAATTACCGGATGGACCAATACATTATATTCTCAGGCCTTTGCTACTGCTGATCTGATTGGTGGCATTGCAGGACTTTTAATTGGCGGTTATCTGATTGAGCGATTTGGGAAAAAGCGCATGATCGGTACCTATTTTTTTCTGATCATGTTGATAACGAGCACGCTTATTCTATCAACGTCATATTGGGAAAACAGTACCTTTCTTTACGGCTTTATAATTATTTACAGGTGGCTGAATGCCTTTGCTAAAATTGGTGTTTATGCCATCGCTATGCAATGCTGTTCAAAAAAAGTTTCTGCAAGTCAGTTTACCTTTTATATGACCCTGGGTTCGCTGGGTTCCATGGTTGGTGCCACACTGATTGGCCCCATAAAAGAAAATTTTAGCTGGGATATTACATTTTTCTTATTTGTGATCATGCTTGCCCTGGCATGGCTCATTATGTACTTTTTAAACATTCCCAGACTTTCTGACCATATCACAAAATCTGAACACACACAGGCCGATCATCATGTATTGGTAAATATTTAGAGGTAGCATATATACCTAAAATTTGTGGACAATATAACCTATCTACACTCCTGTTTTTTTGCATAAAAAAAACTTGCACAGCACAAATTCATATCGCCATATTCATGAATAAGGCAGGTCACAGTATGCCAGATTTTATAAAAAAACGGAGGTTTTGTTTTACTTGCCGTCTCATAATCGGTCTCTTAATTGCCGCATGTAACACAATCTATTTACTGACAGGTACTCCTTTAGTTCATAAATCACAGTGTAAGTCATTGAGGTATTAATGATGATGGGTTCCTTATAAAATGTAATATTGTTATACCAAAGGTTCAAGAGAATTCCTTCATATCTTTCTAATTAAGCATTCATGCTTTGTTCTAAGATAAACACAATTGCTATCACAAAAATTTTATTTAATTGGGGCAAAACAACTCAATCGTATACTTCCCCCGCGAGTTGCTCGAACGGCTTTATTCATACCTGAATGCAGTTATAGTCAATTCTCAGCACTTACAAACTCCCGGATAAATCAGCTGAGCAAAAGGAGAAGTTCATAAATTGATTTTACACGAGTCATAGGGAAAATTGAACGTTTGAGTAATTGAGCCCATAGTTTTCACAATTTTGTCCTTCATTTTGATTTTGCCAAGAGCCGTAAAGAACTCACCCTCGGCGATCAGGTTTTCAACCATAAATTTTGGAGGCACTATATATGCTATGGCCATATACTGCCGGACTGCTCCTTACCGCATAGGATCTGGTCGCACACAAATGTCCATTCAATATCGTCTGTGCAAAAAGAAAAAAATCCCTCATTGTCGCCTTCAGTGATTGCTGCATTTGCCTTTTCCAATATCGCTTTGTTGTTCAATTCCATTTCCATATTGTGATAAATGCATACCTTGAATCCCAAGCATTTATTCCAATTTCCTTTTTTCAGATAAGTTAAAATTGTTTACAATCCCAACGTGTCCTACTCAATACTGATTATTATAACCGGGTGAAAGCATCAGATAAATTAAAACCAGTGTTAATAAATCGGGAAGTATTTGAATAAATTATGTCCTGTTCGCCCAACATGAATGAAACATTACTATCTGCAAAATTTATAATAAGGTGCTTTTGCATTTTTAAACCATCTTTTAATAACTCGTTTGTCACAGGCACGGATAGCGAAAAGTTTTGGCTGTATAGTGCTTTGGTTAAATAAGCATAGAGATCATCAACCGTCTGAAAATCTACCGGATCAATTAACAAAGTCGGATCATTAGCTTTTACAAGTTGTAAAAATATTATATGTATTTTATTAAGGTAAAGGTTCAAATTCAATCAGCTTCGTTTTTTGAGATTATTAAAAATTCAGATTAAAGTATTTCACTCCCATTTGTAACAAAATCGTAGGTTTGCGGTATTAAGGTTCACTTTAAGGGAGAATACACCATCACCGTCATCATGTATTACCATGTTATCTTTTTTCCAATCAAACGATGTATAGAATCTATTGAAATTTTTAATGACCTAATTGCTAATGCATCCAATCCAGACTTACCGATTATTGTAGATTTTAATACCGGGAAAATGTTGTCGCTTGTACTTTTTCAAATCTATTGCAAAATGACCTTCTCTCATGGTGCCAGATATAATACCTTTAATGATATGCTCACTAGTTTTACTTGCCGATAACTTTTATTCAAATACATATTAAGCGACCATTTGTAGCAAATCTCCAGACTTGCATTTATCCGGGTTCAAGGTCGATTACTGAAATAGATTCAGCTAGGCTAAGTCACTATAAGTTTAAAAAAAATACATATCATGCACAGGTATGCTTTACCCGAATTAATCTTTAGCAATCAAAGGCTGTTTTTACTTTTGAACCGTAATTTTCTTTAAATATTCACCTGTTTGAAAGATATAAGTTCCGGATTGTAAATTTGATGTGGATATGGTCTGCGAGGGCTTAGCCGGAAGATCATAAATTATTTGTCCGTTCAGATTTAGAATTTTAATATTGCGACTGGTATGTGGAGCATCAATTGTTACGCTGATTGTCGCTGGGTTTGGATATACATTAAAGCTATCCTGAGCTGAATTAATCCTTATAATCCTTGAGTATGAAACATTACCATTATAATCCAGTTGTTTTAACCTGTAAAAGTCGGTAGAGGAATAGGAAATATCTAAAAACCGGTACGTCGACTGTAATGCTGTATTTCCTTTGCCATCTGCAAATCCAATTTTTATAAAAGATTTGGCATCCACGCTCCGCTCAATTTCAAATCCGGTATTGTCAAATTCCTCCGTGGTATGCCATTCCAGGAGATTTCCGTTAAGGGTATGTTTTCCCGTAAAACTGGCTAACGTTACAGGCAACGGATTATCGGCCTGCATATAATCATTGCTATAAAGGGTTAATTGCGGAACCTTTTTGTTTGTAATCACTACGCGGTAAGTGCCTGCTTCGCTCATCTTATATGAACTATCACCCACGACTGTTGCAACTTGCACATCGTTTTTGTACCAGTAATAGGTATTGTTTTCAATGGTTCCACCTGCATGTACCGATAGTACGCCGATGTTGTTTATTAAAGGTAAAAACGCCTGAGACTGCAACTGATCTATCACGGAACTATTGGTTTCTAAACCATCAAATGTAAAACGGTTATCGCTCAGGTTTATGTCGCTATCTTCTGGTTTCATTTTTAAATCAGGAACTCTGCCTGAAAATCTGTTTGAATGAAGATATAAATATTTGAGATTTGGCAATGTTCCAATAAAATCAGGAATATTTCCGGAAAGACGTGCACTCGATAGATTGAGCCAGGCAAGTAAGGTCAGATTGGCAAACGTAGAAGGAATTTCACCATATATCTGATTTGTACCCAATGACAAATCTATCAAAGATGTCGCAAGCCCTAATTCATCCGGAATTGTCCCTGATAATTGGTTGCCAGCCAAGGAAAGCCCGCTTAAATTGATGAGTTTCCCCAGTTCTGGTGGTATGGAGCCACTTATATTATTATGAGTCAAAGATAGATCTTGTAATTTGATGCAGTTTCCTATTGCCGCAGGAATTACTCCTGACAACATGTTACTATACAGATGTAATGTTTCAAGAACAATCAGATTCCCGATGGATGTTGGTATAAAACCGGTCAACTGGTTATTATGTAAATAAATGGTTTTCAAATTTACAAGATTTCCTATTTCAATCGGAATAGTTTCGCTTAGCTGGTTTTCACTAAGATAAAGATCTCTTAATTTTTTCAGTTTTCCCAATTGAACCGGAATGCCTCCTGTCAGTTTGTTTGCCGATAATTCAAGTAATTCCAGTGACGCAAGATTTCCTAATTCCAATGGGATTGATCCCGTAAATTGATTTGCAGCAAGATGTAACCGAACCAACGAGGTTAGTTGGCCAAGCTGTGCTGGAATCACTCCGGTAAGTTGGTTATATGGCAAATTGAAATGGATAAGTTTTTTCAGATTTCCAAGTTCTGCCGGGATCTCACCTGTTAAATTATTTATGGCCAAGTCCAGATACGTCAATTCACTTAAATTGCTCAGGCTAGCCGGAACATTTCCGGAAAGGTTCTTTTGTGGCAAACTAATCGAAGTAACCCGTCCGCCATTACAACTTACTCCCTGCCACCCACATGGATTGTCTCCGGGCAACCCAGATATATCCCAGCCATAAGTAGGGGCGGCCCAACTTGAACCATTTGTGGATTTAAATAAATCGATAAGCGCTAATCGATCACTTTCAAGAGATTGAGCATGGATTTGATATGTAAACAAAAGAGCAAACAAGGAGGAGAATAACTTCATATAAAAAATTTAACAAGTAAAACTGATCGCATGGCAAGATAGATTATATTATCAAAAGGGCGCTTGAATTTGTAGAAAATATTGTATAAAAATACAGATTTGATGTTTTATCATGTCTGCTTTACTTGCAAGGCTTAATGTTGATAATTATTTAATTTTGCTTATTGACCAAAAAAAGTTCCGATGATTTGTTATCGGTTCGTTTAGTAAGACTATGTCAATCTTACTGCTTTGAGAAAGCAAAAAAACTTCAAAGTTCAAAACTTCATCAAGCTTTTCCCAAGTAAACATCAAAGGGCGATCATTCAAAATCTTCCTTTCGTTAGAAGCGTTCGATAATCTAAGGAAACACTTTAAAGCATGATTGCGCTCCTAACCAGATATAGTTTGGAAAAATATACAATCATGCTAAAACCTGAGCTGACTGATCATTGCTTCAGGTTCCGGATGCTCCCTTATCACTCCTTTACTCTCCAAATTTATTATTTAAACATCTTCTTACACCCTACCTTTTTTAGCGCTTCAATTTGCAGATCTAAATTCTGGTCTTTGGCGGCGGCCGTAGATACCCTTGCGTAACCTATGATCATACATAATCTCAAAAACTCATGTTTTTCAAATATACAATAACTTAATTTTTGAGACAGGTTTTTGAGACTACCGTAAAGCAAGGAGAATACTAACATATTATAAATGTCTCAATCTCGTTAAATCTCCGTTTTTGCGGAGAAAGCTTACAACAACATATTGCAATGATTTTATAGACAGTTGATAAAATAAGAATAATGATATAAAGATTTCTTATATATTGCAAGCTCAATCTTATAATGCTGACATGAGACTAATTTATATGGCTGTCATTTTTGTTGTGGTCGTTATGACCAGTCGGTGGACACCTAAAAAGAAGCCATCCGGCTATCCACAAGATTTCACGTTCCGGCTGGAAAGAACGGCGTTCAACTACGATTCACAAACTCATAAATATAATTACTTTGATAAGTCAGTTATCGTTGCCCTGACAGATGAAGAACTCCAGGCAATTTATGAGTATGCCAGGGATACCAAATATCTTAATTTTCCAAAGGAATTTAAATGTGATGGAAAGGAAGCTATGGTACCATGCTTTACAGATCGTCTGGAAGTCAGATATAACAATAAGTATAAAATATCCATAAATGATGATTGCTGCTCTAAAATTGAAAAAGGACGGCCAGAGCAATTTGATCATTTGGTACGGAAAATTACTGAAATTTTAGATGCCAGGGAACAGGTCAGGAATTTGCCGAAATATCATACCAAATATATGTAAGAACATAGCAATTTATCGGAACAAGAAATAATGTAGGTAATCAGCCACACATTACTCGAGTATTATTTAGATTATTACATATCCATATAACCCTAAGATATTGATCCAGTTACTACATTAGTGTTCTTCTTAAAACCACCGTTTTTGCTGACATAGTTTGAACCGAGATCAATAGCATCAAATGAGCCATGTATATTATCTATTTATAATGAAATTATTATATACAATCATTCCAACCAAAAGGGATTAATTGGCATCCTTATAAAAAAAGCCTAGCCTTATGAAAAAGCTCTTATTTGCGCTGATGATCTCACTTGTTTTAGTTGCCTGCAAAAATGATGATCCTGAACCAGAGCCGGAAATTGCAGCCATTGTGCATAAGTGGAAACTCACTGCTTACGAAAATACAGTAGACGGTAAAAAAATCTGGGTTCCTGTTAATGGGGAACCCAATTATATCAGTTTCAGGTTCGATGGTTTGATACTTGATTCAAATGGTTTGCCTCCATGCTGCTCACCAAAGGCGTATTATTTGAATGGGGTGCTATTTGAAGTAAAACCGAAGGCAGAAGTACCAACGAATAATTTTTGTATAAGTGTTGATTGTATCGGATGTGACACATGGGATATTCAACAAATTGACAATGAGCTCATTATATCTCTCTGCGAGCCCTTCGCTGACAGAAGGTCAAAGTACATTATGGAATAATTTGAAGCATCTTAAAGTTTTAAATTGGCTGCAGAAGGCAAATTCAGTGTCTTACAGTGTAGAATTCGGAGTCAATGACCACCGCAATTCGGAAGTTAAGTGCATGCCGTTTTGGTTATCATTGACCAGTTTAAATAAACGATTAACAGGTATTTAATTGGTCGGTGTAAAAATATGCTGATGTTCAACCTGCAACGGAATTGGATGGTCAGGCAATCATGAGACTATTAATATTGCTGTCACTTTGTTTTATTTCATTGTTTGTGAGTGCTCAGCGGATAGTGACCGGAAAGGTGGTCGACGAGTTTGAATTGCTTCCAATGCCCGGAGTTAGAATATTAAGCCGTGATACTTTGGAATTGGGAACAACTGATCTAAACGGTGATTTCAAAGTTGAACTCCCTCAAGAAACTCATGCTCTACTGGTAAGTTCGGTCGGAATGGAGTGGGCGTCAATAAAAGTTCCGGCCAACTGCAATAGATTAGAAATAATAATGCTGGCTGACGTTATCTATGATTTTGTGACAGTCCGGTCAATAAATAGAAGACGCTATAAGAGATTCAAAAGTCTGATTGTCAAGCATAAGAAAGCATTTGCTAAAGGCTTTTTCACTTCTACTAGTCCTTGCAGTACGTATACATTCGAAAATACAAAATAACACCAGTCGCTTCAAAATAGCATGGCTGATAAATGGCCAGCCGAAACAAAAATTAAAATAATAGCAATCTCATTGAGAACTTCTTCATTCTGGTTGTCTCACATAAAACCTCGTTTTTAGATACTCCGATAATAAATACAACAACTATCAAGTAACGACCTGCTTCCGTAGTTATCGAAGTCAAGATAGTAAGTTGAGCGGTTAAGACCGACCGTTCATTCTACTGTTAAGTAAATATCCATTGCAACATGCTTTTTTTGATTACTAAAAAAATCCAGAGGGCACTCGGCTATGAAACAGGGCTTCTACACCTTTGCCAATTTCTTCCTGGGCCTATCGATCCTGATGGCTGTATTTAACAGTATCCTCTATTATTTTCTCGATAATAGCTTTTTCCTTCTGAACGCATTCAAAAACTGGCATCTTGCTGAAAACGTTGTAGGGGTGGCAGTTATCCTGTTTATGCTGCGCTATTATCATTTCAAAAAATACTATGTTTCTTTATAGGCTGCGAGCGTAGCGGGAGTAGTAGCTTTATGTTATGCCATCTTGGTTTATTCTTTAATATTGATGTACCGGGAACTGCATATTTATTATATTCCCATGGTTTTGGCCACGATCAGCACCGGAATGCTGTATGCACTGAGTCTGATCTTTTCTGAATCAGGAAAGAGGATGTGGCTTAAATGGGCAGGCATTACATCGGGTCTTTTGGGTTGCCTGCTGCTTGCAATAAGTATTTACCACTTCTTTTTTCTTAGAAATCCGTTATCCGCTCCGAGCTCACTTACCAAAATTTACCTCTTGACTTTGAGGGTTGTAAACCTGATTCCTATTTTATTTATTCTGAATTTTTCAGACGAATCGAAACTTGCTGCAACAGAAAAACTGAGCCGAACAGATCAGATTTCTGAGACCTGGCTGGGATTGGCATGTCTATTGTGTCTCGTATTTGCCCTGTTTGCCGGAGTAATGTTAGCATCTCAGGGCTATGATGTAATGCATGTACCGAAAAGAGTTAAAGCACTGGCGATGCCTTTTGAAGCCAGGTTTTATGTAAGCAGTAGCGGAGATACGCTGATGTACAGGATCATGAAGCCGCTGAATTATAATTCCCAGAAGAGGTACCCGCTCATAGTAGGCCTTCCCTATACCTGTGCCGATGACAATGAACGGAAGATTGCGGTGTGCGATCCTGCGCAGTGGTTGTCAGAGGAAAAGAACAGAGCAAGATATCCAGCATTTACATTTGTTCCAAGATGTCCCAAAGGAGCAGGCTGGGGTGGCGTTCCCAATAATCCTTCGGTAGAAAAATTGGCTCTGGAAGCAATCACTGCACTGATAAAACAGCCCGTAATCGATAAAAAAACGGTGTATGTTACAGGTATTTCAAGAGGCGGATATGGATCTTGGCATTTCATTGGCACCCGGCCTGACCTCTTTGCGGCGGCAATACCGATCTGTGGGGGTGATGACCCTCTATTAGGTAAAAATATGGTTGATGTGGCTGTATGGGCATTTCATGGCGCAAAGGATAGAAATGTACCTGTCGCAGGTTCACGCGATCTTATAGCTTCTATCCAGAAAGCGGGCGGGCATCCCCGATATACTGAATTCTCCGATCGCGAACATGGCATTTGGGATTTGGTAAAGACTACTCCTGGGTTGTTGGACTGGCTTTTTGCTCAAAAACAGAAGTAGAAATGAAAACCAGTTGTAAGCGTTCCTAAATCTCAGACAGTCCGAAAGCACATAAAATTTAATTCTCTTGACGCTTCAAACCCTTTGACCAGTCTCTCTAAAACGACCGTTTTATGAAATACCACTTATATTTTTCGAACCTGTAGCCCTAAATCAATATCTACCCGGTAGAAGTACCCTTTTCCAATTTCATTATCAAACGATAATTTATCTTCATTAAAAGTTGCTTTCAGTTGGGGCTCAACCTAGGCAAACCAGCTATCATCATAAAATTGCACCATTAAGGTGGGGCTTACAGGATACAACCCATTTGATATTTACGATCGAAGATTTATGAACCCTTACGAACTAGGCTGAATCCAGTTTTTCTTCCAATAACGTTAAGGTTTCCGTATACAAAAATTTACCCTGGCCAGTATGAATTCAGTAGTATGGACTGGACGCAGTAATGAAAATGATATCACTGGCCTGGATCAGGATATTGCTTGTGCCGTTTATAATACTGATCCTGGTTAGGCCAACTCTCTCTTCCTTTAATGGTATTTCAGGCTCAGAAGGTATGAACCTAAGGGATACGATAAAGACTGCTGGATATATCAGCAGACAGATGTAAAGATCTTCTGCAAGACTGTGCCGCAGTACATCCACGAAGTAAAAAACATGCCCTCCGGCCAAAGAAGAAACTGCAAAGGCGATGATGGAATACAATGAAAAGTGCAAAGCGGAAACGACCAGGTTTACAGCTATGGTAAAAGTCAGCTTGTACTCAAATATCTGATCCCGGTAAATCGACTTAAAATTAATTCAATTTAGTCAAAAATATGACCACAAACATATATAACTATTTGTATATGAAATATTTAACAAAAATAAATGCTCATTTTGATCTCTTTTATGATTAAAAAACTGATTATATTTATAGAATTAATTAAAGTTTAAATATACTTAAACTCTTCTCATATGATCAGAGCCTTACTTTTAACTGCATTCTGTATAATTATGAATACAGCTGTGCAGGCGCAGCAGATCCAGCTTGTTAAAGATATCAATACGACACCAGGTTCTTACAGTCCCAACCTTAGAAATAACATAGTAGTCAATGGAAAAATTTTTTTCCTGTCTTATCAGCCAGGATCTGACATCCAGCTTTTTGTGACCGATGGGACAGAGGCCGGAACAGTGCGTCTGACAGATAACGATTCTGGAGCAGATCAACCCTATGGACTGACCAGCGCCAATGGTTACGTTTTTTACAAGGCCCGGTTCGAGCGAAGCTGGTGGCTTTTCCGAAGTGATGGCACAAAAGATGGAACTATCCCCATTCATAAACTTGCCCAAACCTATGAAAACTCCAACGACATCGAGGAAGTCAATGGCACGGTTTACTTTTCCGGTTCACAGGATTACAGCCGCAACCAGCTTTGGAAAACGGATGGTACCATTGCCGGGACAACGCTTGTCAGGGATATGGGGTCAACAGAAAACGGTTACGGTATATATGATTTTTATAACTTTAAAGGTAAACTCCATTTCATAAATACATTAGAGAGCAATGGAGAATATATTGCCACAATATGGAGCAGTGATGGTACGGCGGCAGGTACCAAAGCCGGCGCAAGCTACACAGGAACTTCTTTTAAACCGGCTGTGGCAGGAAACTATATGTATTTCTCCCCGACTTATTACTCCCAGACTAATGTGCTTTACAAAACAGATGGAAAAAGCATTACTGCGCTTACAAACGGCCAGACCGAAATAAGGGATCCATTCGCCATAGGTACGAAGGTCTACTTTGCCACGAATGATGCACTTTGGATAACGGACGGGACGGTTGCAGGAACTATGCTGTTAAAGAATATTCATGTGAATGACGGCAGAGACGATCCGCAACGCGCCGGTTTTACTAACCTGAATGGCACACTATTTTTTTCCGCCAGTACCGGTATCCAATCTGAAATCTGGAAGAGTGACGGAACAGCGGCAGGAACTGTGCAGGTCACCAACCTGAATGCAACCAGTCGGGTTGATCAAATCGAAAGTATTATCGTTGCCGGTAATCATCTCGTATTTGGGAGCAGCGACCCGGGTGGGAAACTCTGGAAATCGGACGGTACAGCAACTGGTACAGTAGTACTGGCTGATTTTCCGGGCTTCAATCCCGTTCTGTTGGGAAGTAATGTAATCTTTAATGGAACACCTGCTACAGGCAACGGACTTTTTCGTACTGATCTGACTTCGGCAGCCCCGCAGCGAATTACCAAAGTAACTACCGAGCAATCACTTCCATACAACTTTACAGATGTAAACGGAACACTGTACTTCACAGCAAAGTCATCATCTGATTCTTTTGGATTGTGGAAATCAGATGGTACGCAGACAGGAACCGTACAGGTACAAAAATTGAATTACGTTTCATACCAGATCACTACTGCCAATGGGATTGTCTATTATACGGAAAAAGATTATCTTGGCGTAGACAGGATATGGAGAACAAACGGTACAACTGGTGACGCTGTTCTGGTGGCAGATTTATCCGACCCCAAATTTGGTGTCAAGCAGATCTCTTCACTGACCGCCATAGGCAACACCTTGTATTTCATACTTTTTGATTCCAGTGGCCGTATGGAATTATGGAAAAGCGGGGGAACACCTGTCGTAACCAGTTTTATCAGGGCATTTGAGAGTACCAGCCGCCCGGACTTTGAACCCATCGCATTCAAAGGACAACTGTATTTTGGTATTGTCGATCAAACCAGCCACACTCAAATCTGGAAAACCAATGGTACCGGAGCCGGTACACAATTAGCACCGGAATTCGCATCGAGCGGCAGACTGGTTACAAATGATGGCCGTTTTGATACATTCAGCGTTATAGGTGACAATCTTTATGGACTTTTTTACAACAATTCCAGCTATAAA
The DNA here is from genome assembly GCF_019711195.1 of Dyadobacter sp. NIV53. Taxonomy (NCBI): domain Bacteria; kingdom Pseudomonadati; phylum Bacteroidota; class Cytophagia; order Cytophagales; family Spirosomataceae; genus Dyadobacter; species Dyadobacter sp. NIV53. Next base: position 1,967,076 of record NZ_CP081299.1, read on the forward strand.
CTCATCAAAACGGATGGTACGCCGACAGCTGCAACCACCGTGGCCAGCCTGCCATTTATTCCGGCGAGCCTCTTTGGGGCAGGCGGCCTGATTTACATCTCATCAGTCGCATCCGATGCCGGTAAAAAATCACTCTGGAGAACAGACGGAACGGTCAGCGGAACTTTTGAACTGGCAGTACTCGATGTTAATCTGTATGCCGATCCTGAACTAGGCCCGAACGACCCTTTTCGCCTGCAGACAGACGTAAACGGCAAACTGTTTTTCATGAATACTGAACCTGCACTTGGTGACCACCTGTGGGTCAGCGACGGGACCGTTGCCGGAACGCGCAGGCTTACGCAGGTACCACAAAACAGGATCAGTTTTTTTACACAGCATACAGAAAGCCTGAACGGGGTGCTTTACTTTGATTATTATGAACCTGCCACCGGACGCGAAATCTGGCGGAGCGACGGCACACCCGAAGGTACCCACGTACTGGAAGATTTTACCCCAAACGGAAATACAGCCGTTGGATCCATGAAAACGGTGAATAATACTTTACTGATCACTGCCGATACAGGGGAATATGGCGGCGAACTTTACAAGATCGTACCTGCTGCCGGGCAGCCTTCCCTTCGTATCAATGCCGGTGGCACAACTTTCACCGCGTCAGGCGACCGCATGTTCAGCGCCGACCAGTTTTATAACGGCACCACACAAATTTCCAATGCGGCAGACGGTGATATTGCAGGCACGACCGACGACCAGCTTTACAAAGAACAGCGCTTCGGATCTTCGTTCAGCTACAATATTCCTGTTACCAATGGCACATACAATGTGGTACTTCATTTCGCAGAAATTTACTGGGGTGTTCCTTCCAGAAGCGGGACAACCGGCCCGAATAAAAGGCGGTTCCATGTCGATATGGAAGGCACCAGAAAACTCACTGATTACGATATCTTTGTCAAAGCCGGTGGCGTCATGCGGGCCAAAACAGAAACTTTCACCGTGATTGTAACCGATAACACTTTGAATATCGACTTTCTGAAAGGTGCAGCCGATAAACCCATCATTGCGGCCATTGAAGTGCTGCCAACCCAGGTAATTTTAAACCCCCTTGCTGATGCTTACATCCGCAATACGCCTAACGAAGAAACCAATTACGGAACGGAGCGTACGCTCGAAGTAAAAACGGGAAGCCTTCCCAGCTATCAGCGCGGTACTTACCTGAAATTCCCTTTGACTGGTGTAAGTAACGTCGGTTCCGCCAAACTGCGCCTGTATGGTTCCAACGAACAGACCAGTGCAAATACCAGTGCTGCTGTTTACGGCGTCAGTGATGATACTTGGACAGAAACCGGCATCAAATGGTCAAATGCACCGGTGGCATCCGCAGCTGCACTGGGCTCGGTGAATGTTCACAGCACAGTTCGGTACTATGAAATCGATGTGACAGCTTTTGTCAGGTCCGAGCTGGCGGGTGATAAAACGATCAGTCTTTTTGTGACCAATCCTGCTGGCCAGAACGCCCGGCTTGTCTTCAACAGCCGGGAAAATGCAGCGTACCCACCTCAGCTGGTCATTGAAAAAGCAGTTTCACCTGCTGCAAGAACGAGTGCAGAAGAAATTATAACCCGGACAGAAAAAGAGGCAGAAACTTCAGGCATTTATCCCAATCCAGCCGGAAAAAGCTTTACGGTGCATATTGCAAAAGCACATCAGGGAAAAGTGGATTTACAACTGATCAGTCTATCAGGTACTACCTATCAAATCAGTCATCAGAAAAAGGCGGCATCGGCTTCAAAAGTGGAAATGGATGTTTCTTCCATGCAGCTGCCGCAGGGAATTTATATTTTGAAAATCCAGTCGGCGGCTTTGGTCGAGACGGTTAGGATATTACTGACAGAATAAACAGTCAGAGAAATGGAGCCATTTGGTTTTGGAAAATGATGGGTTCTGAAATCAAATGGCTTCTGCTAAAATCAAATTTATTTATAGCTAATAATAGTAAGCAGTTTCTAACCAGTTTAACAAAAATGGCGTTTTGGTATAATTGAATGCATAAAAAAATAGAAATAGAATATCTACAAATTAAATTCACATAAAAACCACCGTTTTCTGCATCGACATCATCTACCCGAAACTCCATTATTATTGAGTGGTTCGTTTGGGGTGTGGCCAGATGAGTTCCTCCAAAATGTTGTAAAGTCTGTATACTGCCAATCGCTAATGCACTGAACTGAGTGCGTAGTTCTGCAAAATCCTCTGTGTATTAAATGGTGGATAATCCTGTAATTTTTTATAAAAATGATTTAGTGTCCTAATTAGAGAATTCGGATAGCAGGACCACCTGATTCCGTAGCAGATTGACCCCAGTCTGTGTCTCGTCTTTCTTACAATATCCTGTTCTCTATCAATTAATTAAACTGGTCATTCCTAACTGAAACAAGATGTCCCTCGTTTACGAAATACAATGGTCACGACTCGAATTCTCCAAAACTTTACACTCCAGCCTGCTTAGAATAAAACACTGTCATAATTAACATCCTTGTTATTCATACAATCATCCGATTTGAGGACAGTTCATAAAATTTCTGTTAAGACTGTAACAGAAAAATGAAGGGTTTTATCAAATCGTAAGTCTTGCTCTTAACTGAGGGGCATCTATGTCATAACGGCTGATGAACATTTCATATTCCCATTTGTGAAATCAAATTGTATGGTTCGGAATGCTTGTCAGGTTAAATGAAATTAAAAATACCATATGGTTAGTCAACCCGGGCAGTGACCTGCCGGCTGGCGGCTACATTCACATCCAGATACGAAACCATCCTCGCCCCCTTGACAGTCATTTGTGCGGCTTTTCGTTTAACACCGTCCACTGTAATGAACGGGTGCTTTCCTGTAAACATTGCACGCCATTGAACCGCCGAAGATCCTGTATTTTGAAACGAGGTTTTGCTCCGGCTTTCTGTCACCGATATCTTCCTTTGCAAAACAGGCAGATTTTCCAAGGTATGGGTATCATCTGCTCTGCCATTGAACAAAGTAGTGATCCGGTTGACACGCGCATCCGCATCGATACCCATTACGCCCTGCACAATTCCCTGGATTACGCCATAAGACACTTCCGGGTATTCCCGGCGCTTGGTTTTCAGGTCGGTCAGATGGAGAATGTAGTCACGGACCTGACGGGTATAACCATATTGACCCAGCAAATAGGGAAAATAGGACTCGTTTTCAATGTTCCACTCCCGCGACAGTATTTCGTCAATCACTTTCCGCGTTCTGGTGGAATCATTCAGCACATCAAACCAGAGCAGGAACGTTTCTCCCTCCGTGTGGCCGAATGACCCGGCCGAGGAATAATAGGTAAAGTACTTCCCGTTTTTCTCGCTCCACCACTGCTTTTCGATGTGCTGCCGGTATTGTTCAGCCTTTGCGTCGTAAAGTTTGGCTTCCGCTGCCAGCCCGTTTAAACGCAGCATATCCGCATATGTTTTCATGCCCCGGCAGAGGGATGCAATCAGGTCGACCCCCATTTTCAAATCGTGCACGCCTTCCGAATAGGATGCCAGTCCGCGGCAGCGCTGAAAGGAATCTTCATCATCATAGGAAGCACCGGCGTTGGGGTGCAGCGGCCGCGACAACAACGAATCGGGTTGCAATACCCAGCGCCGGATATAATCATTGACTGATTTTTTGTGAAAATTTGCGAGTTTAGGACCGTTGACGTAGCTCCTGTCACCCGTCCAGAGATAGAGCTTCCAGGCCGAGTTCAGGATATCAAAATTTGCATTCAGGTTATACCAGAATTCCTCGTCACTGCGGTAGTCGGCTGGTGCCGGTTTTCCTTCCTTGTTGATCTCCCAATAGGAACACCAGTCCCTGCTATCCGAAATATTTCCGGCAAACTGCAAAAACATATTTTTGTTGGCCTTCCCAAGCCCGATCATTTCGGCGGCCATGCTCTGGTGGGAAACATCCCGCATACAAAATGCCGAACGCTCAGGCAGAGCGGCTTCATACCATTCACCAACAAGATCGCCGGACTTGCCACGATAGCTGAGCGCCATTTCCTTTGCCCTTTCAAATGCGGTTTGCAATGCGGCATCCGTAGACCTGAACTGCAATGTTTTGCTTTGTGCAAAACAATCCTGATTAAAAATGAACCACATTAGGGCAATTGCGACGTATCTGATCATCCGTTTCATTTATAATTAAAAGACAATCTCTCCGAAAATCTCCTTCTTAATACCTTGGCTACCCCGTCAATTGTAGCCAAGGATCCGGGCCACAGCAGGATTTCGCTATAGCCCGGTTCTGGGTATCGGGTAAAAATAAAGCACTGGGTGCCATATTCTTTCCCGGACTTTTGTTTACTTACAGAAATACGTACCTCCGACCAGTAATGACCCTCACATTAGTCATTATATTGCTTTTGTACCAGCTTAAGTAAAAGCTCTTGCAGTCATTTTTATATTGATACTATCTGAAAAATAGTGCAGCTAAATTAGCTTCGTAAGGAGCGACTAATTAGTAATGCCGAGTGATAATCTGGTATGTTCCTTTTTGACAGAAATTTTTTCATATGAAGGCTTTTTAGCATTTTCAACAGGATCATCTGGTACAGCTCAAATCTGTTTTGTCACCGCTTTTAAGTCAGTTCCATCCGGATTTTTGTCAAAATCTTCATCTTCTTTTTTTGTATTCTGTCTCTTATTTTATAGTATTCAGATAGCATGACCACCTGATTCTGTGGCAGATTGACCATCGACTGTAATAAGCCTTTACAAGGTTATGCGGCTTTCAGTTAATCCGTCAAACCTACCATTTTGACCGAAACAATATGCGCCTTATTTCCGAATTACAATGTCAGCGGCTCCGAATTTTTCATATTAATCATGTGATAAAAAAATATTGTATTATTCATGGTTGATATGAAAGGAAACACCCCACAGTCAATGGAACCAGGCTTTTTTACACCTGATATTGGTACTTTGCTTACATATGACCATTTGCTAAAATGGCACCAATGTTTATAGCTGCCGCTACCAGTTAGTTAATATGTTATAAAAGGATTGCCAGGCTGATTGTTTTTTTACTTGTGGCTGACCGACTGACTTACGCTTTTTGTGTTCGTTAAAATTGAAAAATACTCTAAATATTACCGTATTAAATGATAAAGAATATTTAAAATATATTATTTTTAAATTACAAATTTACTCAACTTAAAACTGATTGAAAAATGGATAAAATTTTTACTTCCGTACTGCAACGAGCAAAGATATTATCTTATAAACGGTGGGGGCTACTGATAATTAGTTTCTTAATCATTGGTCCTGGGCAAGCTTTAAATCTCGTTTCAGAAAACGCAAAACCTGCTCATAGAAGCGTAGTCTCCAAAATCAATTCAAATAACGTTTTGACAGGTGAACAAATAACGTGCTTTACCTTAATAAACTCAGCTACAAAAGCCAACATACAAACATTTACCAATGGCAACAGCCTTAATTTGGCTGCCTTGCCCACTAAAAATATTAACATCGGGGCAAATACCAGCCCTGGTACTGTCAAAACTGTCGTATTTGCCATAAGTGGGACGCAAAGCCGAACACAAACTGAATCACAGTGGTCCTACAATTTGTTGGGCGAAAGCCTGGCCTGGACCCCGCCGGTAGAAAGTTATAGCATAAAAGCTACCCCTTATCCGACGGCTAAAGGTGAAGGCACGGCTGGCCTAACCACAGCCATCCCGTTCCTTGTTGCAAATCCGCAAACAATCCAGGTAAACTTTCAGGATCCGGCTACAGTTCCGCCTATAGGCTGGGTGCGGGATTATGGCCAGGCTTTTGGCCTGCGGACCGGCACTTACCAGGGAACTAACCTCCGTTATGGCTGGAAAAAGCGTTCGGATGGCAGCTTGCTTAATATTGCGGTTGGTGGCAACACACCTGGCAACGGCAGAAACCGGAATTTGCCAGCCAATGTACTGCAATCCACTTTAATGCATATGCAATCTGATGACATTGCCGGTAATTTTAATGGAACCAAAGCAGAAGGCTACTGGGAAATAGAATTACCCAAGGGCATTTACGATGTGGATGTTTCAGTGGGTGACCCGGATATTTTTCCTTTCCCCGAAAAACATAGCCTGAATGTAGAAGGCGCTCAGGCAATTGATCAATTTATACCTACCGGATCTGTTAATTCTGCTACACGCTTTAAATCTGCTAAAGTAAGGGTAATGGTTTCTGATGGTAAGCTGACCATTAACGCGGATGGCGGAGTTAATACGAAAATTAATTATGCCCGCATTGTGCCGGTCGCCAATGCATCTTATGTATATTGGTCTGTAAATGAGCAGCAGCTAGCCATTGAGAAAGGCAGCTCCACCGCCAATAAAACCTTTTCTCTGGAACTTAGCAACTCTGACAGCAGAAATGTTCAATACAACTTATCGGCGATATACGAAGCCGGCGGTAGTGGTTGGCTAAGCTTTAATTCTACCCATAACGGCACAGAGCCAAATGTTACTTTTAATTATGCTGCTGCCGAAAAGTTGCCAGTAGGTACTTATAAAGCCAAGATTAGCGCAGGGGCTGCCGGTTACACCAGTGGGGCCTTTAGCATACAGGTAAAAGTAAGTGCCCCCCATCCTTACGTAGTTTCCTCTACACCTGCTGCTTCAGCTACCAATGTAAGCGTAAATACTTCCAGTATTGCCGCTAATAATCTTTATGTGCCGCAGGTGGCGGGATATAAAGGTGGCGTAGATAATAGCACTATTACAAGTAATACGGTAAAATTATTAAAAGTATCTGGCAGCACGACCACCCAGATTCAGGGAGTGGTGCAAGGCACCGGGGGCGGAGATGCGATCAGCTTCTCGCCTACTTTTGCACTGGAAGCCAATACGACTTATAAATTTATGGTAACTGAGGGTGTAAAATCGTATAGCCAGGCTACTTTTATTCCGTATACTGCCACTTTTACCACAGGTGCCGCCCTTGAGCCAACCGATCCTTTATCCGTTGAATTTAACAAGGTGGCCATTGTCGGAACTCAATATAAAAAATATGCCTCTTTGGTTATTGGTCCGGACGACAAGTTTTACGCCCTGCGTTTAGATGGTGTGATTGAAAGATTTACAATTAATCGCCCCAGTGGCATGCTTGGCAAAAAGGATTCAATTACCACACTGGTAAATAAATACGGAACCCGTGAAGCAATAGGACTGGTTTTCGATCCGGTCTCTACTGCCACCAGCCTTATAGCTTATGTTTCCCATTGCTCCTCCGGACTGACAAATGCGCCCGAATTTGATGGTAAAATCTCCAGACTGACGGGAGCGGGTCTGGCTACCGAGCAGTTACTGGTCACCAATCTGCCCCGCTCGAGTAAAGACCACCTGGTGAATAGTCTGGCATTTGGTCCTGATAAAGCTTTATATTTTGGTCAGGGAAGCAACAGTTCTATGGGGGCTTATGATGGTTCATGGCAGCGTGCTGAAAGTTTACTGTCTGCGGCAATAATCCGTTTGGATTTAACGAAATTAAATGGTACTACCCTTAATGCTAAAACAACGTCTGATCAGAGTTTAATCAATCAGGCTGCTGCAAACCAGTTGCGTCTCTCCGATAACACTTATAACCCATATGCTACGAATGCTCCGCTTAAAATTTATGCTTCCGGTATCAGAAACGCCTACGACCTGGTATGGCACACTAACGGGCAGTTATATGCTCCGGCCAATGGCTCTGCGGCTGGGGGTAACACGCCAGCTTCCGTAGCCGGAACCAGGAGGCCGGATGGTACTTTTTATAATGGTCCGTCAATTCCGGCTACAACGGGGGTACAGGTCCAAAAGGATTGGTTATTCCGTATCAAGTCAAATCGTTATTATGGCCACCCTAATCCTTTGCGAGGCGAATATATTGTTAACCGGGGTAATAAAGACAACGTTAAATACCCCACTACTGTGAGCGCTGATCAGAATTATCAGGGAGCAGCCTTTGACTTCGACTTAAACCGGTCGCCTAACGGCGCTATTGAATACAAGAGTAACACCTTTAACGGAGCGTTGAAAGGTAAATTACTGGTGTGCCGCTTTAGCGGCGGGGGCGATATAATTGTTTTGGAACCAGGGTCACTCGTAAAAGGCAGCAACGAAAGCCTTTACGACATTAAAAAATCCTATACCGGAGCCGGCACCAACGGTTTAGTGGGTATGTCTGGTTTTATTAATCCGCTGGATGTGGTCGAAGATGTGAAAACAGGAAACTTGTATGTGATTGAGCTTAACTGGAATAATATACCCGATAGAACTTCCCAGATTACTTTATTACAGGTGAGCAGTTTATCTGATGAAGAAGGGTTTGCCAGCGCTTTTCCCGCGAAAATCTCTGCTGTAGAAGTAGTAGGAGTCACCACCACGGATACTTCTCCGGCCAATACTGTTTCCACAGCTAACTTTGGCGCCATTTCTTCTCAATCCTCTGGCTCGGGTAAAGATGATGATGATGAGGACAAACGTGATTTCTCCAAAGTAGCGCTGCATTCAGTTACGATCTCCAATACCGGCCGGGGTAAACTGAAATTAAAAAAACTGGCTATTACCGGTGCAAATGCAGGTGAATTTAAAATGTTGGGTCAGCCAGATGTTAACCCAAATAAGCCCATAAAAATCCGCAAGAACAGTTCAGTTACCTTTAACATTGCTTTTTATCCTAATTCCGCAGGAGAGAAACAGGCAAAACTGGAGGCTGTCGGCAAAAAAAGAAACAGGATCAGGTTATTTCCGTCGAGTTATCTGGCTTCGGGATTTCGTACGAAGCTGATTCTTCAGCTACCAGTGCCTCCCAGGCAAATTCACGAATGCAGGTTACCGCCCAGACCGCCAGTCAGGAAACGGCCAATGCGCCTGTTCTTAAGATTTATCCTAATCCAATCAGGAATGGGGAAAAAATATATATTGACCTGACTAACTTTGCAAAACAGGAACCGGTAACCATTACCATGTACGATCGCAACGGGCAGCTATATCAGGCGAAAACAGTTAACACCGATGCGAAAGGAGGCATTTCTGTGGAGATGTCTGTCAATAAGGCGATGACGCCTGGTTTGTACATTATTAAAGCGCAGACCGCCTCTGGGGTAAAGCAGTCTAAAATTATTATGGAGTAGTTCGCTCAATGGCTGCATAGTATAAATGGAATGCCTCATAACCAAAATGAGACATTCCATTTATATTTCTAAACTAGAAAAAACCTGGTTTGAACTTGTACAATAAAATCTCAGCCACCTGAATTTGTAAGCTGGACGAAGGATTCCGTCCTAAGCAGCCTTTTTCCTAATATTTTGTGCTATTGCCAGTAATCCAAACTCTATTTCGACTTTTTCTTTGCTTCTAAGCATAAAGCGTTTAAATCCGTGATTGGTTTTGATATTTACAAAAACGGGTTCAACATCAAAACATCTTTTCTTTCGCCTCTCAATCCCCTCCGGACTATTGAGCAGTTTATGGGCTTTTTTCTTCTGTCGCTCCAATTCCACATTCACCTGGATGATCCTGTTCCCTTTGGAGCACTTTTAAAGCTTTCTTCGTGCTGGGCAATGTGATCGGTTAATGTAGTCGTACCAGTTGGGTTTTGGTGTATGGTGTAATTTACGATGTACTGATTTGAACTGGATATTTGAACATTATATGCCGGTTTTAACTGTCCGTTCCGCATGTGATCTTCCTTCAACCTCATAAATCCGGGCCGCCGGTTACAATTTACTTCATACTCCGCAAAAACCTGATTGGGTGTGTCTATATGGTAAACGATATGGATGAATTCCCAATTTGGAGACGTTAGAAGCATGCCCGAAGCCATTTTCTCAATATTTTCAGGTCCTATAGTTTGCCATTTTTTTGCGAGAAATGCTAGGTAGGGTAATTCTATCGCTCCATCTTCCGCAAACAAGCCTGAAATATATTTGGGATTTTGAAAATTTTCCAGATATTCTTTAAGCAGTGTTTTGGCGTCTTTCATGTTTGGTTAAATTAGGGTTTTAATTCCATCCGGCAAAAAAGCTTTTGCCGCCACAACCGTATTTAAAAATTCTTTAAATAATTTTATCTTACCATTTTCAGTTATAAAAATACCAATTAGATGCTGTTTGTAGGGTTGGCCGTTATCCAATATAAAATCTGTTTCATATTCGACAACTGCTGTTGTTTCATTTCCCAAAACAATGCGGATATTGATGAAATGAAATTTTGATGCACCTGAAAAAACACCTCTGCTATACTCTGCTATCTCATCCGGTCCTTGTTTCCTAATATCTATACCAAGCGATTTAGCATAAGGTATTTCAAAAACCCCATCGTACGCAAAGAATGATGCCAGTATTTTAACGTCCTCAGTGCCTGCACCTTTCAAATACTGAGTGGCGATTTGGCCAGCACTTTTAATTATATTTTCAGGCATAAGTTTGTTTTAAAAAGGTGGCTACTGAATGAGGTTTTCTGCCTAAAATATTTTCAAGCTCAGGATGTACTTCTTCAAACACATTATTCTTTATGCCATCTGTCCATACCGCAAAAAAGGCAGCGTGTGCTTCCGGTAACCCACTTTCTACTCGTTCCTGGATGAATTGTTCGGGTGTAATATCTTTATAGGTGATGGTGTTGCCTGTTGCTTCAGAAAGGATGGCGGCAATATTACCGTACGAAAGTGATTCAGAACCGGTAAGAGTTATATGCATGCCTTCGTACTTATCAGAATGAAGTATGATTTTTGCATTTGCCTCTCCTAAATCTTCCCTGTCTGCATAGGCAGATTTACCCTCGCCACCTGGCATCCTTAATTCATTATCTGGAAAAGTGCTGCCAATAAAATAAGGAATGTACTCTGTGTAGGACGGATTATATACAATTGTGTACTTAAGACCCGATGCTTTTATGGCAGAAATGGTTTTTTCATCAGGCTCTGTAGAATAAGCAAGTTTATAGTCACTATTTGGAACCTGCATCGCTGTAAAAACGATGTGCTTTATCCCAGCTTCTTTCGCGGCATCAATCGCATTTTGGTGATGCTCTATTCTATTTACTGCATCCGGCGAAGAAATCAGAAAAAGTTTCTCAGCACTTTTAAATGCGGCCAATAATGAAGAATAGTCAGAATATTCTCCTGATTTAGTAGCTACACCTTTATCTGCTAAATTGGATATTTTCTCTACGTTTCTGCCGAAAGCGACTATTTGGCTTGGCTCAATTTCTGTGAGCAGATATTTGATGGTATTTTGCCCTAATACGCCTGTGGCACCTGTAACTACTATCATTTTATAAAGATCAAATTTTCATGTCAAAATTGACAATGCAAAATTCCCGTAGTTTCATTCATAAACCAATGAAGTATTTCACCAAATCTATGTGAATTAATTCACATCGCGGACCCTGTTTATGGGTATCGATAGTTTTGATTTGCATTAGAACCCTAACATATGGGCAAATCTAATAAAGTTGGGTTAACCTTATTAGTTCTCACAGCACAGGATGGCTGATAAGTTATGTAAAAAGGAAGAAAATGGATTTGCACTGCAAATGCGAAATCACGCATCATTTTTGTGTGCTTTGTTGTTCCTGATTTTAGAAAGAAATTCTCTTGTCATTCCTAAATAAGATGCGATGATGTACAAAGGAAAACGCTGTAAAAACTGTGGATACCTTTCAGCAAACTGGTAGTATCGCTGTTCGGCAGATTGGCTTATGTTGGAAAGAATCTGCTTCTGCATATTTGCTGCAATCTGATGTCCTCTGACCAATAGATAATTTTGAAACTTTGGCAGGTTTTTTAATAATAACTGTTCGCCTTCATAGCTCAATTGAATCAACACACAATCTTCCATTGCCTCGGTGAACAAAGTACCGGGTTCTTGTAATATGAAACTTCCAAGGTCGCAAATATACCAATCTTCTATTGCAAGAGAGATAGTATGCTCTTGCCCATCATCGCCTATTACATAGGCCCGCATTGCACCTTTTACTATATAATTTCTGTAATTTGAAACAAAGCCGGGCTGTTCAACAAATTGTTTTTTCTTAACTTTAATAATGCGTAATTGGGAGATAAAAAATCCCTTTTCTTCCTCTGTAAAATCTATATATCGTGATACATTTTTAATTATCGATGCAAAATCTTCCATAATAAGATAGAAATATTGATAGTGTCTTTAAAACGTTAATGTTAAAAAAGAAGTAATTGATAAAAAGGCCGTGCGAAGCCATTGCAAACTTGCTTGGTTTCTAGCGTGACGATTGAGAGCACTCTTTTTAACTCCGTACATCAGATCCGCCATCGTGATCTCGGATAGACAACAGAAACTTATGCCAACAGAATCTATCCAGCGTTCCAAACTATCATGACCTTTAAGTGAATGCAAATATTAGTAACAAATAGACAGGTCATAATTTAATGTGGCTCGGCTGGTCGTTACGGCTTTGATAAATCATAGCCTCTGGTTCTTCTGCGGTTTCATCCCCTTGCTAGCTACCAATAAATTTCCGCAACGCTGCTTCCTGATCTATTTCGTTTGGCTCGCCCTCCGTGGGATTCTTTTCTGGAAAGGCCTAGACGTTGTATTAATCCCTTAAGCAAAGCTAAATCATAGCCGCTTGTGTTTCGATAGTAATCGTACTAGTTATAAATACACCCGCTTTCGCTAAACTAAAACCCTGGTCATTCGACCAGGGTTCCAATTTATTGTACTTCTATGTCGTTCTGAACTTCGAACAGGTGTTGATATTCCCGCACCTGCTTGTTATTACGAGTATAAGTTAATTGGTTGAGTAAGAACATCATTTTCAGTTTATGGTCAGAAAAGCGTCTTTCATCCTGCTGCTATGCAAACTGTGCTGACAATCGTACAGGCAAAAACCACTGAAATACACAGATTAATTATGGAAACAATTTGTGCTTTATGAAATCCGGAACTATATCGGAAAGGTGTCAGCTCTATAAAAACGGTAATCAGGGAAAAAATCAGGTAAGTAGTGACCATCAGACGAATATCTCCCCAAATCAGACTTTTATGAATTACTACTGTATCCATTCCGGCAAGGCCCTTAGTCACTTGCAGCACATCGGGTTGTAAGTGAAGCATGTACCAGGTATAAAAAATCGTCATTAAAATCACCATTAAAGAAAGCAGGTTGAGGATCTTGAGGTATGCAAGGTGTCTCTTGTAAATTTTCATGGCTGATCAGGATCAATAGTGATGTTCTGTTTCACATTCATTTTCTTCTTCCTGTGGCTCTTCCTGTTCCGGAACACATAGCATAGCTGTACAAAAACAGTTTTTACAATCTTTGCTTAGCAGTGTCTGGTAGTTTACACAGCTCTTACAGCCCTGCCAGAACTGCTTTTCCCTGGTAATTTCACCGTAGGTTACCGGCTCAAACCCTAATCTGGTATTCATTTTCATCACAGCGGCACCTGTGGTAATACTGAATATTTTCGCATTCGGATAGAGTGTTCTTGATAATTCAAAGATGTGCTGCTTGACCGCTTTGGCCACCCCGCATTGCCGGTAAGCAGGTGCCACGATCAGACCCGAATTGGACACAAATTCATTGTTTTCATAGGTTTCAATGTACGAGAAGCCTGCCCATTTGTTATCAGGTGTTACAGCAATAATCGCTTTACCTTCCAGCATTTTACGAATTACGGACAAGGGGCTTCGTTTTGAAATCCCACAACCGCGGTTTATGGCAGAACTTTGCATTTCACCGGTGATCTGTTTGGCGAAAATCCAGTCTTCCCTATTTGCTAAACGAAGCGTTATATCGTCAATACTTATATTAAGCATTGAGAGTGCCGGTTCTTTTGACAATTCCGGCTTTTCAATTTTATGAAGAAAAATAGTATAGAAATCGTCAGGCATAAAAAACTTCAGCCTTTTTCTTTCAGTTTCATCCCTTTTGGCAAAAAGAGAAAATGAATAAATAAAGCTTTTTTCAATGGCTGTTTTGATGATGGCATCTCCCTGGCTTAGCAATGTTTTGGCCAGGGCAAAGCATTTACGGGATAAATTCAGGTTGTAGTCTAAAACGGCTTCTAACTGAGAAATCATGGTTTAAATATTTTTTTATCTGAACGGATATATGCCAAACCTGTTCCCAAACTGCACCTTTCGAAAGATAAAATTATAACCAGCTGACTATGTGATAATTAAACAGATAAAATTTTTTTTAGGGATTACCCTACTACAAAAATCGCCTATCAAATTGATAGGCGTTATCATTATGGAAGGTGGTAAGATTATGATTTTGCGAGCTCAAAAAAGAAAGTACTTCCCATACCAATCTCACTGTTGACTCCAATGTGCCCACCCTGGGCTTCAATAAATTCCTTGCTGATTGCCAGTCCAAGTCCGGTACCACTTTTTGCGCTTCCAGGTACCTGAAAATACCGGTTAAAGATCTTGGCCCGGTACCGGCTGTCAATTCCCTGGCCATCGTCTTTTACAGAAAACTGCACCCCGTTTTCATGTTGTTTTATCCGGATTTGGATCTGTCCTGACGGCTGTGAATACCGGATTGCATTGGTGAGAAAATTAATGAGAACCCAGGCTGTTTTTTCCGTATCTGCTTTCACGTCCGGAAGATCCTCTGCTTTATCGATATAGAGCCCGATCTGTTTTTGTTCGGCCTGGACTTTCACCGCTTCCAGTGCATATTCAAGGATCTGCTCAGGTCTCGACAGTTGAATATTGAGCTGGATATTGCCTGTTTCCACTTGTGACATATTAAGCAGTTCGCCCGTTATTTTCAAAAGGCGGTCGCTGTCTTCCCTGATGCTTTCAATCAGCTGCTGCTGCTCTGTGTTGATATGCCCCGTATTCTGGTTTTCCAGCAGCAGAAGACTCATTTTGATCGACGATATCGGTGTTTTAAGCTCATGGGAAACCGTGGCAATAAAATTGGTTTTAGCAAAATCCAGTTCTTTGAACGGCGTAATATTTTTAAGTATGATCACATGGCCGATCAGTCTTTGTTCCCGCTCTCCGGTCGGCTTAATGGTGATACTGACTACTTCTTTCTCAAAATAACTTTCCTTGTTGTCGGCATAAATTTTAAGCGGGACTGGCGGCAAGCTGTCTGCTTTTTCAGTTTGGGCCAGATCATTGACCAGGGAACGCAGCAAATCATTATTCAAGGCAACTTCTGCAGCAGACTTGCCGATGATTTCGTCAGGTCCGAGCCCGGAAATTTTTAGCGCCTCGTTGTTAATAAAAAGGACAATCTTGTTTTCATCCAGGCCAATCACGGGCTCGTGCATGTTGTTGATCAGTGTTTCCGTCCGCATTTTCTCAACGAGTATTTTGGAAAGATTGCTGCTGTTGTATTCCTCTAACTTTTCGGCCATGGTATTAAAGGAATTGGCAAGTTCTCCAAACTCATTTTTGCCGCGGTAATAAACCCGCTGCGAATAGTTTTTGGCTGCAATTTCCCTGATGCTGTCGGTAAGCTCCCTGACTGGATTGGCGATGTTGCCCGGCAGATTGACAAACAGTGTCATTCCTAACAGAAAACAAAGAGTACTGGCTATCACGATCCACTGGTTCGCTGTTTCAGCAGTGTTTTCTGCAATACGACTTTTACGCTGGATGGCCGTCATATTCAGCTCCATGATCCGGGAAATATCCTTAATAATTATCAGGTGCAGGTTTACATCCTTGGGATTTTCTTTTAGCCGGGCCAGTTGCCTGCTGATCTGCCCGGTCGCCTCGCCTTCACCGGGCTCTGTAATATTCTTTTTTTGCAGGTCCAAATTCTTTTCAAAATCATCAAAACCTGACTGTTTTTGTCGTATAACATCCAGGGCGGCAATCATGTTTTTACAATATTGCAGTGTGTTATAATTATCGGTCAGAATGTTTTTGGTGTCATTCCTGAGTGCATTGATACTGCTGACCCCCACCGCTGAAAGTATCAGGATCATCAGAAATAAAAGGCCAATGCCCAGTCTTAGTTTGGTTTTAATTTTCATCAGGATAGAATTACCAGAAATTGGAATTTCAGAAACAAAAAGTTTTGCAAGAAGCTGGTTAAATACGTTTAATGCTGGAAGGATCCCGGACAGGTTCAGGTACAATATTACCCGGCAAGTTGATAAACAATGTCATTCCCAAAAGAAGGCATAGCGTACTGGCAATTACGATCCACTGGTTGGCTTTTTCTGCGGTACTTCTTGCAATATCACTTTTGTGCTTAATCGCAGCCATATTCAGCTCCATAATCTTTGAAATGTCTTTCCGGATTAAAAGATGCTGATTTATATCATGCTGATTTATTTTTAAAGCAGGCACCAGGCTGCTGATATGTTCAGTAGCCAGTCCTTCACCAGGCTCTGTAATATTCTTTTTTTGCAGGTCCAGGTTCTTTTCTAAATCATCAAAACCGCTTTGTTTTTGCTGTATAGCATCCAAAGCAGCAATCATGTTTTTGCAGTATTCGAGTGTATTATAGTTGTCAGCCAGAATATTTTCGGTATCACTGCTGAGTGCATTCATATTACAGACACCCACCGCTGAAAGCACCAGGATCATGATAAATAAAAGGCCGATGCCGAGTCTTAGTTTGGTTTTAATTTTCATCAGGATAGGATGACTAAGTCAATTTCAGAAATAGAAAGTTTTTTAAGCAATTGGTTAAATACGTTGGTAGCAAGTATGACCCTGAACAAGTTCATGTGCGGCTTTCCAATGCAAATTGTAGTAATATGCCTTTGCTCTGCCACCTCCATTATCACCTTTGAAACATGCGGGCTTTCTACCCGGATGATCTCACCACCCAGTTCAGTCGCCAGCTTGAAGTTATTGATCAGATGCCGCTGTTTGTCCAGGGCAATTTTATCTTTGTTCTCGCTGGGTGTCTGCACATACAAAAGGATCCAGGGACTGTTATAGTAACTGGCCAGACGTGCTGTTTTACGGATCACATTTTTAGCCGTTACTGCATTACTGCTGATGCAGGCCATAAACCGGTTAGGTTTCAAAGCCGTAAGCCCACGCGACGATATCTGGGTTTCCACCTTCCGCACCACCTGGCTGGCCACTTCTTTTAGAGCCAGTTCGCGCAGCTGCAGTATATTATTGGATGTAAAAAAATTGCCAAGTGCGGTCGGTACTTTTTCCGGCGCATAAATTTTGCCATCTTTCAGACGGGTGATCAGCTCGTCTGCTGTCAGGTCAATATTTACTACTTCGTCAGCAGCTGCCAGTACACTGTCCGGTATCCGCTCCTTGACTTCAACACCGGTGATATCCTTTACTTCTTCATTCAGACTTTCAATATGCTGGATATTTACAGCGCTGATCACATTGATACCTGCATCCAGGATTTCCATTACATCCTGCCAGCGTTTGTCATTTTTGCTTCCTTCAATGTTGGTGTGCGCCAGTTCGTCAATAATGACAATTTCAGGCCGTAAACTGATCACGGCCTGAATATCAAGTTCTTCCAACTCCTTTCCTTTGTAAAACAGTTTCCTGCGGGGTATCACCGGCAGGCCTTCCAGCAGATCGTGCGTTTCCTTTCTGTTATGGGTCTCAATGTAGCCGATCTTGACATCAATACCATTCCGCATCAGTGTATGCGCTTCCTGCAGCATCCGGTAAGTTTTGCCCACACCAGCGCTCATACCGATGTAGATTTTAAACTTGCCCCTGCGGGACTGCTGGATCAGATCCAGAAAATGTTTTACGTGGTTTTCCTTTTCAGTCATCTAAAATGATAATGCAATGGATGTGGTTAAAAAGTAATTCTGGCTTTTGGCCGAATCGTCATGGGTGAAAATTGCGTCTTTACTGTGGAAGCCTTTTGCTTCAACACGCCAAACGACATTCTCTACGGGCAGGTAATCAAAATTCAGCGAGTATCCAAACGTTTTAAAACCGTTAGGCGTACCCGTGCTGATGACTACACCGCTTTTATCTGCATAATATTCTCCTCTTGCTGCAATACGGATTTTTTCAGTTGGTGCAAAACTGGCAATCAGCACAGGTGTATACCAGGTATTGCTACCGCTGCTGCCTTCGGCTTTCTTTTCAGATCCAAAATCAAATCCGGCTGTCAGGCCAAATTTTTGCGTTAACTGGAATATGCCATAGACATTATGAAAATAACGCATTTGTTTTAAACTATCCGGTTTGTCGTTACCGATAAATGTGCTGTAATTTAAGGTTGTTGTGCCAGTTGGTTTATAGGTAATCTGCGTACCAAAACCAGGAGTTGAATTGCCATCCACTCTCTGGATTCTTTGCCAGCCATTCAGATACATGGCTGAAAGATATAGCTTCTCGTCTTTGCTTGTAAAGCCCAGTTTGACGCCCGATTCAAAGTAAGGTGAATTCTCTGCCAAAAGGCTCCGGCTTAATGTCCAGTTGTCTTTTCCAATGGCACTTTCAAAACCAATATGCGAAGGCATGATCCCGGCATCAAGCCAAATATTGGTTTTTTGTGAGAGTTTCACACCGATATTAGCTTCATAAATATTCTTTAAAACACCAGGCTCTGCACTGTAATTGGCATTCATGTAGGTTCCTGCTGCAAGAGACACGTTAGCCCTGACGCGGTCTGCGGAATAATTGGCCCTGATAAAAGCCAGGTTCAGATTCACTTCATTTGCCCGGTTGAAATTGTACAAAAAACCAGGTATTGTATTGCTTCCGGGCCGGTTAAAATCATGGTTATAATACGCTTCTACATAACCGCTGATGGCCAATGGATTTTTTGTTTGTGTTGAGTCCTGTGCAAATGTGGGTTGCAGAACTGCAAAACCTAACGCACTTAAAAGAAAATTTTTCATTCGTACTGTACTGGAAAATAAAATGTAACGACGCTGTTAAAGTCGCCGGCCACCGCGTCGTTACAGGTGATGGCCGGTCTCTTTCTTTATTTCAACTCGTCAAGGGCAATATTGAGTTTTAATACATTGATTTTCTCCGGCCCGAACATACCCAGCAGTGGCCCTTCGGTGTTTTTCGCGATCAGTTGTTCAACTGTTTGCGGAGACACTTTCCGGATTGAGGCAATTCTTTTTACTTGTACCAAAGCTGATTTAGAAGTAATGTCCGGATCAAGCCCGCTGCCACTGGCAGTAACGAGCTCAACTGGAATATCCTTTTTCTCAACACCGGGGTTATGCAGCAAAAAGGTATCGATCCTTGCCTGAACTGTCGCCAGATAATCCGGGTTGGATGGCCCTTTGTTACTGCCACCGCTACCGGCCGAATTATAACCAACTGCAGACGGACGGGAATAGAAATATTTGTCCTGGGTAAAGGTCTGGCCGATATTGGTATAATACTTTTTATCACCGACTGTTACCACATCGCCCTTACCTCCGTTTGGAGCAAGCTGGGCCACTCCCCAGATGATGGCCGTGTAAACCCCTGCAAAGAAAACAAGGGTAATGATCGTTAATTTAATTGCGGGAAAGATGTTCGTTTTCATTGCTTTTGACTTTCGTCCTATTTGTATTTAAAATGAATGCGGTTAAGAAAATGGGCCTATATCCAGAAACTGACCACGATGTCTATGATTTTGATCCCGATAAAAGGAACGATTACTCCGCCCAGACCATAAATAAAAAGGTTTCTTCTCAGCAGTGCACTCGCACCGATCGGTTTGTAGGTAACTCCTTTCAAGGCAAGCGGTATCAGGATCGGGATGATGATCGCATTAAAGATCACAGCAGACAGGATCGCACTTTCCGGGCTGTTCAGATTCATGATATTCAAGCCTTTCAAAGCAGGGATTGATGCGATAAACAGGGCTGGAATAATGGCAAAGTACTTGGCCACGTCATTGGCAATTGAGAAAGTTGTCAGTGTTCCGCGTGTCATCAAAAGCTGTTTGCCGATCTCCACAATTTCAATCAGTTTGGTCGGATCATTATCCAGATCCACCATGTTACCGGCTTCTTTGGCTGCCTGCGTTCCGCTGTTCATGGCTACGCCAACGTCAGCTTGTGCCAAAGCAGGTGCGTCATTGGTACCATCCCCCATCATCGCCACCAGCTTACCGCTTTCCTGTTCACGTTTGATGTAGTTCATTTTATCTTCCGGTTTGGCTTCGGCAATAAAATCATCAACGCCAGCTTTTTCAGCGATAAACTTAGCTGTCAATGGATTGTCCCCGGTTACCATCACCGTTTTTACACCCATCTTGCGTAGACGTTCGAAACGTTCACTGATACCCGTTTTGATAATATCCTGCAATTCGATCACACCCAGGACTTTTTCATTTTCCGAAACCACCAGCGGTGTTCCTCCATTGCTGGATATATCCTTTACTGATTGCTCAATATCTGACGGGAATTTATTGCCCGCATCGACTGCCAGGTTTTTGATCGAATCGAAAGCACCTTTACGTATACGGGTCTGGTCGAAATCAACGCCCGAGCTTCTGGTCTCAGCGGTAAATTTTATAAATACCGGGTTATTAAGATTATTGTAGCTTGACGGGTTCAGGTTTGCCAGTTCCAGGATTGATTTACCTTCCGGTGTTTCATCTGCAATCGAGCTTAAAACCGCGCATTTAATAAAGTGGTTATCCGTCACTCCTTTGGCAGCATAAAAATGGGTTGCCTTTCTGTTACCGATCGTAATTGTGCCCGTTTTATCCAAAAGAAGCACATCTATATCACCTGCCGTTTCAACCGCTTTCCCTGATTTGGTAATCACGTTCGCACGCAGCGCCCTGTCCATGCCCGCAATCCCGATCGCAGACAGCAGACCGCCAATGGTAGTCGGGATCAGACAAACAAAAAGGGAAATAAAAGCAGCAATGGTAATAGGCGTATTGGCAAAGTCTGCAAAGGGTTTAAGCGTTATACAAACGATGATAAAGACCAGCGTAAAACCTGCCAAAAGGATCGTAAGGGCAATTTCATTGGGTGTTTTCTGGCGGCTTGCCCCTTCTACCAATGCGATCATTTTATCCAGAAAACTCTCGCCCGGTGCTGTTGTCACCATGACTTTGATCCGGTCTGACAGCACCTTGGTTCCGCCAGTCACACTGCTTTTGTCTCCACCTGCTTCACGTATGACCGGGGCAGATTCACCTGTGATTGCACTTTCATCAATGGTCGCAAGCCCTTCGATGATCTCGCCGTCCGTTGGGATATTATCTCCCGCTTCACAAATAAAAATATCCCCTTTTTTCATCGAGGCTGACATCACACTTTTTGTTTCTACACTGAAACCCTGTTTGTTGTCGATCACCAGTTTGGCAGGAGTTTCTTCCCTGGTTTTGCGAAGACTGTCTGCCTGGGCTTTTCCCCTTGCCTCTGCAATGCCTTCCGCAAAATTGGCAAAAAGCAAAGTCAGCAAAAGCACAAGAAAAACGACAAAGTTATAAGCGAAACTGCCCTGTGATTTTTCTCCGGTAAGCACCCATAAGCTTACGATCAGCATGACGAACGTTCCAATCTCCACGGTGAACATCACCGGGTTACGAAACATGATTTTGGGGTTCAATTTGATAAATGACTGCTTTAAAGCCTCATTGACCAGTTCCTTTTGAAATAAGGAAGCATTTTGATTTTTCATTGTTTTGGTATTATCTATTGGCTGTTAGCTGCGGTCCGTCGTACGGTCATCTGCTGACTGCCGTTTATATGAAATATTGTGACACAGATTCCTTTATCGCTGTTAACGCATGCTGAAATATTCGGCAATTGGACCCAGTGTAAGAGCAGGGAAGAATGACAGCGCGGTAATGATCACAATCACTGCCAGTACCATGATCCCGAATGTGCCTGAATCCGTGCGCAGCGTACCTGCACTTTCAGGGATGAATTTCTTGTTGGCCATCAGGCCTGCAATCGCAACGGGACCTATGATTGGAAGGAAACGGGAAAGAATAAGAACAAAACCCGTTGTAATATTCCACCAGGGATTATTATCGCCTAAGCCTTCAAAACCACTTCCATTATTGGCTGACGATGAGGTATATTCGTAGAGCATTTCGCTGAAACCGTGGAAGCCCGGATTATTTAAGTTAGGTGATGTAATTTCCGGAAAGGATGCTGCCAATGCGGTTCCTGCCAGAATCAACAACGGATGAAACAGCGCAACGATCATTGCAATCTTCATTTCTCTGGCTTCTATCTTCTTACCTAAAAACTCCGGAGTCCTTCCCACCATCAGCCCGCTAATAAATACAGCGAGGATAATAAAGACAAAGAAGTTAAGAATTCCGGCACCACATCCTCCGTAAAAGGCGTTGGTCATCATGGAGAGCAGCTGCATCATGCCAGAAAGTGGCATTGTACTATCATGCATAGCATTGACAGATCCAGTTGAAATAACTGTGGTCGCTATACTCCAGAATGCAGATGCGGTACTGCCGAAGCGGACTTCCTTGCCTTCCATTGCCCCTGAACTGTTGTCAATTCCCATGGCCGTGATAGCAGGGTTACCACCATTTTCCCAGATAATGGTCGGTACCGTAAGTACTAAAAAGCCGATGGTCATGACCCCAAAGATCATCCATGCCATTTTTTTCTTCTTAAAAAGTAACCAAATGCAAAAACCATAGCCAGGGGAATGATCATCTGCGCAAACATTTCAGTCATGTTGGTCAGGTAATTGGGATTTTCCAGCGGATGGGCTGAGTTAGCACCAAAGAATCCGCCCCCATTTGTTCCCACATGTTTAATTGCCACAAAAGCCGCAACCGGCCCTGTGGAAACGCCGACTGTATCACCCTGCATGCTGACGATGGTATCTTTGCCATCAAAAGTCATTGGTGTTCCGTTAAACATCAAAATTACCGCGATCAGTACAGAAATCGGAAACAATATACGTGTACAGGATTTCAGGAAAAGATCATAAAAATTACCCAGCTTATCAGTCGTACGGTCTTTAAGTGCGATAAACAGTACTGCGGCTGCTGCCAGACCAACGGCCGCTGTTACAAACTGCAAAAACATCAGAAACAGCTGCGAAAGATAACTTACACCGGACTCCCCAGAATAATGCTGTAAATTACAGTTCACTACAAAAGATATACTGGTGTTAAAGGCCAGATCCGCAGTTTGATTAGGATTTCCATCCGGGTTAAGTGGTAACCAGCTTTGATTCATCAGCACGAGCATGCCGAGCAAAAACCATACAAAGTTAATGGTTAACAGCGCATACATATGCTGTTTCCAGTTCATTTCCGCTTTCGCATCAATTCCGCTTAACCAGTAAAACATTTTTTCAATGGGATTGAAAACGGGGTCAAGAAATGTCTTCTCTCCTGCATAAACTTTTGCGATGTACTTACCGAACGGGATTGCGAGGGCAACCGTCAGGGCAAACATGGCAATGATTCCTAATAATTCAGTGTTCATTTTTTTAGTTTTTTAATTCGATCGGGATAAATCGAAAATTTATTCGGATTAAAATTTTTCAGGTTTGATCAGCACATAACAGATGTAGCCAAAAACACCGATTGCAATAATGAATAGAGCTGCCATGGTGTTAGATTTTTTCGAAGAATTGAACGGTTTTGTAAAAAAGCAGGAAGCACAAACTGCCGGCTGCCACTAAGAGGATTGTCATCATTGGATATGGTGTTAAATTGATTATTAAAACGCATTGATTTGTTTGATATATTCTTTTTGAAGGCCGATGGGAAGAAGCGTATGAACATTATAATGATGCAGCTCTAAAAGCGTCGAAACATCGTATACATACACATTGGACACCGCATTCCTGGATCGGTAGTCGCCATTTAAAAATAGCTTTTCTGCTGACTCAAGAAGTCTTTTGGCACGGACCATCTTGCCAGCTAAAACCATCGTTACAGTAAGCTCAGCCATCCGCTGCATTTGATTGTAAACACTATCGTTATTACCCTTTTTCATTGTTTGCTCATTTATATCTGTCAGGGTTTATACCAAACGTGTTCCTCGTTAGCCAGATAATTTATAATGTGCTGATTAATAGATAATTACTTATTTTAATGTTGTTTTTTAAATAAAAAAGACCCTATCAATATGATAGGGTCTTATCAAAATGGATGGATGTCAGAAGGTTTATGTTCTTTAAAATCTGATCCCGTACTCTTCAATCTTTCGGTATAATGTAGCAATCCCGATTTCAAGCAGCCTGGCGGTTTCGGCTTTGTTTCCTTTGCTATAATTGAGCACTTTCTGGATATGCAGCTTTTCAACACTTTCCAAAGAGAACGCTGACAGTTGCGGGCTTTTAACAGGTACAGACTGCTGCACTTCAAAAGGAAGGCTTTCAGGTTCCAATATTCCGTCACTGATAATAACGGCTCTTTCAATCACATTTTTGAGCTCGCGGATATTTCCCCGCCATTCGTAGGTTTCAAGCCTTTTTAGAAATTCCCTGGAGTATTTCAGATCCTTTTTATTGGTTTGCTCCGCAAAATGACTGGCAAAATACGTGGCCAGGACAGAGATATCCTTTACCCTTTCCCGCAGCGGAGGAATCTGCACCTGAAAAACGTTTAACCGGAAATACAGGTCTGACCGGAACCGCTTCTGTTCCGATTCCATTTTTAAATCCCTGTTTGTGGCCGCGATCAGCCGGAAATTGGATCTGACTGGTTTGGTATCACCCAGTTTAATGAATTCATGCGTTTCGAGTACCCTGAGCAGTTTGGCCTGGAGTTCCAGTGGCAGCTCCCCGATCTCATCCAGAAACAATGTGCCGTTATGCGCTTCCTCCAGCAGTCCTTTTTTGTCTTTGGCAGCACCCGTAAAAGCACCTTGTTTGTATCCAAACAACTCACTTTCCAGAATTTCCCGGCTGAAAGTACTGCAATTCAGCGCTACCAGGTTTTTATCCGCCCTGCCGCTGCCGTAATGGATCGCCTGTGCAAAAACTTCTTTTCCGGTGCCTGTTTCACCGGTTAACAGTACGGGTGCCTCAGTGGGTGCTACCTTTTTTGCCAGTTCTACCGCTTTTAAAAAAGACGCCGATTTACCTATAATGGCATCAAAAGAGAACCTTTTAGATACAATACTCTCAAGCCTGTGCAATTTCTTTTGCAGATGTGCCTTTTCTACGGCCCTGTTAAGCAACGGGATAATTTTATCATTATCGTTTCCTTTTACGATATAATCCATGGCACCATTTTTAATGGCCTGCACACCATCTGCAATATTGCCGTATGCGGTCAAAAGAATGATTTCAGCCAGCGGGTTTTTGGCCCTTAGAAGCGGGATCATCTCCACACCGTTGCCATCCGGCAGTTTTACGTCGCAGAGAACTGCATCGATTTCCTGGTTTTCGATCAGTTTCATGGCAGACCTGTTATCGGCCGCTTCCAGGACCTCATAGCTTTCTGCCTTAATTATTCTGGATAATAAACTGCGAAGTTTATCTTCATCGTCAATGATCAATACTGTTTTCAATTCTGGTGTGTTTTCTGATTAAGATACTTCTCTACTTTTCATTCAGGATCAAGGGAACACTTCCTTTGCCACCCAGTACTACGATTTTGGCATTCGAAGATGCGGCCAGTTCTTTCTGGGCTTTGATGCTTTCGTATTGCAGCTGACGGTCTGTCAGGCTAAGGGCAATGATGGTCTGATAATCAGCAATACCCCTTGCTTCAACGCGCTTACGTTCGGCTTCCTGTTTTTCCTTTTGCAGTACAAACTCCATTTTCTGTGCATCCTGCTCAGCGTTAATCTTGGATTCAATGGTCTTCTTGACCGATTCAGGCAAGTTGATATTGCGGATCAGGAGCTGTTCGAGGATCAGCCCGCGGCTTTTAAAATCTTTGTCAATGGTCTGATAGATCCGGCTTTGAAACTCGTCTCTTTTCCTGGAATACAGTGCGACTGCATCATAGTAGACGGCGTTGTCGCGGATGCGGGTCCGGGTGACCGGTCTGACAATTTTATCCTTATAATCCGCCCCAATACCTTTGTAGATGGCAGGCGCCTTATCAGGCATGATCTTGTACAAAACAGTCAGGTCGATCACAACTTCCAGCCCGTCAGCTGATAGCACCCGGATCGCATCATCGCCCTTGATCTCACCTTCACTATGCTGGGCAGACATGGTGTAATTCTGGGTCTTGGTATCAAATATGGTAACTTCGGCGAGCGGGTTTACAAAGTGGAGCCCGTTTTCAAGTACATCCGGGCTTACCTTTCCAAAAAGTGACTGGACACCAATCGTGCCAGCATCAATCTGCCGGATGCCAGAAGAAAGAATGCCAAGAATAGCGAAAGCAGCGCCTGTAATTGTTAACACAGGGGCATAACGCGATATATTGAACGGAGATTTAGAGAAAGCAAAACCAGCAAAGGCTATCAGGATTCCAATTGTAATAAAAAACATGGCTCATTAAGTTAAAATTTACTTTGAGTTGAAAGACTAACTCGATGCGACTAAACCTGTGCCCTGAATTTAATCAACAATCCATGATTTTATAAACTTATATCATTCAATTACTTATAAGTTTTTTTACGGATGTTCTGAAAGTATAGATAAAAATCTGGCCTATCATATTGATAAGGATTTATCATTATGATAGGCCAGAAAAATGTTGGATAAAAGCTATATATACACCCTGCTCATTCTGATCTGATCGTTTGCCTTGATGACCAGAGGCACTTTTTCGGCCTTCACAGAACTGTTGTCCAAACCAAAACCCTGAGATTCAGAATTGGTAACACTTTTGGCGGCAAAATAGAATTTCATGATAAACTCTTCATGCCATGGATGATTGTTGTAAACAGACAGGTAACGTTCCGGTACCACAAAAGGACATGCTTTTGGACAATCAACAGTGGCTATTTTCAGCGCCAGTATCCGGTAGCGACCCAATTTCTAATGCAAAATTGGTGGAACCATCAATACATAATTAGAGCCCAATAAAGAACAGCCGCTAAAAGTTTTTGTCCGCTTATTTAGTTTTGCTTTCGAAGACATATCAACATTTACATACAACACCGCTGGGGCTTGCCACTCAAAAAATTTATCCTCAGATACAAAACGGACCTGTTTAAATCCCGGTTGCTAAAAATGGATATTCTGATACTGGTACCTTAACCTCACTGCACCGAAAAATCATTAAATTAGAAGAGGTTCTTCGATCGGCAATATTATATATTTTATTCAGGCACCTCTTAAAATTAAAAACAAAGGTAACGAAAGTAATAACATGTTATTTAATATAAAATCTTGTCAATTACTTCAATTTTAGTAAATTTTCTCAATAAAGATAGCTTTTTGAAAGAAATTTTAAAGATAAACACAAGAAAACGAAAGTTTTCGGATTTTTTGAACATATTTGTCCCATGAAGGTTTAACAAAGCTATTACCAGCCCCTTACACAGGCTGACGGGTGAAAAACCTGATGATAATTCAAACCAGAAATTCCCTATGCCAATTTTACCAGACCCTAAAAAACTGGCCTGCCTGCTCGCCATTTGCCTTGTTTCTGCATTCACATTGAAAGCGCAGGAAAAAGGTGCATTGAAACTGATCGACTGGAAGCCTAAATCACAACTGGTTGTTGCACGGCATGAAGTCCTTAAACCCAGGTTTGCAGTGATCGACTTTCACAACCATCTTGGAAAACTGGACGATACTGAAAAATATATCGAAGAAATGGACAAAGCGAATGTAAGAATGGCCGTGAGCCTGGACGGGCATTCGAAGGATTTTTTCTACCGCGAGCATTTGAAAAAATCACAAAGCGTTCCCGGTGACCGGTTTATGGTATTTTTTGCACCGGAATGGGACCGCATTGACGAAGCGAATTTTGGCATTAATGAAGCAAAACGGCTCGAAGAAGCAGTAAAATTGGGTGCCAGAGGGGTCAAGGTTTTTAAACAGCTGGGTCTGACCGTAAAAGACAGATCCGGAAAAGTAGTGCCGGTTGATGATCCGAGACTGGATCCGATCTGGGCGAAATGCGGCGAGCTGGGCATCCCTGTACTGATCCACGTCTCTGATCCGAAGGCTTTTTTCACCCCGCTGGACGAGCATAACGAAAGGTACGATGAGCTGGGCGTGCATCCGGATTGGTCCTTCTATGGAGATCAGTATCCTGACAAAGAAGTCATTATCCAGCAAAGAAACCGCGTTTTGGAAAAACATTCGAAAACAATCTTCGTTGGCGCACACGTTTCCAATATGCCTGAAGAACTTGGTCGCGTAGCATTGTGGCTCGACCAGTATCCAAATTTTTACACCGAGATAGGAGCCCGGATCAGCGAGTTGGGCCGGCAGCCTTATACGGCCCGGAAGTTCATGATCAAATACCAGGACCGCATTCTATTTGGTACAGACCTGACCCCAAGTTACAGTGTGTACAAAATGTACTACCGCTTTTTAGAAACGGAAGACGAATACATCGACCCTTGGGAAACCGGCCATATGCAGGGCCGCTGGATGATCTACGGGCTGCATCTTCCCGATGAAGTTTTGGAAAAAATCTATAACAAGAATGCGATGAAGTTGCTGAACCTGCCAAACAACAAACCGAAATAAACAAAGCTTATTCCAAAACAGGGTTTTACTTTTATTCCAAAATCAGGTTTGGTTTACACCTTCACTGGTGTACTTACTGAATAATGTATCGATTTTAGTCAGTTTGCCGGTAATATTTCACCGTAAAATACAACAGGATTTAGGCAGTGAAAAGAAGACCTGGCTGGCGGCACAGTTTAAGCTTCGATTGTTGTAAACCCATCCAGGTTTACCTGATAATTTGCCGGCCAGGTAAAGAAAACAGGTTTTGACCCGCATTTTTATAAAAAGCCGGGATAAGCAGGTTGGTAAAACCCATTTCACAAACTCAGTCATCACTGCCTGGTGCAAGTTTTAAAACTATACGCTATCAGCAGTTTGCTGATCTTTTTTGAGCCGGCTGACTTCTGATTCTAATTCCCTGACATGTTCCTGAAGTGGTGCCAGCATCTCGTTGATTTCTTCCGTGGTGTAACGAGGTGTGATGTACTTTGGACAGTTCCAGTCAAAGGCTATTATATGAAGCAGAACAATACGTTCCGCAATGCCTTCATAGCCCTGCGGGATGACTAAATCTGCTAAATCCGGACGTCCGGCAATTTCTACCGTTTCTGCTTCGGCATAAATCTTTAAACGTGCCTGATGCGCATAATCCATCAGGATAAGGGAAACTTTGGGATTGGTGACCGTATTGCCCACCGAAATGTATTGCCTGTTGCCACGCAAGTCCGCAAAGCCTAACGTAACCAGATCAATCGTACGAAGAAACCCCTTCTCTCCTCCTCTATGCTGGATATAGGGAAATCCATTTTCGCCGGTACTTGCAATATAACAGCTGTCGCGATTTTGAATGAAATGCTTTTCAAAGTCCGTTAGTTCGGTTTTTGAAACTTTCTCTTCGAGGTGGGCATAGGCCTTGCGGCTCCCGTATCTTTCCTGCAGCGCTTTCACTTCCGTAGTGAATGCCACAGATGCATAGTTCCGTGCCATAATGAAGTTAGTTTTAATATTTTATTTAAAATCCAATAAAACCGGCTGATGCTTTCACCTGCTGCCGGAAGCCGAAGAATCCTGTTCGGCTTCTGATTTTATACCTTCCTCCGGCAGACTCTTCCCGCTGTCACTTTTTGGTGGATTCAAATTTTCATCATTCCACATGGTATCGCCACACTCCTCATTAACAAATGGAGCTTCATCAAACAATTCATTCATTTTCATTTTTTTTAAAGTTTAATGCAGGTACCGTTTAATTCGGCCTGCTGTTATGTAAGAAAATCTGTTTTAATATCGTTTAATGCCTTCTGGAATAACTCCGGTTTCCGCATGCTCCGGGCAAGTATCAATGAACCCTGTATTTTAATGAGGGCAGACTCGCCGAGCCTTTCTGCTTCATGGGAGTCGTGGCCCAGGTCTGTTGCAAGATGGGTAAAAGCTGTTATCCACCTTTGAAACATATCATCAATTTTGTCCCTGAAAATCTCCTCAGCTGTCCCGTTTCCCATAGCACGAAGGATGCAAGCCAACCGACCGCCTTCATAAAGGATATTAATTGAATTTAGTACCGCATCCATGCGTTCAGGTGCCGGATCTGATGAAAAAAGAACTCCGGAGATTTGGCTATCACTCCATCCGCCTACATAATCAAGGACTGCATTTGCCATTCCAACCTTGCCTTCCGGGAACCGATGATACAAACTTGCCTTCTTCAGGCCTGTTGAAGCTGAAAGCTCAGCCAGGCTCGCACCATCATACCCAACCGACCGGAATACGTGCATCAGCCTTTCTATAACAATATCCGGATCAACTTTTGGGAGCGCCATATAAATCTATTTACTTACCGAACGATCGGTAAAACAATTAAGTTCCTTGGTCCGGATAGAATCTTGCTATGGTATCATTCCTCAGCAAATACAATAAAAAAGATTTTGAAAATTCGGGGCGATAATTTTATATAACTATATGAATATAAAGTTTTTATAAGATAAAATCTCGCAATAAGGACATACTGCATGATAATTTAGCCTGGCTCATTCGATGAGGAAATGCTTTGCCAGTGCAGACGGATTTACTGAGAATTGTTTTTTAAACACATAAGAAAAGTGTGAAAGGTCTTCAAAACCAAGCTCTATGTATACCTCAGATGGTGAGCGATTCTTTTCCTTAATCAAAAAATACGCTGCTTCCAGTCGTTTCTTCTGCAGCCATTTTGCAGGCGTATTTTGGTAAATCTTCCGAAAGTCGCGTTTAAATGACGACAAGCTGCGACCGGTAAGATATGCAAACTGAGACATGGGCAGATTGAATTTATAATTCTCTTCCATAAAAGCAGCAAGACCAATTTTGTGTGGCTCTTCAAAATCGAAAAGGATTTCTTTTAGCTCGGGCTGTACTTTTAAAAGTACTACCAACGCTTCAATGAGTTTACGTTCCACCGCCGGTTTTGTATCGGTGTATGTAAAACCGTCAAATGCTTCTAACGACTTGAAAAAGTGGTTGTAGAGATTGTCTTCTTTCAGAATAATTATAGGCGGAGCATCTATTTTTGTAGCTGAAACCTTGTCCTGATTTTTACTGAACTGACGCAAAGTTTCATCATTAAAAGTAATGGAGACCGATTTGAATTCACCATTTGCAGGCGGCGTTTTTGTGAACCGGGCAACCCTGTTTTTTACAGCAAGCCAAAAAGATCCCTCTCCAAAAGAGATGGTCTTTTTACCGTCATAAACCTGGAGAGAACCAGCCTGCTGGTAGCCAAAAACGAACTGACGCAACAGGTTCTCTCCATCCGTTTTAATACAGTCGTAGCAGCTTCTTTTTATGACTTGTTCTATCAAAATATCAGTTAGTTGATTTTGATTTTTCCAGTTCTGATATACTGTCAACGGAAGCCAGGATCGCTTCTTCTTTTGTTCGAGGAAACCAGTTCAAAACTTTTCCTGCCTTTTCGTTAGACAAATTTACATATAAATCAGGGGAAGTCCGGATCATTTCAGCAACAGATACGGCGATTTCACTGCGCTGCTTCTTGATTATTTGTGCTATATCATAAAAACTCATTGCACCATCCGAAGTGGCCAAAAAACGTTCGCCGGCAGCACCCGGGTGTTTCATGGCAGTGATGTGAATATCAGCAACGTCACGCACATCCACCACACCAAATGTAAACAGTGAATTTTCTTTAATATCTCCTTTCATAATCCCTTTTACCAATTCTATTGAAGCAGAGTAACTGTGTCCGAGTACAGGCCCGAATATGCCGACAGGATTGATTACGGAGAGCTCCAGATCGCCACCTTCGCTCCTGACAAAATCCCAGGCAGCAAGTTCGGCAACCGTCTTGGACCTGATGTAGGGTGCAATGGGTGCCAGCGGGTCGGTCCAGTCTGTTTCTGTAAATATATGGTTTGTTTTGTCGATACTATATCCAATCGCAGCAAATGACGAGGTCAGCACAACCCTTTTTACTCCGGCGTTTCTTGCTGCTTTCAATACCCGCAGCGCCCCGTCTCTCGCTGGAATAATCAGTTCATTTTCGTCTTTGGGGGTACTTGCAGGAAACGGTGAGGCAACATGGAGCACATAGACGCAATTTTTGACAGCGTCTGCCCAGCCTCTGTCGTCGTTGAGATCCGCTTCAAAAAAAGTGAGATTCTCCGTATTCACTGCCCCTGCTGCCCGAATTTTTTTCAGTAGTTCGCCCTTTTTATGCATAGAGCGGATGGTTGTCTTCACGTTATAACCCGCCCTTAATAATTGTAGTATGCAGTAACTTCCTACATATCCTGAGCCGCCTGTTACCAGCACGGTCTCCTTTTCTGTTTGCTTCATCTTTTGCTTTATAATATGAGAATACAAATTTCCTGAAATTTGTATTACAGGACTTTGTTGTAAAGCCCAAACACCGTTTAATTAAAGTGCATGTATTACACGTTCTGCCCTTGCATTTCCCATTCATTAATATTGGGGTAAACTAAAAAAATGGAGACTTTATCCTGTAATATAAACAACTTTAAAGAGGAACATTCTTCTGCCCGGAGCGACCTGATGTACCGGTGTAGGTTCATCCAACAGCATGTTTATGAAGCAACATCTTCATTTTGCCTACATAAAACCTCAATCAGCTTAAAACTTACAGGCTTTACAAGGCGAATTTTGTATTGCAATTAATACAGGTTTTAAAAACCATTTAAAAATTTAAACGAATTGATATGCCTACAATCCTTATCACAGGCGGACACAGCGGTATCGGCATCGAATGCTGCAAAATTCTCGCCTCGACATATAATTACAATCTGATCCTGGCAGGCCGCAGCCCAGGGCCGATGGAGAACTTTGCAAAGGAACTGATCAAATCCTATGGAGTAAAGGTAAGTGTACTGGCTATGGATACTTCATCTTTGACTTCTGTAAGGTCAGGTGCCCTGTACTGCCGGGAAATGATAGAAAAGGGAGAAGTTGATAAATTGCAAGCAATCATCTGTAATGCGGGTGTCCGGTTAGGCGGGGCACCAACCTATACTGTTGATGGTTATGAAGAAACCCTTGCAACAAATTATCTGGGACATGTGCTATTGTTAGAATTGCTTCTAGATTGCATGGCAGATAACGGCCGGATTGTTTTTACTGCCAGTGGTACGCACGACCCTGATACAGCAGACGGAAAAATGATGGGTATTGCCGATGGACATGACGCAATTGGACTTGCAAATACAGGCAAAGATGGAGCAAAACCCGTTTCCAGAGGAAAGCTCTATGCGACTTCGAAGTTGTATATGATACTTTATGCCTACGAACTGGATAGGCGTCTGCGAAAAGCAGGCTCTCTGATCTCATCCATAGCTTTTGACCCCGGAGCTACATCCGGAACCGGATTTTTGAGGAACATGCCAAAGCCTGTGCAGTGGCTGGCGGGCAGTGCATTTATGTCATGGGTGATGAAAAAGAGTGGAGTGACTATTGGCGATATTAAATTTTCGGGAGAATGTCTTGCCAGGGTCACTGCCGACCCCGAATATGCCAGCGGTTCAGGAAAATATTTCCAGACTAACGACGGCAAATTGACAGAAAGGCGGTCTTCCAAATTGTCCTATGACGAGCAGAGGGCTGTGAAATTATGGAAAGATACCAAATCGCTTATCCATATACAGCCAAATGAAGGGTCTGTAAAACTCCGCTGACCCGTTTAGGACATCACAGTAACCAGCCTGATTAAAAGATCTTTAAGAAAAAATCACTTGCCCGCCAATTCAAAGTTCATAGTATTAAATTTGTAAGATGAAAGAGAAAGATAACGGCCATCTTCAATTGAAATCTTTATCAGATGTGCACAGGGCATTTGGCCTGCCGATGCCCGTGCATCCCCTGATTAGCCTGATCGATGGCGCTACAAGCGAGATCCTCCTGAACAAACTGCATATTTTCCCAAATCCGCATGTGCTGAAATTTTATAAAATTTCTTATAAAACAGCACACACCACAAAGTTACGCTACGGCCAGTCTGAATATGATTTTGGGGAAGGTGGTCTGTTGTTTGCAGCGCCAAACCAGGTCATTGGGAGCGTTGATGGTTACAATATCAACGATAAATCTCCATATACTTTGCTCATCCATCCGGACTTTTTTCTAACCTATCCCCTGGCCAGGAAGATTAAAACCTATGGTTTTTTTTCCTATTCCGCCAATGAAGCGCTTCATTTATCTGATCGGGAGAAGAAAACGATCATGTCGATTTTCGGCATCATTGAGGAAGAATTGGATAGCCGGATTGATGAGTTTAGCCAGGACGTTGTTATTGCGCAGATTGAGCTGCTGCTCACTTATGCAAACCGTTTTTATAAGCGCCAGTTCATTACAAGAAAGGCAGTAAGTAACGACATTTATCAAAAGATGGAGCAAATTCTGGACGATTATTTTGCTGAGAAGTCACTGGACCAGGGAATACCAACAGTTCTTTATCTATCTAACATGCTTAACCTGTCACCTAGT
Source organism: Dyadobacter sp. NIV53 (assembly GCF_019711195.1). NCBI lineage: Bacteria > Pseudomonadati > Bacteroidota > Cytophagia > Cytophagales > Spirosomataceae > Dyadobacter > Dyadobacter sp. NIV53. The sequence goes on from NZ_CP081299.1 coordinate 2,001,552, forward strand.
TACCTTAGTGACCTCTTACGTTCACTTACCGGCCAAAATGCCCAGCAACATATCCATAACAAGCTCATAGAAATGGCAAAGGAAAAACTTTCCACTACCAGTTTATCGATCAGTGAAATTGCATACGAATTAGGTTTTGGGCATCCGCAGTCATTCAGTACTTTATTCAAAACGAAAACGCGTTTAACGCCATTAGCATTCAGAAAGTCCTTTAATTAATAGTCTTCCTTGATATTGACACGAAAATTTTTTATTGTACTCTTCAAATACATATGCATCAATACAAAACAGGCATTGCATATTTGTAAAGAAAATGCGCCGATTAACGAGTTACCTTTATCCTAAACGAAGGCCATAAAAACAATATCAGACAGAAAAGCCGCAAAACCAGGCCAATCCGTGCTATCCGAACTCCTGGACGTTTCAAGACAACCCTTTGGACGTCTCACGAAACCTGCGCGGACACGCAATGACTAACTTTGCTTAATAAAAATTACAATAATTATGGCAAAGACAGTTTTGGTTACAGGGGCTTCGGCAGGAATTGGAAGAGCAACGGCGATTTTATTAGCACAAAGCGGCTACAATGTTTACGGTGCGGCACGCCGGACAGAAAAAATGGAGGACCTGGAAAATTACGGCATTAAACCTATCGCATTAGACGTTACAAAAGATGAAAGTGTTATGGCTTGTGTTGACCGGATTTTCAAGGAAGCTGGTGGCATTGACGTATTGGTAAACAATGCAGGTTTCGGTTCGTACGGTGCGATCGAAGATGTAGCCATGCAGGATGCAAAATATCAGTTGGAAGTAAACGTATTTGGTGCCATGCATTTAACGCAATTAGTGCTGCCTAAAATGCGACAAAATAACTATGGCAAAGTCGTAAATATTTCTTCGGTTGGCGGTAAAATCGCGTTTCCGTTTGGCGGTTGGTATCACGCAAGTAAATTTGCGATTGAAGCATTGAGCGATGCCATGCGATCAGAAGTTAAACAGTTCGGTATTGACGTCATAGTGATTGAACCGGGCGGCACAAAATCAGAATGGGGAGACATTGCTGTTGAAAGCTTAATGCGCGTTTCGGGTCAAACAGCATACAGAGAATTGGTGGCAGCTGTTCAAAAATCATTTACACAAATGGCAGGTAATGTTCCCGGGCCGATTGTGATTGCGAAATTGATTAAAGAAAGTATTGAAGCAAAAAAACCGAAAACCAGGTATGTTGGCGGTTATATGGCCAAACCGATGTTGTTCTTACGAAAAATTTTGTCTGATAAAATGTTGGAGAGAATAATCATGAGCCAGGTAAAATAAAGTATCTTGATCGTTATGCAACCAGAGCAAATTAACCCGAACATAATCTTGTATGCTTGTGAAAGCGAAACACATTTCGACCACGATCCTTTTGTATACGAACATTATTTTGGCATAATCACTTCGGGAAGTGCAGATCATTATACGGACAAAGGTGTTGTAAACTATCCGACAGGTTCCTTGTGTTTGATTAGAAGAAACCAATTGCTCAAAGTAATAAAGAAACCAGACGGACAAAAGCCATTTGCGACTATCACTGTGTTCTTAGAACAAAAAACATTGGAAAAATACAGTTTGGAACATGACGTAAAACCAAACGGAATTTATACTGGTGAGCCCATTCTGATATTAGAAAATGACGCTTTTATGAAAGGGTATTTCGAATCGCTCATGCCGTATTTTGACCAACCCGAAAAGCTGACACCAATATTGACCCAAGCAAAAACTACCGAAGTGATTGCGTTATTGCTTCGCAATCCTGTGTTGAAGAATTTTCTGTTTGATTTCAGTGAACCAAATAAGATTGATCTGGAGGCGTATATGTACAGACATTTTTCATACAATGTTCCGTTGGTACAATTTGCAAAACTGACAGGAAGAAGTCTTTCTTCATTCAAACGGGATTTTGTAAAAATCTTCGATGCAACACCTGAAAAATGGTTACAAAAACAACGATTAGAACAAGCACATTTTTTGATCACACAAAAGGACAAACGCCCATCTGATATTTATCTGGAATTAGGTTTTGAAACCTTGTCGCACTTTTCTTACACTTTCAAAAAACAATTTGGACACACACCGACAGAATCACAAAACACTTCAAGGGTGAACAAGTAACCACGTCAAATTTTGTTCAACATAAGGTAAAAATCATGAAAACATCGATCATTAACCATCAAGCGGTTGTATTGACCGAAGATACTATACCGGAGAATACTCCTTTTATAATGCTTAACCTTCTTCGTTTTAAAACAAAAGCTTATTATGCCAGCGAACAAGACCACGCTCCTTGTTCTGGTCAGGAAGCCTATTTAAGTCGATATATCCCTGCTTTCAATAAGGCTGCTATTGCTGAGGATGTAGCCGATATCCAAATAAACTTCATTGGATCTGTCGTGGGTCATCTGGTTTCTCCAACTGACGAGCACTGGGACATCGTTGCCCTGGTAGAATACCCCAGTTTTGCGGCTTTCCGGAAAATAAGCGAAAGCCGCATTTATATGGAAGAAGCGGAGCATCACCGAGTGGCTGCCTTAGAAGATTGGCGATTAATAGCAACGGTAAAAGCTGCCTTATAACCAGATGGGAAAACAGTTCGGATGATCAGTTATAGTAACTGACCTTATTAAAAAATATGGTACTAAAATCATCGTCTGAATACAAGTTCCAGATTACTTTGTAAATAAAATATCATTTTGATTTCCCTTTTTATAATAAAGTATTTCCCAATCCCTGGCTCTGCGTGAATGGCATATTCAGTGATCGCATTAACAACGGTAACGGGATTGATATTCCCAGCCGTGCGGGTGATCATTTAGTTTCCTTCCAGGTCCTGTAATTCCTTCAACAATACCTTTGGTGATATTCCGGTGGTTGGTTCTTGCGGGTCTCTAAAGCGCATTTCTCCGAAGTCGTTAAGTTTTAGCAGAATGCAGAATATCCACTTACCGCAAAACAACTGCATAGCCTCGTTAAGTCCTGGCATACGTTTCCTCATAGGCACCGTTCCCGGGGTATATCTAACTTTCCCGGTAAAATAGTTACTTTCCTTTTGGTAACGAATAACAAATATATAGTTTCTATAAAATAGTTTTGTTGTAAAAAATGAAACTAAAAACATTCGGAATTATAGGTGCAGGATTGGTGGGGGAAGCCCTTGCGACACAATTAAATAAAGTGGGTCATAGCGTGAAGGTAGCCAATTCCAGAGGGCCGCATACCCTGCAAACATTTGAAATGAATACCGGGGCCAAAGCCGTGGATCTAAGTGAGGTGGTCTCAGAAGTGGACGTGCTTATCCTTGCTGTTCCCCTTAAAAACGTTGCTGGTTTACGCGAGGCGATCTTCGGTCTACCCGCAGAAGCTATAGTGCTGGATGCCTGTAATTATTATGCCTGGAGAGATGGCCAGATATATGTCGATCAAATTTTACCAGCCGCAATTGGCATGTTCCGGATTTTTACAATTTAATACAGTCCAATGAAAGTTCAATGTATGCAAAAAGCTTGCAAGCGATTGCTTTGACGCATTTTAGCAAAGCAACCCGCCTTCATAAATGTACATTTTAACCAACGTGGCTAATGCAGAACTTAAACAAAAACAGCACAAATTTCTTTCAAAACAGCTTGATTTTTGTAACTTCAGGCATACAAGAAAAAAACTATACCGCGCGGATTTCCATGGTTTAAGCAAGAGTTAGCATATAATTTTTGTCATATAAATATGTTAGAGGCGAACCCCAGGCTGCTGCCCACCCTTGTCAAACACCTACCTCAAAATTGTACTTTATTACACAAATTCAAATAATCTCAAAGATATGAGCGGCGACCCGCGTCGCCCATTACACCTCGCCGCCAGGAAGAACCTGCGGAGAGAAAAATCTGTCACGATCTCGCGGAACCACTATTTCTATTGGACCATATTTACTTTTAACTTGCTTACGAACTTAAGCATACCTGCTATTTGTAAAATGACTGCTGTTGGAAGCATGCTTCATAGCCTAAGTGCTGATTCAAAATTCTCGAAGAAAATGAACTGCTGTGTTGATGCACCATAGCAAAGCAGAGAAACTGGCTGAAAGGAAAAATCCTTAGCAGTTGCAAATGTCCTTTCCTGAGAAAAATCATTTTGTGTAAAACAAATTTCACCCGCTACGTTTGCGAGGATAAAAATCCTGACAAATTGATCTAAAACAGTCCTTGAGAACGATAAAAGTGACATTTTGCATAGGTCAGCTGCCTATGATAAATATTCCGATATGGGAAATTTGCAAGGATAAAATTATCCGGCATTGCAACAGGTATTATAGCCGCTGCAATGCCGGACAACTCACTCGGTAATCAGCAGTTTTACAGCTTCGTCCTGCACAGCAGAATGGATATTGAGTATATATATGCCTGGTGGAAGATGAAGCGGAGAAAGATCTGCTCGAAGTATATTTTCTTCACCAACAGCATTGACAGGATAGGAATTGCCAGACAGGCCAGTTAGACAAAGGTTTACCTTACCGCGGTGGAGCACCGAAACTTCTACTGTCAGCTGTTTTGAGGCCGGGTTAGGATACACCAGCGTAGATACCGGCCCATCATCTGCCACCACTTTATCATCCTGTATTCCCGACCGTGCAGCAGGTGCCGCTGTCTGAAGTATGACCAGCTCAGGCGGATTTGCAGTATTTTCACGGCTGTTAAAGCTCAGCAGACTGTTCTGACTGGTGGCGTTGGTCAATAAAAAACTAACCGTTCCGTCACCTGTCAAATGCGACTGTACAAAGGAAGTCACATCAATTTCATAATATCTGGCCGTATTGTTCACATTGACCGAGCCCAGTGCCGATCCGGAACCGGCCGGTGCATTGGCCCAACTAATGCCTGTTTCTGTCCAATCACTATTGTCTACGCCATATGCCGATACACTGACGCCCGTGCTGTTCTGGATGTTTGAGCCGTATAAGCGCAGTCTGGCAGAGCCGACCTGGGTAATACCGGCCAGTGGGAATTTCAGGTACGTTTTGCGCTGATAGGACGGCAGGCTGCCTGCCTTGACTTCCAGCGTGCCTGCGGTTCCGTAGTTAACAGATTCATTGGGAATATTACGCACCATTGCGTCGGCCACAGGTTCCAGTTTCGCTTCCGTGGCAACCACTTCTATGGCGGCAATGATCGGGTTGTCGGCAGCTCCGGAAAGAAAGTCGATATCGAGCATGCCGTCCGTAACAGTGATAGTAAAAGTTTCAGTTCCGGCCCGCAACGCACCACCTGTTTTGCTATAAATATCGTAATCTGTCAGCTTCCGGCTGCCCTCAATATTGACATGGAATCTGCGTTTACCGGCACCAGCCGGACCTCCCCTTCCGGCTACGCCCCAGTAGATTTCGGCAAAATGCAGCACCACTTGCATTTTGCCATTTTGCACAGGGATCCGGTAGCTGAATGCAGGCCCCCAGAGCTGGTTTCTATACAGCTCATCATCGGTGCTACCGGCAATATCATTGTCAGTTACCGAAGTATGGGTACTTCCATCATAGTACTGGTCTTTCAAATACAGGTGGTTTTGGGAACCCATAAAATAATCACCCCCGCTGTTAATCCGCAGCGCAACCGGCCTGACTGCCGGTGCATCCGAGAGGCCAAAGCCTGAAGTCCCCGAAAAACCGCCCCCAAAAACAGCACTGAATCCGTAGCTGGAGTTTAGCGCCCAACTGATCACGGCTTCGGCCACAGAAGTGGAAGGCAGGTTACCTGTACCAATGCCACCCTGGCTACGGCCCATCGATTTGATATTGGTTCCGTTAAAAACAGGCAGTTCAGTCCCTTTGTAATACAGCGTCATTTCATACTGACCCTCAGCAGCGTCATTGGCAGGCGTTACTTTAAAAGTTTTTTTTGTAATATGATAAGGATTGAACCAATCTGTTTCGTTTGCCCCTGCCCGGTCGATGGACACTGCCGTACAGCCGTAGTCATGGCTGGACAGGTTTTTGATCTTTGCTATCAGCTTTTCACTGGCCGGGTCATAGAAATAAGCTGTTGCATTCGGACCCAGATACTGTGTGTCGGTAGTGATGGCAGATGCCGCCTCACTGATAATAGTGCCCGTGACCAGTATATTATCAATCGACCATCCACCGAAAAACGCCCACCCGTCGGAATAGAAAGCTTTGAGCCGGAACCTGAGCTTCATGTTCCGGCTGGCATATCTGGCAGGGATCGAGACCTGCCTGCGGAATGATTTGTACCGTGGAGCTCCGGGAACTGTTGACCCGCTTACGGTATGTATTGTTTGCCACCGTGACCCGTCCCACACATCTATATGTCCCCCATTATCCATAATCCCGTCTAAATTCTCATTATAGGCCAGGGTGATTGCAGACATACCGAAAGAGTCAAACACAGGACCTTCAACTGTTTTTTCCAGCGTATCACTTGTTTTTTCCTGCGGATTCTTCACTATAAACTCTACCTGATCCCCGAAAATACATAAAAAGGGAGTATTATCGCCCATATCATAATACCACTGGCTGCCATTGAGTCTCCAACGATATACAGAATCTTCATTGGCAGACCCGCTCCATCCAGGCGGAAGTTGCGGGCCACTTCGCGGGCCGGAATATGCCAGCCTGTACTGGTTGAAACCTTCGGAGAACAGCACGGTATTTCTGATTCCGGGTATAAAATCATCGTCCGCAATGAGCACGGTATGCTGCTGGTTGTAATTCTCCCGGAAGGCATCACCGCCGGCAGGGCTGCTCAAAGTATAACCCAGTATGATCGTTTCATTACCTTCTGCATGTGGATCATTGTTGATGCGCACCTTGATGTCCTGGGAAAGTTTGCCTGCCTGCAGCGTAAAGCTGGCCGGGGTAATGCTGTAATCAGCCGCACTGCCGCGTTTGGCCATCCCGGCTGTCGTCATCGTGACGGTCACCGGCTGGGAAGGGGCAGCATTGATCCTGACTGTAACATTTTTTTCTGCATATCTGATGCATCCGTCCGGCGCAGGCCTGGCAATGTTCGCTTCTCCTTCGCTGACAATTGTCGAATCCAAAGCAAATTGCACCGTCGGCGCTACCGAACAGGTATATACGCGTACATCGTCCACATACCAGCCCTGAAGGGCACTGCCACAGCCCTCTTCAGTACCTATCTCCCAGCGCAGCCGGATCGCCTGGCCGGCTTGCAGCCCCAGAGCTGTCAGGTCAACGCGGCTCTGGCCCCAGCCGCTGCCTGTGCTTTTTACGTCAGGGTTGGTAAAAGCAGGCTCGGTAAATAAAGAGTTATAGCTAAACTCAGTCATCATATTCATGATATAGCCGTTGTTGATGAAGGCTGATGCAGGCAGCAGCTTCCAGTCCCCATTATTAATCTGGTATTTCAGATTGCCGCCATCAATATTGCTTTCCAGATCAAAAAAATGCTCAAAGGACAGCGTGAACGGACCGATTGAATTGCCGGGTATGGTTATTGCAGGACTGGTAAGTCTCATTAAACCTGGTCCATAGGAATCACCACAGTCTTCGCTTGCAAAATCCACTGCAAATGCAGCCTTACCTGTTCTTCCGGCAGGGATTGTATCGGTAACGACCCAGTCACGGGGCAGCCAGGCAGGCTCGTCCGGATACCCAACATTTGAAACAGTCCATGCGCCCAGGCCCGATTCGAAATTCTCAAAGAAGATAGCACGTTCGGCGGATGCACCGTAACAGAGCGGAGGGACTGGTTGAAAAACCGGGTTGGCAGCGGTCCTGGCCGTTTTTACAGCAGAGCCATTCTGTGCAAAGCAGGCCCCGTATGCCAGAAAAAAGAAAGTTAATGTTCTGAATGCGCCTTTCAAAAAATCGACCGGAAAGGTTACGGAAAAAGTAATATTTTTCATCGTTGAGCGGTTAAAGTGAAACACAAATTCGGAGAAAAGCAATAACAAAATCTTAATTCTGATGTTCGGAAACCAAAGTCCAGACCGCTTCATATGCGTGTTTAGCAACAACTTCTGCTCCACTGCCCACGAATAAATGGGTAAGCCCCCGGTGAACTTCCGTCGCCATCGCAATAATACAATGATCAAATTCGGACACAAATCTTAATATTCCCTGCTGAATATCAGGGATCCGACGAACATGAATTTTGTAATTTATCCAGCTGATAAAATTTAGCAAAATTATCCGTTGCCATGGTGGTTTCGTTGTCAATTGTTGTGACATCAGAACTGCGGATAAAATGTAAACGGACAGTTGCACCAAAAAATGTCTGAAGCGTTTTCAGCTTCGCGATCAGCCTCCGTTGTGTTAAATCCAGTTTTGCCGGAAACACTATGTCCTTTATTTTGGAAACAGGCATAGCCTGATGAACAGTAAAAACCGGGACCGGTGCATTACGGACAATTTTTTCAGTATTTGACCCAATGCGCAGTTCTCTCAGGCTCGCAGCACCTTTAGTTCCCATTACGATCAGGTCACTGTTTAGCTCTTCAATTGTTTTTACTATAGTTTGGTGCAATTCCCACTGCTCAACTAAAAGCTGTAACGGAACGCCTTGCGGATAGTCCTGAATTAATTCATTAAAATCTTTTTTTGTACCTTCTGTCAGATCTGCCGGTGTGGCTCCGGAGTCAACATAATAAGGCTGTGCATAGGTACTGCTGTCAAAAAAAAGTGCCAGGTCAACCACATGTAAAACGACCAGTTCTCCTTCGTTCGCAATAGCAATATCCCACGCAAATTTATAAGCCTGCCTGGCTTCTTCAGAAAAACCACAGGGTACCTGTATTTTTTTCATAATCACTAAAATTTTAGAATTTGATAATACCATAACAGTATGTTCAATTTTAATGATACCAAAATAATTGTAATTAAATCCTAATATAATGATAGTTTTTGCTCAAAGAAAAAGACTTTTGACATAAGTAAATATTCCGATGAAATTACTCCACGATTCCGTTGTAAAGTTCTTGTTCACAGACTTCAATCTTAGTCTGCAATCCGCAAATTTTTAGATTAGCCTTTTCAAGTTACTTTGTTAAGTCCTGCACCTGTTTGGCCAAAATCCGTGTTTTTGAACTTTCAGTCATATCACTGATGGTTTCATCGGCCAACTCGTTTAGCTTTATATTAAACGAAGAAAAATCAGTTATCCATAAACTAAGTGTATTTCGACTCAGACCATATTTTTTTGCACATGCTCCTTGCCCAATTAATCCCTAATTTACTTCCTGTACAATCTTCCTTTTTTCCCTTTCGCTTAAACGCTCATAAGGTTTTCGATTTTTGAGTGTAACTTTTTTCTCTTGTGCTTTCATCCTGAGCTGCTTTTATGTAAAGCTATATCAGAACAATACATTATTTAAATTTCTTTGGTATTCTGTTCAATAAGTGTTGCCATTGTTGAATTAAATGTCGTCAAATCTGCCTCCAATTTGTGAAAAAAATCCATATCTGCATTTTCCACACAGATAATGGCTTTTTGCAGTACCATTTCTCCATCCGGGGTCAGTTTGATAGTCTTCGCCCTGGTATCAGTCGGGTGCTCTTGGCGGGTGATGAATTTCTTCTCTTCCAGTGTCCTCAATACCTTTGATACCATCATTCGGTCCGCATTGCCCTGATTGGCTATATCGACCTGTGTAACCTTATCACTATCCCTGGATAACCAGGCTAGCGCACAGAGCAGTGCGAACTGGGTATGCGTCAGGTCTAACGGATCTAAAACACGCTTTTGTTTCCTCTGCCACAACATGGTCAGCTGGCCCAAAAGATAACCCGGACTATCTTCGGGTTTTTTAAAATGAAACTCAATTTTTTGAGACATAATCGTTTTGCAGCATTTGTGAAGAAATCAGTTCAAAGTCATGCCTGTCGATCTCGAGAAGGCCAAAACGGAATTGATAACCCCAGTTTTTCTTGTTATGGATAAAATTCAGTCCGGAGATTAATGGCAAAATAGAAACATCTTTACCTGGCAGAAATTCAATATTACGTCTTGATGGGCAGAAGTCGCCGGACGCCCGGAACTGATAGATTTCGTCATCCATCACCTTTCCTATGCCGGTAAATTCCTGACAAACCTCGGGCCTTCCCAGGAAATGCTTTCCTGAATAATAGATAATGAAATCATCTTTACGCATCCTTTTCAAAGGCGAAACCTTTCCGTGGCAGGCCTGGGCAATTCCCTGCAAAAGCGCACTTTTGACGTGGTCTTTCGATGCCACGATGATCCAGAATTTTGTATCCCCGTTCATATCGATTAGAGTGTCTTCAGAAAGGTGATGTTGTATCCGTCGGGGTCTCTGGCAATAAGGATTTTCCCAAAAGGTGTTTCCTGGACCGGCCCTAAAAGCGTCACATTCCTGGCTAATAACCTGGTTCGCAAATCCTCTATTTCTTCATCGATTGCGAACCAGAGTGAGGTACCGATTCCGAGTTCTTTTCCTTCCAGGTTGCCAATGGGCGTTCTGATAGCAAAACTTGCCTCACCCTTGTTGTATCTGAATACACAGGCCTGTGGGTTGGGAATTCCTGCTTGCTCAAACCCTAGCTTTGAGGTGTAAAATTCTTTGGAGGCTTCAAGATCCCGAACCTGAAGGGATGCAAATTCTAATTTTCTCATCATAAATATGTTTTTGTTGTCGCAAATATAATATACACGACATATATATCCTAAAATTTTTTCAATCAACTTTTTCTATAAATGGATTAAGGCTAATGTTAAGGATATAATAGTTCAGCCAACTAACTTAACCCCATGGTTTTCATCTATTTTTAAAGCTTTTAGTTAACGAGTTTTGCAATTTCTTTTTCAAGCTCCTTTTCACCTGTCTCTCTATCATTGCCCATATTACCAATGACAGTGTGACGAGTAAGAGCGCCAAATGTTTCCAGGATATTTACCGGATCGTGAGGAAAATGTTGCGGATCTCAATACTACCCCCACACTGATCACTTCTATGGTTTGAACTTTCTGCTGAAAACTGGTTTGGCAGATAACCAAAGGCTGCATGCAGTTCGACTCCTTCAAAACCAGCCTCAATTGCGTTGATCGCCGCTTGTTTGTAATTCTGTATGATTTGCACGATTTCTTCTGGTTTCGGTGCTTCCGGTGTTTCATAGTCCGGCATCCCGGTTCTCTATTAAGTGACCTTGTTCCAAAAACTCAATCCCAATTACTCCCTCTGACGTCACCGGAATTCCCTTAAACGTCATTTTTATCCTGACCGGGCATCTATATTTGCATTCAATATATTTAGTCTAAATAAGGCTTAAATATAAATCCGGCTCCTCTTGCTTAAAGTGGCCGTGGCGACTGCCAAAAAATAAATATTAAGGAAAACAATCTGATGTTATTGAAACATTCTTTACTCATTACAGCAATAATTACGCTATTTCATTTCAGTGCATCTGCACAGACAAATGCTCCGAAAACGGCAACCATAAAAGGCAAGGTACGGGACGAAAAGGGTTCGGCGGTAAGCTTTGTAACGATCAGGATAGGAAACTCCAATATTGCAACTTTTTCTGAAACCGACGGGACTTTTCTATTGAAGGATGTGCCTTATGGAAATCAGGATATTGTGATTACTTCCGTTGAAATAAAATCCAAAACGTCGAAATTCCACGTCCACAAACCACATCACGAATTTAATACGGTTGTTGTCAGGACTGCACAGGAACTTAACGAAGTACAGATCGTTCAAAAAACGGAAAAGAAACAAATTGAAACAACCGGATTTGCGGTTGCGGTTATTGAAACAAAAGAAGCCTCACTGAGAAATCTGACCACAAACGAACTACTCGACCGGGCCGTTGGTGTGCGAGTTCGTCAAAATGGTGGCGTCGGGTCACGTGTGGAATATAACCTGAATGGTATGTCGGGCAGTGCTGTTGGGATCTTTCTGGATGGAATCGAGATATCTACGTACGGATCTTCTTTCAATCTGAACAATATTCCGCCAGCGATGATCGAACGTATCGAGGTATATAAAGGCGTACTTCCGTCTCATCTTACAGGTGATTATGTCGGCGGAGCCATCAATGTAGTCCTTAAAAAAGATGCCTCACAAAACAATATTACTGCCGCGGTTGCTTATGGATCATTTAATACATTCCAATCCGACCTGTCAGGGATATATCGCAACAAAAAAACAGGTTTTACAACCAGGGCATCCGGCTTCTATACGTATACAGATAATAGTTACACGACCTGGGGCAAGTTTTCCAAGTTTGTACATCCGGACAGGACACTGGAAAGATATTACAGGGCTAAAAGATTTAACAATACGTATAAGTCCGTGGGCGGCCGATTCGAAGTTGGATTCACCAATGTAAAATGGGCAGACCAGTTTTTTTTAGGATACAATGTTTCTGACACATTTAGTGAGATACCGCATGGTACTACCATGGCCCGCCCGTACGTTGGCAGGTTTGGCGAGTATCAGGCGCATGTAGTCAGTTTGAATTACAATAAAAACAATTTTCTGGCGAAGGGATTGGCGCTGAACGTAAATGCCGTCAGAAGTTACCGGAGTACCTACGTGCAGGATACAGTCGGCCAGGTTTACAACTGGGACGGAAACCCGAGGATGCTGATCAGAAACGGTGAAATAATTCCCGTTCCGGCTACTCCGGGAATGGGCCAGCAGGGAGTTGCAAGTATTGTTGAAGTGAACCGTAAAATCACCAACATGCGTACCAATCTGGGATATACCGTCCTGCCCGGGCACCGGATTTCCTTCAATCATAAACTGGAAACGACGGACAGAGACGATAATGACTTACTGAATCCGGTGAACAAAGATCTGGTTACTGTAAGTAATATTATGAATAACATTCTGGCAATGAACTACGAAGCCCAGCTGTTTAATGATAAATTAAAGACCAATTTATTAGGCAAGTACACCTTCAACAGGACTATCCAGACAAGGCCGGAATTAATTGAGCAGGATGGTGTCAATATCGTCAACCGGGTTGAAAGAAAAACAGTCAACAACAACAGAGGATACGGCGCTACGGTTTCTTATAATGTAGTTTCCAAAATGTACATCATCGGATCTACCCAAAACTCCTATGTAGTAGCTACCGAAAACCAGCTCTATGGTGATCCTGAAAACAATATCCTGGAAAATCCGGATCTGATACCCGAAAAAAATGTGAATTATAACCTTGGATTCCGGCACGGCCCTGTTCAGCGAGGCAAACATAAACTTACACTTTATGCCAGTGCATTCTGGAGAAATGGCTATGATAAAATCACACAACAGGCAGTGGAAAACCAGATCGTACCGGGAAGAGAAAGTGATGCAGATATTCAGGTAACGAAATATGTGAACCTGGGCAGAACACAATCCAGGGGTTTCGAAGGTGAAATCATCTATGCCTATGATAACCGATTAAATGCCCTGTTTAATTTTTCCAAATTCAACACCCTGTTTAAACAGGAATTTGACCAAAAAGGCAACCCGCACGACCTATACAATTTGCAGCTGCCAAATGAGCCGTTTTTTACCATGAACGGGAGTGTCCAGTATCGGCTCAATGATAAGTTTCAGAAAAAATCGATACTAAACCTTTATTACAACACAGGCTTTGTAGGCGCCTTTGGAACCGTTTGGATGGAATCAGAATGGTTTACAACGCCAACACAGTTTTATCACGATCTGGGCGCGAGCTACCGGTTTCCCAATGGAAAAATGGTAGCAAGTTTTGACCTCAAAAATATTCTGAATGCAGAAATGTACGACAATTTCGGCGTGCAAAAGCCGGGAAGAGCTATTTCAATCAAGTTAAATTATACAATCAGTAAATTTTTATAATCAATTTCCAATATGAAAAAAAACCTGTTAAGTGCAGTGATACTAAGTGTTACCATGATTTTGGCCGGTTGCAAGGATGACGAAGTAACGGGTCCTGTAATTGAAATCCCTGTGGATACCAGAGAATTCATATCCCTTACCGCTTCCATTCCGGATGAAGCAGGCACAGCTGGTAATGGCGGAACTATGGCCTATGCTATCACCCACGCACAAGCAATCGACCCTAATTTTTCGGTGAACATTTATCAGAACGGGTTCGGTCTAAGATCTGCCCGTACCGCCCGTGTACAGGCTTCCAGAAGATGGAACAGAACTTTACAATATCCAGTATACAGGTGAAGATGGTGGCGTGTTTAACAAATATCTTGTGAAAGGTGCAAAAGATTACCAGGACACAGGTAATGAATTGGACCTGTCAGATATCGTTGGAACCTCTCCACGCTGGACAAAAGCTGCTGAAAATATCGGGATCGGTGTACACTTAACCGGAAGCACTACCGTTACGGAAGGCGCCGCACCCAACCACGTTTTTAAATATACAAGAGGTAAAGTAAGGATTGCCGTTATCGACCTGGAAAATGCAAGAGTACCAAACTCTACGGAATTCGACTTCCCTTTTACGGCCGAATTAGAGGCTCAGGGTTACTCGGTGGGACGTATTGATGTTCCGGTTTTGAATGAAGCCAAAACCAAGATTTTCATCGGTTGCAACGTCAGTAAAATTGACCCGGCAAAATTATCTTACACCACAGCCGGGCTTCCAACCTGGGCCAGTGATGCAGCCAACCGGACGATCGGTACAACAACGCTGGTAGTAGATTATCCATCATTGCAAAATCCAAAGCTGATCTACTCCACTTTTTCGAAAACCAACAATCATTCATACCGTACCATGACACAATATGTGGGCACGGATGGACATGTATATCAGGCGACGGCTACGGGTGGAAAGGATATCTTGCGAATCAGCAAAAGCAGTGATGATTACGATAATGGTTACCACTTCAATCTGGATGCAGCCCTTGGCGTAACAGATTCACGTATTCAGGCCTGGAGATACATCAAAGATGGTATTGGTTTGGTTTTGTACAACATAGCCGGAGATGGTGGTTACATCGCACTGGTTGATTTGAATGCAAAAACGGCTACCAAGATCAGCAATGATTACGAAGCAGGACTGGACTTCGGTCAATACCAGAACCTTGCTGTAAGCGGCGACTTTGTATATGTACCTCTTACGCCAACAGGTGAAGCAGGCAGGTTATATGTAATAAACTGGAAAACAAAGGAAGTAACCAAAGGAACCGCTTTGACCGGCCAGTCGGGATCAAGCTACCTGGGTTCTTATTAATAACTTTTCGATGTCACTCTTAGCGTGCGTTTCACCCTGAGCCTGCGGACCGCAGGCTCAGGGTGAAATAAAAAATTGAGATACAGCATAGTCTATGTTGTATCTCAATTTTATAATAAAATAACATCAAACTACTGTTTAGTATATGAAAAAAATCCTTCTAACCGCCTTTATATTCGGTGCTTTACAAGTAAATGCACAACAGGCTAGTGTGCCCCAGGCTAATGCGCCCCAGGCTAGTGCGCCGCAGGCTAATGCGCCTCAAACCAACACCCTGATGAGTGCTGATTTCTGGAAAATCAAGCCTGATGTTGCAGCTGTAAAGGCCGAAATTGCGAAAGGAAACAGCCCTTCTAAACCGGATGCGGCATCCTGGGATCCTACCGCCAGGGCCATTTTAAACGGTGCGCCACTGGAAACTATTAAATTCATGGTGGAGCAGGAAGGTAATGGTATAAAGAAAAAAACGCATCACAGCGCATCATATTTGCACTGGGCGGCATCAAGGGGCAATGCAGAGTTAGTTAACTACCTGATCGAAAAAGGTTCTGATGTGAATTTGACGGATAGTCATGGTGCAAGTGTCATTGGCAATGCGGCTTCCAGTGGAAACCAGGACAAGGGGGTTTACGAAGCCTTATTTAAAGCTGGTGTTTCTCCCAAAGCAAAGTATGAAAACGGTGCCACAGTACTCATGCTGGGCGTAGCCGCAGATCCAGAACTTACGCTCACCGACTATTTTATTTCGAAAGGGCTTTCTGTTACTGATAAAGATGAATACGGACGAACCGTTACAGACTATGCAGCCAGAACGGGTAATAAAGATATCATCGAAAAGCTGATCAGGAGAGGTGTAAAACCAACCGGCAACGCTTTATTCTTTGCGTCGCAAGGGATCAAGAATGTCAGGCAACGGTATAGAAACCTACAAATATCTGGTGGAGACGCTGAAACTGGACCCTAAAACGATTAATAAAGATGGGGCAACAATATTGCACCAGCTGATCCGCAGGCCTAATCCCGAGCTGATTACTTACTTTATTGACAAAGGCGTGGATTTAAATAAGGCCGATAATGAAGGAAATACTTTGCTGATGATAGCTTCGTCGGGAAGAGATATCGAGCTGGTAGAGAAAACATTACTACCAAAGGTGAAAAACATCAACGCTGTGAATGAAAAAGGTGAATCGGCTTTGACCAGGTCCATTTCAAGCGGATCTTCTGAGATGGCTGCGCTGCTGCTGAAAAACGGAGCGAACATCAAAGTCTTAGATAAAGATGATAATAACCTGGCATACTACTGGTTTGAGTCATACAGGGAAGGCGGGCCAGGTGGTCCGGGTGGCGCTGGTGGTCAGTCGGGAAATAGCAGAGAACGTGCTGAACAGGAATTTGAGAAAAAACTGGAAATACTAAAAAGTGCCGGTCTGGATGTTTCCACGCCACAGAAAAATGGAAATACCCTGTTCCATCTGGCAGTTGCAAAAGAAAATGTGAAACTGTTCCGGAAGGCTACCACGCTTGGCGTCAATATCAATGCGCAGGATAAAGAAGGAGCTACTCCTTTGCATAAGGCGGCTCTGGTAGCTAAGGATGATAAAATTCTTAAAACGCTGATTTCACTAGGTGCAAAAAAAGAACTTAAAACTGAATTTGGTGAAACTGCTTATGACCTGGCAAAGGACAATAATTTCCTGGCTGAAAATAAGGTAACGCTCGACTTCCTTAAATAATATTTGCACATTCTACCATTATATCTTTGAAAACCCAATGAAGCATTCTTTCAAACTATTTTTGCCATTTGTTTTTATGTTATTTTTTGTGGCAAACGCATCCGCGCAAACCAGTAAATACAAGTGCCTGGTACAGATGGATAGCTATCGCGGTGAGGCTGCTTATGTGGTAATATCACTTATCAATCCTCAGGGCGCTTATGATAAAACACTTTATGTTCTGGGCTCTGACAAACAGTGGTATAACACACTGAAAGAATGGCATAAATACCAGACGAAAACAAAGGCAAAACTAAGTGCAATTACGGGTGCGTCCGTCGCAGGTGGAGACAGAGCGGTACATGTAATTGAACTGGAAGATGCCAAAATAAATAAGGGGTATAAGTTAAGATTTGAATCCGCAGTAGAGGAACAAAAATACCAGGTTGCCGATGTTGAGATCCCTATAACCACTGCTGGCCTTGCCGAACGCGCAGTAGGCAGCGGATACATCCGTTTTGTGAAACTTAGTAAAGTGCAGTAAATACAAGGCTTTCTCAATCCTGTTATTTAAAAAAGTTATTCTATTTTTATGTCGATAAAATTTTCTCTAACTAATTAAATTATTTAATAAAAAAAAGAATAATCTCCTTAGCGACAAGCTTATTTTTAGTTTTCGTCCTTAGGCAGCACCAAAATCGGTGATACCTGATGTACAAGGCATTAGCCAGCTCTCAATTGGTTACAAACAGAGTTCGGACATATTTTTCCCAGGTTCAAAATTTTCGAATAACGTTTTGAAAGAAATTGTTTTTGAACGAAAAGCATTTTATATACTCTAAAACGGGGTATAGTAAACAACGGGGTTAGAACTTGATTTCGGGAAGGACCATGAATAGTACCACTGATTCGCAGCTACATATTACCGTTCACTAAATAGTTGATTTAATGCATTTCAGATTATAGGAAGCAATATTGAAAGTGATTAATTTTAATGACACTTACTCAGACTTACCACTTATGCATTTGCCATTAAAAGAAATGACCGGAGTGACGAGGCGCCAGCAAATGCTGCCTGACAGAAAACCGGAAATTAAGGATAACCTCGCCGCTTTGTCCGGTTAACTCCATCCAGGATTTTTTAGAATAACATTTCAGGAATCGAATAGCGTCAAGGCCGAATACAAGTTTTCACAGATCACTTTTAGAAAACTCCGTTTTGAATGGCAAATGTCCTAGAATCCTTATCGAAGCTGATAGATACCAGCATCGCAGGCGACCCGCCACCGCCAGACATTCTCCTCGGTATCCAGGGCCGGCTCGGAGAGCTGATGGCCCTCAGTGTGGATCCCAGTGGGGACGGTATCAGCCGCTGGCTGGCCAGATTACATGACATTACACACGATACACGCTTACACGAAACTCTGATCGTCAGGGTTTTGCAGATGAAATTTACCCGAGCAGCAGAGTTTCTGACATTGCTGGGTATCATAAAATTTGAATGGGCTCCTGGCGATCCTGTCAAACCTGTCGCATTTTCAATCGACTGGGCTAAATTCAACAGTTTGATTACTGACCCAGGGCAGGAAGCACTCACATTACTTTTAAGTAAAGTACAGGCTATTGATGATATCAAGGCGCTGCAAGTGTTGCTGTTAATGCTGGTTTCTTCCCCGCAGGCATTGCTGGAACTGGAATATCGTCAGCAGGGATTCATGGGCATGCCGGTCAGTCAGGTTCCCGGTATTAATTCTCAGGAGCTGCTGGATATGATAGGGGACCTGGTCAATTCCCCTGCCGTTTTTCCGCTTCCAATTGAGCTTGATCCACCCCTTACAATTGAGCAGTTCATTACCAAAGCCACACCACCGGTAGCGGAAGGTGATCTCGGATCAATAACGATCTCCGGCCCGGCAGATGACAACGATTTTAAAAAACTGGACGATCTCGAAGTAAGTATACATTTACTCAACGCTGCGGGTTTGAAAGCGATTGATATCGGAGACAAATGGCAGCTTGCATTTACAAGTTCAGCCGGCGGCGGCCAGACTTTTAAACTTCATTTTACAGAAGACGGTATCGACACCGCATTCGCCTCGACGGCTCAATTAGGATTTGCACTTAGCAAAATTCCCGGTGACGGTGATCCTGGTGGAAGCAATGCGCTTCTTGTAGGAGCCGCTGATGGCACTCATTTCAGCATTAAAACCATTGGTATCGGCCTGCTGCTGAACAACCAGGTGCCAGTTTTTACGATTACTGCAAAATTCGGAAACATAGAATTTGCCCTTAAACCTGACTTTCTGAAATTCCTGAGTTTTGGGTTGAACATACCTGCCCAGCTCAAATTCCAGACTGATATAGAACTGAGTTATGTTCAGGGAAAAGGTCTTACAGGCCAGGGTGCTGCCGGTGGCCTGCCCGCATTGGGTATTGAATTTTCAACGCCCATTAATCTGAAAATCGGGGGCAGCGGAGCAGGTGTCAATGTGGATCAGGTGACGACCCGCGTTGAGGCGAAATTCACAGGTTCTGATTTTTTATTCAGGGCACTTTTCAGATATGGCGCTACCGCCCGGTTTGGTCCGTTGAAAGCCGTAATGGATGGCGCGGGTGTCTGGATTGGTCGCTGGGATAACGGCAATGGCGGGCTGCTGCCTCCTCTGGGAATCGGTGCGTCGCTCGACGCAGGCCCGGTGAGCGGCGGAGGATTTCTAAAAGTGTTGGGTGACAATGAGTTTGCAGGCGCTTTACAACTCAAAATCCTAGGTATCGGCGCATTCGCCTATTGTGTTTACAAAACACTTCCCAGTGGTGACGTATCATTTGTGGCACTCATAGGTATCCGTCTGCCGATGCCCGGCATTCAGATCAGTTTCGGTTTTGCAGTATCGGGTTTCGGCGGCCTGGTCGGTATCAATAGAAAAGCAGACACGGATCTGATCCGGGAAAGGCTTGCCAGCGGCGGGGCGGGCGATGTGCTTTTCAATGACGACCCGATGCGGAATGCACCCAAATTGCTGGGTGATATGCGCCTCTTTTTTCCTGATAAAAAAAGCAGTTTTATCATTGGCCCCACACTGCAGATCAATTGGCTTTTCATCATCAAACTCGATGTTGGTATTTTTATAGAGCTGCCCGGCCCCAAAATATTTATGGCGGGGTCGGCTAAGCTGGTGATCGGATCGGAAGAGTTTGCGCTGGTATATCTCCGGATGGATTTTGTAGGCGGGCTGGATGGCACCAAGTCACTGATTTTCTTTGACGCGGCATTGGTCAATTCGCACGTGCTCGGTATTTTCCGGATCACTGGCGGCGTGGCTTTGCGCATTGCCTACGGCGATAATGGCTATTTCCTTTTCAGTGTCGGTGGCTTTCATCCGTCCTTTAATCCGGGATCGATGGAGTTGCCGAAGGTACCGCGCGTGGGTGTCTCCTACTCGCTTGGGCCTGTATGGCTGAAAAAAGAAATGTACCTGGCCATTACTTCCAATACTTTTCAGCTCGGGTCCAGGATTGAGGCCGGCCTGGAAATTGGCCCGATTTCTGCGCATGGCTGGTTTGGTTTCGACGCATTGATCCAGTTCAAACCTTTCCATTTCATCGGGCAGATAGATGCAGGTTTTGATGTCGAAGTGGCTGGCATATCACTTTGCAGTGTCCATATAGAAGGTTTGCTCAGCGGGCCTGGGCCATTGGTCATCCAGGCACGCGCCAGTGTAAAAATCCTCTTCGTCAGAATATCCGGGGATATTACAATTGAGCTGAGCAGCAATCCTCCTGAGTTTATTAACCCGATTCCCAATATACCTAAACACCTCGAAGCTGAGCTTTCCAAACTGGAAAACCTTCGTTTCGAAGGAGAAGATAAGAGCGTCGTTTTCGCACCGCAGGATGAAAAAGGTAAGTTTTTTGCACCGATAGGTGAAATCATCTGGGAGCAAAAACGGATACCGTTAAATCTCGATATTGAGAAAGTGGAGGGCGTAGAGCTCGGTAGCTGGCACCATCTTGAAGCCAAAACAGATACGCTTGTTTCCACTGCTGAACAGGATTGGTTCGGAGTCGGCACGTTCATGAAAATGGCGGATGGGGAGGCTTTGAATAACCCCCGTTTTGCAAAGCAGGATTCGGGGTTACGTATTGGCACGGGCGAGATGTCAGAAGGAGCGCAGGAAATTGCCTCGATGGAGATTTCGCTCAAAAAATTACCAGACCGCAGCCTTTTTGACGGATTATTTTTCCCAACAAAACAGTATGCCAATGCCGCTCTACTGGGAGTGCTGTCTGGACGTAACGGAGGGGCGCAAATGGAACCCGGCGATCCGCAAGTTGCTGTGGGCCAAGAGAAATGGAACTCATTTGATGCCGCCGGAAAAGTGCAAAATACCAAATCCGTAAATGCCGTTCAGGCATTTGTACAAGCCAAACAAACAGGCGGCATCGCGCTGCCCGAAGGAGAAAAACAGTTAAACCTTGCAGGAATTATCTGATATGGCGCAAGAACTTACTTTCAAATCGTGGCAGCGGCCGAAGCTATTTGATCACATCTCGGGTAATATTGCTGGTCGGCTGACGGTTAATATACCCATCGTTTTAACCGATACAAAAACCGCGGACAGCGCAAACGGCGAACCTGTCATTACGCTCATGGGAGCGACAGATGTGGCTGGATTAAAACCCGGCGCCATCAAACACATGGCACCTGCGCCATTTGTCCGGGATGCCGAAACCACCAAACTGGTCCACATCGATTTCTTTGAAGCCAGCCTGCCCTGGCGGTACACACCTGAACCCTTAAAAGACGATCAGTTGCGTCCGTGGATGGTTTTACTTGTCGGTACGGCAGAAGAAATAAAAGTGGCGGGAGGAATAGCCAATGCAAACGATCAGGTTTTCCGGGAGCATAATCTGGCGCAGTCCCATTTGTGGGCGCACGTTCAGCATGATGGGATTAAAGAAACAGGGCGTATTCTATCTCCGCGCGGATTGAAAGGTAAAGCAGGATTATTGCCGCAGCATCAATACGTTGCGGTGCTGGTACCCGCTTTTAATGATGAGGGAAAGGATATGTGGAACGTCACCGCCGCAGCGGTGGCAGGAGGAGAAGAAACTGTCACAAGGAATTTTGGTAAAAAAGGCATTTTACCAGCGTTTCATTTCTGGCAGTTTATGACCGCCGAAGCCGGTGATTTTGAAACACTGGCCGCTGCGCTTCACAAGCCTGCCGCGGCTGATATTGGTAAAGCCAGGCTCTATTACCGGAGAAATATTGAAGAGGATAATGTGCATGTCAACGAACAGCTCGAAATCCGCGGAGCTATAACCTCTTTATCAGAAGAGCCAGATCAGGCAGCCAGTATCACAACTGTCCGTGCTGATCTTGACATATTGAACGATCATATTCCGGATACCATCGGCCTCCCCGAATACGGCCGTCCGTGGCTGGCAGACCCTGATGAGGTTGCAGCCGGCTGGCCGACGGATATGAATGATGACCCGCGCTTTCGCGGGCTCGCAGGTATAGGTCAATGGATGGGGGTAGAAGCGCAGGAAGACCTGATGGCTACGGCAGTAAAACAGGCGGGCGCATTACGTGAGGCCGGCCAGCGCATTAATAATATGGCATTCGGATTGATGGGCGCGGGAAGTTTGTGGACACGCCATTTGCCTACTGATAAAAATGAAAGGCTTCGTATTTTAGGACCGATGATGGGACGTATGCTCGCCACAGAAGGCGGGCTCGTTTTGGATAAAGTCACCGCTGCCAGCCCCCTTGCTGCCGCTGTTTTTTCGAGTGCTGCCCAACGTATCATCCGCGATAGAAGCGCACAGACAAAACACATTACCGGGGCCAACGGGAGTATCAGTCGCACGGAAGTACTAAATGCTGCCAACCAGCCTCAACCCTTACCTGAGCGTGCTCCGAAAGGGCTTCCTCACATAGATGCCATTGCTGCTGAAATGGGTATTAAAACGCCGGAGGAATTATTTGACCTTGACCTGAAAGCGATTTCCAAAATCTGGCAGACTGTTATCGAGGCGCTGAACATGTTGTGCCAGTCGTACCGGAGGAAGAGAGATGACATGCGCCAGGCCGGGCTCGAACAGGATATTCCGGTATTCCGTAACGACCAGGCCAACGCCATGTTCAACGAACTCTCGGAATTGCTGCAAACGCTTTTAAGCGCGAATCAAATGCCTTGTGAGGGCAGGATGACGATAATTAAAATAGGCCAGTCACAGCCCGGGGGAACGGATACATTCTTCCAAAGGGTTTTGGAGGAGGATATTTCAAAACAACTTTTTATTGATCTTTTGTGGCAAGAGCTCGTTGCCTGCCGGGCATTCATGCCCTGCTCGGCGCTGGTTGCCAATTCGGATGTACCCAACCGGGAGACTTTTTGTAATGACATGCTCGCTACTTTTTTACCTCCCATGATACCGGATAAAAAACCGGTGGACCTGGACAAACTTTCAGACCTGCTTTTCACCGTTCTTGACCCAAGACAGGCAGATGCCCCGGCAAGGCGCAATCTCTGCGCGCGTCTGACAGGCGTGGACTGCAGCAGGCTGATCCGACCGGAATTCAAAGTTGGCATTGATTTTCCGACCTGGGATTTATTACAGAAATATGATAAGGAATGGCTGCTGCCTGGTGTAAATGGCCTGGAAAAAGATGCGGTATTGGGTATGAAGACAAATCCTGCGTTCATCGATGCCTTTATGATGGGCATTAATGCACAGTTCATGAGCGAAATGCGCTGGCGCGACCTCGCTGTCGACCGGTCGTGCACGCCACTACGCATGTTCTGGGGGCAGGTCAACTATACTACAGGCCTCAGAAGTGCCGATATTCAACCTTTTGCGGAATGGGCAAAGGTTCCCGGTGATAACATCGGGGCACTTTCACACCAAACAATCCAGCCGGAAGATCCCGGAAATACAACCGGAAGCCGGTTAGTAGTTGTTTTCCGGACAAGCCTTTTCAGAAGATACCCGGCGACATTGGTATATCTGGTCAGGGATCCTGAAATCGATCCAGACGGTGAAATTTTGAACGGTTTATTAAAGGCCGTACCAATCCTGGATCAGGAGGAAGCCAAGCCACACAATGCTTACTACGGACCGGTTTTTGTTGGGTCAATTACGCCGGAGATCACCTTTTTTATTTTTGATGTCAATCCCGAGGATGTTGAAAAATACTGGCTGGTGCTGGATGAGCCGGCCGCAGAACTGCGGTTCCGCAACAATAACGCTTTTGATATTAATGATCCGCTCCATCTTAAAAAAACAAGTGCCGCATTTGCCAAAATCGAACTGGATACACCTACGAGAGTTGCAAGAAGTGGTTCATTATTAAAAGTTGATCTGCCATGAAAAGCTATACTTACCGCGACTCCCGCCGCCAGAAGCTAACGGATGCCATCGCTGTCCTGTCAGAAGAACAAGCCGACTTGCGCCTAGCCCTGGAAACTGAACTGGCTATCCTGCAAACTGATACCTGGGAGGTGACAGACGAGACCTACAAAGCGGTTGCAGCAGATTGGATATGGCAGAATTTTATACTGATCAAAGCCCTGATCAACCAGGACCCTGTGCTGGTCGCCCTTGGTGTTTCTACAATTCTGACGGACGTCCAGGTGTCGGCGATCAGCCTGGTCAGCGTGCCGCACCTAACCGCCAATCCGCCCGGGGACTACCTGGAAAAAGTTTTAGGAGCCGTCGATGGAGACGAAAAGGTGCTTACTGAAATCGTTGAGGCGGCACATCATATCTGGTTAAAAAATGGCATCGATGCAGTTATATATCCTTTTGATGAAGTCGGTGTAATGCTTCCTGTAAGGCTCGAAACATTATTTGATGCACCTGTTTCCGAACAAAATGACGATCCAACACGCTGGAAATTGTCTATCCGGGTCGTTCCCGACGAAGCTTCGATTTGCAGGGATAGTGAGTTTATCAGCAGTGACGAAGAAAAATCATTGCTAACATTCTGGCAATCAGTCAGGCAGCCGGGAGGTGTGAGCGATACCTGGCTGGCTGGAGATGTCGCCAACATTGCGTGGAAACGACTCACATCTCACATCAGGCCCGAGCGTGCAGCCTGGCTGGTATCGAAAGTGGAGGTACTTGTTGAGGATGAACAAATTGTACTGAATTTACCCGCAGATATGCCCGAATTTCCCCAGCCCAATCGAGTTGGAGGAATTCCGCCGGAGCTGAAAATTTTTGCAGTCACGGCCGGTTTAATTGCCGGAACCGATCACCATTTAGTCGGTCGTTTACCAAAGGATGAAAATTTAAAGATTGATAATAGCAAGCTGACCCTTGAACTTCTCTCGAAAAATGAAGATCCAAAGAAGAGCTGGCTTACCAATTGGGAAGCGGCCAGGTCGTTGGGGATGGGCGATGAGTTCCATCTGCCCGAAGGCATTAATCCCGGGAATATTAAAGCTTTATATGTGATTGGGATAGGTGATGAAACACCTGATGCACATTTTGCAGCTCAGTCCGGTTCCGGAGAATTAAGTATCATTCGATTAGGGGATGCTACCAACAGCATTCAGGGTAAAGAAAGCGGAACCCCGATCGATTGGCAAAAAGTAGGACAGGCCAGAGTAAAAAATAAACTCAATCCCTCACCTGACCCGGATACGCCAGGCAGCCGGCTCCAATTACATTTTACCGGGAACAGTAACAGTATTCCATTTTTCCCCGGGGCTGATGCCCAGGATGATACACAGCTGAGTCAGCGGTTGGTAAAAGCACTCTGGCCAGGACTTTGGGGGCATTCGCTGCACGAAATATGGCGCCTGGGTGATGCAGCATACCGGCGTGCACATTGGGCATTTGAACACCTTTGCCCGGAAGGGCCGCTTATGCCTGTACGCATCAGCGACCAGCCCTATGGTATTTTACCTGTCACTTCGTTGGAATTGTGGGAAACGCCGATGGCTGTCGATCCCGAAACAGCGGCGCAATCCAACGAGGAAATGCGGATTGTGAAATCGATGAATTCGATCAGGACGCGTTTGGCCGATGCTGGACACGACAAAAGAAATGTGGTGGGTAAGACTTCGTCCCAATTCCTGGAATTATTGGGACAAGATGCTACCAGTCAATATTTTATGAAGCGCCCTTTTATTTCAGGTGAGGTTCATAAAGCATTATTCCGGCTTGATGCGGCTCAGCGGGACCGCTTTACTGAAATATCACTGGCAAGCTATAAATCCGCGATCGATGTCATGGGCGGTAATCTGCCGGATGATATTTATGTCTCACAAAGTGACCCCAGTTTTGTCGGCCTGCCGCTGGTGAGGCCTAATTACTTGTTATACAAACACGTTAATGGCGATCGCCGTGAGCATTTTCCCTTATCCGATCTGATCGTCCTTCTTTTTGGTTTTGATCAGAACGAGCCGATGACGGATTATTCCCTGGATAGTCTTTTCAGTCGTTTCAATGTGCTCCGAAATCAGGTGGCGGACTTCCGGCTTGCCTCTCTGCCCGATTCATTACTCATCCGTCTTTTGGTATATGCTACTCAAAATGCATATGAATCGCTTCGCAACGACATTCACAATGTTTCTTTGAGCCAATTAACAGTAGCGCATGTGAAAGAAGCCGTCACCATCGCGAAAGAACTTGAACCGGAAGCATGGGTTGAAAAGGAAGAAGAACCGGTAAAAAAAGAGCTGCGCTTCAAACTAAACATTCCTGATCCGGTATTAAAGCAGTGGGAAAGAGCATTTTCCGCAACATTGGATACCGCAGCCAACAGGATCGATCCCTGGGTGACGGGTTTTGCATGGCAAAGGCTTAAGGAGCATAGCAGCAGTTCGAGGCATATCCACAGAATGGGTGTTTACGGCTGGTTAGACGGACCTTTTATCGGAACACCAGGGCCGACGCAAGCCGGCTTATTGCATACGCCATCTTATAGCCAGACGCTGGCGGCGCTGATCATGCGGGATAAGTTTTTATCCTCAACCCGGACTGCCGTGGTCAACCAAAGCGGTGAGAACATCTGGAAAATGAATATTACGTCGCAAAAAGTCCGGCTGGCCGAAGAGATCGCTGAGGAGGTACGGCTTGGTTTTTCTTTTTATGAGATCGTCGGCCGTCATGTGGAAAATATAGTTGCGCATCCACAGAAGATCAGGGAATTAAGACTAAAATATCCCATGCGTGATGAGCGCACAGACCGGCACGAAGTATGCGAGGGGAAAAAGGCCCTTGACGGATTACTTGCCGGCGACGCAAATTTTCCGATGGGCGGTGATCAGACAAAATCATTGAATCAGTTAAAAGACGCACTGGATACTTATAGCGACTTATTAATGGGCGACGGTGTAATGCAGCTCATTAACCGCCAGACCGACCGGGCAGCCGAAACGATGGATGCGGCAGCCGGAAATTCCCGCCCGCCTTCATTTGAGTTTATCCGTACACCACCTTCCGGTTACCAGCTGGAAAGTATTGTTTTATCTGCCCTGCCATTTGTTTCAGTAGATGAAATCGTCGGAAATCTTAACCCAATCCGGCTTGCTGATCCTTCCGTTGCTGCTTTTCTTGAAAATAAAATGGGCAATAACTGGTCGTGGACAGCAATCAATGAAGATGACGGCACAATACTTGGTGTGGCAGATCTGGCTATGATCGGTTTGTCGGCTATCGATACGCTGGCTATGTCGGACGACGATCTGAAAGAAATGGTCCGGTATAAGTTAAATCTTCCGATTGCATTTGTTACAAAGTCCGGCAACCGGCAATGGAGTGCTTTTGATGCAGCCGATAACCTGCTTGGTACGGCCACCCTTGCTACATTAAAACTGGATCCCGACAATATGACCGGGCAAGACGAAATAGCAGCATCAGTCCGGAATAAGCTCGCTGTACCTGCCGATTCTGTGATAAAAGAAACAGTGCCGGATGACCTGCAGTTGTGGGTGGTAAAAAATGAGTACAATGAAGTGCTGGGATTAGCAGACAAGAGCAATCTGGGTGAAATTCCGGATAAAGAAGAAGAAATAAATCAGGCAGTCCGCCAATTTTCAGGTATTCCAAAGGTAAGAATTGATGCTCCCCGGGAGCATCAGCTGGCCCAGCAACTTGTCGCTGCCCTTGGAAGCAGGCCAGCATCCGGGCGGGATTTGGGAGAAAATAAAAAATCGCCGCCAACGGTGGATACGGGTATATATGGTGAAATGCTCCAGAGGTATGCATCCATTTATAACATCGCCCTGGCGCTGGTTCCCAAACTAAGAACTGAGGATGATGCGGATCTTGCTGCAGCAATACGTGAGGCGCTGCCCTGGGGCATCGTGCCCATTTCAGATCCTGCCGACAAGAAAGCATGGATGACCGCAATACTGGGAGTGGAATTAAGGGAAGGCGCAACGCCGTTGACGGTATTGGCCGAAAACGTTGCGGTTGCGTTGGAAAATCGCTTAAAAAATTCGTTTCATCCCGATGACATGATCGGACAGGACAAGATTGGCGCCCCTATCGGGAACCATAATGATCTGAAAGTACAGGGCAAGCCTGATGGTGTGCCTTCTCTAGCCAGAGCGATCGCCAATCTGGCTTCACCCAATGCAAGGCTGGTCATCCTGGCGGGTTGGAATATAGATGGTATTGTCGCCAATACCAGGCTTGTGACAGCTCAGAGTGAAAATATCGAGGAAGAATGGCTGACTGTAACAGCTTCGGTCAGGTCCAACCTGGCCAGACTAGAGGCACTGCAACTGGAATTGGCTGATTCCTTGGTGTCCTGGACCAATTCTCCCAATGATCCCTGGCGAACCGCCGCAGTGTCTGAAAATCTGAGCATAAGGAATACGGAGTCAGTTGTTAAAATGAAAATGGAGCGGTTTGTAGCTGCCTATGGTCCCGCAGAAACCTGGGCCAGCGAGAAAATCGCAGCCGGCCTGATAGACTCTTTCAATGAGGCGATACCGATGCCACAACGCAAAACATCCGCAGCTTTTGGCTTTAATGCGCCTGCGGCCAGGGCACAACAGGCTATTCTTCTGGCCGTTCCACCTAAACCCCGGCAGCGGCTGGACACCAATTTATTGTTCAAGATTGTGGAAGAGACACGCACGCTTGCCCAGGGACGTATGACCCGATCCGAGGATCTGGACGACCTGCAATTGTTGTCTTCAGCGATGTGGCTCAAGGCTTTCGGCCCAACGCGTGTCTGGCTTGAATCCGGTCCTTTATTTACTCAGTAATTTCATCATCGGAACAATCTGTATATGGCTGGCAATTTAAAGTATTACTGGCGGCTCGAGCCGCTCTCGTATCAAATCAATCTGGAAGCCGGTTTTTCGGCCTCAATCCACGATCCGGTATGGTTTCTGGGTCGGCAATGGCAAATGGGTGAGCATCAGGGAGAAAATGCATCGTCCCCGGTGTGGGTCAAATATGTGATGAACAGCCACCTGATCAAAGCCGCCGATAGCCGGTTTGATCCTCAGGAAACCCCAGCCGAGTTTATAG
Organism: Dyadobacter sp. NIV53; assembly: GCF_019711195.1. Lineage (NCBI taxonomy): Bacteria > Pseudomonadati > Bacteroidota > Cytophagia > Cytophagales > Spirosomataceae > Dyadobacter > Dyadobacter sp. NIV53. The sequence goes on from NZ_CP081299.1 coordinate 2,030,958, forward strand.
TCGAATCCGAGCTTTTTGATTGGTGGACAACGGGGCGGCGCGTGCGCATTGGCAAAAAACTGTCAGCACATGCAGCGGTGCAAGGCAGGGCAGATTTGCTTTTTAAAAGTCCGCCGGCGCCATATGAACATTTCATCAATCAGCTCGATGGACTGGCCACCTGGAAAATCCGTGCAGAACTGGGCATAGCGGATGAAGAATTTGATGCAAATATCCCCGCTGATAGTACGCCTGCCTGGAACAGCCGGGAACTGCTATATCAGCAAACCACTGAAAATGCATTCCAATGCAACAAGAATCAGTTGACGGTCAACCGGCATAAGGGAGGAATATTGGACTGGTATTCAGTAGATGCCACCCCGGCGAATATAGAAACACAAACGCTGCCTGCGGAGGGCGAGGTGATTCCGACGGCATTACAGTATCCGGGAGCTCCGAACTCACGTTGGTGGGAAATTGAAAACGCTAATGTTGATATGGGTGGTTATGCCCCTGACAGCGCACATACCCCTACTGCCGTACTTACTGACCTGATTTTTTCACACAGTGACGACTGGTTTTTATTTCCGGTCCTGGCCAGAGCCGGCAATGTTATCGCGATTGATACCTTGACCATAACCGACGTTTTTGGACGTTCCTATGATAACACTGAAGTGAACGCCGCTAATGAATTACGCTGGCCTGGCTTACAGCCACCCGAAGAATGGAAACTTTTTAAAGTAGACGGACTTGAAGATAAGGATCTCGTACTGTGGCATGTAGCCGAGCTTCCGCTGGAAAGTATTCCCCTGGAAAGAGTACAGTTTGGCATGGATGAACAATCCAACCTCATGTGGGCCGTGGAACGAACCGTAGATGGCCGCGATGCAGGTTCAGCCAAGAATGATACCACAGACGAAAATAGCGACAGATTTAATCCCGGCACTCCCTCCGGAAGCACACTGCCGGGCGAGGAAGCCGAATACGCCTACGTTCCGGCAATCGGCATCGCACCTTTTTGGTATCCATACAAAATCGATGAAAATGAAGATGCAGTGGTAAGAAACCTCGTTCAGCAAGGGTTACCGGATTTCTCCAGACAGAAACCTGTTGCCATGCCGCTGCCCACTGCCGAGGTATTACAACCGGAAGTACCTGGAACAAAACACATTATAAACCCGCTTGCCATTCCCAGCAACGGAATTGAGCTCGTCAGGCGCTGGCAGCTGGCCCGCGACATGAATGGCAAACCAATCAACTGGATCCAGAGAAAACGCGAACCGCTGTTATCTCCTCCGGGAAGGTTACTTCGGTTTGATGTATTGGAGATAGCTAGGTTTTGAGATTAATATCAAATTTTGAATACCTGCCTGCTATGTTTGATTTATTGCCGGCAGTATCCGTTGCCATTCCAAAGCCCAGTACCAGCCAGGGAATCCCCCATCCCATAATAGCGGCCAGGTCCGGATGGCCTGTAATGATGAGCAGAGGGAACATTACCAGGAACGGATACAACCCTACGATCAGCGGAAATTTGCCTTTGATACCCGGCCAGCGTTTGCCAATAAGTACCTGAATGCCTGTAACCAGCATACCGATACCGGAGAGGAGCGCGCCCAGCGGCAGGAACATTCTGGTGTTCATATCTAGCCAATAGCCAAAAACGTAATTGATTGAATAAGAGATTGCACCAGCTGCGGCAGTGGTTACGCCCAGTGCTTTCCATTTGCTTCCACCTGCAATTTTCCGGCGGTACAAATTGGGCAGGATCACCAGAATACCTGTTTGTCCAAGCGTCCACAACCCGCCCAGAAATGCATTCAGCAAATGACTTTTTGGAAATAATGACCATACAATAAACTCCGTCAGGTAGCAAATGCCAGGCAGAAAAAACAGGGTCTTAATGAATTGATTTGTTTTCATAATACTTCATTTGATAAAGACAAAAACATTCCTGTTGCCTGAAAGGGCAGAAAAAGAGCTTTCGCAGTACTAAAAATGATTAAATGAACAAAAGGCTCCCTAACATCCGAACCCTGTAATATACACGCAGCCAATTCTCAGATTGGATTGCTATAAAAGCTTTGTTTTGAGCAAGCAATATTAAAAAGTTCAGGCTGCAAAATTACCATCCACCTGATGCACCCGAAATAGTACTTTTGGACTAATTTAGGGGAAGAATTGTAAAGGATATTGGTAACATTTATCCCCGCACTGCTTACGGTATCAAGTCGATGATGCACTTTTCTTGCATGGAGAACCAGGGAATTTACAAACCGGCCAGTAATCAATACCATCCCGTCATAACCCGAAGCGTTTTGCAACTATTTGAGGGTCAACCGGATATTCTGTGAGAAGATAAGTTCAGAATCAAGATATTAATCTTTCTTTCAAGAATTCCCTTAAAAAATATCTGTTCAATTTTAAAATTCTTACAAGCATAAATGCGGGGCCGACAAGATTCACTATACCTTTTCCGGGCAATTCCGAAGTTTTACCTGATCAAACATTACAGCCTGAAAGCCTCTGCCATCAGCATTTGCTCAGCCCTCGAAATCCCTATGTCACCTGCCAGTTTTTGCCATTTTGAAACGGATGATTTTATCTGATCTGTAATTTCATTCATCTCTTTTTGTCCACGCCGGAAATATAAGGCAACTTGTTTCGCCGTTTCAATATCCTGTTGATTATTATTCATATCAATATTGAGGGCAAGGCCATCTTTATCCATTGAGGGATTAATGTATATAGCGGAGGACAGCCACAATTTCTATTTTTTGACTTGCCGGCCTTATTTTATAATCCGGATATCTGCAATTTTAACTGGATATTCCGTTACCTGTTTCGACCCACGGCTAATAAGTTGGGGGATTACTTTGACCTTGTATGCCCAAGTTTGCTCTTCGAATCCCATAACATCCCCTCACCAAAAAAAGCCAGGTACTGTTTTTCCTTAAATTACCTGATCACCGTCCCTAACGATCGGAAACACCAATTAGAACAAATCTTTCATTGCCCTCATGGCCGCCTGATAACCGCACATGCCGTGAACGCCTCCGCCGGGAGGCGTCGATGAGGAGCATATATAAATACCTTTGGCAGAGGTACGGTAGGGCGAAGTACTTAAAACCGGACGCGCGAAATGCTGCCAGACATCCTGGATTCCTCCATTGATATCTCCTCCAATATAATTAGGATTATAAGCTTCCATTTCCATAGAATTCATGGTGTGCCTGCCAATAATTCTTTCCCTGAAACCAGGTGCAAAACGTTCGATCTGATTTTCAATGGCATTCGTCATATCCTCCTGTGAGCCGTTTGGCACATGGCAATACGCCCAGGCGGTTTGTTTGCCTATTGGCGCGCGGCTGGCATCAAAAATACCCGGCTGGGCGAAAAGCACAAATGGCTTTTGCGATTGTTTTCCCTGCGATGTGATTTTTTCGGAATGGGCAATTTCTTCAAACGTATTACCGATATGCACGGTTCCTGCCTGACGGGCATCCCGATTTGTAAAAGGTACAGGTTCATCCAAAGCCCAGTCAACTTTAAAAACGCCCATTCCATATCGGTATTTATTAAGTCTGGAAATGTAGGATGAACTGAATTTTTCACCTGCAATAGACACGAGCTGCCGAGGTGTGACATCAAACAAAATGGCCTTGGCAGACGGCAGCTGTTTTAAAGATTTTACAAAAAAACCTGTTTCTATTTCTCCTCCCAACGAAAGAAAATAGGACGACAACGCATCGGCAATCGACTGGGAACCTCCTTTTGGAATGGGCCAGCCGCTTACGTGTGCCGCACTCATAAGCATGATGCCAATCGCGGAACTGATCGAATTTTCGAGTGGCTGAATAGCATGAGCAGCCATTCCGGCCCACATTCCCCTGGCTTGTTTTGTCTGGAAACGCCTGGCATTCCATGTCGCAGGCGGCAGGGCTTTCAAGCCAAAATTTGCAAGTGCCAGCGGATAACGGGGCATTGGAAACGGGCTCATCAATTCGGGAAGAAGTTTGGGTAAATCGCGGACAATCGACCTGATAAAATGTAAATATGCATCTCCGTCAACGCCCAATCCTTTGGCTGTATCTTCAAGTGATTCGAGCAAAAGCCCGGCTGTACCATCGTCAAAAGGATGCGCGGCTGCATACACGGGCTGTATCAGTTCCAGGCCAAAGTCTTTTAAAGGCAAGCTTTTGAAAAACGGAGAGAGACTGGCCATCGGATGCACTGCCGAACAAACATCATGAACAAAACCGGGCAAAGTCAATTCTTTCGACCGCATACCTCCGCCAATTTCATCCTTACCTTCCAGCAATAAAACCGACAATCCCTGCTGCTGCATGGTAATAGCCGCCGCCAGTCCGTTTGGACCGGAACCAACCACCACCGCGTCATATTCCGTTTTGTTCATGAATGTAATTTAAGCGCACTTTTTTATTAAACGAACAAATTCTTCCTGTTTTAATTTATAACAAGATATTTTCAGAAACCGCCCACGTAAACTGAATATCCCGAAATCGCCAGGAAACTCAAGAGTGAATTAGACCAGCAAAACGCATCTGGTTTTACCAGGCCAGGTGCAATCAACTAACTGATAGAGAACGGTCTCAGGGTTAAAAAGTATTTATGGAAAGCTAGGTTAGTTTCATGACGGATGATTAAACCAGGACCGGTAAAGTGATGGTAAATTCTGTTCCTTCGCCTTCTGTACTATTTACATGCAGCGCTCCGCCATGCCCTTTTGTGATGATATCATAACTCAGTGACAAACCTAACCCGGTACCTTCGCCTGTGGGTTTGGTTGTAAAAAATGGCTGAAAAATTTTGGCTTTTACCGACTCCGGAATACCTGTACCATTGTCCCGGACAAGAATCTCAACCTGATTGTCAAACTGTTTGGTGCTTACCCAAACTGCTGGCTGATAATCCACCCCCAGCCCTTTGCCCAAAGCCTCACGCTCCTTCACAGCATAAAATGCATTGTTGTACAGATTCAGCAGGACACGCCCTATCTCTTGCGGAACGACATCAACCTTGCCCAGATCTGGGTCAAAGTCGGATATCAATTCGCAATGGAATGGATTGGCCGTGTTGTTCTTATTTTTCGCCATTAGCCCATGATAAGCCAACCGCAGATATTCGTTCGTTAATGCGTTCAGATCCGTGGATTGCCGCTCGCCTGTACCAGTGCGGGAGTGTTCCAGCATTCCCTTGACAATGCTGCTGGCGCGGCCGCCATGAAGGGTAATTTTTTGAAGGTTTTGAGACAGGTAGTCCGCTATTGCGAGCAGATCATCCGTATTGCCAGCCAATATCTCTTCTTTCATCTCTTCAACTAAATCCGTACTTACTTCCGAGAAATTATTGACAAAATTCAACGGGTTCTGGATTTCATGGGCAATACCTGCTGTGAGTTCTCCCAAACTGGCAAGTTTCTCTTTTTGGATAAGCTGGGCTTGTGATGCCCTTAACTCGGCCGTGCGGGATTCGACCTGTTGTTCAAGCCGCTCATTTTGGGTAGCTAATAAATGCTGCTTTTCCTGCTCCTGGGAAATGGTTTTCCGAGAAAGGATATCTAAGTCAAAGAGTTGCTTGCGAAGAATTTTGTTGATTGCAGCCCGCTCCTGTGCCAGTAACAGCGAAATGGTCAAGCCTAGCGCCAGGAAACTTATGCTAAACAGATAAAGGCCATTCTCCGACAAAAAGTTGCTGACAAATGGCAAAAATTCGCTCACTGTCCAGCTAATAAAGACAAGAAGCACAAAGCTGTGAGCATAGGTAAATTGTTTGGCCCCTTGCTGCTTACGCTTGATAGCGAGAATTCCAACCCGTAAAATCTCAGAAAAAGGTATAATAAAGCCCGGAATAAACTGACAAAGATAACTGTAAGGATCACTTAAAAAGACAGCTCCGGGAATTGTAGCAAATGTGATTGTGGCAATTATCCAGAAAGGTGCTTTTCGAGGTTGGCCAAAATACTGATAGATTCCCAACAGATAATAAATTGAGGAAACAGCAATGGCTATTATAAAAACGCCGTATAAAGTATCAACAACAGGAAGTATGTTGCTTACTTCAATGCGCTGAAATAAATAGCAGGACGCATCGAGAGTTCCATTCATGATGTGAACAACACTCTGAAAAACAAGAAATAAACCCAGTGAAAAGGCCGACCGTTGATCCTTGGAAGCTGCATAAAGCAACAGTTGCAAGAGACCCAGAAACAGAAATACACCAAAAAGAACAAATTCTCCAATAATGGCAAATACTAGTTGTGCTTCCCCTATTTCTGCTGATTTAGCTGTCATCAGTTTTATTCTCAGAAAGGACTTGGGAACTATGTGCACAAGCCATCGATCGCGAGAAAAAGCGTAGCGGACCGCGATCACCTGTATGGAATCAGCATTTAGAGTAATAAGTGGGTTATATTGGTAAATATTACCTGATTTAACTCGCCCTTGGAGGCTAATTTTTCCGTTTTGAAAAACAAGTTTTTCATTTATAAAGACTTGTGTTGCACCGGCCTGTAAGATATTCAGGCCTACGTTTTGCCCCCGTAAATTCGGAGCTATTCGCATTCGGATTCGTAGCCAGCCAATTCCCTGCCGGGGCAATCGGTTCAAGTGGTTCATACCTTGAACCGGGTTGAGCGTATCCCAATGGGAATCATCAAAATCTGGTTTGGCCCACATAGGATTATCCCCTGAATGCCATTTCCAACCTTTATTCAGGACCACTCCACTTGCCGGCAAGCTGTCAATGCGTAAAACAGACTGTCCCAAAGTGTCCAGCCCGATGAAATACAAAAGGCAAAGGATTAAAAGTGATTTCATAAGATTAGGCAATAGCCGGTAAAGTGATGACAAATTCGGATCCTTGTCCTTGCCGGCTAGTGACTGTCAGCGTGCCATGATGCCCCTTGGTGATAATATCATAACTCAAACTTAGCCCAAGACCAGTACCCTCCCCGGTAGGCTTGGTTGTAAAAAAAGGCTGAAAAATTTTGGCTTTTACCGATTCCGGAATACCCATACCATTGTCCCGAACGCGAATCTCAACTTGCTTGTCAATGATCTTCGTACTTACCCAAATAGTGGGCTGATAAGCCCCGGATTGTTTCTTTATCTTTTCTGAAACAGTATAGAGAGCATTGTTGTACAGGTTCAGCAACACCCGCCCAATTTCCTGCGGCACTATATTAACAAAGTTTAAATACGGGTCAAACTCTGTTTTCAGATCAGAATTGAAAGCTTTATCTTTGGCAATAAACCCATGATACGCCAATCGCAGATATTCATCAGCCAGAACGTTAAGGTCGGCAGGCTGCCGCTCGCCGGTTCCAGTGCGGGAATGCTCCAGCATTCCTTTAACTATGCTACTTGCCCGACCACCGTGGTGGATGATCTTTTGGAGATTCTGCTTTAAATCTCCTAGCAGTTCGACTTCCAACTCTGTGTCACGATCTAACTTTTGCTGCTCGTCTTCCAGTTCAGTGACTAACTCGACTGATACTTCCGAGAAATTATTGACAAAATTCAACGGGTTCTGGATTTCATGGGCAATACCAGCCGTGAGTTCTCCCAGACTGGCAAGTTTTTCCTTTTGGATAAGCTGGGCTTGTGTGGCTGTCAGTTCGGTGAGCGCTTTTTCCGCTTTACTGCGCTGGCGGTCGATTTCTTCATTCTGCTCATTTAATTGCTGATTAGTCTTGTTCTTTTGCCGGTTAATCCTCAATAAAAATAGTGCGATAAGCCCTATGACGCCTAATCCGGTAATCAACAAGTAAGTCCGGATCCGGTTTTGATACCTTTCCTGTTCCGTTATTAGTGCTTGCTGGTTCTGCTGTTCGGCCAAAAGTAACTTTTGCAACTCCCGAAATTTCTCCGGGCCAAATAAACTGTCACTAACAGCGCGGGCAATCTCCTGATAATAGAAGGCACTGTCTATCTGGTTCTTGATTTTATAATGCTTGACCAATAAACTGCTTGCTTTCAGTGTATGTAGCTTAATTTTATCCTGAGCCGTCATCAAGGCCCGGTGTGCATAGTATAAACAGGAGTCGGTTAGTTGGAGCTTATCAAACAAAGCCGCCATTTCTAACTCATTCATAGAGAGGACATAAGCATTATTCATCTTGTTACCGTAACGAATTGTCAGTACTGGTAAAGCCTTCCGAAAATATAGTAAAGCCTGAGATGTATTTCCCTTTAATACCTCTATACGGCCAGAATTTATTAATATCCTCCCCTCCAGTAACCGGTCGGGAGCTTTGAGGAGTTGCTGATAAGCTTGTTGATTGACGAGTTGAGCAGAGTCCAACAGGCCTAATTTAATATATGAATTTGCTATGTTAGGCAGCACAAATGCTATATGTTTTGGCGCGGATATCTCTTTAGCAATTGCCAGGGTTTGAAAAAAATACGCAAGCGCCTGTCTATTTTCCCCCAGATCGCCATAAATACTTCCGATATTGTTTAACGTGCCCCATTCTGCCAGCCGGTGATGGGCAGTCCTGGCCATTTTCAGGATTTCAAATTCAGAAGCGAGCGCTTTAGGCAGGTTCCCTCTGTATCGAATCATTCCTGAAAGCGTCGACGCTGCCCGCATATGGCCAACAGTATAATTGGCCCGCTGAGCCAGTTTAATCGCTTCCTCAATAATCAGTATGCTCGAATCGGGCCACTTGTCAGAGTAAACGTTAGCCAGCTGGATCATCGTCAGTATCCGGCTCGTATCTGGTTGTTTTTTTGTTAATTGGCTCGTAAGGCTATCAATCTGGAAACGCTGTCCGTTTGCGGCAGATACCAAAAATGTCCACAGTAACAATGAGGTACAAAATCCTTTCATAAATTCAGACTAATGGTAGTTCGACAATAAATTCAGTCCCTTTATGCTCAATACTATTTACTGTCATAGAGCCGCCATGGCCCTTGGTCACAATATCATAACTCAAGCTCAATCCCAGTCCTGTACCTTCACCCGTAGGTTTGGTCGTGAAAAAAGGCTGGAAAATCTTGGCTTTTACTGATTCTGAAATGCCAGTACCATTGTCCCGAACGCGAATCTCAACCTGGTTATCAAGTAGTTTGGTACTTACCCAAACAGTGGGCTGACCATCCAGCCCCTGCACTTTGCCCAGAGCCCACCGCTCCTTCACGGCATAAAAGGCATTGTTGTACAAATTCAGCAAAACACGTCCCATTTCCTGAGGCACAACATCGATCTTACCCAGATCAGGATCGAAATCAGTTGCCAGTTCGCAATTGAACCGACCGGCCGACTCGTTCTTATCCCTGGCAATGATTCCATGATAAGCCAATCGCAGGTACTCGTCGGCTAAGGCATTAAAATCTGTAGGCTGCCGCTCGCCGGTGCCGGTACGGGAATGCTCCAGCATACCCCTGACAATACTGCTGGCCCGACCGCCGTGGTAGCCGATCTTTTTCAGGTTTTGAGCCAGGTCCTCGGCAATGGCCAGTACATCTTCTTTGTGACCAGCCAGGGCTTCTTCCTTTAATTCTTCGACCAAATCTGCACTTACCTCCGAGAAGTTATTCACGAAGTTTAGCGGGTTCTGGATTTCATGGGCGATACCTGCCGTGAGTTCGCCCAGACTTGCTAATTTCTCTTTTTGGATGAGTTGGGTTTGGGTGACTCTCAGTTCGCCGAGTGCGCTTTCCGCTTTGCCTCGCTGGCGATCTATTTCCTCTTTTTGGCGGTGAAGTAAAGTATTAGCTTTTTGCTTATGTTGGTTGTTACGGTAGAATATGGCAGCCAGGACCAGCGCTGAGAACAAGGCGGCTGCAATACTAAAAAGCCACCATCGCTGATTTTGGTTTTCTTTCTCCTTTACCAACCGTGCCTGTTCCAGGCGATTTTTTTCCTGATCGCTTTTTTGGACAAGAGATTGAATTTCCATTTCAGCCAAACGATTTGAAGTATTTTGCTTCTCAGTTTCTTTCTGAAATTCGTTTTGAATCTTAAGATATTTGAATGCCTCGGAGAGGTTGTTCAAGCTATCATAGTTTTCAAATAGCAACTGACTTACTTTTTGCGTTACAAATGGCCCATCACCAGAACTTCCGTCAGAGGCTTTTTCATAGCTTCGTAAGCCATATTTGATACTTTCTTTGATATTACCAATCTTTTGATAACACTGGGCAATATACATGTTAAAGTAAAAAGCCATACTTCTAACCCCCAAACCGCTATCAACTTCGATAGCCTGTTCGAAATTCAATATAGCCTCCTGATATTTCTGCTTCCCCATCAAAATCTGCCCAAGTGCATCATAGTGCTGTGCTAAATCTTTTTTATTTTGGTCAGAATCAGGAGAAGTATCCACTATTTTTTTTGCCTTCTCAACATATTGGATAGCTTCGTTAAACCTTTTTAATTTTGTCATTATAAAAGCTACTTTGTGATAAACCCACGGTAAGTTTGCTCTATCGTTGATTGCTTCGGCTATTGCTTTTTCCTGGAGATAATAATCCAGTGCTTTATTTGGCACGTCTAATGAATAAGCATAGGTGTTGCCTAATCCTTCGAGGATAACTTGTCTAAGTTGCTGTTCTCCTAACCGCTCCAATAGTAAATTCGCCTTTGAGGTTGATCCAAAAAACAAGGGCAAATCTTTTTTCGCAAAATAAAAATTTGCAACACCATGATGAATTAAGGCAATTTCCCGATTGTCTGGATTGCCGGTTATAAACTTGTTTACTTTTCCTTCGGCTAATTTGGCCTCCTGTGTCTGTCCATTTTTTTCTAAAAAATAACTTTTGTAGGCTAATACGTAATAAGCTGTCATGGGTTGTCTGGCTTCCAGAAATTTCTTAAATGATTTCTCCACATAAGTCATACTTGAATCAACCTTTTTTAAAACACGATAATTGTAACTAAGAAGGAGAAGAATATTTGCGGCGATTTCTGCATCAGAATTTTGCTCAAAGTAGGCTAATGCGGCCATTAACTCTTTGTTCGATTTTTCAACATCCGTATTTTGTGAATCTATAAGATTCAGGCTCTTCTCAGGAACAGGCTCGTGCCTGTCTACATAAAACCAAATAGCCTTATAATTGTAATAAAACCCCAAAAAAGATTCATCATTGAGTTCTCTCATAGTCGTTAAATAAAGCCCTTCACCGTTGAGGAAACTAAGCTTTTTTGCCAAAGCACGAGCTTCTTTGGTTGCAATTAATCCACGTTTAAATTGCAAATCCCTAAAGCAAACCTGAGCGAGATTATAAAGCCGTACCACTCGTAATGTATCGGCAGCAGACCGTTTATTCAACAACAATTGAATACTGTCAATTTTGGCAGTGTATGGCTTAACAACCGTTTGAGCCTGCACATACCTTGCACACAAGAAAACAAGCAGAAATGCAATGAGATTAATTTTCATTTTATAAAATATTGATAGGTAATTTTATAATAAAAGTAGTTCCGTCGCCTTCGACAGAGTTTAACTCAATTGTTCCACCGTGTCCTTTTGTAATAATATCATAACTTAGGCTCAGTCCCAGTCCTGTCCCTTCGCCCGTGGGTTTGGTCGTAAAAAAAGGCTGGAAAATCTTGGCTTTTACCCATTCCGGAATACCTGTCCCATTATCACGAACGCGAATCTCAACGTGTTTGTCAACCAGCTTCGTACTCACCCAAACAGTTGGCTGATAATCCAACCCCCGCCCTTTGCCCAGAGCCCCACGCTCTTTCACAGCATAAAATGCATTGTTGTACAGGTTTAGTAAAACACGTCCCATTTCCTGCGGCACGACATTAACCCGGCTTAAATTCGGGTCGAAGTCAGTTTTGAGATCCGCATTGAAAGTTTGGTCCTTAGCCGGATCGCCGGGGATGCGGCCTTCCGACCGTCTCAGTCCGTGATAGGCCAATCTCAGATACTCGTCTGCCAGGGCATTAAGGTCCGTAGGTTGCCGTTCGCCGGTACCCGTGCGGGAATGCTCCAGCATGCCTTTAACAATACTGCTGGCGCGGCCGCCGTGATGGCTGATTTTTTGCAGGTTTTGAGCGAGGTCGTCGGCAATGGCCAACACGTCGTCAGTATGTCCAGCTAAGGCTTCTTCCTTTAATTCTTCAACTAAATCGTTACTCACTTCTGAGAAGTTATTGACAAAGTTTAATGGGTTTTGAATTTCATGGGCGATGCCTGCGGTGAGTTCACCCAGACTGGCGAGTTTCTCTTTTTGAATGAGTTGGGTCTGGGAGGCCTTTAGTTCTGTCGTTCTGGCTTCTACCTGTTGTTCAAGCAGTTGGTTTTGAGTTTCTAAAATTGCCCGCTTCTCCTCAGTCATTCTCACTATCGCGTCCGCCTTGTTCCTTACCTCGGTAAGAATCTCTTTAAACCGAAGAGCAATATAGATCAGAAACGAAATCGGTAAGCCGAGCAAGAGAATAGTGTACAACAGATTAAAATCGAAACTTATGTTAGTAAAGACGAAGACCGCATATACCGAAGCAGACACAAAAGTGCTTAAAGCTCCGACGACTATTGCCCATTGAGCGCCATGCAGTCGTTTCCAGGAGGATATTATTAAATACAAAATGGATATTTGCTGGGCAAGGATAGCAACGGAGATAACCGAGTCATCGGCTACGTATCTATCCAGTTCAGCTCCGGCAATAGATGCCAGGATCAATAGGGTAGACCAACGGCGCTTGATTCGATAGCCGAAAATATTCATCAAAGCCAGCATCACCAGACTTAACGTTAGCCACGCACAAATGATGATAATAAAGAATTGCCCGAAAAAAACAGTGAACGACGAATTGACAAAAAAAAGCAGGCGGCCCAGATTTGAAATTGAAGCAAACGTTCCGACAGCGGCCAGCAACCGTATTGTATGTTTTTCTGCGAAATTCAGCCAGGATAATAACCAGAAACAGATCGTTACAAGAAGCCATGTGACGAACCATAAAGTGGCGTATCCTACATCTGTCTTGAGAAGGGATAGTGCAATTGAAGAATTATTCGGACCGGCTAGCTGAACAATCAGTCTTGTGCCTTCGAATATTTCTGACTTTAGTTTTGGTCCCGAATAATAGGAAAATGGAGATACATAATCCACCATATGAACAGCGACCAGATGGACTTGTCCGGGAACCAGCTGTATGGGAATGGAGGGCTGATAGATGAAGTAGTGATCCTTGTAAGGTTGTCCGTTCGTACCGGTATTACCAAAAGAGGCCAACCGCCGACCATCCACATACACTTCTGTGGCAACCCAGCTCCCGTTCTGAGCCTGTAATGACATGCCATTAAATGTAGAATCCAGCCTCAATTTCAGTCGGAACCAGCCTTCAAATCTTCCGTTTTTATCTGCGTCTTTGGCGGATATGTCGACTGGTTTAAAGCTGCGCCAGTTGGCTGAATTCGTGTTTGATTTGGCCCAGTCCGGGTTATGGCCTGCTTTGAAAACCCAGCCCTGCATTGCTGACAGATTAATGAGTTGATCGGAATTAAACATTTTCGTGGTCAGCGTCAGCGTAGTATCCTGAGCCAACACCTGGATCAAACTCAATCCCAAAAAGAAACTAGTAAGTATAGTTTTCATGGATATATTGATTTATACAATAGGCAATCGAATCAAAAACTCGGTTGTACTCTCTACCTCACTCTCCACAGTGAGCGTTCCGCCGTGCCCCTTAGTGACTACATCATAACTTAGGGACAGACCTAAACCAGTTCCTTCACCAGTAGGCTTGGTAGTGAAAAAAGGCTGAAAAATTTTGTCTATTACCGATTCGGGAATACCACTACCATTGTCCCGAACGCGAATCTCCACTTTATTATCAAGCAGTTTTGTACTGACCCAAACAGTTGGCTGATAATCCAACCCTTGCCCTTTGCCCAAAGCCCCACGCTCCTTCACAGCGTAAAATGCATTATTGTATAGATTCAAAAGTACCCGCCCAACCTCCTGCGGAACGACGTTAACCTTACCTAAATCATGGTCAAACCCAGTTACCAACTCGCAGTTGAAGGAATTATCCTTTGCTTTAAGTCCGTGATAGGCAATCTTGAGATATTCATCACAAAGTGCATTCAGATCGGTAGGGCGCTTTTCACCCGAACCACTTCGCGAATGTTCCAACATACCCTTAACAATGTTACTGGCGCGTCCGCCGTGGTGCGTGATCTTTTGAAGATTTTGCGCCAGGTCGTCAGCAATCGCCAACACATCATCCGTATGGCCGGCCAAAGCTTCTTGCTTTAATTCTTCAACTAAATCTGTACTTACTTCGGAGAAGTTGTTGACGAAGTTTAGTGGATTTTGAATTTCGTGGGCAATGCCGGCGGTCAGTTCGCCGAGACTCGCTAGTTTCTCTTTCTGAATCAGTTGGGTTTGTGTTGCTTTCAGGTCGGTTAATGCATTTTCGACCTTGCTTCGCTGGTGATCGATTTCTTCTTTTTGGCGATGTAACAGCATGTTGGCCAGTTGCTTTTGACGGTTGTTGCGATATAGTACGAGTAGCACCACAAATACCGAAATCAAAATGCCTGAGGCTGTGATCAGCCACCAGCGCTGGTTTTGATTTTCTGCTTCTTTTATTAGCTTTTCGCGTTCCAAAGCAGCCTTTTCCTGCTCGCTCTTTTGAACAATACCTTCTATTTCGGCCATTGAAGAACGACCGGCAAGATCTTGCTCATCATTTGCCTTCATAATAGCTCGGTATCTTTTGAGGTATTCGTACGCCTTCATCGGTTGTCCCGCTTTTTCATAAGCCTCGCTCAGCAATAAACTGGATTTTATTGGTAGCTCCTGCATCATGATGTTGGATGAGCCTGCATACGCCAGTTCTCCGTAGGCGATACTTTCCTTGAAATTTCCTAATGCCAAATAACACTGCCCTATATAGAGATTCGCGAAATCAAAACCATTTTTGGCTTTATTCGTCTTGTTATAGACTGCATTGGCAAGATGGAAATGCGGAATAGCTTCCTGGGGATTTCCTTGATACATGAGTATCTCTCCCCGGGACTCATGATCAAAATACTCATTTTTATACTTCCACTTATTCGCTATTTCATTGTATTGTTTGATATAAAGATTTGCCTCGTCGAAATTTTTTAATTTAATACTCAAATAGGTGAGGTTAGTGAAGACATAAATAGCTGAAAGAGGATAATTTTTGATGTGGTCCAACAAGGGTATCGCTTTGGCATAGTAAGCAGCAGATTTTTTATACATAGTTAATGCGTTAAATGCATAGCCAATGCTTATCAGGACCTCCGGAGCAAACTGTGTTTCACCTGATTGTTCAAGCAGAGCGTTGGCTTTGAAAAGATATTCAAGCCCAAGAGCCTGTTGATTTTGCGTGGAATATATGGTTCCCAGCAAGTGACTGAGCAGAGCCTTATCTCTGACATCTTTTTGTTGAACAAGCGTACGTACGAGTTGTGTTTCTACGGCTTTCGCTTCTTTCACTTTTTGAATCCTATTCAAGGTCCTCATTTTCGACGTCAGCAAGCAAAATTCAAGGTTGGGATGGTTGATTTTTTGGAAGAGTTGAAGTGCGCGGTCTGCATAGATTAAAGACTTATCATATTCTTTTGTTCGTGAATACATTTCACGAATAATCTGACAAAGCATTGCAGTCAATTCCACGTCCTGTTGTTGCTCAGCATAGTTGAGCGCTGCAAAGAGTTCTGCACCGGCTTTATTCCAATTTACCGGAACCAGATCATTGAGTATCATTCTTTTGACTATTTCCTTTTCACCAATACGCTCATAAAACCAACGCGTTTGTATTTCAAAATAAAATGATAGCGGTGTGCCTGAATTCATTACAGATAATGCACGTAAATACAAACCTTCACCTCGGCGGTAATTGATTTTTTGAGCAACCTTACGTGCCTCTTTGGTGTTTATAATTCCTCGTTTATATTGCAAATCATAAAAGCAAAAACGAGCGAGTGTGTTCAGTAAGTTGACTCTTACAGTATCTTCTTTTGGATGGGTGTTTACAAGGTGCTGAAGGCTGTCAAGAGAGACTACCTCGGGAGTGGGAGCCATCTGCGCATAAGCTGGGAATTGAAAAACCAAAATGGAAAACAGCAGTATTAAAACAAAGCTTTTCATGTCAGCAGGATTCAGGATTGGTTTACTATTCAACAGGTAATGCAATGACGAATTCGGTTCCTTCACCTTCGCGACTTTCCACTGTAATCGCTCCGCCGTGCCCTTTGGTTATAATATCATAGCTTAATGAAAGTCCCAAACCAGTTCCTTCTCCAGTAGGTTTTGTAGTAAAAAATGGCTGGAAAATTTTAGCTCTCACTGATTCCGGAATACCCGTACCATTGTCCCGAACGCGAATCTCTACCTTATTATCAAGCAGTTTTGTGCTAACCCAAACTGCTGGCTGATAATCCACCCCTTGCCCTTTGCCCAAAGCCCCACGCTCCTTCACAGCGTAAAATGCATTGTTATAAAGATTCAGCAATACCCGCCCGATCTCCTGAGGAACAACATCAACCATGCCCAGATCAGGATCAAAATCAGTTACCAACTTACAATTGAACTGATCGATAGTCCCGCTTTTATCTTTTGCCGGATCGCCGGAACGCCTCATTCCGTGGTAGGCCAGTCGCAGGTATTCGTCGGCTAATGCATTCAGGTCCGTAAGCTGGCGCTCGCCGGTACCAGTGCGCGAATGCTCTAACATACCTTTGACAATGCTGCTGGCGCGACCACCATGGAAGTTTATTTTTTGCAGGTTGCTCGTTAGGTCACTTAGGATTTCGCTTGCGTATTTTTTTCCGGGTTCAGCCAGTTTCAGAAATGGCCCTTCACCCAGCTCTTCAATTAAATCCATACTTACTTCAGAGAAGTTATTAACGAAATTCAATGGGTTCTGAATTTCGTGGGCGATACCTGCCGTCAGTTCCCCCAAACTGGCCAGTTTTTCTTTTTGAATGAGCTGAACCTGGGTAATCCTAAGATGGTTCAGGGATTGGTTAAGTTCGGCTGTCCGTGCCATAACCTGGTGTTCTAATCGCTCATTTTGACTGGCCAGCAATTGCTGCTTTTCCTGTTCCTGACTTATTGATTTTTTTGAAAGAACATCTAAATCAACCAGTTGCTTACGAAGCAGTTTGTTAGCAGCCGAACTTTCCTGCGAGAGTAAGAGGGAAATAGTAACAGCAAGACTCAGGAAACTTAACAGTAAAAAATAGTTTGCATTATCAGTTAAAAAAAACTTAATGTTATCAGCTAAAAAGCCCAGACCGGGTAAAACGTCGGACATAGCCATCAATACAAAAGTCAGCAGGAGTACAGTGTGGGAAACTGTGAACAGGGCAGCTCCTGGTTTCTTTTGTTTAATAGCAATAATACCGATTCGGAATATAGCAAGATAAGGTATAATTGAGGACAAAAGATACTCAGATGTATAAAATGCAACTAAGGAATATTTAGAATTAGCCAGTAAAAACACCGGTAAGGTGGCTAATGAAAAAGCCCCTGCAACAAAAAAGGGAACGTCCTTGGGTTGATTGAAAAAACGATAAATACCCAGCAGATAAAATAGACCGGAAATAGTAGCAAAAAAGAAAAATAAGATGTTTTGGCTGTCAAAAAATAAAATCTGGTTCGTAAAAACAATTGAGCCGGGCATTAAATCAGGATTTCTGTTAAGCAAAATAGAAATATGAATAAAACACTGGGCAAGCAGAAATATACCAAAATACAAATTGGTGGATAGTTTGGTCGATGTTGCGTATAACAGTATCTGTAAAATACCCAGAATTAGAAAAACCCCAACAAGAAACATATCAACCTGTGATTCTCTTTCCAGGAAAATCCTCCTTGCTTCTCCGGCTTCGAACGACATGAGTCTTAACCGGAGAAAGGGTAAAGGCATTTTTACCAACCGCTCTCTGGAGAATGCATAACGGATAGCTAATACCTGTACGGAGTCCGCACCTAAGCGGATAGGTGATAATGTACTTACATTGCCCCCTTGAACAAGGTTGTTTTGAGGGCTTATTTTTCCATTTCGAATGGCTAATTGCCCATTTAGAAAAATTTCGGTAGCACCAGCCTGAAAAACTCTCATACCCAATTGCTTACTGCGTAATTGCGGCGCCACCAGAAGCTTGATCCTAAGCCAGCCAATTCCTTCCTGAGGCAATTTGTTTTGTTCAGCCAAATTCTGAACGGGATCGATCGGTTCCCAGCTTGAATCATCATACTTTGGGTTTACCCACGCAGGATCGTCGCCTGGATGCCACTTCCATGCTTTATTCAGTACAATACCTTGTTCGGGCAAGGAATCAATATGAAAAACCTGACCAAAGCAGAAGCTATAAGTCAAGATTAATATGCAGGCAAGTCCTGTTTTTTTCAATTGCTAAGTGTTTTGAATAGGAAGTGTAATAATAAGTTCGGTGCCGTTTCTCTCTTCACTATTTATCGTAAGTGTACCCCCGTGACCCTTTGTGATAATATCATAGCTCAGCGACAAGCCTAATCCTGTCCCCTCCCCGGTTGGCTTTGTCGTGAAAAAAGGCTGGAATATTTTGGCTTTCACCGACTCCGGAATACCTGTACCATTGTCCCGGACACGAATCTCAACTTGATTGTCAAACTGTTTGGTACTCACCCAAACTGCTGGCTGATAATCCACCCCCTGCCCTTTGCCCAAAGCCCTACGCTCCTTCACAGCATAAAACGCGTTGTTGTAAAGATTAAGCAATACCCGTCCGATCTCCTGCGGTACGACATTAACAAGGCTTAAATTCGGATCGAAGTCAGTTACCAACTTACAATTGAACTGATCGATGGTCCCGTTTTTATCTTTTGCCGGACCGCCGGGGATGCGGCCTTCCGACCGCCTCATTCCGTGGTAAGCCAATCGCAGGTATTCGTCGGCTAGCGCATTCAGGTCCGTAAGCTGGCGCTCGCCGGTACCAGTACGCGAATGCTCTAACATACCTTTGACAATGCTGCTGGCGCGACCACCATGGTGATGGATTTTTTTGAGGTTCTGAGCCAGGTCGTCGGCAATGGCCAATACATCGTCTGTCCGGCCGGCCAGGGCTTCTTCCTTTAATTCTTCAACCAAATCTGTGCTGACTTCCGAAAAGTTATTGACAAAGTTCAGGGGATTCTGGATTTCGTGAGCAATGCCCGCCGTCAGTTCGCCAAGGCTGGCGAGTTTTTCTTTCTGGATCAGCTGGGTTTGTGTCGCCTTCAGTTCGATAAGTGAATGGTTGAGCTGGGCTGTACGCGCCTCGACTTGCTGTTCAAGCTGTTGGTTTTGAGTGGCTAAAACTTCACGCTTTTCTTCGGTTACCTGCAAAACAGCCGCTGCTTTTTCCCTGACTTCCGCTAAAATTTCCTTAAAACGTAGTGTGACATAAATGATAAGAGATAGCGGAAGAGGAAGAAAGATACCCGAAAGGACAGTATGGCGGTCAAATTCAATAATATCAAAGGTTGCAATTGCATAAGCCAGATTAAATAAGTTAGTCAGGATAGTTCCCGTTACAATTACCCACTGGGCTCCTTTCAGCTTATTCCAGGAGAAAAGTAGAAAATATAGAAAAATCAGAAAGTGTATGCTGTTAGCAATAGAACCAGGCGTATTACTGCTTTCAAAAACATTTAAAAAGCCGCCGATGGCCGAAATCATTATAATTAAGCCATTCAGGTAAGGCGACCAGGTATAGCCCAGAATACGTAACAGGGCAATGATCAGCAAGGGCACAGATACAAAGTAGAGTATCGTGGACAAACGGGAAAAAATTACCTCGATGACAAATGAGGGTTCAAAAATATCAACAAAATAGCCCAGGATACCAATTGTAGACAAAGTCCCCCAAATAGCCAGTAACCTGATCACTTTTTTTCGTACAAATCCTGATAAGAAAGAAGCCAGAAAAGTATGGTCATTATCAGAGAAATAGACATCCAAAGCGTTGCATAAACGGGATTCGAACGGCAAAAACTGAGCCAATAAGCATTGGAATCAGGTCCTGACAGATAGAGTAAAACCTTATTTGAGTCTTCTAATTCTGATTTTAATTTTTTCGACGAAAATGGTGATACGTAATCAACAAGATGAATAGCAATCAGATAATCCTGCCCTGGCTTTAAGTTAACTGGCCAGTGCGGTTTATAGTAAGGATAATGTTCCTGATAGGTCTCCCCATTTGATCCCGTATTCCCAAAGGAAGCTATTAATTGTCCATCCACATACAAATCAACGGCTGCCCAACTATTCTTATCAAAGGCTAATGGCAAGCCTTCGAATGTGGAATCCAACCTGAATTTTAGGCGGAACCAACCTTCGGCTCTACCGGTTTTATCCGCATATTTCACCGATAAATCCGCTGGTTTAAGCCGTTGCCATTCTGCTGCGTTAATATTTCTTTCGGCCCAGTTTATATTGTTCCCTTCGTGATAGATCCAACGATCCAGTGAGGACAAGTTAATATCCTGTTTTGGCTCAAACATACTGGTATTTAGCACCAGAGTGGTATCCTGAGCCAGCGCCTGGATTAAATTAAATGCTAAAAGGAAACTTGCAAGTATGGCTTTCATTGATATAATTTGATTATTCAGCAGGAAATTGGATAACAAACTCGGTTTTATTTCCTTCCAGGCTTTGCAGCGTCAGTGTACCTCCGTGACCCTTTGTGATAATGTCATAACTCAGCGACAAGCCCAGTCCTGTCCCCTCCCCGGTTGGCTTTGTCGTGAAAAAAGGCTGGAAAATTTTGGCTTTTACCGATTCCGGAATACCTGCACCATTGTCACGAACGCGAATCTCAACTTGATTGTCAAACTGTTTAGTACTAACCCAAACCGTTGGCTGATAATCCACCCCCTGCCCTTCGCCCAAAGCCCCACGCTCCTTCACAGCATAAAAAGCATTGTTGTAAAGATTCAGCAATACCCGCCCGATCTCTTGCGGAACAACATCAACCATTTCCAGCTTTGGATCAAAGTCAGTTTTAAGATCAGCTTTAAAAGATTTGTCCTTCACCAGCAATCCATGGTAAGCCAGCCGCAGGTATTCGTTGCAAAGGGCGTTTAAATCGGTGGGTTGTTTTTCACCGGTTCCCAAACGCGAGTGTTCCAACATACCTTTTACGATACTGCTGGCGCGTCCGCCGTGATGGCTGATCTTTTTCAGGTTTTGGTTAAGATCATCGGCAATGGCTAATACGTCGTCTGTATTACCGGCCAGGGCTTCCTCCTTTAATTCTTCCACCAAATCTGAACTCACTTCAGAGAAATTATTGACAAAGTTCAGCGGGTTCTGAATTTCGTGGGCGATGCCTGCCGTGAGTTCTCCCAAGCTTGCCAGTTTCTCTTTCTGTATCAGCTGTACCTGAGTGGTTTTCAGTTCTGTCAGGGTAAGGTTCAGTTGATCGCGTTGATTTTCTATCTCTTCTTTTTGGTTTGTCAGCAGTTTATTAAACCGTTGTTTTACCCTGTTCTGGCGGGTTAAGAGAATCACAAAAAATGCGAAAAGAACAAGCCCGCCAAGTAACCCAGTCCTGATTTTGTGCTGATTGTCAATATCCAGATTCAGCAACGAAATCTGATAGTCCTGTTGCCGCTTGTTTTGAGCAGCTTTTGCTTCGAGGCGCTGCTTCTCAAGCTTTTTGTCCAGTTCAGCCTGATCGGCTTTTGACTGAAGCAACTGTTTTTCCGCCTGCGCTTTCAATCCATCAATTTCACTCTGCTTTTCAATGGCCAGAATGCGCTGTCCCTGAGATTGTTTTTCCTGTTCGCTCTTTTCAATAGCCGATCGTATCTCAACATCGAGTAGATGATTGGCCTCATCCTTCTGATCGGCTTCTTTTCGCAGTTTTTGATATACTTTCAAATACTTATACGCTTCCTGAGGATTATCTGCGTCCTCAAAAACCTCCGACAGCAGCAACGATGCCTTAAGCGTAATAAATGTAGCCTGAGGGGAATCCTTCTGGCGTGGCGAGGCCTTGTCATATGAAATTTTGGCATACCTGATACTTTCCGAAATCTGGCCCAGCTTCTGATAGCATTGGGCAATGTAAAGGGTCATGTAGGAAGCAAGCCTCGTAGAGTCAGATGTTTGCCTGGAAAAGGACAGTGATTGTGAAAAGCTTGTCAGCGCCTCCTGATATTTCCCCTGTCCCATCAGCAGCTGTCCCATTGCATCATACCGCCGGGCTATATTGTATTTTTTTATCTCTGCGCTGTGAAGATTATCCGGAGCATTTTTTGCCTTGTCAATAAAGACCCTGGCTTCATCAAATTCTTTCAGGCTGATCAATGAGAATGCCGTTTGAAGGCTTAGATCCGTTAAATACGCAGCAGCATTGTTTGCATTCTCACCAGAAAGTATGACTGCTTTTTTGAAATATCCGACCGCTTTTCTAAACAGGGACAGGTCTGCGCTAATGATTCCAAGCCGGTATAATACTTCAAGTCTTAAATCTTTTTCTCCAAGCTTTTCAAGCAACTGATCCGCCTGGAGCGCAAACTCATAACTTAAATCATTTCTCCTCTGTTGGGTATATCTTTGAGCCGACATATAGTACATCAGCGCCTTTTCCCTGCTATCTTTTGTATTTAATAAAATCGTCCTGGCCTTTATTTCCGCCGTTTTGGCTTCCGGGGTTTTTCCTGATTCTTCATATAAAGCCATTTCCTCCATCTCAATAAAAAAAACCGGCGCAGGCTTATGATCGTCCTGAAACAGATGGGCGGCCTTATCCAGGTATCGGATTTTTTCATCAGGTTCCAGGTAGTCCGCATATACGGTGAGCAAATTGCCAAGAATTTCCCGGTTAGGATGCTTCTCAAAATAATTGACTGCATCCCAAATTTCAGCTTTCGCTCTCGGGTTACTGGTATTATCAGGTGGTCTGACATCCAGCTGATCAATCTCTTCATTACGCTTTCGGTCGGTGTATGACCACTTCGCTAAAAAGTGATAATAATAATATCCGAGCAGACTGAAATAATTAAAACGATTTAACGCACGCCTGTAAAATCCTTCCCCTTTGTTATAATGAAGCTTCTGGGCCAACTGCCGTGCAGCCGCAATTGCGACCAGCCCCCGTTTATATTGCATGTCATAAGTGCAAAGCATGCCCAGATAATTAAGCCTTTTAACGGTATTAGTATCAGCTTTAATCTGATGATTGATCAGGGTTTGAATACTATCAATTTTGACACGATACAGAACTGCTGTCTGCGCCGTAGCCTGAAATACGATGAGTCTGAACAAAAGGAAGAATAAGAGGCAGGTTAATAAACGTTGAAGCATGGAATTTTTTATCAGGAAATTGGTGCTGAGTATACATTTTAAAAATACCTATCTATTGCTGGCAGCCAAATAATATATTTTCTCGGTTATCATGTTATCAATGAGTTTTTGAAGGCGTAAATGAACCTGACAGGCAAACTACTTTATCTTCTTCGCGTCATTGGATCGTCCACCCTGAAACAGGATTATTTTAGTTATTTTTCCTGATTCATCTTTTACGAACTCAATCAGAGCTTCAAATTCTTTGGGAAAGAATCTGGTTTGTGTTTCGGGAAAAACTTCAAATTTTGGCTGTCCGGTGGCCTGAATGATGAGGCGATTTTGGTCTACGGTGACAGTCAGAATGAAATTGGGGCCTAATTCGTACTCACCTACATAGGTTTGCAGAATGGAATCCGGTACGATTTCCACCTTTTTTATAACTGGCTTATAAAATTCCTTCCAGTTATAAACGGTGGCTACGCTATTGACTATTTCTTTAAGAATAGCCCCGTTGTTCGAATTGACCATGATGACTACCCCGTCTCCGTTGGTCAGACTGCCATAGTACTGACTTAGAAAGCCCTGATCCGCCCCACCGTGACCGAAATAAGTATCTGTTCCTTTTTTTGTAATAAATACTCCCAGAGCTGCACTGCTGTCGACATACGGTGTAAGCCGCAAACGGGTAGTTTGCTGTGAAAGTACTTTTTCGGATTTACCCTGATAGGCCAGTTGCGTTTCGATGATATAGCGACACAGATCTGTTGGGGTTGTCCACAAACCAGCGGCAGCCTGTTCAGGGTAAATGTTATACTTCCCTGCAATTTCTTTACCCTTCCCATCATAGCCGGTTGCCAGCAATGCGTTCCCGGCGGGTGGCTGCGTGTACGAACTATTGGTCATGCCCATTGGCTTCAATACCTTTTCCGACATGTATTGGTCATAGGGCTGATGAGTAACATCCATCAGCAAGAGTTGCGAAATTGTGGTTCCCCCACCCGAATACTGAAACCGCAGGCCAGGCTCAAACTGAGAACGAACCGCCTCAGTATTAGCCGGTTTTTGTCCGTTAAGTACCTGGCTTAATGTAGGTAATTCTTCCTGAATACCGTATCCAGGGAAACCATGAATAGTCAATCCTGCTGTATGGCTGAGCAGATTAGCAGTGCTGATCTTTTTGTTTTTTGCCAATGAGTCATATGGAAATTTCCAGGTGGTCAGGTATTGATTAATGTCTGTAAGCAACTCTATTTTTTTATCCTGAACGAGCGTCAATACACCTACCCCATTTAGTGATTTGCTGATAGATCCCGCCTGAAAACGGGTCTCGGTAGTGACGGATCGCTGCGTGGTGGTATCAGCCAAGCCGTAAGCTTTGGCCCACTCAATCTGATAGTTATGAATCACAGCCATGCTCAGCCCATTTATTTGATAAAACTTCATGCGCTCCTGAAGAGTCCATTCTTTATCGTCGGTTATGCGGATGTTCCCGGCTAAGTGCTGTTCTACTTACAGGATTTTGTCAACTACTTCTTTAGAGTAGGGTGTGGTTTGCCCCAAGGCAGGCAGACTGTGTGTTAACCACCCGATAAACAGAAGTGTAAGGTATTTTTTCATAATTGATTTGCTGGGTAAGCAGTCTTTTAATAAATCCAGGATTTGTTTTCAATCAGTTGTACTATTGGCAAACTATTGTATCTTCTTCGCTTCCGTTTTTTGCCCGCTATACGTCAGGCTTCGCTTCACAACCTTATCTGCCGCATCCCGGATAAATTCAAGCTGGGCATCCATCGCTTTGAAGAAAAATTTAGTCTCGGTTTCAGGAAAAGCGGTACATCCCGACTCACCTGGTTTGAATTGTCCGGAAAGCAGCCTGTCGAATTCAGTGGAAAGCTGGACATCAGTAAGCGGCTGTGCATAAGCAGCCATAGTGCCGGACAGCCAGGTGAGAATAAGTATAAAAAGTCTTTTCATGCTTACTTGATCGTTGTGATTAACAGATAGAAAACTATATTAAACGAAGGCCTTACCAAACCCTCGCCTGATCAGCTTGTGGCCTATAAAGTTTCTGGCCCGGCTTAACGTTAAATACCCGGTAGAACGGCTCAAAGTTGGTCAGTGGGCCATTCACCCGAAATCTTGCAGGTGAGTGTGGATCCGTCAGCAGGCGCGCCCGCTGGGTTGCATCCCGGACTTTATTTCGCCATATACGGGCATAACTTAAAAAAAACCGCTCATCAGGGCTGAAACCGTCAATTTTAGTTGTACCCTGACCTTGTTGTGTCCGTTTAAACGCCTCATAGGACAGAGTTATCCCGCCCAGATCAGCCAGATTTTCACCGAGTGTCAACTGGCCATTTACAGTCAGCCCATCCAGTAAGGTGTACGTATTATATTGTTTTTCAACAACCTTAGCTTTCAGTTCAAAACGCTCGGCATCATTTTTTGTCCACCAATCTCTCAGATTTCCGTTAGCATCATATTTACGGCCCTGATCGTCGAAGAGATGGGTCATTTCGTGACCGATAACAGTCCCGATACCGCCATAATTGATGGCTTCGTCTACATCTTTGTCAAAAAAAGGAAACTGCAGAATGCCCGCCGGGAAAACAATTTCGTTATTCCAGGGATTGGCATAGGCATTTACAGTCGGAGGCGTCATGCCCCACTCCGTGCGGTCAACAGGATGGTTAATTTTGGCCAGATTACTTTCAGTACGGTACCGGCGTGTTCGCTGCACATTGCCATAGTAATCATCCCTTTTGATGACTACCCCCGAATAATCATTCCATTTATCCGGGTAACCAATCTTTTTTGTGAATTTATCAAGCTTGATCAGTGCAATGGCTTTCGTTTCGGGAGTCATCCAATCGAGTGCTTCGATTCTTTCCCGGTATACGCCCTGTAAATTATCGACCAGCTTCAGCATCCGTTGCCTGGCTTCAGGAGGAAAATATTGCTTAACCCACAACTGGCCAAGGGCATCGCCCAGCTCTGCGTCCGTAAGGATAACCAGGCGCTTCCAGCGGTCAGGGAGCCGGACTTGTCCAAGAAGTGCTTTTTGATTGAATTCAAAGCTGGCCTGCTCAAACTCCTGGCTCAGCAGTGGCGCGTTGTAATCCAGCAAATCGAACAGGAGCCGGTCTTTCAGCACACTGACAGGCGTACTGGGCAGTAATTTATCCAGCGCCTGATAATAAGCGGGCTGGGCAACCAATACCGTGTCAACACGTTGCAGTTTTTTGGCGTTGAGCAGCCTGCGCCAATTCAGATTGGGC
Source organism: Dyadobacter sp. NIV53 (assembly GCF_019711195.1). Lineage (NCBI taxonomy): Bacteria > Pseudomonadati > Bacteroidota > Cytophagia > Cytophagales > Spirosomataceae > Dyadobacter > Dyadobacter sp. NIV53. The sequence continues at coordinate 2,057,492 of NZ_CP081299.1, forward strand.
ATCTTGCGGATAAGATCCGTCACGTTGAATTTGTGATAGTTAGCCACTGGGTCGCGTAGGTCAGCCTGTTCCTTATGGGATTGTGCCAACTTCGTTTCAAACGCCAGAATTGCGGTTGCTTTCGTGTGAGCCAGAGCGGGCTCTATCCCCGTCAGGGTAAATAGCTTCGTTACATAATCCAGAAATGCCTGCCGGATTTTTTTCGTGGCTTCATCGGTGCGGGTATAATAACCTTTTTCGGGTAGCGACAAACCAGCCTGCTGGAAGTTGATGCAATTATTTGTGCTCTGCCGGTCATCAGGGCCCACATAAAATCCGATGAATGAATTTGAAGCAGTCCAGAATCCCGTTACATCGCTTTCGTCAGTAATCAGATGGTCAATAAGCTGCCGGTAATCGCTGATGGCGGCAATGTTGGCAAGTCCGGCTTTTAGCGGACTAAAACCCAGCTGGTTAATGGCCACAGTATCCATTCCGCTACTGTAAAAATCCCCTACCAGTTGTTCGGTACGCCCCGAATTCGGATTGGAACGAGCTGCCTGTTCCAGAATCGCTTTGGTTTTCTGCCGATTTTCGTCGGCCAGTTGTGTACCCGTTCCCCAGCGTATTTGGTTGGCCGGAATCACGGTTTTCTTTAGCCAGGTGCCATTGGCGTAAGCAAAGAAGTCGTTACCGGGCAGAACAGTCGTGTCCATATCCGACTTGTCGAAAAACATTGTACGTACCGGCGTTTCACTGTTCTTTTTTTGCTGACAGGCTGTGCAGGCCAGCAGGCACAAGCCAATACTAAAAACCTGTTGAATGGAATGGGTTAACAGTTGTTTTTTCATATCCGTCCGAAGGAAATTGGTTTAGTTGAAAAAATCCCGCATTGTTTTCTCTGTTTCGGCGGGATGCGAGTTGAATGCGTAATCGTTCGCCCCATTAATGTACTGCACTTTTCCCTTAGTCATTTGGGTTTTGAAACGTTTTTGTTCATCATGCCCGCTTCACTTAAAAGTAGGAAAAATAGGTAGCGGCTTTCTTTCGTTGGGCCGTATCCAAACGGGCATTGTATGATCCTGACTATTTGAGTTTTTTCGTATCATCATAAAATTAAGTTTGGCATGTTCTGATCATTTGGTCACTCGTTGCGGGTCAGAGCGGGCTGATAATCCGGCAAGGAAACAGCCCGGCGCATAGGCTGCCGTTGCCAGTAGGTCAGGCTGCGCCATGCCCATTCCAATGGTCCGAAATGGTAATACTTCAGCCATATCGGACTTACAATCAGTTGCAGCACCCAGATTGCAGCCACCAAATAATAAAGCTGGTAGAATTGCCACCCGGCGTACTGGTTCAGGCCATATCCATAGAAAACGAATGTGCAGATCAGCGTGTGCATGACGTAGTTTGTAAAGGCCATCTGTCCCACCGCCGACAGCCGGTTGAGTAGTTCCTGTATCCGTCCGGATTGAATTAGCAGGATCAGCAGACTGGCGTGGGCCATCACCAGCAGAATCCGCTGAAAAGGGTAGATCAGGTCGATCCATAAAATTGGGTGCTTTTCAAAATAGACCATAAAGGCAGCCGCATTCGGAATGTTTGTGTAGCCGTAATAAAAGCTGTATGTGACCAAAGGCAGCCCCAGCCCGTAGCCAATCAGCATTGTTTGCCAGTAGCGCCGGCGCGGCCATTGCCCTGTAAAGAAGCCCGATTTATAGAGCGCCATACCCAGCAGCATCAGGGCAAGCGGGTCCCAGAGACTGAAAACGAGATAAATCGTTTGCTGTTCCCATACGTCTTTCCGATAGCGTTTAGCAACTGTAAAGTAATTGCTGGATTTCATCATCCGGGTATGTTCAGCTACTTCTGCTTTATTGGGGAAAAATTGCTTCTGGGCTTCCTGCCAGTCCTTCACAGTCTGTTCCTGGATGGCCGTCAGTTTCTGGCCCTGTTTACTGACTGTCTGAACCGCCAGGTATGCCAATCGTTTGTCACGTACATTCTGGTAAAAAAGCGTACTGGACACGAAGCCAATAATAGCTACCAGCGGCACTCCCAGTGCCAGATAGGTGGGTTTCATCTTGCGGAACCAGAACGCGATCATGCCAATAATCCCATAGTAGTACAAAATGTCACCCATCCATAGCAGCACGTGCGAATCGATCAGGCCGAACAGCACCAGCCAGCCCATTCGCCGATAAAACAATCCCGTTGCCGACTGCCTGGCCTGGCCTGGCTCAGTTTTCTCTTTACGGGCCATGAACAGAATAATACCCACGCCGAAAATCATGGAGAACAAAGCTCGCATCTTACCTTCAAACAGGATAGTGATACCGGCGTTGACCCAGAAATTGATGTTTGACGGGTCGCTCCGGAAGACCTCGCTGAAGTACTCTGCCATAGAAAAATACGGGATATTCATGAGCAGTATACCCAGCAGGGCTACACCCCTGAGGATGTCTACGGTTTGAATTCGCTCTGCCTGCGAAACAGGCCGGGCCACCTCAGACCAGGTTGTCCCTGGCTGCACTACATTAATCCCGGATGCCGGGGAGAGTTTAGATAATGGATTCATACAATAGGATAGTTTTGAAGGTGGTTGTCTGGCTGGAAAAGCAAATCCCTGGTTTTGTTAGTTAGCTGGTAATGCTATTTTGTGGCCTGAGCTGATGGCGTTTTCACGGCATATTCCATCAGGTAATACAGCTCTTGACGGGTTGCCTCACGCAGATTGTCTAAATCCTTAGTGAATTGCCTGAAGTCCATTCCAGGCATCGTTTTTTTGAACGCCGCCTCAGCCTGAGGCGCCGATTCTAACATGGCTTTCATGTTCGGAAATACATTGACCATCGAAAAATCGTATGACTTCTCACTTGCCCAAGGAAATAGCAGTCCCACAAAATTCCAGGCGACAGCACCGCCCGTAACGAGGCGCTCCTGATAAAATGGTTTGGCTTTTTTGACGAGGTCCATATATTCATCATACTGGTTATTTTTGACTTTTATATTCGTAACCATCCAGAACGGCGCTTTATCGGGCGGAGGAAGGTTGGTAGCGTTTGCTCCATCCACTATCTCCCAGATTTCAATGTTGCCGGTCTCCGTCACCTCAGCGCCCTGTTTCATCAGGTCTGTCATTTTTTTCTGATAATCGTTACCCCAGCCTTTTTTCATAGCGGCTTCCGGATAGGCATTGTCAAAGTGGCCGGGATCGCTGACGCTTTTAATCGTAACGTAGCTGTACTCCTTATTGGGATTGGTAGTCATGTCCAGGGCCAGCATGTACCAACCCAGGATAGACCCTTCGTCGGCCTGCACCTGATGTACTTTTTTAAACTCGTTTTCAAAAGCGCGGGCCTCGGCCATGGTATGACCCGGCTTAATTTTGTGATAATACACTTCTGAATACACCTTTTTAGGGGTTTGTGCTAAACTAACCTGGACGATAATCAGGCCCAGCAGGAAAGCTGAAAGGGTACATATCATTAGACTTTTTTTCATGATAAATTGATGTTTTGGTGTATCAGTTAAAAAGAGCACGCTTACTTTCAATGATCCGGTATACTGGTTCGGATAGTTCTGCCCCACGATGCCATGTTTACAAATGGTGTCATAAAGGCAAAAGACTGAGGTTTAATTTTTCGTTTCGGCGACCGATGGTTGAAAATCAGTATGCCCGGCCTGCCAGAGCGCAAAGGCATATATATTAGCGAAGTCGCGGAAGGTCACGGATTTGTCTTCGGTGAAGTGGCCATTGTCGTAGTTGACCTGCATCAGGACGGGTTTCCCCGAAGCGCTGGCATTTTGCAGTGCAGCCGCAAACTTGCCCGGCTCCCAGACCATTACGCGGTAATCGTTCCAGCCACCTACGCAGATCACTGCCGGATATTTAACTCCCTGCTGTACATGATGCAGCGCGTCCATCTCGTATAGTGCATTAAATTCGACTGAATCTTTTACGGTGCCAAATTCCGGAATATTAGCAGGTCCCGTTGGTGTGAGTTCAGTGCGTAACATACTGGTGCAACCAACATTATTGATAGCTGCTGCGAATAAATCGGGGCGTTCGGTGATGGCACGGCCAATCAGTATACCACCTGCGCTTCTTCCCATGCCAATCAAATGAGCCGGACTGGTATACTTATTTTTGACCAGATAATCCCCACAGGCTATAAAGTCTTTCCACGTATTAGGTTTGGTAGTTTTATAACCGCCCGTGTGCCAGCTTTCACCCTTTTCGCTGCCACCTCTAGGGTGCGTTATTGCAACAAGAACTCCCTTATTGAGTAAGGCCAAATATTGTATGCTAAAATTCGGGATTGCCGAAGATCCGTAAGCCCCATAGCCCGTCATAAAGCAGACAACGTTACCATCTCGTTTCATCCCTTTTTTATAAATCAGCGAGAGCGGTACCATCACCGGAACGCCGGACTGCCCATCATAACTTGGCACCTCCAGTTCTTCGACTACTAATTCATCTAAACCCGGATAAGATGCTCCGATATGAAAAGGGCTGATGGTGATTTTTCGGATCACAGGGTCATAAGAGTAGCGCGTAACGGGCTGCTTCCAGGTTGTGGTTAATAACAGACAATCATTCGTGGTTGGGTCAAGCGGATACATTCGGGCAGTACCACTTGCGGGCAGGGGTACATCGGTCCACTTTCCCAAACTGATGTTGTATTGCCTGATCAGGTCATTGATCCCATCATTAAGCGTTACAAACAGGTAATCCCGGCTTAGCGAAATAGCTGTAATATTCAGCTTGCCTTCGGGCAGCAGTACAGTAGCGGTCTTTACGTTCGGGGTGCGGGCATCGGTAACCAGAATTTTTCCATTAGAAGCTCCCTGAACACTGTGCAAAAACAGTTTTCCACCCGCCACCCCAAATCCATAGATACTATCTTCGGGTGCAATAGCTTGTTGCCAGTCAATACGGGGTTTTTGCAAAGAATCCTTTGAGGTCAGGAATACGTTGAGCCGGTTGTCCACGCTGCTCAGAACACTGAACAAGTGAGTGTGTTGCTCATCGTAAAACAAAATCGGGGTCTGGTCAGGCCGAATGCCCAAAGTTGGGTACTTACTACGGGAAAGCAGAACAGGATCAGTTCCACCTGATTTGTCCGACATGGAGGATGCATTCGTGCCTAATTGGTGATAGCGTGCTTGTGTATCGAGACCGCCGTTAGGGTCTTTGGGATCTAGTGAATTCTGGGGAGTATAAATCAACCCATGTCCATCCGGAGTCCAGGTAACTCCGCCGCCGAATACACTAATAATCTGATCCGGCAATAGTTTCCGGGTAGCCATATCCAGAATCAGTACTGTAGCAATCTCATTTCCGCCTTCGGTCAGGCCAATAGCTACCCGCTTGCCATCATCGGTGGGCGTATAATCCACTACCGCATAGGTTTTGGTTGAATCGTAGGCTACGGGATCGAAGAGCAATTCTTCACGCGCCTGCCTGCCGGCCCGAAAATAGATTTTACCCACTTTTTCGCTGGGGAGCGTTTTACGGTAGAAATATAGCCCGGCCCTAAGCTTAACTCCCCCGATTGTTGCCGTTTTAAGCGCATCATATTCCCGGAAAGTTTTAATCAATATGTCACGGCCCGGGATCTGGTCCAGTACGCTGTTGGAATAATCGCCCTGGGCTTTGAACCAGTCTTTTGTTTCGGAACTGTTCATGTCTTCAAGCCAGCGGTAGTTATCGGTCACGGACTTTCCGAAATAGGTATCCACAACGGGGCGTTTGGCAGTAGCCGGCAGTTTTTGTGCATTGGCCTGTAGTGAAAGTAAAAGGCATAAATAAGTAAAATGGAGCGTTTTCATGTTTCGGAATGGTGTTTAAAATATTTTTGAGACCAGGCAGCACATCAGGTAAGTACCCAACACCTATAATACCGGGTGAATAATCCACCAAACGGTTTATTTCAACAAGAAAACGACCGGGACTCCATTTAAAAAGTAGCTCGCCATCAGACAGGCAGCGGCAATCAGCGCCAAACTAAGCGCGGCTACAAACATCGTTAGTGCAAGGGTAAGAACGGTAGCAGGGATGCGTTGCATAAAAGTTAAACAGTTAGGTTGAGTAAGGCTTGGTATATGTTCCGGTATGTGCGCTGAACAAAACAAAGTTCAACTTAATAGCCGTATAACACTATCTTAAACAGGTCAAAAGCTGTTGCATTTGGGTCAATTGAAAGGCTTACGGATTACTTTTTCAGGTAATCTGTGGGCGTTCGCTGATAAAACTCCCGGAAAACCTTAGAAAAATGAGATGGCGATTCAAAACCTAACAAATAAGCTGTTTCTGAGGCGTTGTTGCCAGCCCGGAGAAGATCAATGGCTTTGCGGAGCCGGTACTGTCGGATGAGCTCATTGGGCGATAGCTGCACCAGTGTATGGACTTTGCGGTAAAACGTCTTACGGCTCATTGCCATCTGGTCGGCCAGCCATTCTACACTCAGTGAAGAATCGTCCAGGCGCTGCTCAACAAGCTGATATAAACGGCTCAAAAACAGATCCTGTTTGGTTTCAACCGGGACAGGTGCGTCTGGCTGGGTGAGTTGCCGTTGGTAGTGCTCTCTTAGTTTCTGCTGGCGGCTGAGCAGATTACGCACCTTTAATCGAAGTTCACTTAAATTGAAAGGTTTAGTCAGGTAATCGTCTGCCCCATATTCATACCCTTTCAGCCGGTTACCATGTTCGAGGCTGCCAGTCAGCAGTATTATTGCAATATGGTTGGTTGCCTGGTCTGTCTTGATGTGCTCGATGAGTGTATATCCGTCCATGCGTGGCATCATCAGGTCGGAAATGATAATGTCTGGTAGTTCTTCCTGGGCAAGCATCCATCCTTCATAGCCATTTGCTGCCGAACGGATGCGGTAAGTGGTTGCCAGTTCGGCCACGATAAACTCCCTCATTTCCGCCTTGTCTTCCACAACCAGAATTAATGGCATATTGTCGGAAGTGACCGAATGGTTCATTCCGAACGACTCGTTGGTTAGCCTTGGCAAGTCAATGAATGTAGTGGGATACACCGTTTCCTGATTTTGATCCGCTACACGCTGAACAGGAAGTTCCAATAAAAAATGGGTACCCTGCTGTGCGGCTTCTCCTGCTACCTGGCTCGTTACATTGATATTGCCACCCAACCGCAATACTAATTCATGCACTAAGGCAAGCCCGATTCCTGAACCTTGATATAATGTGTTGTGTGGGTAATCAACCTGATAGAACCGGTTAAAAATATGGGACAATTTGTCGGCCGGCACGCCAATGCCTGTATCGCTGACAGCTAAACTTGCCGTAGTTTGTGTCTGGGTGAGACGAATAACAATGGCACCGGTTTCAGTAAACTTAATGCTGTTTGACAGTAAATTATACAGGATCTTTTCCCATTTATCGGCATCAAATAAATAATTGCCGGATGGCATATCCGTTTCAAATATCAGTTCCAGCTGCTTAATGTCGGTAGACGGGCGAAACAAATCCACAATCTGTTCGACAAAAGCAGGCAGGTCACCCACCTCATTCACAAGGTTCATCTGCCGTGCCTCCAATTTATTGATATCCAGCAACTGATTGATCAGCCGAAGTAATTGCCGTGCATTACGCCGGATAGTCGACAACTGTTTTTGAAAAGGCGCAGAAAGATCCCCGGTCTCCAATAGTTTATCTACCGGTGAAATAATTAATGTAAGTGGTGTTCGGAGTTCATGGGTAATGTTGGTAAAAAAACGGGTTTTCATCTCGTCGACCGCCTTCAGTTCGCTCATCTCCCGTAACTGATGCACATACTGTACCGCTTTCTCTACCGTTATTTCCAGGTCTTTAAAGTTGATCGGTTTGGTAATAAAGTCGAAAGCACCCCTGTTCATGGCAGTGCGGATATTGTTCATGTCGCCGTAAGCGGTTACCATAACCGTACGGATAATTGGATTGACCTCCGAAATTTTCGACAGCAGCGTAAGCCCATCAATACCAGGCATATTGATATCACTGAGAACGACATCAATATCCGGTTGCTGTTCAATAAGATTTAAAGCTTTTTTACCATCGTGAATGTAAATAAATTCATATTGTCCGGTTTGAATTTTCCGACGGAACAGCTGGTTAAAAAGAGATTCCAGGTCCTGCTCATCATCGACGAATAGAATTTTTGTTTTGATCATGGATAGGGCAGCATATTAAAACAGAGGCAAAGTTTATTTCCCGGCACGCGCACTGATTAGCCGGACAATGTTGCTTTTGGAGTACCCTATTCCCTGGAGCCAAAGAATTGAATGACCAAATGAAATAAAATGAATGTTTCATAGTCCGGATAGAAATCATTCTGTTTGACAATTTTTAGGGGAGCCATCGCTCCCCTTATCACTTTCTTTTAATAATTTCCTGCTTCCAGCCACAAAACCGGGTAATATTCCATTTCAAATCCACTCAAAACCCTTCACAAATCCATTCTCAACAAAACATTTTTATTGCAAAAAGCTGAACTAATTATGAGCCTTTGTACACCTGGCGACAGTAATTAAAACGATCAGCTTAAGCCAGGGCAAAAGTTATGTTCATTAAAAAATAATTCAGTCAAAAAGTTATTTCATTAGCCACCAACACGAGCATGTTGCTTAATATTAAGATAACTAAACATAGTTATAATTACCTTAAAAGAAAGGTTTTACACCAAAAATGTTTAACAATATTTACTTTCCGTAAACACTCAATACGATTATCAGTAAAATTCATAGAAAAATTCCCGGATGTAATTAATTTATAAAATATTCGCGGTCGTAAAAATCCACAAACGGTCTGCTTATTTACTACTGAAATATTTCATTTAGCGCAGGTCACAGGAATTTTTTTACACGGTAAGAGCAGGAATTTTATAGTACTTTTTCATTTTAGGGGAGATATGTTTATAGTCCCATTAAAAGGTACATTGCTTTGCAGGTCCTGTTCCAATAACAATGAGCTTACGGTAAACTTGTGCAAAAATCAACTATTAACAAATGGCGTGTCAACATATAGGTAATGAGTCGGGTTTTGTTCAATTTTGCCTATAATCCTGATAGGCTGGAATGCGACCAGTTCATTGTCAAAATCAACAAAATTAACTTTTAGGAATGCACACGATATTACCATTTCTGCTCGCTATGATAGCCGCCATTGTGCTGTTGAACATGTGGGCTGTCAAACTTAAAATCGCCTACCCTATTCTATTGGTAGTCGGAGGATTAATGATCAGCCTGATACCGGGACTGCCGGTTGTAAAAATTGACCCTGATTTGATCTTTTTCATATTTCTGCCACCCTTACTGTTTGCAGCCGCCTGGTCTATCTCTTTCAAAGAGATGAAGAAATGGTGGCGTATCATCGGCAGTTTCGCCTTCCTTGTCGTGTTTTTTACGGCTCTTTCCGTAGCGCTGTTTACCAGTTATCTCATTCCCGGTTTCACCATTGCCCTGGGGTTTTTATTGGGTGGAATCGTATCTCCACCCGACGCAGTAAGTACAGGCGCTATTATGAACTTTGTAAAAATCCCGAAATCCACCTCAGCGATTTTAGAAGGGGAAAGTTTGTTGAATGATGCTTCGTCACTGATCATTTTCCGGTTTGCCCTGGTTGCAGTCGGAACCGGTCAGTTTATCTGGCAGCAAGCCGCAGTGAGTTTTTTATGGATGGTACTTGGCGGTGCCGGAATTGGACTGGCCCTTGCCTGGATTTTTGTACAGGCGCATAAACGGCTGCCTACGGACCCTCCGTCAGATATTGCACTTACCCTCATTGAACCTTATGTAATGTACTGGGTTGCTGAACAGGTACATAGCTCAGGCGTAATGGCCGTTGTGTGCGGCGGTTTGTATATGTCTGCAAGGCGGCTGATCTTCCTGAACAGCGCCAGCAGAATAAGAGGTTTTAGTGTATGGGAAAGTTTTGTATTTATCCTGAATGGCGTTGTTTTCTTCATTATCGGCCTCGAACTCCCCGAGATTGTGGATGGACTGCGTTCAAAAGGAATCCCTTTGACTACTGCCATTGGTTACGGCGTAATGGTAACTGTCATTTTGGTAGTGGCAAGAATCATAAGTTCGTATACCGCCATGGTTGCTACCCTCATTTTCCGGCCATCCGTCGCGCCGAGAGCGGCAACAAACAAAAGGCGCTGGATGATGCCACTAATGCTTGGCTGGACGGGCATGCGCGGCGTGGTTTCCCTGGCCGCCGCATTGGCCATACCCGTTACTTTGGAAAATGGAGCGGACTTCCCGTACAGGAACCTGATATTGTTTATCACCTTCATCGTGATATTGCTCACCCTGATCGTGCAGGGCCTCACACTTCCCTACCTGATAAAACGGATGCATTTCTTCGATGAATTATTTAACGACGAAGATGAAGAATTGACCAGACAAAAAATGAAACGGGGATTAAAACAGCACGTTTATGAAGTCCTCAAAAGCAAGTATGAAAATGAGCTGCAAGGCCATGCCGGCATTGAAAAAATACTGAAACAATGGGAAGAAAGGGCAAAAGCAGCCGATGACAGCGGGATGAACGAAAAGACGAAAGTTGTTTTCGTGCAGCTTCTCGAAAGCCAGCGGGAGTATCTCGCCGAACTGAATAAGGACGTTTCTATCAGCGAAGAAATTATCCGCCAGCAACTCTACCAGATTGATTTGGAAGAAGAAAGGCTGAAGATTATTTGATCAACTTAAAAATAATTTTCTTTTAAATGTCCGGAAAGAAAATATGGAATGGTCTTTACAATATCAATGGAGAAAAAGATTTTCCATCGTTTACCTTCTAAAAAACAAGTGATATGCAATCCATATTTGATGAGGCCATCAGGACTGAATTAATTGAGAGAATTAATAAAGTTGATGAAACTTGTACGGCGAAGTGGGGCAAAATGGAGGTATCGCAAATGCTCAGACATTGCGTGCAATGGGAAGAAATGATTTTAGGCAAACGCATTTACAAGCAATCGTTCCTCGGAAAACTATTTGGAAAAATGGCATTAACAGGCATGATAAAAGACGACAGCCCGGTAAAGCAGAATATGCCAACAGTTCCGGAATTTAAAGTGATGGAAAAATGCGATGTAGCTTCCGAAAAAAAGAAATGGCTTGCGCTGATAGATGAACACAACTACATTTCACATCCGGATTTCGTACATCCATTTTTCGGTAAAATGACCAGAGAACAAGTTGGATTACTGGCTTACAAGCATACCGATCATCATTTGCGGCAGTTTGGGCGTTGAAGTTTGTTGAACCGAAGATCGTTTCGTAGTACTTATACATGGACATAAACCGGAAGAATCAAAAAGCAAAATTTTATATTAACTTTTATAATTCAGTACTAAAATGGCAAAACAAGTTTTCATTAATTTGGCAGTAAAGGATCTTCAAAAATCCACAGACTTTTACACTGCATTAGGCTTTACAAACAATCCTCAATTTTCGGACGAGACTGGAAAATGTATGGTTTGGAGTGAAAACATTTTTGTAATGATCCTGTCGCACGAAAAGTTTACACAATTTGCAACCAAACCTATTGCTGACACAAAATCAAAGTTAGCAGGGCTTTTTTCTTTATCGGTTGACAGTGTTGATGAAGTAAATAGCATAATGACAAATGGACTGGCAGCGGGTGGCATAGAACCAAATGAAATGAGAGATTATGGTTTTATGCAACAGCGTACTATCGAAGATTTCGACGGACATACCTGGGAGATTTTCTATATGGACATTTCAAAATTTCCCTCAGAACAACCTGCGGAACAATAAAAATGAACCGTAACATCGGTATGGGAATTTTGCAAAAAAGACAAAATGAATATCGTAGTCACAATTCTATCCGTATTGGCAAGCATCATTGCCTTGCTTTTGATCATTGCCATTTTCATGAAGAAGGGATATAATACCTACCGTGAAATCACCCATAGAACATCATGTTACCATTCATAGTGAAAATGCTGGAAAAAGATATGGATACAAGTTTGACAACTTTGAATAAATTTTTGAAAAATAATCCTGACAAAGTTTTTTTCTGCTAATTTGTTAAAAACAGAAAATCCCGGTCATTGACCAGGATTTTCTGTTTTTAGTCTCTATCCCCGGAACACGGTGGAGAGAACCAGCATCTTAATATCAGTCAGGCAAAAATGGTTACAATACGATAACCGCAGGTAGCATCAATTACTCCTTCGGATAAGCAAAGATATTTTTGGTAGTAACCTTCCCGCTAACGTCCTTCGACGCAACGATCTGATCGGGCGCCTTCGACTTTTCTACCCAATCGATGATCAGGCTGACCCAGTCTACATTGTCGCAACCGGGGCCGCCGCCGCAATGCAGAACTCCCGGAAGGAGAAACAGCCTTGCGTAGGATTGCGCGTCTTTGTCGGTTTTCAACATCCCGTTATAATGCCCGATGGTTGCGTTTGCGGAAAGCGCGGCGTCATTCCAGCCATGGAAAAAGATAATCTTACCATTGCGTTTTTTGAACTCGCTGTAATCGGTACTCGTAGCATCCAGATACGATGAAGCAAATGCCGTTTCCGTGGCAAAATTTTTGAAGTTGTACTTCGTATAATCAAAGGTGGAATCGTTGAAGATGAGATACTTGAAAATATTAGTCGAAAACATATAATGCAGACTGGGCTCTTTTTGCTGAGCGGAAATTGGCGCGGTAATCCAGGGATCCCAGGAACCATTTTCAGCTTCTCCGCCAAACGGGAAACCCGGGTAAATCTGTTTGCCATTTACAACTAATGGACTGTAAATCGACTTGATGGCCGCGAGCTGCGCTTTTGTAAGACATGCATTTCCTGGCTTTTCGTCAGCGCAAACCGGTAATTTGGAAAAATCGAACTTGCATTTACCGGGGTTGTTCAGGATTCCGTCAGCGTTACCATCGATTTGGTCGCATTGTTTGAGAACTTCATTCTGTAGAAGTTTAAGATTATCTTTTGTGATAACCGGCCTCAGCTCTTTTGGATTTGGATAATTGTATTGACTGTGCTCCAAAAATTTCGCAGCGGTTGCCGGCCATGCAAAAGCAGGTGCACCGGCCACAATCCCGTCAAAATCTTCAGGATAATACTGCGCCTCAACCATCGCCTGTCCGCCCCCGCGCGAACATCCAACAAAATATGATTTGGAAGGGGCTGCACAATAATAATTTTGCATAATGGCTTTCGAAACCACGGCGGTACGATGTATGGCAAGCCGCCCGAAGTTGAGCTGTCGCTCCATGTTGTTGTACGCCCATTTGGCATCGTCGCCCCCTTCGTGACCCGTGTCAGTGCCCGCAGTGGCAAATCCCTCATCTACTTTGGACTTAAAATCGTTTTGAATGCTACCCACAAAACCGCCTCCCCCCGACATCAGAAAACGGGTATTGCTTTCTTCAGGTAACAAAATCTCAAAATTGATTTCCCGGCTTATCCTGCCTAATATGCGACAAAAAGGCTTTTTTATGACAATAGTTCCTCGCCATGGTTCATTTGGATTTTTAATTGTATCACCAGCATTTGCCTCAGCGACTAAAATCGTAACATCCGGAAGCTGAAGGTTTATTAATTCCGCGCAGGGCTTGCAAGGTTTCACACTTTGGGCCGAAGCAAAGCAACCAAACAGCAATAAGACAAAGGAAAAGTGAAATTTTCTCATAGGGTGAATCGTTCAAAAAGCCTGGCATATTTTGTTAATAAGCAAAAAGAAACGTCTTTTTCCCCATTGCGTTTTGAGAATAGTATTTTATAGGCCTGTCCAGGATTTTTTTTCACTCATACCCATATAAAAACTAATCCTTTCGCCAATCCAAAAAAATACCGATCTTGTTAATACAGAGGTTTAAAATGCTATTCTCGATGTATTTTAAACATTAATTTCAGATCATTCACCCAAAACCAACTCAACCAAAAAAAATGAAAAAACTACTCCTCCCCTTCCTCCTACTCACCTACCTCACAACCCAAGCACAGCAAACAATCCTCCATTGCGGAAAGCTAATCGATGTACAAAACCGAAAAGTTTTAAGCGGCGTGTCCGTCTTTGTTACCGGTAATAAAATCACAGACGTTCAGAGCGGTTATGCAGCGGCGGGAGCTGGTGGTAAGGTGGTTGATCTGAAAAATAAGACTGTAATGCCCGGGTTGATGGATATGCATGTTCATTTGATCGGTGAAAGTAAAAAGGGTGACTTCGTAAACGAGTTCATTAAAAATCCTGCGGACGTTGCTTTTGAATCGGTCAAATATGCCAATGTCACGTTGATGTCCGGGTTTACGACCGTTCGGGATCTGGGTGGCGGATGGGGTATCGTTATTTCGCTACGGAATGCTGTTAATAATGGTCTGCTTAATGGGCCTAGAATTTATACTGCGGGTACTGCGCTTGCAACCACAGGCGGTCATGCGGATCCGACGAATGGTTACAGAATGGACCTGATGGGAGATCCCGGGCCGAATGAAGGTGTGGTAAATGGTGTGGTCGATGCGAGAAAAGCCGTACGCCAGCGTTATAAAGATGGCTCAGATCTGATCAAAATAACGGCAACGGGTGGCGTTTTAAGTCAGGCTAAAGATGGGGCAGGTGCACAATTTACGGAAGAAGAGATCAGGGCAATTGTGGAAACGGCGAAGGATTATGGCTTCAAAGTGGCTGCCCACGCGCACGGCGCCGAAGGAATGAAGCGGGCGATCCGGGCCGGTGTGTCGTCTATTGAACACGGTACTTTTATGGATGATGAAGCGATTACACTTTTTAAGAAATACGGCACATTTCACGTTCCGACCATTATTGCAGGAAGGTCAACTGCGGATTCGGCCAAAATACCGGGTTACTACTCTCCGATTGTGACACCGAAAGCGCTTGCCACGGGGCCATTAATACAGGCCACTTTTGCCAAAGCGTATAAGGCAGGCGTTAAAATAGCATTTGGTACCGACGCCGGTGTTTTTATGCACGGCAAAAACTGGAAAGAGTTTGTATACATGGTGGAAGCAGGTATGCCGGCAATGGAAGCGATCCGCTCTGCTACCGTAAGTGGTGCCGAACTACTGGGTGTGTCTGATATTCTGGGTGTTATCGAAAAGGGAAAACTTGCTGATATTGTGGCCGTTGACGGCGATCCGCTGGAAGATATCAGCCGGATGGAAAAGGTATCTTTTGTTATGAAAGATGGCATAATTTATAAGAATGAAAGTTTATGAAAACAGCGCACGCACAATACCGGCATACCTACCTGTAAATAAGCAAATTAAAGGCCATGGCCTACATGTTTTCTGAGAGGAAAATAGAATTTATTTGAATTATTTACATAAATTTTTATAGTACTTTATTTTTAAAATAGAGTAGTTATGTAAATCTCCCGATTTTCCTCTAATACAAACAGTTATATACTAATCTATCTCTAAACCCACAGAATAGTCATGCAAACACCCATTGCGTTTTTTACTCAAAATTTAAACCCTCTAAAACCGTATGAAAAATGTTTATGAGATTTACTAACAAGCAAAAATTGAAGTCTGGAATACGATCGTTTTTTCTGATTTTCTGTACGCTGGCCAGCCTTTCCCTTCTGAGCAGGCTCCCCCGTTTCAGGAATTATGCATTCGCCGGAAGCTGTACTCGCGGCCATCTCCGGAACTGTGGTTGACCATACAAATGCCCCGCTTCCGGGAGCCAGTATTGTTTTAAAAGGTACTTCAAAAGGTGTAGTGACTGATGCTGATGGAAATTTTTCAATTCAGGCAGAAATAGGCGATATACTGGTAATATCGTTTATAGGAACGACGACCCAGGAAATAAGCATCAAGGATGGAAGTAAGTTAAAAGTTACTCTGATCGCTGATGCCACCATGTTGGGAGGTGTTGTGGTAGTTGGGTATGGTACTCAGAAAAAGAGTGAAATAACCTCCTCTATTGCAAAAATAGATGGCAAAGATATCCAGACGACTATAGCATCAAACGTTGCGTTATCGTTGCAAGGCAGGGCGTCAGGTGTTGAGATCGTTTCATCCGGACTTCCGGGAAAGACTCCGAGTATCAGGATCCGGGGTGTTGGTACAATTAACAATACCCAGCCACTTATCGTGCTGGACGGCGTACCGGTAAGTGCAGATATATTAGGACAACTTGCACCGGCTGAAATAGAATCTATTGAAATATTAAAAGATGCGGCATCAGGCGCAATTTATGGTACACGTGCGGCGAACGGTGTGGTATTGGTCACTTCAAAAAAATCGGGGTTCAATCAGAAAACAACGGTACGGTTAAATACCTCGGTAGGATTCAACAAGCTTATCAAAAAGTACCCGGTACTGAATGCAGAGAAGCTCTATGAACTTAAACGTGAGCGGTATGTGATGGATGGTCTCCCTATAGATCCTAATTCTCCGTGGGCAGATGAAAAGTATAACAAGACCCGTGCGGATTGGCAGAATGAAATGTTTCGCACCGGATTATTCACTGATTACAATGTGAACATTGGCGGCGGCTCTGAGAATTCAACCATTAATGCCAGTATTTTTTACAGAGACGAAGAGGGTACGCTCCTGACCACCAATATGAAGCGCCTGGGTATGTCACTTAGAAGCACCCAGAAAATATCGGATCGCCTGAGGATTGAAGAGAATGTAAGGATATCAAGCAAAAAAAACCTGATCCTGCAGGATGATCTGGGTGAAGGAACGTCTACGACGATATACTCGGCTTACCGGTTTATGCCTTCTATACCCGTTAAGAATGACGATGGCAGTTATGGTTCAGGCAAAGCCAGTACTCAATTTGGTGACATGTGGAACCCTGTATACAAGGCGAAGGAAGAATGGTGGCGCACCAATGAGATCAGGACCATCATTACCACAAAGCTGGATTTTGATGTAACCAAGTCACTGACTCTGAGTGCAAGAGCATCCTATCAGCGGACAACAGCGGGAGATAACAGGTTCCAAAACATTACGCCTGATCAGTCAAGAAGTGAATCCGCCCCAACCCTCATATCAGCAAATACCGCATCCACAACAAAATTAGGGGAGGTATTTGCTAATTATGACAAAACGATTGGCGATCATCACATAGGAGCGACTTTCGGTATTTCCGGCCAGATAGACGAAGGCAATTATAATAGAATGATCGGTCAGGGATTTGCCTCAACCATCGAGAGCCAGCTTGTCATGAATAATGCGGCAACGACAAGAGTGGAAGGCAGTGAATACCCAACTACGGGAATTGCCTCTGCCTTTTTTCGCGGTACGTATGGTTATAAAGACAAATACTATTTCTCCGGTATTTTCAGGGCTGATGGTTCGTCAAGATTTGCAGATGGCAACAGGTGGGGATATTTTCCTTCTGTTTCGGCGGGATGGCGTATTTCAAACGAAAGTTTCCTGGCGGGCAATACCACAATATCCAATATGAAGCTGAATGTCGGCTGGGGACAACTCGGGAATCAGAATGTGGATGCGTTCCAGTATTTGAACGTATACCAAAAGGATGTTAAGTACGTGCTTGGAGGTACAAATTTGACGGGAACCAGATTGGCTTCGTTTGCGAATACCAATATTACCTGGGAAACAACAAGTTCGCTTAATGTGCTTCTGGAACTAGGCCTGTTCAACAACAAACTGAATATGGACGTTGCATACTTTGATAAAAGAACCAAAAATATGCTGATACCGCTTCCAAGCCTTCTGGCTTCCGGCACTGTATCTATTCCCGATTTCAATGCTGGTGAAATGCGCAATTACGGATTTGAAATTGAGCCATCCTACAACGGTCAGATTGGTAAAGTTAATTTTGACCTTGGCCTGAACCTGACTTACCTGCAAAACGAGGTTACCCAACTTTACGGAGAAGCCAAGTATATTTCGTCAAACGAATACAACAGAACCTATCAGGGTCAGGCTGTCGGCACATTCTACGGCTGGAAAACGGACGGAATATACCAGAACCAGGCAGCAGTAGAAAGCGATCCCAACATATCGAAAGATCCTCGCAAAGTGTATATCACACCTGGAGATGTGCGGTTTGTAGACATCAATGGGGATAATATGGTTGATGATAAAGACAGGGTGAAAATCGGAAATCCTAATCCAAAAGTGCTTCTGGGCTTCAATTTGGGAGTTACTTACAAGGGTTTCAACCTTTCTACGGTATTCAGCGGCTCTTTGGGTCATCAGCTTTATGATGCCATGATGGTGCGTGGTATAGACCCGACACAGAGCGGCAATATGGACGCAGTATCTTATGAAAGGTGGACAGGAGAAGGTTCAACAAACAAATATCCAAGGATGTCTACCATTCGTGCCAATAACAACTACCGGGTTTCGGAGCTGGGCATAAAAAGCGGGGATTACGTGAGAATGAAGGATGCAACTCTGGGATATTCGGTACCTGAATCTGCTTCGAAAGCGATTGGCATTTCCCGCCTGAGAGTTTATTTGTCAGGCCGTAACCTCCTGACTTTTACAAAATTCGATGGTGTTGATCCGGAAGAAAGTGGAAGCGACAACCTGAACCGTGGTGTAATTCTGAACAACACGCCTCAGTCCAAGAGCCTTGTACTTGGGTTAGATATCACATTTTAAAACAATATAGCCTTACTTAAAATGAAAAAATATACAGTATTAGTAGTATTCGGGCTACTGTTTTTTTCCTGTGATAGTATTCTCGATCAAAATTTGGTGGGTAGCCGTACAGATGAAGATTACTGGCAGACCGAAGCGGATATGCGTGATGCGATTGCAGGCGTATATGGGCCATGGGCCACGCGGGCATTAGGAATGGACGACCTGTTTTTCGATAACCAGAGTGATGACCACTGGAGAGCCGGCGATCATGCGGAGGATGAAGAAATCGAAACCTATAATACAGTTCCGTCCAACACTAAAATAAAAGATACCTACCAGTATAAATATGAGGTGATCAGCAGGGCCAACGGGGTTATTATCAACGGGCCAAAAGTAAAGGCAGCAGGAGCAATAAGCGACGAATCGTATAATTCCATCATGGGACAGGCCTACTTCCTGCGGGCTTATGCGTATTACAGGTTGTTTCTTATTCACGGCCAGGTTCCTATCATCAAGGAAGAAAATGTTTTGAATAACGAATACAATCAGCCTAAGTGCGAGTCGCCGGAAATTTTGGCTCAATTTATATTGGAAGACCTCAACACAGCCGTAGGACTCCTTCCGTTACACAACGTTTCGGGCAGCGTAGGAAAAGGTGCGGCATGGGCAGTCATGACCTCAGTTTATATGCATTTGGCGAAGGAGTACGCAGATAGCGATAATTTGAACAAAGCTATACTTTCCGGGAAAAACGTGATTGACAACTACCCGCTTGCCGCTGATTACCTGACACTTTTCAGGACCGGAAACCAGGACCTCCCGGAAAATCTCTTTCTGATGATGAATGACATGTCGTGGATCAACCAGGAACTGCTTTCAAAACACCGCGGCCCGCGTCCCTGGGGTATGTATGGCTTTAATGAGCCACATACTGATCTGGTAAATGAGTTTGAAACCGGTGATAAACGCAAGAAAACGACCATCGTTTCAGACGGAGAATCTGTTAGTCAGGCAGGTGCTATCGTTGTGCACATACCAGGTCTTTCCAACACCGGCCATAGTTATTTCAAATATATGGATTGGGTTACGCCGGAAACATTTAACCATGGGCTTAATATTCCTTTCCTAAGGGCTGCGGAAACCTATCTTTTGGTGGCAGAGGCTAAAATTCGCCTGAATGGTGCAGGAGCCGGAGATGCCGAGATCAATGCTGTACGTAAAAGAGCAGGTCTTACTGCGGTAACCAAGGCCGATATCAAAGCGCTGATCCACGAAACCAGGGTAGAACTGGCTGGCGAAAATTTCAGGTACCAGAACCTTTTGCGTTGGGATAAAGCGGGTATTTATGATCTTCAGACTTTTCTGGTGCAGCCTGCAAAAATGATCCCTGCCGATTTGGGAAGGATGAAATGGGTAAGGCCAAAAAACTATTACCAGCCTTTACCGCAAATAGAAATAGATAATTCGGACGGTATACTTAAGCAAAACCCGGATTGGGTAAATTAACGAAGTGAAACTGATGCAGTTACAGAATGCATAGGTGCAGACCTGAGAAAAGCTGAGCAATACCAGAAATAGCCGGAAGAAAAATCTTCCGGCTATTTTTTTTAGCTGCAATTCCAGTACTGATAATCAATGAGATATAGCAATATTCAATAACGGACCAGGGCAATAAACAGATAATTCTGCCACATTGCTAATTGCACATTAACGAGGATATTATTTATCTTGGCTTCATGGAATCTATTATTCTTAGCAAATCACAGGCACGTAAAATTATTCTTCACGCGGCCGGACTAGCCTGCAGAGCACAGTTCGGGACCGGAATTGAGGCTGTATATAGGGTGATCGACCATTTGGGTTTTGTACAGCTGGATACCAATTACGTTGTGGAGCGTGCCCATCACCACGTTTTCGCCGCGCGCGTTCCGGACTATGAAACACAATGGCTGTCGGAACTTTGTGAAGACGGCCACATTTTTGAATACTTTACTTCGGATGCAGGCTATATTCCCATGCACGACTTCCGCTTTACACTGCCGGTAAAAAAGGCTTTCAAAACGCAGCGCCAACCGCTCACAAAACCGGAAATCAATTTAATGGAACAGATCCTGGACCGGGTAGAACGGGAGGAGGCGCTTATGATCGGGGATTTTGAGAATGACCGTGTGGAAGCCAGTTCCGGCTGGTGGGATTGGCGGCCTGCCAAAGTTGCGCTCGAAAGACTTTACCTTAACGGTGAGCTGATGATCCGCCGCACCAAAGGCTTCCAGAAAGTCTATCACCTGCCGCTGGACCTGGTTCCACAGGAAACTGACATGACCACGCCAACAGATGAAGAATACGCCCGTTTTGTCGTTCGCCGCACTTTAGGTGCGCTTGGTTTGGCCTCCGTAAAAGAAATTGCCTGGCGCGCCCGGTATGTAAAAGGTAACCTGGTAAAAAAAGAACTTGAAAAAATGGCGCAAAACGGCGAAGTAAAAACGGTAATCGTCGAAGGCCTGAAAGGTCCGCTGTATCTACTCCCTGATCAGGAATTGAACCTGGAAATATCCAGTGAAGTCTTCATCCTCTCTCCCTTTGACATACTGAATGTCTTTCGTCACCGGTTGAAGGATTTCTTCAATTTTGATTACCAGATAGAATGCTTCGTGCCCGCACCGAAACGCCAGTACGGTTACTTTTCGCTGCCCATACTCGCAGGAGAACTCTTTATCGCAAGAATGGATGCCAAAGCCGACCGCAAACTAAAAATGCTGATCGTCCATAACATCCATTTTGAACAGGTTGATATTGAGCCAATAATTATTGAAAAGTTCGTCCAGGCTTTAAAAGCCTTCATTCACTTTAACCAATGCAGGGAAGTTGTTTTTAAGAAATCCAATAACGAAGTTTATTTGGAAATGATCAGTGATAGTTTTTCATGAATTGGCCTGGCTTATCCAAGTACCATTTCTTACACGAAACCCTTGTACAATACCTGATTTAAATTTTAACCTGGATCCCTGCATTAAATCCAACAAATATTCCCTGGAAATTACGCGATCCATTTTTTGACCAGATGTAATCGTCGATAAAATCGAATCCTTTATCCTGCGAATAACGCACATAATTGACGGTAGGCCCTGCAAAAATTTCCAGCCGGTTTCCAAGCCGGCAAGCAGGTAAAATCCTGATCGTATTTTTGAGATAATCTCCCTTTTTAAAATCTGAAAGTGTCTGGTTTACTATTTCTGCATTGACACGGAAATTGCGGACAACGGGAATATGTGCACCAAGTCCCGCTTCCAGTGCATAAAATGATTTATCACCATCATTAAAATTGTAACCAACGCCTACAATTCCGTACAAAACCCTGCCTCCCGAACGAAAAGTTGTAATACTTGTAAGGGATTCGTCAACAGATATCCCAACCGATTTTTCGCCGTTTTTAATGAAATTGATCAGGGCAACAGGATAATCGCTGCTGTCAGCAATATTCATAAAACCGGCGACCTGAACACCTTTGACATTTTTAGCAATATTCATAAAACCGGCAACCTGCGCATTTGCATTTTTGCTTTTGTTAAGAAAACCCGCTACCTGCAATCCTTTCGAATTTCCGGTAATATTACTGAATCCGGCAACCTGCACTGCTTCTGAACTGCCCGACAGATTTAAGAAACCCGCTATCTGCGCTCCGGAAGCATCTTTTCTGATAATATTGGCAAATCCCGCTATTTGTGTCCCGCTTGCAGAATTTCCGATCGCATTCAGTAAACCTGCAATCTGTACTCCGCGGGCATCCTGTTTAATAATATTGGCAGCACCTGCTATGGTTAACGCAGTTTCATTTTTTGACAAACCAGCAATGGCATGTAAGGAAAACCGGTTGGTATACTGAGCTGCTTTTAAACCGTTTGAGCTTACCGGATAGGTTAACCCAATATGAACGGGACGGATGGTATCGGTTTGTGCAAAAGAATTAAAAGAAGTAATCAGCAAAAAAATGGCGCAGGTAAATTTCCTTGTAATTGATAGATTTTTCATTTCTGTTTGTGTTTAAAATAACTATGATTCAAACACATACGGCAAAAACAAAAAAATTGCAGGCCTACAACTCAGCTGTTTGCTGTATGTGCAGTACCGACAATCTCCTGCGGGGTTACCCTTTTTTTTTCAGGATTTTTTTATAAAAAAACAAAATTGGCTGCTAAAGAAAATGGCCATATTGCCAGCTCAGACCTGCTTGCCAGCCAAGCCAGGAACTCGCTTTTTCACCGATTGCAAAGCCTCCATAACTTTTGGGAGGAAATGTCTGATAATCTTTTTGTACTTCGGATTTCCTGGGGGTCATTATTGTAAAAGAAGGCCCCGCGGACAGTAACAGCCGTTTACTCAATTTTAAACCCAGTGCAGTCTGCAGGCGGTATAAAACGGGAGCGTTTTCCCAATTTCCGGCGTAAACATTTTGATTGGTTATTTCTGTAATGAATTTCAATCTGTTGTTAAGCCGAAATTCTTTACCCACACCAATTCCAAATACGTAAGCTTTTTTGTTTGGGTTAACAGAAGATCCGGCAAGAAGAATTGTATAAATTCTTTGATTACCCGTTTTCCAGACTACGTTGAACGGTACAATTTCATTGGAGTAAACCGAAATTTCAGATTTACCGTGCTTAATAATATTAATGATGCCAATGCTGTATCCGGAAGTGCTGTCTGCAATGTTTACAATTCCGATCTGTGTACCTTTCAGATTTCCTGCATAATTAAATGGTGCCAGCTGAAGGCCTTTTACCTCTTTTTTACCAATGTTTCCAAGACCTGAAACCTGTAAGCCGGAAAGGCCATTTCGTACTACATTAAATGCACCTGCAACCTGGACTCCCTTAACTGAAAGTGCTTTATTAAAAAACCCGGCTGCCTGTACCCCACTTACGTATTTGCCGGCAACATTCCCAAAACCCGCCACCTGAACACCGGTTAAAGAGTCCAGCACATGATTATATAAGCCGGCAGTCTGTACACCCGCGGCACTCTTGGAAACAATATTAAAAACGCCGGCTATCTGTAAAAAACTGACCTCATTTTTGGAAATATTAAACCCTCCGGCAATTTCGACACCCTGAACCCCGCCGGTATAACCACCTAACAGGTTCAGGGAAAACTTATTAATTACCTGGGAGCTCATTTTTCCATGCGTACCCAGGCCGGGCGTTAGTGAGGCCTGATAAGGTAACGACACAAAGAACCTGCCAATATTCCTGCTTTGCCGCCGCAGCCGTGACGATACAAACAGCCTGGCCAGCCAGGTCCTGTCACCTCCGTAATCAACGACCAGAACTTCGTCCAGATCTATGGCACGGGGTGTTATAACAATATTTAAATCCTTTTGAAGTTCGGATTGGATTACCATGGAAGTATCTGCATAACCAACTTTGCTAACCGATAAAGTAACCGGAAATGGCCTTTCTTTTAGTTTTACCCTGAAACTGCCATGATCATCAGAAAGCGCTGATACAAGAAAAGTTCTGGAATATATACTGGCATAGTCCACTTCCTTTCCGGTTTCAGCATCCAGGATTTTTCCGCTGATGTAAACGGATTTTTCCTGCCGGGCTCTTTGAATAATAATATAATTCCCAGTTTCCTTGTACTGGAATTGTCCGGTTAATAAAACATCCAGTATTTCCCTCACCGGTTTATTGTCAATGGTAATGGTTACCAGGCTGTCGGCGGGAACAACATCGCCTCCGTAGGAGAAGTAAAAACCTCCCTGGCTGCTGATAGTTTTCAGGACTTCGGAAACGGGCTGGCGGTTTGCAGCAATTGAAATCTGTTTGTTCAGTAATTTCTGGGCATGACAATTGACAGTACAACCCGTAGAGATTATAACTGTTAATATGCTTACTTTCAGTAAAGTAAAAATGTCATTCATTCCGAAAGATAAGCGCTATTTCAATATGATTTTATCTTCCTTCTGTTCTACTTTAATATCAAATGTTACACCAATAATCCTTAGTATTTCCGGCAGCGACTGTTCATCGAAAGTAGTATTGAGCAGCTTGTTACGCAGATTTTCATCTTCTATTACAATATTCGCCTGATAAGCCTCATTCAGCGTTTCCACCAATTTCCATAGCGGCGTATTATTGCATACAAATTTCTTTGTTCTGTAATAATCATAAAATTCTTCTTTGTTTTTTTGCTTGATCAGTTCAGGTTTTCCTTTTAACACTGTCAGGCTTTCACTGGGACTAACCTTTACTTTCTGATCCGCCTTTTCTACTTCTACCAAACCCGTTTCAACGATTACTTCCGTTTTTTTAACATTGCTTTTTATGTTGAAGGAAGTTCCTACGACTGTTACCGTTACATCGCTGACACTTATTACAAACGGTTTGCTTTTATCCGGTTCCACCTGAAAAAAAGCCTCGCCATTGAGTGTGATTTGCCTTGTACCGGCTGCTGTAAATTTTTCAGGATAAGTAATGGACGACCTTTTGTTCAGGATAACAATGGATCCGTCTGGCAGAGTATCCGTTAAGGTATGCGAACCTGTCTTAACCGTAACAAGCTGTGAGCCATTATTTTGGAATGACAGAAATAAGAGCCAGCCAGCCCCGGCGACAAAAAACAATATTGCCGCTATCCTTAAAAATCCCGAATACCATGGCCGTGAATTTAAAGAAACCACAGGTACGTCATTTTCCACCTTTGCCTTAAACCGCTTCCACGCCTCATGTTCATTAACTGTGCTGTGCGGGGCAAGTTCCATACTCTGTGCCCAGATCAATTTAAAATGCGAAAAATAATGCTGGTTTTCTTTTCCTTCCTGCAACCATTCATTTACCCGGCCTGCCTCTGTTTCAGATGCTTCTCCCAGCATATATTTCACCAGCAGATCATCCCCCATATCGTTTGAATCCATTTCCATGATCATTACTTAAATTAGCTGAGAAAAAATAATTATTAACGAAGCAGGCAAAAAATCCGCCAGTTTTACGCGCAGCAACCGCAAAGCTTTTCCCATTTGGTTTTCAATCGTTTTCACAGACAGTTGCAGTTCATCCGCTATTTCCTGGTATTTCATTTCCTCAAACCGGCTCAGCTGAAATATAGTACGGCATTTTTCAGGAAGTTCTTTCAGAGCAATTTGCAATCGTTCTTCCAGTTCCCGCAATTCAAGGTTATGCGTTGTGTTATTTGTATTTTCCACCTGATGTATTGCGTATGTCTGATACGCATCCCTTACTTTTAAATGCTTAAGATAGTTCAGGCTTTCGTGATAAACCGAACGGTACAGATAACCGCTTACCGACTCCCGGATCTGGATCTGGTCTGATTTTTCCCATAACCTGCAAAACACATTTTGTACCATTTCCTCCGCCATCACTTCATCATGTACTATTGTGCAGGCGTATGCATGCAGGCTTTTGAAATGTTTTTTGAAAACCTTTTCAAATTCCTCCTCCCAATCCTTATTTAGAAATTGCCCTTCCGTATAACCTGCGTTCATTACAAAATTTGTTTCTATTACCACAAAAATAAGTGCCTGGCTTTGTTGTTCAAAATCAAGACAACATGCCGGGCACTTACCCTAAATTATAATAGAAAAATATTTTTACCTGCCAGAAGATATTCCGGCCTTTTCAAATACAGTAAGTGACTAAATGATCCGCGTACCAGTGAAACCGCAATACAGATTCCCGGACTTATCTGGATTCCTTTTCAGTTTGATTGTGTAGTATCTGCGTGCCCACCACAGATTTTACAGGTTCTGCCACGGGATGATTGGCCGTAAACTGAAACCCAAGAAGATTGGCAGTTGTTTGGGCAAACTGATCCTGATACAACTGCATTTTACTTTTCACCTCGCCATCAGCCGGCGTATCCGGGCCCATTACTGCAAGCCAGGTCTGGCTGGAAGCAGGCGCAAAAAAACCATGGTCTGTCCAGTTTTTATTAGTTCCGCGCCCATGGTCCGGAAAAATCAGAAATGTAGTGTTATCCTTATAAAATTCGTCCTGCTGCATGCCATTCCACAAATTACCGATCATGGCGTCCAGATAGTGAGCCGCATCGAGAAAAGAATCATACTGGCCTGCGTGCCCAAAATTATCCGGATCGGCAAAATCAATGTGAATTACCCTCGGATGATTGACTTGCAGATAAGACTTGGCCTGGGCGTAAGTGTGCAGGTCAAACCGGATTCCCGAACCAAAATGCTCGGGCAGATATTGCTGCAGCTCATTGGACAATATCTGTGTTTCCGATAATCCCTGCCCTTCTATTTCTTCACCGGGAATGTTTACGAGCATTTTGTTTCGGTCCCGGTTTATGATCCTTGCTACCGCATCCCAGGAAGCAAATGTAACGACCTTGCCCTCAAACCCGGGTTGTTGGTTTAAAAATTCCAGGACGTTTTCGTTAGGGTTGACGGGATATTGGTTGCTGTTAATGTCAGGATCGTAATATCCGCAAAGTGTTTCACTCCGGCCGGGATAAGAAAACCGGTACCTGTTCTTTACATTCACAAGGTTATCATAATTCCTGTTACCATAAAGCTGCCCTTCCCCGGCAATGGTATTCCAGAAAAAGGGCATGAGTTTCTGCCTTCTCTCCTGCCGGGACGATGCCCAGTATTTACGCGTTAAAGAAGTAGTATTCTGGCTGCAAAATTTTTTGTTAAATAACAAAGCAGAATCCGCCCCCTGAAAAATTTCCTGCCAGCGATACCCGTCAATAGAGATCAGGACAACATTTTTTGTTTTATTTTCCTGTGCATAACCCGATAAATATGCAGTTAATATTGTCAAAAAAAGCAGTTTTATTTTCATGATTTTTTTGTTAAAACCGACTTTAAAAAACTTTAAACCGCTATCCCGGATTTACGCCGGTATCCGATCCTTATGATATTAATTGTTCTATACCTGCAGTAGCAGGAAATAGAAATTATGGGTAAAAAAATTTCAGAAAAGCTCTGGCTCCTGATATTTTGGATTAAGCGGATTTTAACACAATTTCAGGACCAGTCGGTAAACAAAGGTAACTTTGGACGGTTACGGAAGAATGAAGAAATTATTAACATAACGTTATTTAAGATCAGTATTTGCGGATAGATTATATAATTGTTAAGGTTTATTTTGTGCTGTTAACAAAAAATTTTAGATGAGTACTTTTAACGTTTTAAAACTACTCATCACTTTATGATTAAGAAAAAATCTTTACTTGCATTTGCATTTACAGCAGCATTATTAAACGGATGTATCAAGGATCATGAACCTCAGCTTCCTGACAATGAAGATCCTGCTTCATTTAAAGAAATTGCATCAACAGATTTGGGCGGTACGGCTGCTTCGGAGATTTCTGCTTACGACCCGATTTCCCGCCGGCTTTTTACGGTGAACAACGAACTGGATGCAAAAGTGGAAGTGCTGGATCTTTCTATGCTGCCGGCAATCACCAGATTGCAGCCAATTAACGTATCACAATTGGGTGGTGTTGCCAACAGCGTGGCAGTATCAGACGGCAAACTGGCCATTGCGCTGGAGGCAGCCAACAAACAGGCCAACGGAAGTATCGTAGTGCTCAACACTACCACACTTGCAACGATTAAGCAGGTTACTGTTGGCGCCTTGCCGGATATGGTCACTTTTAGTCCGGATGGCAAATATATTGTATCTGCCAATGAAGGTGAGCCGAATGCGGATTATTCCATCGATCCCGAAGGATCCGTTTCCATTATTGATATTGCTGATAATTACAGTGTTAAAACACTCACATTCGGATCTTTTGCTGCTTCATACAGTCAGTTGGCACTGGGTGGTTTCAGGATATTCGGCCCGGGAGCCAGTTTTGCACAGGATATTGAACCTGAATATGTTGCTATTTCAAGCGATTCAAAAAAAGCTTTTGTAACACTTCAGGAAAATAACGGTATTGCCGAAATTGACCTGGTCAGTGGCACCATATTAAAGCTATATCCGCTGGGCACAAAAGATATCAGCAAGCTGGTTAACGCTATTGACCCAAGTGATAAAGACAGTAAAACAGTTTTGGGCACATGGCCGGTAAAGTCTTTTTACCTGCCTGATGCTATTTCATACTTTACGGCCAATGGCACATCCTATTACATTACAGCCAATGAAGGCGATGCAAGGGAATATACAGCATTTGACGAGCAGAAAAGAGTGAGCGCACTTACTCTTGATCCTGTTATTTTCCCTGATGCCGTTAATTTACAAAAACCTGAAAATCTGGGCCGTCTTCGTGTGACAAGTACGCGTGGAGATATTGACAATGATGGGGATTATGATGTATTATATGGTTTTGGCGGACGCGGTTTCAGTATTTTTAATGCTGCAAGCGGCCAGCTGGTCCACGAATCAGGAAGTGATTTTGAGCAGCAGGTAATCAATGCAGGCCTGTATGACGATGACCGTTCTGATGACAAAGGTGTAGAAGCTGAGGGTGTAACAGTAGGCATGATGAATAATAAACCGGTTGCCTTTATTGCTCTGGAACGGGCAGACGCTATCGCCGTTTATGATGTAAGCGATGCAGCTGCGCCCAAGTTCTTACAGGTCATTAAAACCGGAGACGCACCGGAAGGCGTATTATTTGTGGCTGCTGATAAAAGCCCGAATGGAAAGAGCCTGCTGATCACCAGTAATGAAGGTGACGGGACTGTTAAATTTTATCAGAGCAATTGATATAAAAAACCTTAAAACATTTTCAAGGGCTGTTTCACATCTGTGGGCAGCCCTTTTTTATTAATGATCTGTTTGCGCATTGTAACTGTATTTAACGCCTCCGTCATTTCCCCGAATCATGATTTTATTAACCTGTTAATCATAACATTATGATAATATTCGCTTAACAGATAAGCCTCAATCATATCCTATTTTTATAGAATGTCTGACCTGTTTTTATTAAGAATAAAATCATGAGTCATGACGATCCTGAACCCATTAAACAATATGCGAATCGCACAATTAGGTAACCTGTATCAGCCTGTACCAGCCGTTGAATACGGCGGAACCCAACGTGTAATTGCTCAGATAACCGCTTTTCAGGCAGCCATGTTCGGTCATGATATCACACTTTATGCACCATCCGATTCAGGCATTATCACATTCACAAAAAAAATTGCCGAAGAAACTGGCCTGCCTTTCAGGATTGGCAGGTGCGGAAATAAAATAGCGGTTATCAATAAGGATGGACGCATAGGAAATGTCCGTCTTGAACACGCCGGGTTCAGTTCGATTGGTTATAATGACCCGGAAGAAACGCAGAAGCATCAAAGTTTATTTTCTAAACTTTTGCAGGATGATCAGGACAACCCGTATGATGTGATTCACAACCATCATCGCTGGTTTATGGCGAATGCGGTCATACCGTCCGGTTTGGACTTTAAAACAATTACCCATCAGCATAATACCACGCTTGAAGATACTTATCCGGCTCGCAGATATCCATTGATTTGTGTTTCAAAGAGCCAGGCAAACCTGATGAAAGAAAAATATCAGACCAATGTATTTGGCATTATTCACCACGGAATGGATAAAGGCATGTATTTCCCGACCGTACAGCACAGTGGTTATCTGGTTTGGATTGGCAGGTTTTTAAATGAAAAAGGCGCACACCGGACCATTCAGATTGCGAAAAAAGCAAAATTGCCTTTGTTGATTGCCGGAACCGTTTATGATAAAAAGCCGGAAAGCATCCAATACTTTGAAAATGACGTTCTCCCTCATCTGACAATACATGATACAGGTATCCTGGACAGTTTCCGATCACTTTCTCCCGTAGAAACAGCACAAAAAATCAGGAAACTGGGGCTTGAAAACGGAACGGAAAATCCAGTCATTTTCTGCGGCGCTGCTAACGAGCAGCAAAAACAAACACTTTTTGGTGGCGCCATAGCCACTATTTTCCCAATCAGCTGGCCGGAGCCATTTGGCTTGGTCATGATCGAGTCCATGGCATGCGGCACGCCCGTAATAGCCTATGAATCACTGGCAGGAGAATATTGCGGGGCGGTCGGTGAAGTGATCCACAACGGTGTTACCGGTTTTTTAATAAATGGTATCAACGAAGACGATGCCATAGAAAAGACAGCAGAAGCCGTAAAAAAAGCTTCTGAACTTGACCGTGCTGGTGTTAGAAATGCATTTACAACAGACTGGACATCGGAAAGAACAGCCTTACAAATCAACAAGGCTTATCAGGAAATCGTGGCCACCAGCAGTGACGTTTCAGCCTTACATTGAAAACCAGTTATACATCATGTCCGGTAAAAATATTCTTTATCTTTTTGAATCAGCAGTAGGCATTGGACATCAGAGACGCGCAAGTGGTATTATCAACGGCCTTGCTCTGGCCGGCTTCAACGTCTTTGCAGCATCAGGTACCTTTATTGAGCCTGAAAAATACTTTGATCCGCGTGTATCATTAATAATCCTGCCCGAACCAAGGCGAAACAAGGACGGGATCATGTCCTATTACAACAGAGAGAATATTTGTGTTGCTGATCCTGATTATGACTATGAAAAATGGAAAGAAACCCGTATCCATGCACTTAGGGATTTTCTTGAAAACAATTCGGTTGAGGCCGTGTTTGCCGAATGGTGGCCATTCCAAAGAAGAAGTGATTTTGACCCTCTTGTCAGTTTTATCATAAAAACCCAGCAATATATTTTTGGCAGGAAACCTATGATCATTTCTTCGTTAAGGGATGTGATTCAAACGGATAACAAAGAGATATTACAATCAAATGGCAGGAAGGATAAATCAGCCATTGAAATAATTAACTGCAGTGTTGATCTTGTACTGGTTCACAGCGACCAGCATTTTGTAAAGCTTGAACATGGCGTCGAAAAACATAACCTGATCAAAAAGCCAGTGATCTATACAGGATATGTTGTTCATGAAGAAGCTAAAACCGACTTGTATCAAAGGCGGGAGAAAACGGTATTGGTTTCCTGTGGGTCCGGACATGATGGCTATTACCTGATTAAGGCAGCTTTACTGGCGATGCCATTTTCGAATATGAAAGATCATCAATGGCATTTTGTACTTGGCCCGCGCATGCAGCCTGTTGAAAGGCACAAAATTCATACTGTTGTGGAAAATATGCTGCATGAAAAACCGGAATTGAAAATCCTGGTCCATGACCAGCTGGCGGAATTACCCAAATCATTAGCCGGCGCCGGGATCTCCGTTTCCCTGGCTGGTTATAATACAACAATGGAAGTACTCGCTTCCCGTGTCCCTTCTGTCCTCATTCCGAAGTTTGTCGAACATGCAGGAAAAATCACCAAAATCGAAGGTGAGCAATGGGACAGATTACAACTTTTGCGGGATAAAAAAATGGCAAATATTGCTCATCCGGCCGATGTGCTTATTCCTGAAAAATTTGCAGCTATTATTGACCACGCATTCATCACAGGCTTAGCTGAAAATACGCTTAATATGAATGGGATCAGTTACACCGCAGAACTGATGGTAAAATTATTTCCATTTGACAAACCATTGGGAAATAAATACAGGCCGGTTAATTATCGTATCAGCCTCCGGGACAGAATCTCATTTTCAATTTAACTTCACCTCTCACACTTTCCACCATTAAAAGTTCTGATTTCGGGCTACATGTCTCTTCATGCTGATGATCAGTTCATTAATTAAAAACTGTTTCAATGGCGTTAAGCCGGGTTTGCAGAAGGTTAATTAATGGTTAATCCAGCGTTAACACAGCCTTAACATTGGCTGTCTACTTTTGCAGGCGTTTAACTCTCCTGTCTTTTAAACCGAGGTAGCACGGCAACTACCGGCGTTTGAATACAACTCATAATCAAATTTTCCAATTACAATTATTACTCATCTAACTCATCCAAAAATGAATCGATTAATTACAGGACTTATTGTTACCATCGCTATGTTGTTTTGCTCGCCGGACATTAATGCCCAGGGCAATGAAGCAACAATCATTGGTAAAGTATCAGAAGTAAAAGCAGGCCCAATTCCGGGCGCAACCGTCCTGATCAGAAACGAATCAACTGGTTTTCAAGCCGGTACAGTTACCGACATCAATGGTGACTACATTATCAAACAGCTGCCCCTGGGCTCGCCTTACTCTGTTACGGTTTCTTTTATTGGATTTGGTGAACAAAAGAAAACGGGTTATTCATTGAACCAGGGCGATCAGCTAAGGCTGAATTTTGCGATGGAAAGCAGTGCAACAGAACTGCAGGCAGTGGACATTAAAGCCAACTCACTGAAAAATACAGTAGTAACATTAGGTTCTTCCACGCAGATCACGGCGAAAGACATTACCAAACTACCTGTTAACGGCCGGAATTTCACTTCGCTAATTGAGCTTTCCCCATTGAGCAATGGTAACAGCCTTGGCGGGCAGCTGGGATCTTCTACCAACTACACAATTGATGGTATGAGCTCAAGAAGCACAATTGCCGGTGGTGAAACAGGAGGTGCTTATGCAATTTCAATGGAAGCAATCCGCGAGTTCAAGGTTGTAACCAACGAATATGACGTTACACTAGGACGTGCAGGTGGTGGTACTATCAGCACAGTGACCAAATCAGGTACAAACAAACTGACGGGTAGCTTGTTCAACTTTATGCGTGCAGACTGGCTTTCAAGTCCATATGATTTGAGAGGAAACAAAAGGACACAGGATTTCTCTACAAACCAGTTCGGTATGTCGCTGGGTGGTGCATTGAAAAAAGACAAAGCACACTTCTTTGTAGCATGGGATCACCAGGCTGATAAGCGTCCTCTTTTTATCGCAAACCTGCAATCAGACGCGGATGTTGCTGCCAACCGTGTTACACAACAGACGCTGGATAACTTCCTGGATATTGCAAGAACAAAATACGGTGTGTCTAACAACCCGCAATTCGGTGCGTTTCCAAAGAAAAAGGGAACTGATGCTATTTTCGCAAGAATTGACTGGCAGCTGAATGCTAAAAACCTTTTAACGGTCCGCAATAACTTTATTAAAGAAATGGATAGACTGTCAGAAGGGGACAATACGTCTATTAACGCCTACGAATCTTACATCGACCGTAAGCGTTTCAATAACAGCATCATGGCTTCACTTCGTACGATTGTGAGTCCCAAAATCACGAACGAGTTAAAATTGCAGCATTTCTATCAGGATGAAGCGGTTATCCCAAGCTCGGAGTTGCCTTCTGCCAGCATTCCTCGTGCAATTATTGAAAACGTAGCATCGACATCGGGAACAAGTAACTACAACACTTCCATTCAGATCGGTGGTCAGCGTTTCTCGCCTGAATGGTTCAAGGGGCAAACTTATCAGGCTGTAAACAACCTGTACTACAACACCGGAAAAATCAACTTCACTTTCGGTATTGACTTAATGTTTAACCGCATGAAGTCGGTTTATGGTAGTGAAATGAACGGACGTTTCTACTTCACAGGTTTGGATAACTTCAATAACCAAACTCCTTACCGTTACGCAAGAGAGATCAATCTTCGTGCTGATCCAAGCTCGATCGTGAACTCTCTGGCAACTGGTCTTTACGCCCAAATGGATACCAAACTGGCACGCGGTCTTGAAATGATGGCAGGATTACGTCTGGACAACACGCAGTATCTGAATAAAGCGAATTTCAGCCAGGTGGTATTTGACGAACTAAAACTTCGTACAGATAACAAGATTAACACGACGCAATTGCAGCCTCGCGTACAGTTTACCTGGGACGTAAACGAACAAAGCAAAGATATCGTCCGTTTTGGTGCAGGTGTTTTTGGCTCACAGCTAAACCCGTACTCGATGATCAACAACATGTTGTTTGACGGAACGAAAGTTGCCTCTGTCGAATTACAGGGCAGTCTGGTGCCAAAACCAAATTTCCCAGGCTACCGTGCAGATCCTTCGACGGCACCCGGCGCTGATTTGTTCAACATTCCTGGTGTAGAGCGTTTGCTGACAATCAACATGAACAATGTGGATGCCAAGATTCCTGTTCTTTACAAAACAAACGTCTCATATAACCACTTCTTTAGCGACCGTCTTCGTGTAGGTGTGAACGGTTATGCTTCATGGGCACGTAACAACTACATGTATGTAGACCGCAACATGGTTGAAGATCCGTATTTCCGCATCGCAGCCGAAGCTAATCGTGGCGTTTTTGTACCCGCTTCAACAATTAACGCTACCAATGGCGCTACAAACTGGCTGAACGGCCGTAAAACGAAAAATGTGGGCCGCGTTCTGGAACTAACAAGTCAGGGAAGGAAAAATCAGTATGCAGTAGTAGTAGATGGAACATTCCGTTACTTCAAAGACGGACAAATCACTGCGTCTTACACATGGAACGACTCGAAAGACAATACTTCTTACAACGGAAACGTAGCCAATACTGCAACACTTGATTTGATGGTTGCTGACGATCCGCGTAATTTGAGCCAGATGGCTTATGCCAACAACCATTTCAAAAACAAGGTAGTTTTCTATGGTACTGCACCAAGTATTTACGGTGTGACAATAGGTCTGCGCTACTCAGGAATTGGTGGAACACGCTATTCTATGGCAGTTAATGGCAACATGAACGGTGACTTTGTATCCTCAAATGACCTGGCTTACATTTACGATCCGAACAGCGCTTCTACACCTGATTATATCAAAAAAGGACTTCAGGCTATTTTGGACAATCCGGATGCAGAGCAAAGTATTAAGGATTATATCAACCGCGATAAAGGCAAAATGGCAGAGCGTAATGGTGGTATCAATGGATTCTACGGCGTATTTGACCTTCGTCTTGCGAAACGTTTTAAACTATTCGATGGTCACGGTCTGGAAGCTTCGGTTGATATTTTCAACGTTGCCAACCTTTTGAACAAAGAATGGGGCGTTGGTAACAACCTGGGTAAACAAAATCTTTACTCGATCAAAAGCTTCGATAAGGCTACAAATCAATTTGTATACAACCTGAGCGCCGGAACTGGTGTATCCACTTTAAATGGTAATCCTTACCAGGTTCAGCTTGGTTTGAGATACGGGTTTTAATATGAAGGAAGGAGAAGGTAGGAAGGAGGAAAGGGAATAAAGGGAGGATGGAGGAAGGGAAAACTGCTTCCTCCTTCCTTCCCTTCCCCCTTCCCCTTTTCCCTTCCCCCTTCCCCCTTTTCCCTTTCCCCTTCCCCATTCCCACCCCAATTTAACAATGAAGAAATTACTCATTTTTTTAGGCGTTGCACTTTCACTGAATGCCTTCGCACAAGATTCCCACGTGATCCTGATCAGTATTGACGGTTTGAGGCCTGAATTTTATAAGGACGCGAACTGGTCCATGGTAAACCTGCGCCAGGGCATGCAAACCGGTGCTTATTCCGACGGCGTTACAGGCGTTTTCCCCACCGTCACCTACCCTTCCCATACTACTATAATCACCGGTGTAAAACCTATCAAACATGGTGTATATTACAACACACCATCTGAACCGCTTGAAGTAACGGGGAAATGGATCTGGGATTACAGCACGATCAAAGTACCAACGATTTTCAGTGTGGCAAAAGAAAAAGGGCTGAAAACGGCCTCGGTATACTGGCCGGTTTCAGTAGGCAGTCCTGCCACTTACAACATTCCGGAGTTTTGGTATTTGCCTGAAACAAAAGGCGGAAAACGTGGTATGGTCAAAGCCCTTTCAGAAAATTCTGTTCCGAAAGGTTTGTATGAGGAAGTTGAACAGAATGCGACCGGCAAGCTTGAAGAAATTGATTTCGATGCTGATTACCTGAGCGTTGATGAGAATATGTCACGCATCAGCAGCTATCTGATCCGCAAATACAAGCCTTCCTTCCTGGCTGTTCACCTGGTGGCAGTCGATCACTTTGAGCATGAGCAGGGCCGCGATGGCGACCAGGTAAGAGCCGCTCTTTCCAGCGTGGACAGAGGTATTAAGTCGATCATCGAGGCCACTGAAAAAGCGGGTATCAGAGAAAAAACAACATTCATAATCACGGGTGATCACGGGTTTGTAGATATTCATACTGCAATTGCTCCGAACATTCTGCTGGCTAAGGCCGGACTTTACGATCCGAATAACAAAGCAGCCTGGAAAGCCTATTTTCACAGCTCTGGCGGATCAGCATTTTTACATTTAAAAGATAAAAATGATACAAAAACCCTGGAAAAAGTAAAGCAGGTTTTGGATCAGCTGCCCGCAAACCAAAAAAGTCTTTTTGCCGTAAAAGACCGCGCTGCGCTGGACATTGTTGGCTCCGATCCCAACGCATCACTGGCCATTGCACCGGTTCAGGGAATCACGATCAGCGGCGCTTCCACCGGCGATTTCATGCGCGCGGCAACCGGCGGTACACATGGATTTTTCCCTGATTTCAAAGAAATCCAAACAGGCTTTGTAGCATTTGGCAAAGGAATTAAACAAGGAGCGGTAATTCCTGAAATGGGTTTGCAGGATATTGCACCATTAATTGCAAAACTTTTAAAACTGGATTTCCCAACAGCTGATGGTACACTTTATCCAGGATTGCTGGAAAAGGAATAAATCAGGCTGTATATCTTTTCGCCACGCACATGTCAGCAACTGACTTGTCGCGTGGTGAATCCAAACTGTTAAGCTTCTTGTATGGTAATCTCATTGTAACGGGTATTTCTCCACTCTGCCGGTAGTAATGTCATCAATATCGAGGTTCATCAGTATCTTCAAAGAGCAGAAATTGAAATTTTACAGAACTTATTTTTATGGTAAAAACAGAGTTGCAAGATGATGAAAATCAATAAATACTAAAATGTCCTGCACCATAACAGGCACAGGACATAAGTTATAATCAGGAAATAAATCCAAAATTTTACTTTACCATTTATTGCAGATATCTGTCTTTAAGCACTTTTCTTTTAGCCGGAGTCAGATCCATTTCCTTTTCCAGAAACTGATCCATTGAACCGTATTTTTGGTCGATTGCAGCAAAAGCTTTTTTCAGGTATTCAGGATTAGCCGTTAACATCGCCTGCATTACTTCTTCGTTCATCCCACTGGATTTCAGCATTTTTCTGACAGTTTCATTACCGCCTTTCCAATAGTAATTGGTCGCTTCATAATCGGCCAGAATGGTAGGTTTTTTTACCCCCAAAGCTGACAGTATCAAAGCAGCACCTACTCCGGTTCTGTCCTTACCCGCTGTACAGTGAAACAAAAGTGCACCTTCGTCATCAAGCGAAAGCAACTCGTCAAACATAGGTTTGTATTTGTTTTTCAAATGATCAGTACGGATATACATAGATACAATCATTGAATCCGGCTGGGCCGACGGCCTGGTCATAGCCATGGTCGACTGCACCGACTCGCTGCCGGCAGGAAGATTTACCCACCTGGCCTCAGTAGGCATCCGGTCCTGCGATTTTTTGATTTCATCCGGCCCACGGAAGTCGCAAACGGTGGTAATATGAAGACTGTCCAGTACATCAACATCCTTATCCGTTAATTTCCCAATATCAGCAGAACGGTATATCCGGCCCCATTTTACATGCCTGCCGTCCTGCGCCGGATATCCTCCCAGGTCGCGGAAGTTGGAAGTTCCTTCGAGTGTAATTTCCCTTCTGGAATTGTAAACCAGTGTGTCTTTCTGCTGACCAAATGCCAAAGCAGAATTGAAAAGAAATAGTAATATGATATTGTTTTTCATAAAAAATTGGTTTTAAGTAAATATTAAAAAAGGCTGTTTTCCAAAACGCTAAAATCTTGTCAGGCTGAGCGGAGTCAAAGCCCGAGCCACATAGCTAAAACCACTTCGACTCCGCTCAGTGTGACAAGATTTTAACATGTTAAGACAACCTAGAAGTAATAAAGGGCAGTTATTTCAAAAGCCACATTTCTGCGGTAATTTCATCTTTACCACCATATTGAGAGCTGATGGCAGCATTATACTTAGCAGTATTTTCGTTTTTTTCATCCACAGGATATAACCAGCGGCGGGGAATTTTGCTTGTAGGTGTTCCGATTCCTGAACCACCTTCTTTAAATGCCGGGATCCCGGTTCTGCGCCAGTTGTAAAAAGCCTCCCATTGTGAATTTTGGAAAAAGGCTACATATTTTTGTTCCAATATCTGTTTTAAACCGTCAGCATTGTTTCCCTTATAAGTTGCTTTGGCTTTAAAAGCAGCAATATTTATGACAACTGAACCAATCGTAACGCCACCTTTATCACCAACTGTATAAGTTTGTCCGTCGGTAAGTCCGTAAAAACCCAGTGATGCGTCTATTCCTTTATTATACCAGCTTGCTGCATCACCTGTGAGCCATCCGCGGTTAATTGCTTCGGCTACGTTGAAACACAATTCTGGATATCCCGCAATAATGTAATTTTCGGAGCCAGCCAGGGAAGCAAAATAACGCTTGAAATTCACAAATGAGTACTTGCCCGCATTCATGTCGTTGGTGAGCTGTGCCTGTGAGTATGCCGAAATATCAGCACCTGTGTAAGCTGCAAAATCACTCACCGTTTTTCCAGCCGTAATCTGTGCGGGAGCTGGTGTGGATGTTATAAATGTACGCGGATCCAGGTTGGCCGTTGTAATATCCAGATATGTATTGCCAATGTTTTCAAAAGTGTTGTAAGCATCATTAGGCCCGTGCGGGTACGGATTGTATGAAGCATTGTATTTAAATTCCAGATTATCCGCATTACTTTCAAAAACAGGATAAGAAACGGGATCATTGATTATAGCAGCAAACTGCTGCTGAATGTTCAGATCTGTGTTATCTGCCGCACGTTTGCTCAGGCTGATCAATACCCTTAACTTATAACTATTGATTACTTTCTGCCATTTTTTGTAGGTTAAACCGTAAATATCACCTTCTACAACGGTGTTGGCATTGGCAGTAGTGATCACTGATTTTAAAACCGTATTGGCATCGTCCAGCAATTGAAGGCTGTTTTTATAAACGTCTTTTTGGGTATCATAAACCGGTTCCAGGATTTCGGTATTTCCTGCTTCCGACATGGGGATATCACCCACACGCTGCGTAAGCCAGATAAAACTATATGCCCTGAAAAATTTCCCCAATGCAGCATAAATGTTCTGGTCGGTGCCAAACTGTGTTGCTGACTGCATTTCCATTTTTTCTACATATTTCAGTACATCGTAAGCCGTAGCTGTATTACTGAAACTGTAAATATTCTGTCCGCGGTAATAAGAGTTGTTTGAAACAGTAAACTGGTTCCAGCGCATCACCTGGTCCCAAGGGCCTTCGAAAAC
This sequence comes from Dyadobacter sp. NIV53, assembly GCF_019711195.1. Taxonomy (NCBI): domain Bacteria; kingdom Pseudomonadati; phylum Bacteroidota; class Cytophagia; order Cytophagales; family Spirosomataceae; genus Dyadobacter; species Dyadobacter sp. NIV53. Next base: position 2,097,307 of record NZ_CP081299.1, read on the forward strand.
TGCATTGGCGGCCAGATCTACTACACCCCCACCCTGGTATAATCCCCATGTAAGACGGTTGAGTATCAAGCTGGATGGCACTGTCGAACTTTCACCTGCAATGTTCGGATTGACATTCAGGTCGGACTGCTTGCAACTGTCGGCTCCGGCAATAAGCAGGGCAACGGCTGTTAATTTTATGATATATTTTTTCATTGGTCGGTTACTTAAAGTTGGAAGTGTTTTTTAAAAAGAAAGATTAATATTAACACCATAACGGCGGGCCGTTGAAGACTGCAAATCATTCTGTCTTCCACCAAGACTGGTATTGGAAAGGTTGAAACCGGATGCATACTGATCCAGATCAAGGTCTTTACGTTCAGCAAAATACAACAGGTTACGACCTACCAGGGAAATGTTGGCGGTTCTGATAAATTTGGATCTTGCCAGTATTTTTTCAGGAAGGTTATAGGTAAAAACAACTTCGCGTAATTTCAAATAGGAACGGCTGATCACAAACGGCTCATCGAACAAATTGTAATAACCATTCTGGATGTAGGTACGTACTGTGGTTGCCTGCGTATTCGGCGCAAATTCCAGGTCGGCATAGTTGTCAATTTTTCCATTCGTGTAATGTGGTGTACCACCAGTGATCACTACACCCTTACCTACATAAGAAGGCGTTACCGTTTTGGTGCTTAATTCTGTACTGTTCCATTCTGCCAGACGCGCAGCCCCGAATTCACCTGTTGCAGTTTCAATAGCCGAACCCGCATTCATAGCCTGTGAATACACATAATCATAGATTTTACCACCCAAACGGCCGTCAAACTGGAAGCTCATTTGTACATTTTTGTAAGTGAACTTATTGTTAAATCCAAAAACATAATTCGGGTTGACATGGCCCAATAGCTGCATATTGTCCGTCCCGGATTGCTGGGCAATCGGAATACCACCGGCGTGGATGATTTCGCCTGCGTCTGAACGCACAAACTTACGTCCGTAGTAAGCGTCCATTCTTTCCCCGATTTTGTAATTATGGTTGTTAAGCAATACCTGCGTCAGCTCACCATAAATCTCTTTCAACGTTTCTTTATAAGTAGAAACATTCAACATAACATCCCAGGTAAAACCATTTGATTTAACCGGCGTGCCGTTAACCGAAAGCTCCCATCCTTTTTTCAATGTGGTGATCGCGTTTACACTTTGCGTGGCATAACTTGTTGAAGGTGCAACCGGAAGCTGATAGATCAACGGCCCGTTTACCGAACGGAAGAAAGTAAATTCTGCTCCCAAACGGTTTCTGAGAACCTTGATATCCGCACCGATCTCAGCAGAACTATTGCTTTGCGGTTTAATGTTCGGATTAGCAAGATTTTTAGAATACGTGACCGATCCTGTATTGTTGTAATATGTATTGCTGCTGTATGCATTCTGGTTGGTATAACTTGGACCGTCATAAGAAGAATACAGCTCAGACCCATAACCCAGCAAACCACTATTGACTGTCGTTCCGTACAAAGCCTGATAGGCTGATCCGATGGTCGGGGAAGTAAGGCCGCCTTTTACATTGGCGTACGAGCCGCGTACTTTCAGGAATGAAATTACATCAGGTAATTTGGTGTAATCTGATACAACCGTACTTAGCGATACCGACGGATAGAAGAAAGTTTGTTTTCCGGAAGGCAACGTAGACAGATTATCCACACGACCGGTGGTGTTAATATTGAAATAACCCTTATAACCCAGATCCACAGAGTAATAGCCGCTGTAAACCTGCATATCAGAACCGAAGGTGTAGGCCTTAACCGGATTCTTTGAAGCGGCCAGGTTATAAACCTGCGGCATCGCAAGCTGGTAAGTAGAAGCCCAGGTAGAGTTATATTTAAAAGTACGCAGGTTGCCACCGACAGTTACGCCAATATTAAAATCACCTGCCAGTTTTTTATTGTAGTTTAATAATACATCTGTATTGTTTTCGATCAGACTCCTGCGGTCTTCGCGGTAATCACCATACCATCCAAAATAATACCCACTGTAATAGCTGTTCAGGTTGGTGGATGGCGGTACTTTTTCAGTGCGAAGCTGATTCCACGTCGTAACCTGCGAACGGGCAGAAATATTCAGATCATCCGTTATTTTGTACGTCAGTTTAATATTTCCGAAAACATCCGTTTTATTATGTCCGTGCAGCCATTCGTATGAAGTAAAATAAGGATTGTTGATACGCCCGTATTCTACAAATTTTTGCTGCAAACCATCCTGTTTCCAGTAATTGCGCATATCTGCAATGTCATAACTGGCTGATCCGTAAACCTTAAAAAGGTACTGAAAACTGTTTGGCCCATAAGATACATCCGGAATATTAGGCGTATACTGCGCATTAAAATTCAGGCCTGCTTCCATACGAAGGCGCGATGTAATGTTGTACCCCCCATTGATATTCATATTATCAATGTTCAGTTTTGTATTTGGCGACATCCCTTTCTGATAGGTATGGGTAGCCGAGATACGCAGGTCGTATTTTTCACCGGATGCAGACAAAGAAATGTTATTATTGGAAAGCACACCTGCTTCCATGAAATTCTTAAAATTGTCTTTACCTTTTGCAAGCCAAGGCGTTCCCTGCCTTACGCCGCCCACTACCGGGCTGTCATACTGCGGTACGTTTTGTCCTTCAAAACGAGGGCCCCAGATATTTGCACGCCTGTATGCACCATCCAGATCAAACTCGTTATTACCATATGCGTATTTAAAGTCAGTTCCATATCCGTATTCGGTCTGATCTTTTGGCAACGCGATAAAACCTTTTTCGATCATGGTGCTGCTGTTGAAATCCACACTGAATCCACGCTTGTCCTTACTCCCTTTTTTAGTAGTGACCAATATGGCACCGTTCAGTCCGCGTGAACCATATAATGCAGCGGCATTTGGCCCTTTCAATACGGTGTAGGTTTCTATATCATCGCCATTCATATTCCACGTATCGGAATTGACCGGTACACCATCGACCACAAAAAGCAGGTCTGTACTGCCGCGTAAAACGATTTGCGGACGGCCAAGCATTTCTGCCGACGCGCCGATTGTTAAACCGGCAATTTTTCCGGCTAACGAGTTAATAGCATTCGGCTCACGTGCTTTGGTCATTTCTGCACCCTTTATTTCCTGTGTAGAGTAACCGATGGTGCGGGTTTCTTTTTTGATACCCAGTGCAGTAACAACCACTTCATTGAGTGCCCTCACATCATCTGTCATTTTCACATCGATCATTGTACGGTTGCCTACTGTAATTTCCTGAATGGCAAAACCAACAGAAGAAAATACCAGAACTGCCCCCGTTGGCGCAGCGATTTCATAGTTTCCGTCTACATTAGACGATGTTCCCGTATTTGTTCCTTTAACCAAAACGCTTACTCCCGGAACTCCCTACGGGTCCGAGGCCTGTGTGATTTTTCCTTTTACCGTTATGACCTGGGCCATTACAGTATTCATTGAAACCATCCATACAATCATTAAAGCGCATGCAGCCTTTAACAACAGATCAGATAAACGATCATTCGCCGTAGATTTTGTTTTCATAAAAAAAATGAATCTGTAAAATTGTTGATACCTATCTCATGGATATTTTCAGCATTTGGGTTAAAATAGCAGAGGATTTCCAATCGATGCACAAAATTAAACGGATCAAATTCCGCGAAAATTAAGCAGCTATTACTAAAATATTATTTTTAAAAAGTACAGGGAATATTGGGATAACAGAGTGCCGGGAGCAGCTATCGGTTGTAAGCTGCCGGCTTTCGGCAATTGACAATTCCATGAATTACAGTAATTCTTTGAATACAATTTAAAATTGAAAAAGTCTAACCCTTTAAGTTATACGTTACCAATTAACATTGGCTTAGATACAAAAAACCAGCCTGGGATCCAGGCTGGTTTTTTTATAAAGTGAAGAAAATTACATCCTTTATTTAAACAACACTTCGATTTTTTAGTGGCTCCCGAACTTTAATTGTCGCGCTTATTGTCCTTCGTTCCAATTCCTGAATAAATCCGATTATCAAAAGCAGATTAAGAATCTTCAAAAGCCGATAGCCAATCATCAATATCCCTCGTTCTGATACATTTTTTCCGGGTTCAGTTTGAATTCATCAAACGGAATTGGGTAATAACGATCCTTTACCGTGAAATTGACCAATTTGGCATTACCAAAATCTGCCTGTTTTTTGGCTTGCATGTAAGTCATCAGTTCTGTCGTGGTGAATGATCTCAGCAAGTCAAACCAGCGATGATGTTCAAAAGCAAGCTCCACACGTCTTTCATGCAGAATGGCCAGTTTCAAGGTTGGATATTTGGCACTGTAAGCTGCATCTGCCTTACTTACAGCGTATAATGGCATTTTAGCGCGTTCCCTTACCATGTCCAGATATGTTATCGCAGCTGCATCATTTCCCAGATACATGTTAACTTCTGCCAGCATTAGAATGACATCTGCATAACGCATCAGGATCCAGTTATTTCCACCGTAACCATTTACACCAGCCGTTGTACTGGCATCCCGGAACTTGGTGATAAACCAATCCTGAACAGTTGCATCGGCTGCATATTTGATCGAGAAATCTTTACGCAGATCTCCTGTTTCATAATCAAATACAAGATCGTGGGTTACATTTGTACCAGAACCCGTTGATGGTTTCAATGAATTAATTGTCTCTCCTTTTGCCTGGCTATTGGCAGCAATAGAAGAAGAATAGTTTAAATCACCCTGTTTGTTAACGATCTGAAGAATCAATTCCGGACAGGTTGATTTCTTGGCCACATCAAATACATCAGTATAAGGTATGTCTTTCAGCGCAGCAAAAGTTTTCATTCCATAAGCCGCTTCCAGATAGGTTTTGGCATTGGTAAGGTTAGCCGTTTTATTGGCAGCGTCCAGCGTTGTCGCCATCGTCAGGTAAACCTGTCCCAGCAATGCGTTACCCGCAGCCTTGGAGACTTTTCCAACATTGGCATCTGTCTGTAGGTTCGCCAACGGAGAACCTACGACATCTTTCAAATCGGCTACAATTTGGTCGTAAACCAATTCTTTTTTCACTCGGGCCGTATATTCGGTTATTTCGTCCGTGGTTACCAATTGTTTGGTTACCAAAGGCACATCACCCCATTTGCGTACCAGCTGGAAATAAATATAGGCACGTACAAACTTCGCTTCTGCTGTAAACCTTGCTTTATTATCCGCATCTGCGAATGTTATTTTATCAATATTGGACAACACAATGTTACAGCGGGTAATGCTTTGGTATAATGCGACCCAATGGTTTTTCAGCCAGGTATTACTTGGCAGCAGTGCGAAATTATTAAACTGAAAAGGCTCGCCGGAATTGGATTGATTATCGTTCGTACCGGTATCGTCTGAACGCTCATCCGAATACAATCCACTGTTTTCACCCACCACATCAGAGCTTCTCAACGATTGGTAAATTCCGTTTACGGCCAGCTGAATATCATTTTCATTCTGGAAGTAATTGTCTACAGTTACGGCATTCGGATCAGTCTGTTCTAAAAGATCGGAGCAGGAACTTACCGTAATCAACAGGATCAGGGCAAGTGATGTTATATATTTCTTATTCATATTATTATCGTTTATGTTTTATTAAAATGTAAGTTTTACACCCAGATTATAACCTCTTGCCAATGGATAAACCCCATAATCCACGCCAGGGGTCAGGTTCGATCCATTGTTATAATCTACTTCGGGATTGTAGCCCTTATATTTTGAAAAAGTAAATGCATTGTTTACACTCGCATAAATCCTGGCACTGCTGATACCAAGCTTACCCTTAAATAATTCGGGAATGGTATAGCCAAGGGTAATGTCAGTACATCTGAAATAAGTACCGTCCTGAATATAAAATGTAGAAAGGCGGGTACTGTTGCTTTGCGAAGCGCCACGGGTAGCACGAAAAACCGAACCATTGCCGGGAGAAGATTCTGACTTATATCTTTGGTCTACAACTGAATACTGATTACCCGAGCCTTCCAGATTGAAGAGGTAATAATCCTGCCCGTCCAGTACTTCATTTTTATACGAACCATTGAAAGAAGCACTGAAATCGAAGCTTCTGTAACTGCCGTTCAGCCCAAGCCCGTATGTGAATTTTGCATAAGGATTTCCGATCACCCTTTTGTCATCGTCGTTCACCACACCATCTTTATTGACATCTTCAAAATACAGGTCCCCTAACCTTAATGCCTGGCTGGTAGCCGTTGATTTTGCCACTTCACCAATGTTTTCAGGTGTAACTATACCTAAAACCTTGAAACCATAAAACATTCCTACCGAGGAGCCTTCCTGTGTAATATGCGTTTTGTATGATCTTTCAGCACCGTTTGTGATGATCGTCCCCGCACCTCCCATATCCAGCACTTTATTACGGTTCAGGGAAATATTACCGGTTAAGTTCAGTTTAAAATCCTGGGTTGAAATCACTCTTGCATCAGCCTGAAAATCGAATCCTTTATTCTGTATTTTGGAATCTTTCAAATTCGTCAGGATGGACGATGTACCGGATACCGCTGAAATAGACTGATTAAACAATAAATTATACGAGTTACTAATGTAGTAATTGGCCATTAACGACAACCGGCCTTTCAGGATACTGATGTCGGTTCCGAAGTTATACTGTGAAGTAGATTCCCAGCCCAGGTTCGGATCTTTAACGCCGCCTGCCCACATAGCCGAAGCAATGGTATTACTGCCATAAACTACCCCGCCCGGCGAAGCCATAACCTGCTGTGAATTGTAGTTACCAATGTTATTGTTACCACTCAGCCCCCAGCTTGCACGAAGCTTGACAGTGGATTCCTGTCCAAGGAAATTGTTGTAAAAAGATTCATCCGACAGATTCCACCCTGCCGACACAGAAGGGAAATAACCATAACGGTTAAGCGCACCAAAACGGGAAGATCCGTCTGTACGGAAAGATCCGGTCAGGAAATACCTGTTGTCATAATTGTAGGTAGCACGCGCCAGATAGGAAAGTAAAGTATAGGCACTTTTCTCAGCTTTATCCAGTTTGAAAAAAGTAGCATCAGCTCCCTTGGCAGATATTTCCTGGATACGGTCATTGGTAAACCCCTGAGCCGAAACACCGATATAATCACTGCTTGTTTTTTGAGCCGTATATCCTGCCAGTACATCTGCGTGATGTTTGCCCCACTGCTTGTTATAATTAAAAGTAAACTCAGCCAGCTGGTCAATCTGGGTAAGATTTTGTGCAGTTGCTTTTGCAGCCGTTTGAGACTGAACAGAATACGGCTCGAAATTACCAGTGCTCAAACTCGTAGGCAGATAATAATTATACTTTTCATTGTAAGTCAGCATACCCAGATTTACCTTGAAAGACAAATCCTTAATGATCTGGTAAGTGGCATTCACATTGTAACTGCTTCTTAAACCCTTACGTTTGATGTTGGTCTCTTCTGCCATCGCCACCGGATTTTCAGGATTCTGGATCCCGTAATTACCGGCAGACAAAGCACCCATTCCAAACTTGGCAATGCTGCCATCCGCATTATGAGAAGGCAAAAATGGTGCGTAGATCAACGCCGCCATAACCGGGCTGTGATCGAACCTTCCTTCCTGCAATTCCTCATTTTCATTTTGAGTAAAAGAGAAATTACCGCCAACTTTCAATTTTTCACTTACTTTTCCATCAAGGTTGGCACGCAGGTTTATCCTTTTCTGCCCTGTTCCTACTACGATCCCGTCCTGGTTCTGGTAACCTCCGCTCATGAAATAACGCAGGTTATCTTTACCTCCTGAAAAGGAAACATTGTGTCTCTGGAAAACGCCGTTGCGGTAAAGTTCATCCTGCCAGTCCGTATCAACCGTAGGCGTAATCAGTTTCTGGGACGCGAAATCATAGATTGATGAAGGGATACTGATACTTCCCGAATTTCCTACTCTGGCTGTACGGGTTGCGTTATCATCCGATTTCATTGCATCGTTCCAAACCGCACCCGAATTTTCTACAAAATCACGGTAAGAATTATTCCGTCCGTCGATCACCAACTGTGCGAACTGGGTTGCATTTAAAAGTTTTACTTTTTTGCAGACCTGGTTAAACCCCGTTTGGAAATCGTATTCCAATTTCCCTTTACCATCTTTTCCGCGTTTGGTTGTAATCAACACAACACCGCCCGATGCCCTCGATCCATAAATTGCCGCCGAAGCCGCATCCTTTAAAATATCAATAGATTCAATATCATTCGGATTAATAAATACATCACTTCCCGCCGGATAACCGTCAATAACGTACAACGGATCAGAACTGGCATTCACAGAACCAACACCCCTCACCCGGATCTTCGTGCTCGCATACGGTGCCCCGCTTACCTGTGAAATTTGTACACCAGCTACTTTCCCTACCAATGCCTGTCCGATCGTAGGCGTTGAAAGGTTCAGTTCTTTTGCTTTAACACTTGAAATTGCACCCGTCAGATCAGCTTTACGCATGGTCTGGTAACCAACGGCCACAAATTCGTTCAGCATTAAGGCATCTTCTTTTAGCTGAACGTTAATAGAAGCAGCACCGGATACAACAATTTCCTGTGCAACAAATCCCACAAAGGAGAATACCAGTGTATTTCCGGTCTCAGTTTCAAGTGAAAAATTTCCATCAATATCCGTTACTGCCCCTTTGTTATTCCCTTTTTCAAGAATAGTAACACCCATCAATGGCACACCGCTCTCATCTTTTACCGTACCTTTCACTGTGATTAAACTTGCAGTGATGTTTTGTACTTTTCCGGCATGATCCTGTTTTTTTACAGTCGCAGCCAACAGCGGGCCAGCAACATTAAAAACCAGCATACCAGCCATTGTCATAGGAGCAATTGATAATAATAGTCTTTTCATAATAACAATTAAAAAATAAACGAACCAGAAAGACCTCTTCCTGTATAGCCAAATACCAGTTTTTATCAGGGTTTGAATATTTCGCAAAGGTATTTTTATGCTGTTACGATATTGTAACTGTACGGTTATTAAAATGTTAATCTTTTGAAAAGCCAATTATGAAACATCTTCATTTTATTGATATAAAATAAACGCTGCTATTAAAAAATGGTACAAATCAAAGAAAGCTATGTTTGTATACTTTTAATATTAACTATCACAAACCATCTTTCCTTAGCCTTAATGTATCCGAAGTAATACAACCTTTTAAAGCTAACAATATGTTAACATGCCGGAATCATTGAGATCATATCGGGCGTGTACTTTTGAGAGATGAAGTCAACGTAATGCCGGGCAGTCCATATCTGTGCATCTTTTCACATGCAGGAGTAATCTGTTTATAAACGAAACCGGCATTTTACTTACAGATCAACACCTTACAGAGCATAGTTATTTATATGAAAAGAAGAGATTTTTTTACCAACAGTTCCCTTACGCTACTCGGCGCTTCCTTATTATCTCCAAAAAATTTACTGGCTGCCAATCCGTTATCATCCCGAAAAGAGAAGACGGCCAAAAATATTATTTTCTTAGTCAGTGACGGTATGAGCACCGGTACGCTGAATATGGCCAGCCTTTTGCTACAACGTAAAGTAGGCCGCCAAAGCAACTGGATCAAACTTTATCAGGAAAACAAAGGAAGAAGGGCATTGATGGACACCTCTTCGTCCAATGCGCTGGTAACTGATTCTGCCGCTGGAAGCTCGGCCTGGGGTGGTGGTATAAAAGTACCTAACGGATCACTGAACGTAAATGCAGACGGCAGTTTTAATAAACCTATTCTTCAGAAGTTCAAAGAAGCTGGTAAGACGGTTGGCTGTGTGACAACTGTATCCATTACACACGCCACACCAGCTGGTTTTTGTGTAAATAACAAATCACGCGGTGATGAATATGAAATTGCGGGGCAATATCTGGACCTGAAATTTGATGTCATGATGGGTGGCGGCAGGCAATTTTTTAGTAAGGAAAACCGAAAAGACAAAGTCGATCTTTTACAAAAATTCGGTCAGGCCGGATACCAGCTACCTCAGAATCGGGATCAAATGCTCGCACTGGATGTAAATTCCCGCAAACCTGTATTGGGCCTTTTTTCTGAAAACGGGCTGCCGTATTCACTCGACGCCGCACAGGATACTACGCTACAAAAGAATGTACCTACCCTGGCCGAAATGACGAAGAAAACCATAAGCATTTTATCTCAGAACAATAAAGGATTTGTGATGCAGGTAGAAGGCGGCAAGGTCGATTGGGCTGCTCATGCAAATGATGCTGCGGGACTTTTATATGACCAGATCGCATTTGACGATGCGGTAAAAGTGGCACTGGATTTTGCAGAAAACGATAAAGAAACACTGGTGATCATGACCACCGATCATGGCAATGGCAATCCGGGATTATTTGGCAATGATCTGCATTTTGACCGTATACAGCATTTTAAGCAAACCAATGACTGGATTCTAAATGGCATCAACAGCAAATTTACAAGCAGTCAGGTTGTTGAACGGATTGAAGCGGCACAGGGATATGCAATCAAAAAAGCAGAAGCTGAATTACTGCTGAATTCCTACGTAAAACACGACGGGGATGGCCTTTATAATCCCCTAAAATTACCGTTTAAGCAGTTAGGACTTATTCAATCCGACTATATTTCTGTAAACTTTGCCAGTATGGACCACTCTGGCGACTATGTGGAACTGGCCATGTTCGGGCCTGGAAGTGAACTGCTCAAACCATTTGTGAAAAATACAGACCTTCATCTTCTTATGCTGAATGCTGCCGGAATTGGCAATATATAAACGCTTGTTTGCAATCTACCAAAACAACTATATTGATGTAACAGACATTATCACGAATTATATTGTACGCTGTCGGCATTCGTCTAAAACCTGGTTCCGTGCATTAATTTGATAGTCGAATGCCGACCGCCGACAGCAGTATAGTTCATGATAATGTCTGTTAAATATTTTAAATAACACCGGCTTCACTGGCCTGATTCAGACACCGCAATTAATACCGCTCCGGTTATTCTCAGTATCGTACCTGTAACGATTTGCAAAGTCACAAAACAGCCGAAAATGTTGATAAAATAGCCCTGTGTAAAAGCAAAAAAATGTATGCTTACAATGGCTGTTTCCACCCTCTCAAAATAAAATAAGTATATTCATTACCGTTAACTCAATATATTGGCGGAATCTTTGAAACCCGATTTATACTTATTACTTTTCTTAAAAGTTTTAGACCACTGAATTACAAGCCAGGCTTATTTATGCAATTTCTTTAGGGGACGTATTTAAAGCATAGCCGATCAATTTTAAAGCTTTCACATTCAGGATTATTACAGACGAATAGAGGAAAAGTAGGATTCATTAGAATAATTTCACACACGATGTTCTAATATTATGGAGAAAGCTTTTAAATCATGGAATGCATCTTATATAGATCATCATATTGTGGCCATGCCGCCTGGCTGGAAAAATCTTCCTGTTGAGCCCTACACATTCGTTTTTGTCAGCAATGAACTGAGCATGCAGCAGTATGCAGGCTTTTTTAAATGCTGTATCGAAAATAACATTGCCAATCCACGTTTGTTCACGCCACGATCCCTGGCCTTAGCTTCGATATTCCATCCATCGTTTTATCACGCGGTGACTAATATCCATTCTAAAATTTCCAGCGATTTTAGAAAGTTCAGCGATGCATTAATACCGTTAGAGATGAATATCCCTGTTTCAGCCGAACTGGAGGCGGGTTCCGTGAGACACTGGCTGCAATCCCTCGTGTTTTTGGCAGGAATCACACTAAGTGCTGCAATCATCCAGAACCGATGGTCGGCGGGAACAATTGAAAGTAAGCTGAACCGGCTTTGGCAGGTTAGTGCATACAGCGAAATGCCTGGTTTCGAGCAGTTAAAAGAATTGAAAATTCAGGATTTTGTGCTCCGTTGTGCTGCTAAGCTGGATTCCAACCCATACCTTGTTATCAGAGAACTGAAAACGTTTTATTCGCTTGTCCTGCAAAAACTGATACTTAACATTCCATTTGTTGAAAGGGAAATGACGGCTATAAAACTTACTGCTGAACAGGAAAACCGGTATGGATTTATTCCAGCTCTGAAGAATTTACTCGGCAATAATCTGAAAGCAGTAATCCTTTATGGTTCAGCTGTGAACAGCGTCCAGTTTGCGGACTACGATTTGGTTGTGGTTGTAAAAGATCTTGACAGTGCTTTACATACACTTGCCGGAAAGTCGCCGGTCTACAATGGACTTGAATTAAATATCAGTTTATTCGGTGAAACGGATTTCCAGACTTATCAGCTTGTATCTGGTGACAATCTGGCCGATCATGGCCTTTGCCTGTACGGCTCGGTTAAAGTCCCTCAAAAACCAGCCGCTGATCTTATACTGCGAAATTTCAGTTTTGGATTTATACGGTTTCGTCAGTTAATGGGTATGGCGGCAACACTCAGCAATTATTCATCCGCTGCCGACGACAAACGTAATCTGCTTGATTATTTTATTAAAATACCTCTCAACGTTTACAAGGGAATTCAGGGATGTTATGGCAAACCGGGAACGAATGAAGAACTCAGGGCCTGGTCGGTAAATTCTTTAAATTTTGATGTAAAAATGCAACAGCTTCGTGCCGCAAACGGAGGTGCAATGGAGTCCGCAGCGAGTGCCGCCTGGGCAACGCTGGAAGTAATGCACTGGTTTGATAAGAAGATGGATATCCTTAAAATAAAAAGTCCTGTTGAACAAATGGTTTAATCCATAACTAAGTACACTAATTATGAATAAAGTATCTGATATCCAAGTGTTTATTGAACCAGCAGATGAAATATTTCATTTGATGCCGGCTCTTAGTAAAAGGTTACTCGAACTTGATATAGAAGTGGTGGTTGCCTCCAATGATGTCCCTGGTAAAAAGGCTTTTAAAGTGGGCTTCAATCCCGATCCGACATCCTCACCTCCCCTTTTATCAGAACTGGTCGAAGAAGTAATACAGCAGATCCCGTTTGATTTTGAGTCACTGCCTATACTTGTTGAAGGTGAAAGTAAAATTATCAGGCTTCTCAATTCAAAAATTGTTATTGAAAAATTCAAGCCGACGGTCTACTCTTTTACGCATAACCGGTATGGTGAGGTGAAAGGGACGGAAGAATTAAGGGTTTTGTTTTCGGGTGAAGTTTTCCGCCGGATGAACCGGTTTACCAGCCAGGAAGGTGGCCATCTTAAAAATGCGTTTCTGGCTGTCGTGGAATCCGTGGATGGCCCGTTTCTGGTTCAGGAAAGGGTTGAAGCAAGTAATCTTGAAGTACGGGTAAAACGTTATCACATTGGATCGCCTGTACATCGCTATAAATATACAGAGCGTTACGGCACCGTACAGCAGGATCCGGCACCATTGGTTAAATGGTCCAGATTTGACAAACCAATAGTATGTTTTGACTGGCGGCTTCCGCTTACGGACGAAGCGGGAAACAGGCTTGCGGACGAACCTATATCGGACGATTATGCATCAGTCTGGATGCATGATATTCCCACAGCAAAGAAACTGGCAGGTGATACCTTTAAATGGCTTGAAGAATTATTTGCCGGAGCCGGATTACTGCTGGTTGATATCTGTTTTTTTATAGACATGTCCGGCAACAAAATTTTTGGGGAGGTAAGCCCGGATTGTATGCGGGTAAAAAAAGGCCTGGGAGATCCCAGTCAAAGCGAAAGCCTGGACAAGGACCTTTGGCGTGACGGTGAAAAAGAGCAGTTATTGGCAGAGCGTTACACAAATTTTTATAACCTTATATTTAACAAAACAGTAAACGAATACGATTATGGCAACTATGACAATTAAAAACAACCGGCTGAAGATGTCACCCGGAGGGATTGTGACACTTACTGTTGCAGCCAGAAAAGCACTTGGAATGAAGGTGAATGAATCGGAAAAAGTATCCGTGTCCACAGACAGGGAAAGCGTAATTATTACGAAGGGTGAGGGATTAAAAACCACCAGAATTTCTAAATCGGGCCAGCTGGAACTTAGTACCGAAGCAAAGGAACTGTTGCTGAAGAGTGAAAAAAGGCATTATTGGCTTGAATTGGATGATGACAAAAATCAGGTGAGACTAATGGTCTATTAATGCAGGAAAAAACTTTGGTAATTGGCAAAACCCTGGCATGTGGAGTAACAACAATTTTATTATTACCCTTGACGGTCATGATGGCAGCGGAAAAACCACGCTTGCAAACTTACTTGCAAAAGAACTCGGCGGGATTTATGTTCGCCCTTTTGCAGGTTTGGCAGGTAAAAAACTTATCGGACTTGCGGATCAGAAAGATTACGAAAATGTTGTATCGTTCGGTTACGAAACTGTGCTGGGTTTTGTAAATTCCTATTCAAACGAAATTTTGGTATTTGACCGGTGCTGGATGACTGTTTTCTCGTTGGTGCCGGAAAATTTCAGGCACGATCCGAGGTGGTTTCCGTTGCCATTAACTGTTTTGTGTTATTCTGACCTTGATCACACGCTGCTCAGGCTTGCACAAAGAACAGAGGAGAAATTTGATGTTAATTACCATCAATACTATCTCGATTTATATTTGGAACTAAGCAGGGAATTTCATTCTAATCTTTTATTGACAGATAAAAATGAAATCCCTGACTGTTTGAACCAGTTAAAAAAATGGTGTAAACCCTCTTAACTTATGAATATTGATTTATTTTCAGCTCGGTCAGCGGCTTCCCGGCCCCTGGTTATAGGCTTCAGCAAAGGTCGTGGGTTTGATGAGGCTTTGGAATACATCCAAATCGACAGAACCAACGAATACGATCACTTCGCAAATGGCGGAATACCGGTTTTCTGTGACCCGGTTAATAATTTAAAACTGGTGAAGGTCAGGTCCAAGGATTTGCCGCTGCTGCTACTGCATAATCACATTGATATTGCGTTTGGCAGTTCAGTCTGGTTCGATGAATCAGATAGTTGCGAATTGAAATTGTTTACCACACTTGCGCTTCAGAAATGCCGTCTGTCAGTAATTGGCAAGAATTTAATGCCCATTCAGGAGATAACCAGCATTTGTTCAAAATTCCCGAATTTAACTGCCGGATACATTAGTAAAAACGGGCTCAACGCAAAAGTGGTTATTATGGAAGGCTGCCATGAAGTGGCTCTGTCACTCGATATGACCGATGTAATTATTGATATCATTGAAACCGGCCAGACCATTGAACGTATGAATTTTTTGGAATTGGAATGTATCACCACCGTTTCGCATGGTATCTGGACCCGTGAAAATGATTATGCATCTATCAGGCATTTGAAAAAGTTGTGGGAACTGGTATAAGTCTTGTTTCAAATTTGTGTTAAATTCCTGAAGATTTGTAGAAGACTTGGACCTTTTATTTCATAATCCTGCTTAATCCATTATTATCACTCATTTCCTGAAACCAGTCTTTTATTCCCAGTTCCAGCATTAATTGCCGCTCGTAGGAATCATCCAGCAATTGGAGCGATTGGGCCGCAACAGACTTTAATGGTTTATATTTCAGCCATTTTTTGAGCAAAGTCAGGAATAACTGTTCCACCCGGTACCATGCTTTTCCGCCTTTAAGTTTACGCTCAATGGATCTGATTTCATAAAACAGGTAATCCCGGTCATCCAGTGCCACATGAATCATCAGCTTCATAAGCCGGCAGCTTATATAAAGCAGGCTGCTTAGCGAACTCGTCGGCTGGTTCAGTATATGGTTGATACATAAAAGTGCCTGTGAATAATCGCACAGATAATAATGAATTCTTGCAATGGTCAACCGTAACTGTACTTCAATCTGAAGAGGCAGATTTGGAAGGTCGCGTTCTAATCCCTGATTTTCCTGGTTGAAAATAATAAGCGCCTGGTGATGAAATCCCTGGTTGACCGCACTGTGGAGCCGGTGCTCCAGTACCTGATATTTGATAGATAACCGGTGGCCTTCGGAAGGTGTCGATAAAGATTCCAGCCGTCCTAAAAAATATTCCATTTTATCATATTGTTCCGTTCTGCGCAGGGTTTCCAGAATATTATTTAATACATGGTTATAATAAACCGGTTTATCCAGCCACAGCTCTGTATTGTTCTGAAACAAATTATCGAGTTCGTACAATACACTCAAACTCCCCTGTGCATCTCCGGTCATCAGGAAATAGGCAGACTGAAAATGCAGGTGAAGCTGCTGCGACTCAAAAGAATTTAAGCGCTGTGTATTGAGTACCTGGTGCTCTTCCAGTAAAAGATCATTCAAACGGACCGTTTCCCGAAGGCTTCTGACCACACCCATTTTCCAATACCTCAGTAATAATACTTCATACAGCGAAGCATGCTGCTGAACGGTACATTCATGTTCAAGGAGTTCGCGTATTTTTTCCTGCTTTTCAATCAGTTTGGATTCATCCCATTTAATAAAATGCTGCCGTAATATAAATTGCAGTTCCTGCCTTGCAGCCAGAATGTAAAAAATAAACTTTTCGTGTTTCATTGCCAGCCTTTTTGCTTTTTCAAGTTCCTCAAAGCTTGCGCAGATAAGTCCACGGTTGTACAAAATCTGGCTGTCCTGGATCAGGTTCATCAATCTTACCTCAATAGATTTATCGGCTTCGTACTGGCGGAGGCTTTTCATCAGTACATGGTACAAATGTTTACGGGCCGGCTCCAGGGTAGCCCCCGGGAAAAGATCCGCCACTTCAGTTTTTATTTTTTCGTTGAACTGCACGTATTGTTCCAGACAATCAAACAAGCGTAAATAAGCTTTATCGCCTTGCTGCAAACTTATACTCAACCGGAAATAACGCTTTTCAGATTTAGTCAGAGATTGAACAAGCAAATGCAGTTGATTAAAATCCATAGGATTAGCTAAATATGTTACATTTTAACATGTATAAATTCTATAAGAGTTTTAAAACCTCACTTTACTTCTATTTATTTAAATAAAAATAATTCGATAGGATTAGCCAGCAGCAGAAAATAATGGAAACAAAACATGATTTATTTAATATATTTTTGACTTATCATAATAAGATAAATCATTGCTATGTCCCTACCCAATGTAATTTGCGTCGTCGGCAGTTCAAATACTGACATGGTTGTCAAGGCCGAAAAACTTCCTTCTCCGGGTGAAACAGTAATCGGGGAAGTATTTTTAATGAATCCTGGTGGCAAAGGTGCAAACCAGGCTGTTGCTGCTGCCAGGCTGGATGGAAATGTCGTCCTCGCTGCGAAAGTGGGCAACGATGTGTTTGGCAAACAGGCCATCCAGCAATTCAAAAGAGAAAAAATAAATCCGATGTACATCACCATTGATAGTGAACATCCATCAGGAGTTGCGCTGATCAATGTGGATGCAAAAGGAGAAAACTGTATTTCAGTTGCACCGGGCTCAAATAGCCGCTTAATGCCTCACGATGTTGAATTGATTTTAGATGGACTGAACCTTTCAGACATCGTTTTACTGCAGTTGGAAATTCCGCTGAAAACTGTTGACTTTGTTATCAGGAGCAGTTTTGAAAAAGGATTGCGCGTCATTCTTAACCCCGCCCCTGCGCAGGAGCTTCCTGTCGACTTGTTCAGGTGTTTGTACCTGATCACACCCAATGAAACCGAAGCCGAGATCCTGACCGGAATCCGTGTGACGGATATGCAGACAGTCAGACAGGCAGCGGAAGCTATTCGTGCCAAAGGCGTCCCGAATGTGATTATCACACTCGGCTCAAAAGGCGCTTTTCTGCACACCGATACGATTTCAACACTGATTCCTGCACCACCTGTTACTGCTGTCGACACCACTGCTGCGGGCGATTGCTTCAACGGAGCCCTTGCTGTAGCGCTTGCAGAAAACAGTACATTAGAGCAGGCTATTGCTTTTGCGTGTAAAGCTGCAGCCATCTGTGTAACGCGGATGGGCGCCCAGACTTCCTTACCACACCGCCGGGAAGTCAACAGCCTGCCGCTTATCAACCCTGTTATTTCCTAAACCTGTAAACTCAATTCCTGAATCTTATGTTTATCGTTCCAACTTACACCTTAGCCGTTTTGTTCTGCGTCATCACCATGTTATGCTGGGGATCGTGGGCAAATATGCAGAAATTATCCGCCGGACACTGGCGTTTTGAACTGTTCTACTGGGATTATGCCATCGGCATATTTGTATTGGCTTTGCTTTCAGCATTTACTTTGGGAAGCAACGGAGAAGGTGGAAGGTCGTTCGCGGACGATTTTGCTCAGGCGGGATTGGATAACCTGCTTTTGGCTATTCTGGGTGGTATTGTGTTCAATGCATCTAATATCCTGCTTGGGGCAGCTATTTCCATTGCCGGTATGGCCGTTGCGTTTCCGGTAGGTGTCGGGCTTGCGCTGGTTATTGGTGTGGTGGTGAATTACCTGGATGCCCCGGTAGGAAATCCTGTTACTTTATTCGGGGGCGTTGCTCTCATTGTCCTTGCAATCCTCTTAAATGCAAATGCTTATCGTAAAAACGCCGACAAAAGTACCAGTGTACCTACAAAAGGATTATTACTGGCTATTATCAGCGGATGTATGATGGGCCTGTTTTATAAATATGTTGCCCAATCCATGTTCCCCGATTTTCATGTTCCTGAGCCTGGTAAACTAAGCCCTTATACTGCCGTTGTCTTTTTTGCTGTTGGTGTTTTGGGAAGTAACCTCATCTTTAACAGCCTCTTAATGTGGAAACCTTTTGTTGGCACACCGGTGAGTTACAGTGATTATTTCCGCGGAAGCTTCCGTAACCACCTAATGGGAGTTATCGGAGGAATTATCTGGTGCCTGGGTTTGTCATTCAGTATCATTGCTTCGGATGAGGCTGGCCCGGCTATTTCCTATGGACTTGGACAGGGTGCGACCGTCGTTGCGGCTGTCTGGGGAATTTACGTATGGAGGGAATTCCGGAATGCATCCCAGGGCACATACCGCTTACTCAATGCTATGCTTTTATGTTATGTAATAGGCCTCGGCCTGCTTATTGTCGCCCGTTAAAATTAAGAGCCGGCCCCGGATACTTGTTCCGGGCCATTAAACAGATTATATTCCTTAACTAAATCTTAAACCTTATTATGAAAAAATTACTTTGTTATACTGTCCTTGCCTTTCTTACAATAAGCAGCACGGCTTTCTGCCAGAAAAAGAACGGTCCTTCGCAGTCTCAGACCCTTACTCTCTCCGCAGATGAGTTAAAAGATAAAATCAAAGGTGGCTGGGCAGCCCAGACGATCGGTGTTACATTTGGAGGGCCAACTGAATTTAAATATAACGGCACATTTATTCAGGATTATCAGCCAATTGTATGGTATGACGGATATTTAAAAAAGACGATGGAAGAAATTCCGGGCCTTTACGACGATATCTATATGGATCTGACATTTGTAGATATCCTTGAAAGGGTCGGCCTGGATGCACCGGTAGATTCGTTTTCACAGGCATTTGCGTATGCCAAATATGATTTGTGGCATGCCAACCAGTCGGCGCGTTATAATATCATGAACGGCATCAAAGCACCGGAAACCGGCCACTGGAAATATAACCCGCACGCCGATGATATTGATTTTCAGATAGAAGCAGATTTTTCCGGCCTGATGAGCCCCGGAATGCCCAATACCGCGATTCAAATTGGTGATAAAATCGGCCATATTATGAATTATGGCGATGGCTGGTATGGAGGTGCTTATGTGGGAGCTATGTATAGCCTGGCTTTCACGTCCAGGGATGTAAACTATGTGGTGACAGAAGCGTTAAAAACAATTCCGCCGCAGAGCCAGTTTTACCAGTGTATCGCTGATGTGATCAAATGGCACAAACAATATCCGAACGACTGGAAACAGAACTGGATGGAAATTCAGAAAAAGTGGTCAGAAGATATTGGCTGCCCGGATGGTGTCTTTTCCGCTTTCAACATTGATGCCCGCACAAACGCTGCGTATATAGTATTAGGTCTGTTATATGGCAAAGGCGATTTTGATAAAACCTTACAGATCTCTACACGTGCCGGCCAGGATTCTGACTGCAACCCATCCTCGGCAGGCGGAATTTTGGGAACCATGCTTGGCTATAACCAAATACCGGCTTACTGGAAAATGGGATTGAAAGAAATCGAAGATATGCCGTTTAAATATACAACCATGTCACTGAACAATGTGTATGCGATCAGCTACAAACATGCACTGGAAATGGTGAAGAGAAACGGTGGAAGTGTAACAGATAATTCGATTAAAATCGCATTGCAAAGCCCTAAAACTGTACGGTTCGAAAAAAGTTTTGAAGGATTATTCCCGATTGCCAAAGTTCCGTTTAACAAGGGAACCGGAAAAAATGAGTTCACTTTTGACTTTACCGGAACCGGCTTTGTGCTGCGGGGTATGGCTGCCAAACTGAAAAAGGAATCATCGGATTATATTCTGGAAGCGGATTTATTTATCGATGACCAAAAGGTGGAAACTGCCAAATTACCTACCAGCTCTTTATCACGCAGGAATGATATATTCTGGAAGTATGAATTGCCTAATAAAAAACACACGGTTAAAGTTGTTGTTAAAAATCCGGATCCGGAACATGAATTACGAACCTGGGATTATTTGATTTATTCTGACAAGCCATTCGATGGATCGATAGCGAGAACTGAGTAAAGGCCGAACCGATTATCTGTATTCAGGAAAAATTTGAACTGCTGATTTGGCAGAGTGTCCCCTTACGCCTAAAAAATTCCTAAAACTGCAATAAACCATCTAAACTTAACTCAAATGAGCACTTTTATTCGATTAATAAAGGCCATATATTCTCTTCCGGGAATAGTGCTTTTAAGCCAATTGATATGTCTGGCACCAGGCCGGGCATCGGAACTGCCACTTTCTGCGCTATTGATTAAAACGGCTTCTGCTGATTTAGAAAAAATACCTGTTGTCATTCCTGTAACCGGACGTGTTACAGGCGAGCAGGGTGAATCCATTCCGGGTGTAAGTGTCGTTCTGAAAGGCACTACACGCGGCACAACTACCGATGTGGACGGAAAATTCCAGATTGAAGTGCCCGATGGCAATGCCACGCTGGTGTTTTCCTTTGTGGGTTATGCTACCCAAGAAGCAGTTATTGGCAACCGCAGCACGATTGATATCAAACTGCTTGCCGACGAAAATCCGCTGAGTGAAATCGTTGTGGTAGGATATTCAACCATAAAAAAAGAATCGCTGACCGGGTCGGTAGCTGCCATTAAGGGCAGGGATCTTATCAAACGTACAACCTCCAACGTTCAGCAGGCTTTACAGGGTCAGATCCCGGGATTGACAGTACTGGATCAGGGTGCGGGACCGGGAAAATCCAATATGGTTCTCCGTATCAGGGGCATCACTACGTTGGGAGCCAACGAACCGCTGGTCATTGTTGATGGTATCGAGCAAAGACTGAGTGATATCAATCCACTGGATATTGAATCTGTTTCTGTATTAAAAGACGCTTCTTCTACGGCTATTTACGGTTCGCGGGCTGCAAACGGTGTAATTTTGCTGACTACCAAACGGGCTGCCACAGGAAAAATAGCTATTACTTATAACGGTTATTATGCGTTGCAGAAAACGAATAACAATCCGGTTCATATGGGCCTTGAAGATTATCTTCAGTTACAGAAAACCGCCTGGACCAACTCCACGGGCGGACCTGGAATATTTACCGACGATTATATCAAAGAATATGTCAACGCAACTGACCGGCTCAAATACCCGCTGCCGAACGTATGGTATGATGAAGTATTACATACAGCCCCGCAAATGAACCATTCCCTGTCAGTAAGTGGTGGCAGTGAAACGATTAAGGCATTGCTGAGTGTGCGTTATCAAAGCCAGAAAGGGATTATCGCCAATTCGGATTCCAAACTAAGTGAAGTAAGGCTGAATACGGATTATAAACTGTCTAACCGGTTGAAATTCAGTACGGATGTCAATTACAGAGCCAATAACATCCTTTCACCTATCAACGAAAATGATGTTTTCAACAAAATGCTCCAGACATCCCAATGGACTGTGCCGCGTTATCCTGACGGCACATATGGTATCAGTTCAGATGGCTACAATCCATTGGTATCCGCTGAACTGGCAGGTACAGCCAAAACCCTGGACGAATATCTTTTTGGTAATTTTAAAGGCGAACTGCAAATCGCAAAAGGCCTTATTTTTACTACCCAGATAGGTGCCAGGATCAACCTTACCACCGGGAAAAATTATACCAACAGATACCAGATCAAGGACTATTACAATCCGTCGATCATCCGTAAAAATGTACCGCTGAACAGCCTGACCGAATCCAGAAATGATATCAGGGAATATACCATCAATAACCTGCTGAATTACTCTACCAGCATTGGCAGCCATGCGATCAGCGCTTTGGCAGGTTATTCGCAGATTGAAAACAAAGGACGTTCATTAAGTGCATTCCGTCAGGGATTTTACAGTAACGATGTTCAATCCATTGGTTCGGGAACCAACGATGCTACTAAAAATAACGGAGGAGCTGAATACACCTGGGGATTGAGATCTTACTTCGGGCGTGTCAATTATACTTATAAGGATAAATATCTTTTCGAAGCAAACGGGCGGTACGACGGATCATCCAGATTTCTGGCTGATAACCGTTACAGCTTTTTCCCATCCGTGTCAGCCGGATGGCGGCTTTCAGAAGAAAAATTCTGGCGCGGGCTTACCAATTATGTAGGAGAGCTAAAACTAAGAGGTTCGTGGGGAAAAACGGGTAATCAGGCTGTGGATCTTTATAGTGGGCTGGCTACGTTAAGTTCGGGCGTTTATTCATTCAACGGATTGCCTGCCCAGACATTTCAGCAAACACGTATTGCCAATCAGAACCTGACCTGGGAAACAACAACACAATCCAATGTAGGCCTTGACGCCGGTTTTCTTAACAACCGGTTTACATTAAGTGTTGATTATTATAAAAAGACAACGGATGGTATCCTGCTTACTTTGCCGGTTCCGGGAACATTGGGCCTGCTGCCCGCTCCTCAGAATGCCGGACAGGTCAATAATAAGGGTTGGGAAGTTGCAGTCGGGGCTCGCCACAAAATCGGCAATTTCGGTATTGATGCCAACTTTAATTTTAACATCAATAAAAACAGTGTGGGCAACCTTGCCGGTACCGGCCCATATATTACCGGCGGCAATGAGACACGCTATATCACAGCCGAAGGTTATGCAATTAATTCTTTCTGGGGTTACAAAACGGATGGATTATTCCAAACTCCGGAAGAAATCCTGAACTACCCGACGATGAGAACCGGTATCATGCCCGGCGACGTCAAATTTGTCGATCTGAATAATGATGGCAAAATAACACCGACTGATATGACCTATCTGGGTCAAAGTTTTCCAAAATACACCTTCGGATCCAGCCTGAATTTCTCGTATAAAGCATTTTCACTGAATATGCTTTTCCAGGGAACGGCAGGTTCCAAATCAAGGGTTGGCGGTGCTATTATTGAAATGGGTATCTGGGGCGGATTCACACACGAACTGATCGCAGGAAACTACTGGACACCGGAAAATCCGGATGCACGCTTTTCCAGGCCTTTAAAATACGACCTCCGGAATTTTGTCATGTCTGACCGGGATTTGATGAATGGATCCTATTTACGCCTTAAAAACATACAGCTGATGTACCAGCTTCCAACTCAGCTTACCGGCAAAATTGGTATAAAAAGGGCCAGTATTTACATCGCGACGACCAATCTGCTTACTTTCTCAGCACTTAACGAATGGAACGTAGATCCTGAAACAGTGCCCGGTGGCCGTACCGAACAGTACCCTCAGACTGCGGTTTCTACCATTGGCTTAAATATTCAGCTTTAATTCCCCTACAATTTTTAAAAGCAGAATCAGATGAAAAATCTAAAACTAATATTATCCTTTTTTGCAGCGCTGACAATTTTTTCCGGCTGCAATAACGACCTGCTCGAAACAATTCCTAATGACAGGGTTTCTTCCGAAATTTTCTGGAAAACAGAAAATGATGCCATACTGGCCGCGAATGCCGTTTATACCTATCTGGAAACCGCTGCCAATTTTACCAACTGGGATGCGATGTCGGATATCGGCCATGTTACGTTGGGCTGGCGGGAAGAGTCTCTGATCGAGAAAGGAAGTTACGATGCAACTTATGCCAAAATCCTGAATGAATGGAATGATGCTTATAAAGGCATACAGGCCGCCAATGCTTTTCTGACGAATGTGGATCAGATTGAAGTTGCAGATAAAGCCGTGATCAATCGCTTACAGGGTGAGGTAAGAACTTTGCGTGCCTATTATTATGCCAAACTTGCTATGTTATACGGAGATGTGCCGCTGGTGATTACGAATATTACCATAGAAGAAAGCCGGAACCTGACACGCACACCGGTAGCTCAGGTCTGGGATTTTATTTCCAAAGAATATACAGAATCGGCCGCTCTCCTTCCTTTGACCCAGACTGAAAAAGGAAGGGTAACCAAAGGAACCGCTTTGGCGCTGAACGCAAGGGCATTGCTGAATGCCGGACGATATAAAGAGGCAGCAGCGGCCGCAAAACAGGTAACGGACCTGAATGTTTACAGCCTTTACAATTCCTATGAAAACCTGTTTACCTATGCTGCCGAAAACAATGCCGAGATCATTTTTGATAAACAGTTCATTAAGGATATACAATCCAATAATATTTTCAGTTTAACGACGCCAAACAGCGTATTTCCGCAGGTCAATAGTTTCGTGCCGACAAAGCTGGCAGTGGACGCTTACAAAATGACAAACGGGAAAAATATTACGGATCCGGCAAGCGGATTTGATCCAAAAAACCCTTACACAAACCGTGATCCGCGTCTCCGGTATTCCATATATGTATTGGGATCAGAATTACCGAATGGAAAAATCTATGATTCCAAACCCGGAAGTGGTACCGGTGACGCCATCGGTAATTCTGAAAACTCGACCAGTACAGGTTATAATATCCGGAAATATCTCAATAAGGAAGATATGACCCAACCGAATAATAGCGGCATCAATCTCATCCTGATGCGTTACGCCGAAATATTGCTGATTTATGCAGAGGCGAAAATTGAAGCCAATGAAATCGACCAGAGCGTACTGGACGCTATCAATAAAGTAAGAAACCGGGCAGACGTAAAAATGCCTTCACTTGTCACCATTGGTTCGCAGGCGGAACTTCGGAAACTGGTAAGGGAAGAACGCGAGGTTGAGCTCGCATTTGAAGGCCTCCGCTATTTTGATATCCGCCGCTGGCGGATTGCCGAAACAGTAGTTCCCGGAATATTATATGGCATGACTTACACCAACGCAAATGGTGCGCTGGTGACAATTTCTCTGCCGGCTTTTGTAAAAGTTTTCAATAAAGAACGGGATTACCTGTGGCCTATCCCGCAACGGGAACGCGAACTCAATCCAAATCTGGCACAAAATCCCAATTGGTAAGTGTATTAAAAGTTTGGAAATATAACTCACCAAGTCAAAATACAGGAATATGAAAAAAATCATTTCAGCAATTTTATATGTAACGCTACTTTGTTCGGGATCGGTGAATGCCCAGCAGATCAGGCCGCAGGGAAGTATGAAGGAGTTATTTTCCGGCCCGATTGATCAAAACTCCCGCGATAAGTGGCTGGATTCTGTGAAAATCTGGCGGAGTAACGAAAAGGCCAGGCTGAAGTATAACAACTCGGAATACAAACATCCTGGATTAAGCTGGATCAAGAAGACATTCATTTATGCTCAAATGATGGCTCATGACCGTTATTTCTTCGATGAAGTAAAAAAGGTTTATACCGTTGACCGTTATCTGGATGATCTGAAAAAAAGATTTGGCGGGCTGGATGCCGTCCTGATCTGGCCGACCTATCCGAATATCGGAGTCGACAACCGTAATCAGTACGATCTGGTAGCAGATATGCCTGGTGGCAAGGAAGCTGTCAGGCAGATGATCAGGGATTTCAAAAAACGGGGTGTACGTGTCTTCTTCCCGATCATGGTCTGGGATCATGGAACAAAAAAATTGAACTGCCTATGGCGGAAGCGCTGAGCAGGGAAATGAAAGATCTTGGTGCTGATGGCCTGAACGGAGATACCATGTTTGGTGTAACAGAAGCTTATAAAAATGCATATACTGAGCTAAAATATCCGCTGGCGTTACAGCCCGAGCTTAATATCAAAGATTTAAAAGCGCTCGAATGGAACCAGATGAGCTGGGGATATTACTGGCAGCGTTCCATGAATGCGCCGGGCTACAATTATTCACCTGGTGCCAGTACCTACAAATGGCTCGAACCACAGCACCAGGTGCATGTTACCGACCGCTGGGCTATTGATAAAACGGACAATCTGCAATATGCTTTTTTCAATGGAATAGGATATAACTCATGGGAAAATATCTGGGGTGTATGGAACAAGGTTCCCGATCGTTATGCCGAAGCAATACAACGCATCGCACTGATTTACCGGCAATTCCCCGATGTTTGGAGCAGTCCTGACTGGGAACCTCATGTGCCTGTCGTTCAGAAAGGTGTGTATGCTTCCATGTTTCCGGCTGGTGGTAAAACAGTATATACATTCGTGAACCGTGATAGTACGGATAAATCAGGAAACCAGATAAAACTTACTTTTAAAGCGGGTGCGGCTTATTATGATCTGTGGAACGGGAACGAATTAAAAGCTGTGAAAGAGGGCAATCAGGTATTGATATCGTTTCCCATGGAAAGCCGTGGTTTTGGAGCCATACTGATCAGTACATCTGATGACGATAAAAAAAGTTTAAAGCCCTTTTTAAGCCAGATGAATATGCGATCCAAAAAATTGTTGTCGGGTTTTTCGGCGGACTGGAAACCTTTGCCGCAGCAAATAACCAAAATCGAAAAAACAAAACCAATGGCAAAACCCAACAATGACATGGTTTTAATTCCGGCTGCAAAGGAATACATTTTCGAATCGAATGGTGTCATGATTGAAGGCAATGAACTGCCAACCGCTATTGGTGTACAATATCCGTGGGAAGAACATGCAGGACGTTCGCATAAGAAAACAATGGACATTGCTTCATTTTATATGGACAAATATCCGGTTACAAATCAGCAGTTCAAAAAATTTATGGACGACACAAAATACAAACCTGCTGATGATCATAACTTTCTGAAAGACTGGAAAAACGGAACCTTTCAACAAGGCTGGGAAGACAAGCCGGTAACCTGGATATCCATAGAAGATGCCAGAATGTACGCTACCTGGGCTGGAAAACGATTACCACATGAATGGGAATGGCAATACGCGGGACAGGGAAGTGACAATCGCATATATCCGTGGGGAAATACAAAAGACAGTACCCTGATTCCGGCCGTTGATACCAGTCGTACCATGAGAGAGCCGTATGATGTAAAAATTCATACAAAAGCAGGCAGTCAGTTTGGAATTATGGACCTGGTTGGGAATGTCTGGCAATGGACCGACGAATATACGGATGACCACACCCGTTCGGCAATTTTGAAAGGCGGAAGTTATTACCACGCACAAACTTCGAAATGGTATTTTCCGCAAGCGAAGGAACTGAACAAACATGCAAAGTATCTGCTCATGTCCCCTAGTCTGGACCGTGCCGGAACAATAGGTTTCCGGTGTGTTTCTGATCTGTAATTTCCTGATATTGGTATTCGGTTCTGCGTGATATCTGATTTGCCACGAATTTACAAAGACACTAAGGCTCATATTCTTAAACGAATAACTCCTGTGTTTCTGTAACTTCGTGGCAATCTTATGCTTAACTTAACAATTGTAAAAAACCGGAATATTTTATAATGGTTTCAATTGTAAATTCTCCTGATACCAATACAATTACTACTTTAATGCTCTTCCAGTAACCGGTAAAATCAATCATCTCCCCAGCCTACCCATTGTTTGCAGCGCCATCTGATTTTACCCTGTTTTAGTTCCATATTATTATTTAGATAAATAAAATTCTAGGTAATTTAAAACTTATAAAGTTACTTTGTCTATCAAATAAGTAGATTATTCAGTTTCGTATTACAATACCTGGAAGATTATAATTAAACGGCCATTGTTACTCTCAGGCTTCATTCCAATTTTAATCTTCATTGTATGTCACTTCGTTAAAGTTTTACCAACACGCAATACGTTACGATCAAATTGTCTATTTAATCCATTCATTATATAGTTTATCTTTTATCCAATCAAGCAATTAATTAAAATGAGGTATGTTTAAATCTTTCCAAACCCAACACTTAAAAATCTTTATCGCCGGGTTGCTTCTTATAAGCTACGCCGGATTTGGGCAGTCGCAGAACATTTCGGGCAAGGTAACATCACCGAACGACCAGTCTCCTTTGCCTGGAATCAATGTTTTGGTTAAAAATGGTACGGCCGGGACGTCTACAAATGCAGAAGGTGTTTATGAAATTCAGGCTGGTGAGGACGCAATTCTTGTTTTTTCAGCAATCGGGTATCTTTCACAGGAAATTCCTGTAAAACGCAGAACGCAGATCAATGTCCAGATCAGTGATGACACCCGCCAATTGAATGAACTGGTCGTGGTGGGTTACGGAACGCAAAAGAAAAGGGACATTACCGGTTCCGTCAGTTCGCTGGACAGCCGGGATTTCAACAAAGGTGTCCAGACTTCCGTTGACCAGCTTATTTCCGGCCGTTCTGCGGGTGTGCAGGTTACGCAGGCCAGTTCCGAACCGGGCGGAGGTGTGTCGATCCGGATCCGTGGTGCGAATTCGATCAACGCTAACAATGAGCCGCTTTATGTGATTGACGGTCTGCCGATCAACAATTCTGCTGTGGTACCAAGCTCTACGGTAGTAACGGAATCTGCCCCTAGAAATCCTTTGAACGCATTGAACCCCAATGATATAGAGTCCGTAGAAATACTGAAAGACGCTTCGGCAACGGCAATTTACGGCTCGCGCGGCGCGAATGGCGTAATCCTGATCACAACAAAAAAAGGAACGAAGGGAAAACTGAACGTTAATTATTCAGTATCAGGCGGTGTTTCCAAAGTGGCGAAAACAGTACCGATGCTGGATGCAAAACAATACATCAGTCTGCTCAATGACCTACGTGCTGATCAGAAACAACAGCCCGAATTCACAAGCGAACAAATAGCGCAGATCGGCAACGGAACCGACTGGCAAAAGGAGATTTTCAGAACTGGCTCTGTTCAGAATCATCAGCTGAGTTTTTCAGGAGGCCAGGATAAATTCAGCTATTACGCTTCCCTTAATTATCTGGACCAGAAGGGTGTGGTGATTAGTTCGGGGATCAAAAAATACGTGGGCCGTGTCAACCTGAATTACACCGATGATAAATTCAAATTCGGTTTGAGCCTGAATTCCAGTAATGTAAAAGATGATTTTGTGCCAAACGGCGTAAGTGTGAATGAGGGTGCAGGTATTATTAATACGGCCATTTTCCAGGATCCGACATTGGCTATCAAAAATGCGAACGGAACCTGGGCACAAACGCAAATTGTAAACCTGGAAAACCCGCTCGGACTTGCTAATGAAGTGAAGGATTTCGCATCGTCCAACCGGACTTTCGGCTGTGTGTTCGCCGAATATTTCTTTTTGCCGGAATTATCAGCCAAGATCAATGTTGGTACTGACAGCCAGGATTCGCGCCGGGATATTTTTACGTCACGTCTGACAAAAAGAGCGGAGGGAACGAAAGGTGTTGCGAGTGTACTGACCAGCAATTCGAGCAACAGCCTTATCGAATTTACGGCCCGCTATAACAAAGCACTGAATAAAAACAACCAGATTGAAGTACTTGGCGGCTACACCTACCAGGAATTTGAGGTTCGCTCACTTTCTGCCGGTGCACAAAATTTTCCGCTGGATGCACTTCTGACCGACAACCTTGGCGCTGGCTCGCAAAGCACTTTTTCTCTGGGTTCGGGCCGCACAAAAAATCAGCTCCTCTCCTACCTCGGACGCGTTAATTACAATCTGTATGACAAATATCTGTTAACTGCATCGATCAGAGCCGATGGTTCTTCCCGGTTTGGTGACAACAAAAAGTATGGTATTTTCCCTTCCGTGGCTTTGGGATGGAGATTAAAAGACGAAATTTTCCTGAAAAACATTAATACGATTACTGACCTGAAATTCCGTGCCAGTTACGGATTGACCGGTAACCAGGACATTGGAAGTTATAATTCATTGGTGCTGCTTGGGCCACAGGGACAGGCCATTTTTGACGGAACGCCTTATGTAGGGATTTCGACAACGCAGCTCCCGAATCCGGATCTGAAATGGGAAACCACGACCCAGCTCGATCTGGGTGTGGACTTTGGTTTGTTTGAAAACCGACTGACGGGTAGCGTCGATTATTTTGACAAACAAACAAAAGACCTGCTCCTGCAACTTCCGATTCCGCGCACGACCGGTTTCACTTCTACTTTTAAAAATGTGGGTGGTTTAAAAAATTCCGGTTTTGAATTCAGTCTGACTTCGATCAATATTACAGCGCCTTTCACATGGCGGTCGTCGGCAAATTTCTCAGTTGTCAAAAACAAAGTGACCGATCTTGGAACATTGCCCCTCATTCTGGGTGGTTCGGCCGGCTTCACCAATGATTTTACCATCATTCGCAAAGGTGATCCTTTGAATGCCTACTACGGGTATATCGTCGATGGGGTTTTTCAGCAGGGAGACGATATTGCCAAATCGGCGCAACCATTATCGCGCCCGGGTGAATACAAATACCGGGATGTTAACAAGGATGGTACCATCAATTCGGCCGACCGGACCATTCTTGGCTCTCCATTCCCGAAATTCACTTACGGGCTCAACAACGATATTACTTACAAATCCTTCAACTTTTCGTTTTTCTTCCAGGGCGTACAAGGCAACAAAATGTTCAACCTGAACCGTACAGAATCCGAAAACCCGATTTCATTCCGCAGAAACCGTCTGGAAGAAACTTATACGGATCGCTGGACACCGACCAATCCGACCAATAAAAATTCCTCTGCCATCCCCGTTGCAGTTTCTTATACGAGTAACGTGAACAGCCGCGCCGTGGAAAACGCGTCCTATTTGAGGTTGAAAACGGTTCAGCTGACTTACAATTTTCCTACCGGAAAGTGGAAAAGTGTTCGTGGGGTACAGGTATATGTAACAGCGCAAAACTTGTTTACGATTACCAAATACACTGGGTTTGATCCCGAAGTAAGTGCTTTTGGAACTTCGAACGTCCGGGCGGATTATAACGCATTTCCGTTATCGCGCACCTTCACAGCCGGCCTGAGTATCAATCTTTAACCTGATCAAAACAATGAAAAAATTAATATATATATTTTTACTGCTGAACGTACTATCGTGCAGCAAGCCGCTGGAAGAACAGGTTTTTTCCTCCTTTGGCCCCAATAATTTCTTCAAAACGGCCGACGACGCCGAAGCACTTCTGAACGCAGCCTATTCGCTTGAACAGAAACAGGGAACCGATGGATTCAGGAATATTTTCGTGATGGCCGAAGTAACTACCGACATGATCATTATCCGTGAAGGCGGGCTTCGGGGACTGGCACAACCTTTGGAAGATTTTACCTGGAATGCGTCACACGAGTTTTTCGATGTTGGCTGGACGCGTTATTACAGCGGGATTTACCGGGCAAATGTCGCAATCGACAATGTTCCGACAATTGATTTCGATGAAGAAAGAAAAAACAGATCGTGGCCGAAGCAAGGTTTCTGCGTGCAAGCGGATACATTTATTTATACGACCTTTTCGGGCCTACCCCAATCATTACCAGCAGTATAAGCAACAGCGCAGACCGTCCGTCACGCGCTACGAAAGAGGAATTTATCAAATTTGTAACGGACGAACTGACTGCGGTGAGTGAAATTTTACCAGTTACGCCTAAGCAGTACGGACGTGCAACCAAAGGTGCGGCACTTGCATTTTTGACCAAGTTTTACTTGAATAACAAGGATTGGGCAAAAGCAAATGAAACTGCACAAAAGGTGATCGACCTGAATACATACAGCCTTTTTAATGCCACCAACAGAGCTGATCTATTCAAGATCGCGAACGAAAAAAACAGTGAGTTTATTTATGTGAGGCCTCATATTGCACAGCCCGGACTTGGTACCAATTACCTTCCGCATGCAGCGCCACCAAACTATAAATTCAAGGGTGCAGCGAAGGCAAATTACGCCACGCAGTTCAAAACGCTCTCCGCATTTTACGATTCATTTGATCCAAAGGACCAGCGTCGTGGGGTATTTTTGACTGAATATGATGACCTGAGCGGTAAACATATTGTACTCGGACAGGATGATAAGCGCAGTTTCAAGTTCGAAGAAGACCTTCCGGCAACGGCGGCTGATATGGGAAATGACTTCCCGGTAGTTCGTTATGCCGATATTCTTTTAAGTAAAGCTGAGGCATTAAATGAATTGAACGGCCCGACACAGGAATCGATTGAGCTGATCAATCAGGTTCGGTTAAAAGCGGGAGTTGATGCGATAAAGCTGGCAGAATTTGCTTCAAAAGATCTTTTGCGGGCGCATATTCTGAAAGAAAGAGGCTGGGAATTTTTCACCGAAGAATTACGCCGCCAGGACCTGATCCGTCACGGAAAATTCATAGAACTGGCAAAAGGCAGAGGCAAAGTAGCCTTTGATTATCAGATTCTGTTCCCGCTGCCCCAAAGCGAAATCGACCGCAATCCAAATTTGAAGCAGAATGACGGGTATAAGTAAGGAGAGTGTCAGGATATTGCACAGTAATACAATTTAAACTTAAACACTTGCGATTGTAAAAATGAATCAGTTCGTACCTCCGTTTAGAGGTTTAATGATGTTGGCGATTTTGCTGATATCCGTCCACTTTCTATCCGCCCAAAGCCAAAAACCTCAAAAACCAAACATCATCGTTTTTCTGGTTGATGATATGGGTTGGCAGGATACTTCTGTTCCGTTTTGGACCAGGGTTACGGATTTGAACAAGAAATATCATACACCCAACATGGAACGGCTGGCCCGGGAAGGGATGAAATTTACCAACGCTTACGCCATGCCGGTCTGCACTCCTACCCGTGTGAGTTTGATGACCGGCGTGAATGCGGCCCACCACCGTGTAACGCATTGGACGTCACCCAACCAGAACACCAATACGGATTATGCCGATACGACACTCAACTTTGTGGACTGGAACATCAATGGTTTTAGTCCGGTTGCAAATGTTCCTCATACGTTTTATGGAACAGCGTTGCCTGCAATACTCAGCGGGAACGGATATTACACCGTGCACAGCGGAAAGGCACATTTTGGTTCGGCAGGAACGCCCGGTTCCAATCCGGTCAATGTTGGTTTTCAGGTCAATATTGCTGGAAATGAGATTGGACATCCAGCGAGTTATCTGGGTAAAAACAATTATGATAAAGTAGTAAACGGAAAGTCAAACCGCAATGCAGTTCCGGGACTTGAAAAGTATCATGGAACCGATGTTTTCCTGAGTGATGCCATTACAACAGAGGCATTAAAGGCACTTGAAAAACCAGTTTCAGAGAAAAATCCCTTCTTTTTATATCTCGCACATTACGCCGTACACGTTCCGCTGGATGCTGATAAACGTTTTACAGACAAATACTTAAAAGCAGGATTAGACAGCACGGAAGCAAAATACGCTGCGCTGATCGAAGGAATGGATAAAAGTCTTGGTGATGTTTTGAAATTTCTGGATGATAAAAAACTGGCAGACAATACGGTCATTATTTTCATGTCCGACAATGGCGGTTTGAGTACAACACCTGCACGCGGCGGAAAAGCGTGGACGCACAATTTACCTTTAAAAGCAGGTAAAGGTTCGGTTTATGAAGGTGGCATACGTGAGCCAATGCTGGTGCGCTGGCCGGGTGTAGTGAAGCCGCAAACTGTTGCTGAGCAATACGTGATCGTTGAGGATTTCTTTCCGACCATCCTGGATATTGCCGGAATAAAAAACCCCGGACTTGTTCAGCAGATTGACGGCAAAAGTTTTTTGCCTGTACTGAAAAATCCTGCTCTTATCGACAATGAACGCGAACTGGTGTGGCATCACCCGAACCGCTGGATTCCTTCCGAAGGGCCAAATATCCATTTTTCAAGTGCTTTCAGAAAAGGAGACTGGAAACTGATCTACGATTACCGGAAAAGCAAACTGGAACTATACAACCTGAAAAACGACATTGGCGAACTGAACGACGTGGCTGCTGCAAACCCGGAAAGGGTGAAACAACTGGCGGGATTATTCACGGCCCAATTAAAAAAATGGGACGCCCAGCTTCCGGTTTTCAAGAAAACGGGTAAACAGGTGGCATGGCCGGATGAGATTGCATCCAAATAAAAAATTGTCTTTTATAAACGATTGAAATGAAAAAATATACTTTTTTAGTCCTCCTGATTGCGCAAGTGCTAAATGCGAAAACGGGCTTTTCCCAAGCCGGCAAACAACCCAATTTCATTATTATTCTGGCCGACGACCTGGGTTATGGTGATCTGAGTTCCTACGGGCATCCAACGATCCGAACTCCGAATCTGGATAAAATGGCTTTGGAAGGCACACGTTTTACACAGTTTTATGTGGCTGCCAATGTTTGTTCACCCAGCCGTGCGGCGCTGCTGACAGGACGATTACCAATCCGAAACGGTGTTTTTGGAACAAACAGTGCAAACAAAGTTTTCTTTACCAATTCAACAAGCGGACTGCCACACCGGGAAACTACACTGGCCAAAGCGCTAAAAGGAAAAGGTTACCAAACCGCTATTGTCGGCAAATGGCACCTTGGCTCGTTGCCTCAATTCCTGCCGCTGAACTACGGTTTCGACTCCTATTTTGGTATTCCCTACTCCAATGACATGGGTAAAGAAGGGTTTATGGCTCCCAGACCAGGCAGCCCGGTAACATCAAACAATCCCGTTTTGCCACTTTACCGTAATGAAAAAGTGCTCGAGACGGAACCCGACCAGAATCTTTTGACCAAACGTTTCACTGCCGAGGTTACTGACCTGATCACAAAAAATAAAAACAAACCATTTTTTATCTACTATGCAAGCCCATTTCCACATGTTCCGTTACACGCTTCGCCTGATTTTGCGGGCAAAAGCAAACGTGGGCCATATGGCGATGTGGTTGAAGAACTGGACTGGAGTGTTGGACAAGTGCTCAATAAACTGAAAGAACTGAAACTGGACAAAAACACGTTTGTCGTCTTTTTAAGCGATAACGGCCCATGGCTGATGAAATCCCTTATTGATGAAAACGGTGGTTCTTCGGGCCTGTTGTATGAAGCAAAAGCCTCCACGTATGAAGGTGGAATGCGCGTTCCGGCAATTGCCTGGATGCCGGGAACGGTTAAAAACCAAATTTCCTCAGCTGTCGCGACTTCCATGGATCTTTATCCGACAATCCTTGGGCTGGCCGGTGTAGAAATTCCGAAAGACAAGCCTTTGGACGGTAATAACATCAAAGATCTGCTGACAGGTAAGACCGATAAAGTGACTGATATTGTTTATTTCTACGATGCCAATCAACTTTATGCCATTCGGAAAGGAGCATATAAAGCTCATTTTCAAACGAATGCTTCTTATTCACAAAAACCCGCTGAGACTCATAATCCGCCATTATTATACAACTTAGAACACGATCCGTCAGAGAAATTTGAAATAGGAAAAAAGCATCCCGAGATCATTGCGGAACTAACCGCTGCATTTAAAAAGCATGTAGAAAGTGTGGTACCGGTTGAAGCGGAACTTGATAAGAGGGAGGCTAAAAAGTGACATTCAAAACAGATAACTGCTATTTTTACTCAACTAAATTTGACATACAACAAACCATAAATTTTATTCCTACTTGAATGAATTTTGAAAAGATCATTACGGATGTGAAGATGGTCCCAATTACTTCGTTGGCAAAACTCAGGGAAATTACCACAGAGAAAGAATATCGTAAAGGTGATTTCCTTTTCAGGGAAGGTAAGACCAACAATAACATTTACTTTATTGGCCAGGGAATAGCAAGGGCTTTTGTTTATCATGAGCATCGCGAAGTAACTTTTTGGTTTGCACAGGAAGGCGACCCGCTGCTCTCGATCCAAAGTTATGTAGACAATCTCCCGGGCTACGAAAACATTGAACTTCTGGAAGACTGCGTTTTATTTCAGCTAAAAAAAATGATCTGGAAAAACTATACAATGAAGATATACACTTGGCGAACTGGGGCCGCAGGTTAGCGGACAAATCTTTTGTGGATACTGAAAAAAGGCTGATTTCACGCCAGTTCAAAAGTTCTGTCGAACGCTATCACGAACTGTTAAAAAACCAGCCTGTTTTGTTTAAACGGGTTCAATTAAAACTGATTGCTTCGTATTTAGGAATGACACAGGTTACCCTGAGCAGAATCCGCTCAAAACGTTGATTGGGTCATCCTGACGCGGTCTGCGTGACCCGGTCTGCGCGACCCGGTACCCTTACTTCATTATTTAACATTGGTAAAGTGTATTGACAATTCGCAGCTCTAATTTTGCTCCCTAATCAAAATGAATTATGAGCTGGATATTTGTGTTGATCGCGGGAGCATTTGAAATAGGTTGTACTTTTTGCATGGCAAAGGCCAGGCAGAGCTCGGGTACTGAAATGAATTATTGGTACGTACTTTTTGCCGTTTGTCTGATGACCAGTATGTTTATGCTCGACAGAGCACTTAAAACAATCCCAATTGGCACAGCTTATGCCGTTTGGACTGGAATCGGCGCGGTTGGTACTGTAATAGTTGGTATTCTCTTCTTCAAAGAACCTTCAAGCTTCCTGAGAATTCTTTTTATTGTGACGCTGATCAGTTCAGTCATAGGGCTAAAATTTGTGTCTCATTAAGTTTCTATTCCAGTTAAGGAAAAAATTGGCCGTTTAAACAAAGTAAATTCAGCCGTTTAAACAAAGTCGTCCGCCGAAAGACCAGCTACTTTTGTCCTAACGAAATAATAAAACAATGGGACAAAACAATTATCAAGGTGCGTTACAAAAGCCAATAGGTTCGGGCTTCGGAGCATCCTCTACTTCAAAAGAAGTCATCAACGGGATAAATCTGACAGGAAAAGTTGCCATCGTAACGGGTGGTTATGCCGGGATCGGCCTGGAAACTGTAAAAGTATTTGTGGCTGCCGGTGCAACAATTATTGTACCTGCCAGGGATTTGGAAAAAGCTAAAAAGAATCTGGAAGGAATTGCGAATGTAGAAATTGAATCGATGGATTTGATGGATCCGGCTTCCATTGATGCATTTGCAGAAAAATTCCTGTCTTCCGGCCGGCCGCTGCATTTACTGATCAACAATGCGGGCATTATGTGGGTGCCATTAAACAGGGACGCGAGAGGTTATGAATCACATTTTTCCACCAACCATCTTGGGCATTTTCAGCTTACAGCCAGACTTTGGGAAGCTCTGAAAAAAGCCAACGGTGCAAGGGTCGTGAATGTTTCGTCATGGGGGCACCATTTCTCGCAGGTTCATTTTGACGACCCGAATTTTGAAAACCGTGAATACGAGACAAGGATGGGTTACGGACAATCCAAAACGGCCAATATACTTTTCACTTTGGAACTGGACAAAAGAGGACAGGAATTCAGCATACGCTCCTATTCGCTTCATCCGGGAGCCATAGTTGAAACGGACTTAGGCAGATTACTTTCGACCGAAGATTTACAAAAACTGGGCGTTTATGACGAAAATGGGAAGGTAATTTACGACCCGTCAACCGGCAGAAAATCCATCCCGCAAGGAGCTTCAACCACAGTCTGGTGCGCAACAAGCCCGCAACTGAATGAAATTGGTGGTGTTTACTGTGAAAATACAGAAGTAGCAGACCTAGACCTCACCAACACCGACCCACGCAAACGAGTACACGGAGTAACGAAAATCTTCGGCGTTATGCCTTATTCCCTGGAAGCAGAAAGCGCAGGAAAACTGTGGGCTTTGAGTGAAAAGCTGACGGGAATCGAGTTTTTGGGTTAAGGAATAATGGGTTAAGGGTTAAAAGGTTAAAGGTTAACGGACTGCTGACAGAACCAATAACCTTATCCGATTACTCGTTTCACCGCCCAACTGCCTGACAGTGCCCACGCATTTCAATCTTTAACGGTACCGGCCGCCTGGCCTTAACCTTTTAACCTTTTAACCATTTTCACATTCCACAAAAACAATGTCTTTAACATCATATAAAACACTGGGAAAATCAGGCTTGCGTGTTAGTCCGCTTTGCCTTGGCACAATGACTTTCGGCGAAGACTGGGGCTGGGGCGCCAGTGCCCAAGAATCAGAAAAAATGATTCATGCATATACTGAAAGAGGCGGAAATTTTATTGACACCGCCAACATCTATACCAACAATCATTCGGAGAAAATTATCGGTGATGTATTGGGCAAAAGCTCGTCGCTGAGAACCCGGATGGTTGTCGCTACCAAATTTGCCAACAACGTTTTTCCAGGCAACCCAAATACGGGCGGAACAGGAAATAAATCGCTGATAACCAATCTGGAACATTCGTTAAGACGGTTGCAGACGGACTATATTGATGTATACTGGATACATTCATGGGATTTTCTGACACCTATGGAAGAGACTATGCGTTCGCTGGACAACGCCGTAAAAAGCGGTAAGATCCTATACATTGGAATAAGCGACGCACCGGCCTGGAAAATAGCACAGGCCAATACCGCTGCCATGCTGAATGACTGGACACCCTTCATTGGTTTGCAAATTGAATACTCCCTGCTGCAAAGAACTGTGGAAGATGAACTGGTACCTATGGCGCTTGAACTGGGCCTGGGAATTACACCTTGGTCTCCACTAAAAGGCGGCCTGCTATCGGGCAAGTACAACCGGGCAAATAACGGGAAAGTGGGTGGTGGTTTGCAAGCAAGAAACGGCGATATGATTCTGACGGAAAAACAACTCGCCATCATTGATGAACTGGAACGTGTAGTTGAAGTACACGAAACCACACCGGCCGCAATTGCGTTATCATGGGTAAACAACAAATCCGGTGTGACTTCCACTATTATTGGCGTGAGAACCTTGAAACAATTGGAAGATAATATTGCTGCCACAGATATACATTTATCTGCTGATGAAATTGCATCTTTGGATAAATTGTCATCACCACCACTGACATTTCTTTCAGAATACAAAGACCTGATCCCGGTGATGCAGCACGGTGGTATAGAGATCAATGGATTCAAACCCGCGGCGGCACCGATAATGGCTGATATTCAGCCGGGTAAGTATTGAAATACACCGCTTTGGTCGTTAAAAATATAGATTTGGAGCCACGAATAACTCAAATTTTCACGAATGCATAAATGTCGCTGCCATCGCAATTTTTCCCCGTAACGGCCGACAGCTAAACATTCGTGTTAATTCGTGCATTCATGGCAAAAATATTTTAAGGCTATCACCTTGTTTGAATACATACTTTGGCAACATCTGAGGCCAATAACTTTAAATTTGCAGCATGATAACGCATACGACACAATCGGTTTCAAAGGCAAATATTTTCCTTACCTGTACCGAAGAAAAATATTACAGCAACGACCTGATTGTGCAAAGCAACACATTGATCAGAATGGTATCCGGCGAGATGAAAATCATCCTGCCGGATATTACGTATGTGATGGGAGCCGGTGACACCATTTTTTTCCCACGGCTTGAACTCGCCAGAGTTATAAAAGCACCAAAGGATGGACGTCCTTACAAATCGGTGGCAGTTTATTTTACGCCGGAAGCCATGCAGCAGTATTTTTTAAAGCATCATCTTAAGCACGTTTTTGCCGGCATAAAGATGGAAATAAAACCAGTAGAGACGCATCCGTTACTAGAAAGCCTGTTCAGTTCTTTGCTCCCCTATTTCGATCTAACAATTGAAGTGCCGGAACATATTGCAGACGGCAAAGTAGATGAAGCCATTTCAATTCTCCAGGTCATTGATCAGGATTTATTCAACGCTATCAGCAACTTTGAAGAGCCCGGAAAAATCAATCTGGTGGAGTTTATGGAAAAGAACTTCATGTTCAATATGCCGCTTGACAAATTTGGCTATCTCACCGGACGAAGCCTCACTACCTTCAAAAGGGATTTCAGAAAAGCCTTTTACACCACACCACAAAAATGGCTAACCCAAAAACGCCTTGAACTGGCTCATTATCAGTTAACCGAAAAGAAGCGTAAACCGGTTGATGTGTATCTGGAAGCCGGGTTTGAGAATTTGTCCCATTTTTCATTTGCGTTTAAAAAACATTACGGGTACACGCCGAGCGGGGTAAGGAATGGTTAGATTAACCGTCTCCATTTTATCACATGACATTTTTGAGTAAGAGTGGATATATTCGTTTTTGCAAAGCATTAAATTCTCAAATCAGGTTATAACCTGATTTGAGAATTTATTATTAGCTTTGGTTGATAATATCAGTTGACCAGATACACACATTATTCATGCCGTAGAAAATACGGTTATAAATTTTAATGAGAATAATCGAACTCGTAAGAATCAT
Source organism: Dyadobacter sp. NIV53 (assembly GCF_019711195.1). NCBI lineage: Bacteria > Pseudomonadati > Bacteroidota > Cytophagia > Cytophagales > Spirosomataceae > Dyadobacter > Dyadobacter sp. NIV53. Next base: position 2,137,932 of record NZ_CP081299.1, read on the forward strand.
TCCGGAAACTCTTTGGGCGGCTAGATTTGAGGACCATGAAGAAAATGAATATGACCGTACTTTTAATTATTGGAACGATCCGGAGTATTTGGAGGCATTTTTTACCGAAAATGCACTGGATTTGGTAAAAGAGTTTTATGGATACTGCACAGTAAGCCAAGCCGTTTCTATTACAATGTCCGAGGCCGACGCCTTTGAAAAGAAGTTGATTAGTATAGCGCAAAAGCAAAATTTAAATAAAAAACTTGGAGACATTTTTAAACCCCTTGATAAAACCGCTACAATCAAAATTGAAAAAGAAAAAAGCAAGGCTTATGGAACTGGCGCAAAATCCTGGCTTAGAATTTATGCCGTCAGATTAAATTACGACTTTTTTATAATTTCAGGTGGCGCCATAAAGCTGACAAAGAGCATGAACGAACGTAACCATTTGAAAAAGGAGCTCAAAAAGCTGGATACGCTCGTCAGATTTTTAAAAGAATTGAATATTGAAACCGTAGAAGATTGGGGCTATATAGACTTTGAATGATCATGCAAACAAGAGAAGATATACTACAAAAATTAGAAGCAGTGACTGCCTCAGAATCAAGTAAATGGAGAGATCGGGCGGCACGTAAAGCTGAAAATCCCAGAGCTCTCGAAAAATCCCGGATCATTGCAATTCATATATTGGGACAACTTCGTACGCTTGGCATGAGCCAAAAAGATTTGGCTGAGAAATTACATGTAACACCACAAACCGTAAATTCCTGGGTGAAAGGTAACAGCAATTTTACTATTGAGACAATCGTAAGGATTGAAGAAGTCCTTGGAATTGATTTGATTGAGGTAAATGTTGGATAACACAAGTTGCAAGCAAGTAATAAAATTACATTGATGGACTTGATGTCTTAGGTACGGCTTCAAAGTCTTTAGTCTTGTACGGCATGATCTTCAAACACCTGCTGATCCGATATGTCGGCATGAATACCGATCTCAGGATAGGAATCTTACCCTCAACATTTTAAAATCACTACTTCTGCAGATACCCGCCGAAATTTCACTTCTATGAATTGATACACCAACTTCATTATACAGTGTTTTTTATAAAACAGCGTTTCAATAAATTCTCCAAAAATTATTTGGACAGATCACAAATTCAATTTTATCTTTGCAACTAAGATACTTATTAATCAAGATATAATATGAATGATGACCGGATCAGGAAAGTTAGAAAACTAAGCCAGCTCTACGCGTTCTCATCTATTCAAATGCACGAAGCCGTAGCGAGAAAGGTAGGACTTTCGGGCACTGATCATAAATACCTGGGATTTCTCATCGAAAAAGGGCAGATGACTGCCGGTGAGCTTTCAGTTTTGACTGGTTTGACTACTGGTGCTGTGACTGGTTTGATAGACAGATTTGAAAAGAAAAGCTTGGTAAAAAGACAATTTGCCGCGGATGACAGACGGAAGGTATTCATTATACCAAACACAGAAAATATCATGGCGCTTTTGGCTCCGCTTTACAAAGAATTCCGAAGCAAATCAGAAGAATTGATCGCTTCGTTTTCGGACGAGGAGAGTATGGTTATTGAAATTTATTTTGCGAAAGCGATTCAAATAATGAATGAGGAGACGGATAAACTCAACACTAAATAATTATATCGTGACCAATCAAGGTTTTGTTGGTTGATAATTCGTGGCAAGGCTGATCCATAAAGTTCGTAAAAGACTGGTGAATCAGCCGTGCCACGGATACACTCACATTAGCAAGAGAATGGAGGATTAAAATGAAATAATCATGAGCATCTATACACTCAGTTTCCAGCAAATCGACAAAACAAAGCTTGCAATGGTCGGAGGCAAAGGTGCCAATTTAGGCGAATTGTCCCGAATTGAAGGTTTGCAAGTACCGAACGGCTTTTGCATTACTACCGAAGCATTTAAAAAAATGATCGGGAACAGCGAAACAATTAATCTCCTGCTCGATCAATTAGCCACTCTAAAAGCCGATGACAGAAAAGCGATCAGCGAAATCAGTGCAAAAATTCGCAAGTCGGTCGAAGAAACCGCCATTCCAAAGGATATTGAAAATGAAATTATCCTACATCTTCAACAATTTGGAGAAACACATGCATATGCCATACGTTCCAGTGCAACGGCGGAAGATCTTCCAATTGCTTCATTTGCGGGACAGCAGGACACTTTTCTGAATATTATTGGTCGGGAAGCAATTCTGAAACACATCAGCAAATGCTGGGCGTCGCTATATACCGATAGAGCGGTAATATATCGTCTGCAAAATGGATTTGACCATTATGAGGTTTCCATATCCGTTGTCATTCAAAAAATGATTTTTCCCGAAGTAGCAGGAATTATGTTCACAGCCGACCCTGTCAATGGCAATAGAAAAGTCGTGTCCATTGATGCCAGTTTTGGATTAGGCGAGGCATTGGTTTCGGGATTGGTGAATGCTGACAATTACAAAGTGCGCGAAGGAAACATTATTGGCAAGAAAATTTCGACAAAAAAACTGTCGGTTTCTGCTTTGATAGAAGGCGGTACAAAGGAGGAAGAGATCGTGCAGGATCAGCAAAATATCCAATCGCTTATGGATGAAGAAATTCTGGAACTAGAACGCATTGGAAGAAAAATTGAGGCCCATTTCTGTCAGCCTCAGGATATCGAATGGTGTTTCGCCGACGATACTTTTTACATTGTGCAGAGCAGGCCAATCACCACATTATTTCCGGTTCCGGAACCAGATGATGAACAACCGCATGTATATGTTTCGGTTGGTCATCAACAAATGATGACTGATGCTTTCAATCCGTTGGGATTGTCTATTTGGATGTTAACGACTCGTGCGCATATGCGTACTGCCGGCGGAAGATTATTTGTTGATATTACACCCATGCTGGCTTCACCCGTTGGTAGAGAAACGCTTGTAAATGTAACCCTCGGAAAGTCAGATCCGCTAATCAAAGACGCGCTGACAACTATTATAGCGCGGGAAGATTTTATGAAATCGTTGCCGGGTTATGAAAAAGAAACGGCTCCTGATAAAAGCAATAATGATGTCTTGTCAAGAAATTATCAAACACTCAACGAATATTCATCCGGTGTCGCCGACCAAATTGTTTCCGGTTTGATCAGAAGTAATCAAATTTCGTTAGCAGCCTTAAAGGAAAATATCCAGACTAAATCAGGATCAGATCTGTTTGATTTTATTCTGCACGATATCGAAGAATTGAAAAAGATCATGGCTGAACCACAGAGTTTTGGCGTGATTATGACCGGCATGAATGCTTCTTCGTGGATCAATGAGAAAATGAGCGAATGGCTAGGCGAGAAAAATGCGGCAGATACACTTGCCCAATCTGCACCAAATAATATTACTTCGGAAATGGGACTGGCCTTATTGGATGTAGCTGATATTATCAGGGGCTTTCCGGAAGTAGTGGAATTTTTAGAGCGGTTAAAAGTCCGGGACCGGGCCGAATGGTTAAAGGTTAACGGAAATTGTACTGAAAACACGTCATCGTCCAGTCGCTCGGAACACACTTTTTTACATGAATTGCCCGGGTTTCGCGGCGGAAAAGAAAGTCAGGCGGCCATTGTCGCTTTTCTTGATAAATATGGAATGCGGTGTGCCGGGGAAATTGATATTACAAAAACGCGTTGGAGTGAAAATCCGCTAACACTCGTGCCTATAATTCTTGGCAACATTAAAAATTTTGAACCGGGTGAAAGCAAACGGAAATTTGAAAAGGGCAAACAGGAAGCTTTGAAAATGGAACAGGATTTACTTCACCGATTGAGACAATTACCTGATGGTGAGGAAAAAGCAATAGAAACAAAACAAAAAATCGACTTAATCCGGAGTTGTGCGGGGTATCGTGAATATCCAAAATACGGCATGATCAGTCGATATTTTTTATATAAGCAAGCATTACTGATAGAAGCCAAACGGCTCGTAGAAAAAGGCGTTATTTATGAAGAAGAAGATATTTACTATCTGAACTTTGAAGAACTTCGTGAAGCCGTACGCACCAACAACATTGACAATGAACTTATCGGCAACCGAAAAGAAGAGTTCAAAACTTTTGAAAAATTGACACCGCCACGAGTGATCACGTCTGAGGGTGAAATCATTACCGGAGCTTACAAACGCGAAAATCTACCTGCCAATGCAATTGTTGGTCTGGCTGTTTCTTCTGGTGTAATAGAGGGACGGGCACGGGTGATACTGAATATGGAAAATGCTAAATTGGAAGATGGAGATATACTAATCACCAAATTTACCGATCCAAGCTGGACACCCTTATTTGTATCCATCAAAGGCCTCGTCACCGAAGTAGGCGGACTCATGACCCACGGCGCAGTCATCGCCCGTGAATATGGCTTGCCTGCGGTTTTTGGCGTGGAAAATGCTACAACGTTGATTAAGGATGGACAGATAATTCGGGTAAATGGGACGGATGGGTTTGTGGAAATCCTTTAAGATGCGGTTACTCATCTGTTGTGCTTAGTATTTACCTGCAAATATTGGACGCAAAGTCTTATTACAAACCTTATACTATCCATTAAACGGTAAATTATCCGGCCCGCCCAGGCTAATGTGCAGTTTCAAATTACGTAGAATAAGAACCTGCTAAATTTAATACGCGGGCTCGCCTTTGAAGTTGCCTGCCGGATTATAATTACACACCAGAATGTATTTGCCGTTAGTATTTGTTGTTACCGCGCATCCTACCTCGGTGGTAGTTCTCCATACTATCTGTGTGTAATGACTACAAACCTTCCCTGGAATACATTTTCTGGTGTTGCGGTCAAAATTTACTTTTTCTCCCTCTCCCCAGCCGAGTCGCACCCTTTCTGCCGGCGAATCCCCATTAACAATACCTCCTGCAATATTCTCTGCTGGCCCGGAATGCTCCAGCACCCAGCTATTTCCCATATTCTTTTTGGCAACTACATTTGCCCATCCCTGGGCTTTTCCAGCCAGTTCGGACGACCAAACCAGCGGAGGAACTCCCACCTCTATACGCAGCGCATTATGTGCTGCAAGTACTTCCTGAATATTAAGTGAATTATTATTTCCCGTATCGGATACCGGCCGATCATTACCGACAGGCTTAGCACCCACATCTTCCCGGTTCCACCTTGCACTCAGCCTATCCTCTCCTATTTCAGAACAGGCCAGGCTTCCGGTTTCAATGTTTATTAGAAGTGTTGGTTTCCAGATATTATAAATAATGAAAGAATTGGTGCCATCAATATTACGGATTCCCCATCTTGCACTAAGCCAGCCATCCCTGATTTCAGAACACTGAAGAGTGCCCTCTTCTATATTTAAAAATGTCTTCTTCCACGAATTCCTGATTTTGAACTGTCCTTCCTGAACCTTGATCAATTCCCACCTTGCACTAAGCCAGCCAGGTTTTATTTCCGTTGATTGCACCGTCCCCGATTCGATATTCAGATAACTCCCTTTCTCTACATTCCGGATACGGACGATATCTTGTGCGATTGAAATGGAAGCTAAAAAACAAAAAACGACTAAACTCAAAATTGCTCTTTTCATTTTGGGGGTAATTAAATTATTTAGCGTTTTTGTAAGATAGAACCGGTGAACATACAAAGTTCAAAAAATAAATACAAACCTAACTTATTATCCGGTTTCAATAACTTTGCCTGTTTTCAGCGTTAACAAGATCGTCTAAATGCGACCGTATTAAAAACTCTAGACATAAATAATCATTGCATTGAAAATTCAATTGTACAAAATTTTTCCCTTCCTGTCCGGATATTCCTTACTTCTTTGTCTTTGTAATATAAATCAAAAACATGAAATAATATGAACTGGAAACTAATAGAAAAATCCATCACGATTGATGCACCCGCAGAGAAAGTTTGGGAGGTACTTTTTACCCAGGAATTAAATAAGATCTGGTTTGCTGAATTCAGCGAAGGCACGCAGGCATATACCGATTGGCAAGTGGGAAGCAAGGCTATTTTCAAGGACGATTCGGAAAGCGGGATTATTGGTAAAATTATCGTTAATAAACTGCATGAGGAGCTCGTAATCGAATATGATGGCATGCTCATGAACGGCAAGGAAGACTTTGAGAGTAAGGATGCAAAAAATATGAAAGGCGTAAAGGAGACATACAAATTAGTAAAGGATGGGCCACAAACGCGACTGGACGTTACGGTCGATATGGATCCCGAATATTTTGAAATGATGTCAGAATCCTGGGACAGGGCCATGGACGTTATCAAGCAACTGGCTGAAAAAAGTAGGATTTGGCCACCATTAAAAGAAATAATAGCCACGCCTCAAAAGCGTGGTTTTTTCATTCTGAGTGGAAAAACTGTTAAATTCGCTTAGCATTAATCGAGGAATAAGTCAGTTTTTAAACCAATTGTAAAAGCAATGAATACTACCGCCGCTCACGATGAACGTATCGCAAAAATGACCTTCGCTACTGTATATCCGCACTATGTTACAAAAGTAGAGAGGAAAGGCCGGACAATAGAAGAATTGCACCAGGTAATAACATGGCTTACAGGCTTCAACGAAAAGGAACTACAAGACCAGATCGACCAGAAAGTAACCTTTGAAACGTTCTTTCAAAATGCAAATTTAAACCCGAATGCACACCTCATTACCGGTTTGATTTGTGGCTACCGTATAGAGGAAATCGAAAATCCTTTGACGCAAAAAGCTAGATATCTGGATAAGATCATTGATGAGTTGGCGAACGGTAGGAAGATGGAGAAGATTTTGAGACGGGGGGTGTAGGGAGTGGCTTTGGTTAGTATTGAGGGCTAAAAATGGCCTTTATTTCTATTTCAGATTTTCTAAGATGTATGTCAGCCCGAGCCTGTCGATGGCCGGGAAATAAAATTCATATTACTGATAATTAACACTTTAATAAATGACAACTTGTCAAACTATGTACAAATAAATATTTTCGATCTTTTAATTAAGTGAGCCAAAAAGCAAATCTTTAACCTTGATACGGGCATTCAATTGTTCTACATTTTTTCTTGACCGCGGCGGATCGCAAAAAAATCACAGCGAAAAAAAGCTTCCACTGCCTTGCCTCACGCCCCCCCGCCCCGCACCAGGCATGCCCCATTTTCGCCGGGCCTGCGCAATCAGTAAAAGATACTGCTTTTAAAGACAGCCATATTTCATCAGAAATCCGCTGTGATTAATGAACAATATACACATCCTGGCTAAAGCTGCAACAATAGGAAAGATGCAGGCGTAAACATACGCAATTGAGCATCTTAACTAAAAAGATAAATCCTTGTCATGAAACATCCTCTATTTCTTCTTCTATTCAATTTAATAGCTTTCACAACACACGCACAATGGCTGACAACGGGATTTGTGACAGATAAAAACACAGGCGAGGCCATTGCATCCGCAGCAGTCAGGAATACTTCCAGGCAAATGATTACCACTACTACACGTCTGGGCGCATTTCAAATTTTTGCGTATAGTGGCGATAGCCTGATTGTATCGTGCGTAGGTTATGTTTCACAGAAGTTCGTTATTTCCAAAACGGATAACAAGCTTATCGTGGAGTTGTTGCCTGATGTAAAAATACTCAATGAAGTGGTCGTCAAAGCCTGGACAGAGAGTCGTTTCAAGCAGGAATTCCTCAAAGCGGAGGTTCCGGAAAAAGTTAAAATATCTATTGAAGCCCCACCCGGGATATGGGGAATTCCAATGGGTGATTTTGGAAGAATGGGACATGATTACGCCACACTGACTCCAAAAATGACAGTAAAAGGCCCGATCTCGATTGTATATGACAAATTCAGCAAAGAAGCCAAAAACAAAAAAAGACTTGCAAAAGCCCAGCAGGCCGAAATCAGACGAAAGCAATATCAGCAAAAAATGGACACCCTCTGGCTCTCCCGCGTAACCGACCTGAAAGGCGAAAGGCTGGGAAGTTTCCTGAAATTCTGCAACCTGTCGGAGACATTTGTTTTGTCGGTGGATGAGTATGAGCTGACGGTTGCGGTGAGGGGTTGTTTGAGAGAGTTTTTGGCGGTTAGGGAGTAGGGTTGGGAAGGCTCTTAATTCTCACTTTTTCACAAAATTGAATTCGAAATTTGTTTAGTTATTAAACAAATTGTACGTTTACTTGTTGGCAAACCGAAAACTAAATGAGCAAAACCAGGAAGGAAAAAGTAATTGAAGAGATCGAAAAAGCGATCGATGAACACGAAAGGGACCTGATTGATACACCTGACGATATGAGTCAAGAAACATACCAAAAACTAATTGAGCTTGTAAAACAACTAAGGGAAACTCTTGAAATTGTAAAAAAACAATAACACGGCGGGTAATCCTGCTATAATCTCAATAACTTATGGAAGTACTAGTTAAAAGAAAGACGGCTGCTGAAATTGAAGCAAGTATACTGGCTACTGAACAAAAACTGATGGCTCTTACCCGCAGCAAGCTGACGATCATGGAAAAAGAGTATGATCTGTCGGAGTGGATAACCATTTCGGATTACTCGAAAAAATATAATGTGACTGTGGCACGGGTTCAAAATTGGATAGCCCGCGGTATCATTCCAGACGGTTCAGTGATTGTCGTTCCTGAACTTAATCATTTAAAATTGATTAAAAATCAAGCCTACGAAGCCCGGCCATATGATGCCAGGTCTACAAAATAGTCTGGTACCTATGTTCTATTTGTTGAAAAAAATATCAACACCCTGTCAGCACCGCCGGCAGGGTGTTTTTATTCTATTAATAGGAATTCGTTCGTTCTGATACGGGAATTCCAATGGGTGATTTTGGAAGAATGGGACACGATTATGCCACACTAACTCCAAAAATGACAGTATAAGCCCCGATCTCCATAATATATGACAAATTCAGTAAAGAAGCCAAAAACAAAAAAAGACTTGCAAAAGCCCAGCAGGCCGAAATCAGACGAAAGCAATATCACAAAAAAATGGACACCCTTTGGCTCTCCCGCGTAACCGACCTGAAAGGCGAAAGGCTGGGAAGTTTCCTGAAATTCTGCAACCTGTCGGAAACGTTTGTTTTGTCGGTGGATGAGTATGAGCTGACGGTTGCGGTGAGGGGTTGTTTGAGAGAGTTTTTGGCGGTTAGGGAGTAGGTTTTGGGAGCCTGGCTGAGTAACTATTTTGTGTTCAATAAGCACTTTGAAAATAACACTAGGCCATTTTGAATTATGTATGTCAGCCAGAGGGGTAATTTACTTCGTAAAAAACAATAGGAGCGGTCCGCCGCCGCAGTGACGCTTAAAGTGTTTGTCAGATTAAGCGGATCGGACTGCCGACGCAGTCGAAATTCGATTTATGATGTAAGTTTCTATTAATCAACCATTTATAACAAGCTTCAATGACAGCTTGTCGAAGTCCGAGCGGAGGATTCAATTTAATAAATCCATCTTATAAATTCTAACCCATTAGATTAGATTGAATAAATTCAAACAGGTTTTCTAAATTATTTATATAAACGAAAGAGGATGTCTCATTTTGTTTGAGACATCCTCGTTTTTTGAAAGTAATTACCTACAATTATTTTATAGTCTTTTCAGTTGCTTCTATCTCTGAAAGTAATTCCTTAATTTTTGGAAGACCTTTTTCACCAGCCATTTTCAGGTCAGCATCTTCTGGTTTAGCTTTTTCCAATTTACCGATGTTAGTCTCATGACGATCTTCCAATGCATCCAGCCACGCTTTATCATAATCTGAACCCGTTTTCTTCGCAAGATCATCGCGTTTTTCCTTATCGTCAACAGATTCGCCAGTTGGAAGCGTCCAGTTTTTCTTCATGGCCAGCGCCTTCATTTCCTCTGTCAATTTTGTATGCGCCATGTCAAGTTTCTTCGCTAGTGCTTTTATGGCAGGAGAGGACGCCATTTCTTCCCCCTGTTTCATTACTGCGATACCACCATACATGCTTTCTACAAGGTCGTATACTAATTTAGGATCATCACCCTCAGCCTTGGCACTATCCTCAGCCATCTCCTGGGTATCCTCAGTTGCCTCAACAGCACTGGTACTGTCCTGTTCCCCGGCGGTATCCTTCTTGCTGGTACAATACGTAAGGCTGCAAATTACAAACAAAGCCAGTCCCAAATTTTTCACATTTTTCATTTTTTGGTTTTTCGTTGGTGGATATTAATTGCTAGCGGTGTACAATAACTATACCAATTGAATGGGTCTTACCAAAATCCACACATCCTACTCCTTGACGTTGTGGAGGGGTGGAAACGTCTTATTACCACGAAAAAGCTGAAATCCGGAAAGGCTGATTGAATTGGCATTGAGCAACGACTTTGTGGCACTGGACGAGATACGAGCGCAAACATGAGCCTTACCGAACATGGGGAATTCCAATGGGTGATTTTGAAAGAATGGACACGATTATGCCACACTGACCCCCAAAATGACAGTATAAGCCCCGATCTCCATAATATATGACAAATTCAGCAAAGAAGCCAAAAACAAAAAAAGACTTGCAAAAGCCCAACAGGCCGAAAGCAGACGAAAGCAATATCAGCAAAAAATGGACACCCTCTGGCTCTCCCGCGTAACCGACCTGAAAGGCGAAAGGCTGGGAAGTTTCCTGAAATTCTGCAACCTGTCTGAGACGTTCGTTTTGTCGGTGGATGAGTATGAGTTGACGGTTGCGGTCAGGGGGTGTTTGAGGGAGTTTTTGGCTTTGGGGGATTAGGTATGGGGTGGATTTGAAGGGTCTTTTCAAAGTCTAACTCTGATTCTGTCTAATTTTCTTGTTTAGATAATAAATTGCAACCATGCAAAAAGGTCTATGTTTGTTGTCGGTTCTCACTGACCAATTAATTTTCTCCTGTTCCAGGAAATGGGAAAAACTTGCTTTGTCATTTCTGAATTTCTTGCTTTCATTTCTAACTTTTTCCTGTACCAATGTATAGACCTCCTGACGATTATCTTTCAAAGATTGCATATTCAGGTTTAAAACTTCATTTAATTGCCTATTGATTTCAACATCGTCAATAGCAGATCTAATCTCACCATCGGAATTATATTTTAAAAGTGTTTCGCAATTTGGCTGGTTGGACAGTAGTTTAATCGTTATTTCCAAGCTACCTTTCTTTGTATCACAGGTTTGAAGTTTCTTTGGTTTGCCTTCATTTCCCGTACACGCACCATGTAAGTTGGTATAAGAAAGTTGTAAGGCGGTAAAATGTTCCTGACTTTTATAATGTTCAACCTTCATGTCATAGCTGACCCTTCCATCTTTTTCAATTTTTTCGGGAATTCTCTTCGTGCAATAACAACAAATGCATCCCTGCTCGCTTAACAGACTTTGTCTTAACTCTTCTTTATCGTCAAGAGAAATATTATCAAAACTGGAATATGGTTTAGCTCTGTGACGAAGCAAAGAATTTGGTTCTGAGGTTTTAGAAATGTACTTCATCTAATCTTCTTGTAAATAATCCAATTGAATTTTAGCTCTGACTATTGCGGGATCATCCTCTCCTAACAATTCAGAAAGTTTGTAGAACACTGTTTTAGCGTTTTCTACATCTTCATCTTCAATCAAATTAAACAGGTTGCTTAATGCCTTCGCTACTTTTTTATTTCTACGTTCAACACCCATCATCTCGTAAAGAATGGTACTTATGTCCCTACCATAATACTTCGGCGTTACTTCCACAATTTCACCATCCTCCATGATCTTCACATCACAAATCGAAGGATCTGCGTTACTCAGCAACTGAGGCGAATGGGTAGTGATCAGGAACTGACTTTTATCTTGTTCATTTACTAGCGCTAACTTACTGATGCTGTCGATAAAATTTCGTTGCCAGGAAGGGTGCAGGTAGGTATCTGGCTCATCAAATAGAAAAAGCGTATTCTCATTATTCACAAGTTCTATTAGCCCTCTAATAATAATTGCTTGCTGCTCTCCTTCACTCAATTGTTTAAAAATCTTTGACTCTCCTTCATCTTGCTGAATAAAAGAAAATGAAATTTCAGGCGTAAAACCGTCAATAATCAAAGTGTTAAGGATTTTGAAAAGCGTCTTTTCCTCAACGAAATATTCTCTGATCTCAAACAGTTTTTTCTGGCCCAGGATGGTAATATTCAAAACTTCATTTTGCCAGGCCTCAATGATAATGTTTCCATTTGATTCTGTATTTCTAGTAATTTCGTCTAATAATAGAGGAGATCCGATCTCGTTCAGATAGTCCAGAAATACTTTTACTTCTCCTTCAGCGCCCCACCAGTTTTCGATTTTCCCTTTCCGCCATGTAGGTTTTTTTAAGGAAATGCGAATACTCTGTACTCCTTTTATCTTAGCTCGTTGCAGCAGAAAATCTGGAATATCTCCGAATTCATAGGATAGGAGGGTCAGTAATATGATTTGGAATAAGTCGGGTTCAAAATAGAAAAATGGTCGTTGAATGTTTGTATTTCCCTTTCTGAATCCGAGTGACAGTCTTTTGTCATGAGGAATGCAAATGTTTTTCATTACTTCCGAAATTCCGGAGTAATAGATCACGATATTGCTTGGCAATATTTTCTCAATAGAGCCAAAGTGTCTTTCAATATCAATTTCTTTTTCGAAAACATTTTCCCCGGATAATACTTTGAACGAGAGCTCCTCATCCTTCCCATTGGCGGAAATTTCCACTTGTATGAATTCAGTTTTGAATTCACTGATTTTAGCTGTGTGCGCCAGAATTTCTTCCAACTTAATTTTATAAACCAGCTTAAATCCAAATTTAGATTTCTCCTTTAAAAACGCATCACTAAATATTTGCGCTATGCACTCCAGTATGGTTGATTTGCCCGAACCATTGATCCCGATCAGTATTGAGACATCTTTACTGAAATTGACTGTAAATTTTTTTAGCAGTTTGTAATTGTCTATGTATAAAGATGTAACCCTCATTGTCTATTTATTTAAATATTGTGTCTGCAAATTCGCGAATTGCGCTGGTTTTGTACACTAGCATAGAAGATCTTAGTTTGTTAATTTCATTTTTAATTTCTCCAATTTTATTTGAAATTTCTAGTTGCTTTTCCATTGGTGGTAATGGTATCCGAATTTCAAAAAAATCTTCGGTGTTAACACTTTCCACCGTTACACTTTTCTTAGATGCCTGCGAAAGTATATACTTCTTAAACGTGTTAACAAAGTATAGGTAGTAATACTTTTCTATTAGATCGCCCCTTAAAGCGTATGCCTTAACATCTTGGTTTATTGCAGTCTCAATATTAGTTATGGCTGTGGGGAATGAATGTCGAAGAATGCCACTTCGGAAGACTGATAAAAATATTCCCCTAGGAAATACTTTTATTCCTGTTTCATTAATTGCCGTTTGAGTTATTGTATCTTCTGCCTCCTCAATTATCGTTGATCCATTAAAGTCCTTTGGTGAGGTCCAGAATATCTCTCCATTCCAAAAATCACCACGCGATTTCGAAGGTGTTTTACCTCCTTCAAAAAAGAGGAGCATGTTTTTTATCTTCTCAGTCTTATAAGTATATTTATCAAAATCGTAAACATCTTTATTTAAATGACTAAGTGACCATTTTGATAAATCTTCATAATTTATAAAGCTTATTCCCTTTTTTAATTTAATTTGATCTGTTTCTTTAATACCTAATTCTTTAAAAAATAATTTTTTTATTTCTTTGTCTAAGTCAACACACTCTCGTTCAGTAATTTTAATAATGGCAGATTTTTTATTGTAATTTTCAACAATTTCATGTTGCATAAATATTGAAGGCAGCGGCACTTTTTGATTCAAAAACATATCAATATCCATTCGTTGCCGATTGGTAGTACCGCTGCTACAACTTTGCGCAAATTTTACAAACTCTTTGGTGGAGGTGATCAGCAGTAGAAATTGAGGATTGATTGTATCTTGATTGACATCGAATAATGGGAAGTCGTTTGTGACAATAGCCCCATCGAGTTCTTCCGGTATGATTCCAAATGCGCCATTCCTAGCATCAATTCTCGAGACAATAAATTGTCCAGCTTTTGCCAGATACTGCTTTTTTGTGCCAATGTTGATACCCTTTTCAATGTCTCTCAACAATACACCGTTGTTATTGATTTTTACGGTTACCCTTCTGTATTCTTTGTCATCTTCAATGTCAATGGTTGTTCTATTTTTAATGAGAAATTCACCAATTCTGGCGAGCTCAAAGTTATTGGAGTAATTTACGGTGGAGTCAAGCAAAGTTTGCACGCTCCAGTTATCCAGTTGAGATAGTTCTATCAGATTTAGGTATTTGTTTACTGTTGCCGGCATTATTTATACGTTTTATTATAAAATGCCTCTGGTTCTGAAGCAAAACCGTTAACTACTCTTACTCTGCCAATTTCCACCTCGGAAATTTGATAGTTAATTTCTTTGGTCATTGTCGTCCACAACCTATTTTTTTCTCGGTACACTTTAAATTCTTTCGCCAATGGTTCCAGCTCATTTTCTATTTGTGAGCCAGTGCTGCTTATACCGGCCTTCTTTACTTCCGCTATGGTGATTTCGTAGTTGAATTCTTTCTTAACCTGGGCCTTTATTTCAGAGGAAGCGATATCTCTGATTTGTTTCAGTTCAATTTTTAGTTTCTTTTTTCTTCGATGCTTGGTGCCGATTTGCCCTTCAATCCTAATTGATCAAGAATTTGGTTTATTTCCGGTTCATACTTTTGGGATGCCTCCAACTCCGCTTTAGTATTTATATCCTTCCACTGCTCAGCTTCCTGCTCAGTGAATTTTTTAAAAAATAATAAACTAGGCTTAACAGTTGCACCGCTCGCAATAAAGACGTCCTGTGGTATAGAAGTGATTAACAGTATTTTAGCCCTGCTTTCGACAAAGTCTCTAATCTTTTGCAGGTTGGTGTTGTTCAGCACCCCCTCCGGTAACACAATACCCATTCTACCTCCTGGCTTCAACAGGTTAAGGCATCTTTCAATAAATAATACTTCCGTAAGCGAACTCAAACTGCCTGTCTCAAACAGATCCAGCAATGACGTTCCAATGTTGTCATTAACTTGTTTCAAAGCATTGTCATACTCCTGACCGTACCTCAGCCGATACTTTTCTATTCTTTCTACATCTGTATATTTGTCAGCCTCGGTAATCTTTAAGGATTTTTCTACCCTGCTTCCAAAAGGAGGATTGGTTAAAATGATATCAAAACGATTTTCAAAGATTCCATTTACATTTAACAGTCCATCGTTGTGATGCACACCGCCGTGGCCGTCGCCATGCATAATCATGTTCATTTTGGCCGTACGACTCATGCGTGGATTGGCGTCGGTTCCAAAAATACAGTCATAACTTAATTCCCGGATTCTACTTTTAAGATTATTAATGTCCAGTTCTGTATTTAACTTCGCAAAAAGATCCGTGACGGCTTCGTCAACAGCTTCTTTCCGTTTATTGCTTAATTTCTCATAAGCTTCGTCATAGTAATCCGCTTTAATTTTTTCCTTTGCGTGATGAATCTCGTTTTCAATTTTTGACCTGACGTATTCGAAGGCCTTGATTAGAAACCCTCCACTTCCGCAACAGGGGTCGCAAATAATTTCACTTTCTTGTGGATCTAAAACTTCAACAATAAAATCAACGATAGTACGTGGGGTGAAAAATTGACCAAGTTCTCCTCTAAATGTTTTTCCGAGAAATTGTTCGAAGGCAATTCCTTTCACGTCATCGGAAGTTGTTGAGAGGTTATAAATTTGTAATTCCTCAACAATGGCTTCAAAACTGTTTTCTCTTATCCTAATAATTTCGCTCTGTTCAAAAAGATCGTCGTCTTTAAAATCTCTTTTAGTCTGCTCAAACAATTTTTGATAAAACGGCATATCTGATGCCGCTCTAAATCGGTCGTCGTAATCTTTAGCCTTCTTGAATTCTTCTTTTGAAAAAATCTGACCATCGGTATTTGTACGTTCATACCGGATTTTAATAAATAGAATTTTGCTTATTTCATCAAAAGCGGCTTCTGGCGACAGTTTGTCGTTGTTTCTAATGATATTGTGGCATTTGAAGAGAAGTTTAGAGAACTCATCCCTTGTGAATGCTTTGGTAAGTTTCAGTAATTCATTTATTTTCTTTTCATCATTGGCAATTTTTGCTTCCGGAATATTTACCACCTCCTCCAGTTTTTTCGGAATTTTTCCTTTTACAACTTTGAAAATCCTGGTCTCTTTGAGATTAGTTGTAACAAAAAAGTCTGCACCAGCCCAGGATGCATAGTTGTACCCCTGAAAGTAATCCTCTTCTCTTACTGTGATGTGTTCAGCTTTACATTCTACAACGATTATTGGACTGCTATTTTCTCTCTTATCTTCTACGTTTTTCCAAACGACAATATCAGCCATAGCTCTTCCCTGGCCTCTTTGAGAATTACTTACTTGAATTTCCTGAGCCATTTGCGCCAGATCATAACCGTAATTATTTACCAAACGGCATATGTACTCCTGGCGGACCTGCTCTTCAGGTTTCAATACTAACCAGGCATCTTTACCTTTTAGGGGTGCTTTTATTTTGTTTGCCTTTATTTCTAATTCGATCATTATTTTGTTGTTTTGGTTGAGTTGATTAACTCTCTCACATCAACTTCTAGAAGGGAGGCGATTGTTATAAGATTTTCCATAGAAGGTTGTATTTCATTGGTACACCAACGGGAGATTGTTGTTTCATTTTTGCACAACTTCTCGGCTAGCCATTTATTGGTCTTCCCTTGTTCGGCCAGGACCGCTTTTAACCTGTTAATTGCGTTTCTTTTCACATTAATAGGCGTTTGGTGTAAATATATCATCTTTTGGACGCTTATTGCTTAAAGTCTGTTGCAAAGATATTCTTTTCATTCTACCTTTTTTCTCGACATACCGAAAGTGATACGTTTATATTAAAAGATTTTCCCTAACCCGATTTTTCGAATTCTCCGAAGCCCCCCAACATCTTCACAATTCCATAACACCCCCTTCTCATTCCCACAACGCACAAAAAATACCTTTGCGGCTTCATTCTAATACCACAACTGCTGTCGTCACCAACAACCTTCTTTTCTCTCACCGGGTTCTGATCACAACACCGGCAACGGCAAACAAAAACAGGCTTCAAATCAGTTCGCTACCGTGACCCGGTAATTTTGCGGGCTTTGTCCTGTTATTTCCCTGAACCTCCGGTGAAAGCAGCTGAAATTCAGGAACCCGCTTTCATAACATACTTCCTTGAGATTGATGTTATCGTCCATGAGTAGTTTGCAGGCATGTCCGACCCGGATTTCTGTTAGGAATTGCAAATAAGTTTTGCCCGTCCTGGATTTGAAATAACGGCAAAAGGAATTAGGAACCAGTCCGGAAATACCCGCTACCTGATCCAGATATATCTTTTTATTGAAATTGTTGAATGTAAATTCATAAATATCGTTGATCCGGTCATTCTCGGAATCCAGGAGAATATTCTGATAACCAACAGAAGACAGCATGGTAAATTCCTCTGAACGGGAGATTGCGTTCAAAATCCTCATGAGTGCCATGATCCGTTCCGGCCCTTCCGCATGATTAAGCTTTTCAATTTCCCCGGCGATCTCATCTTTTAAATTACCCATCAGAAGAAGTCCTCTCCCAGCCTTTTCCAATACAGCTTTAATCGGTTTGTTTTCATTCAGATCCAAAAATTTCTGCCCCCAAAAATCCGGTGTGAAGTGCACTACTGTTGATACCAGTCCGGTTAGTATTTCATAACAATCAGAAGGAGTATCAAACCTCCAGTAATGGGGCAGATTGCTTCCAACTAAAACAATATCATCTGTAAAAAACCTTTTGATGTGATCTCCGACAAACTGCGTCCCCGTTCCCTGGTGAAAATGAACAAGCTCGATCTCCGGATGATAATGCCAGCGATTATTGATGTTGGTCATTTTATCCTGCCGTATACTAAACGAATACGCCTGTACATTCGGCACTTTAAGCAACTGTGGTTTCATGTCTGAAATATATACAACAAAATTAGAACGATTGAGAATAAATATGTTAATATCTCTTATATATCGGTTAATTTTTGAAACAGTCTTTAATTAAAAATATAATTCCTTTGTATTATTAAATTTTATTGAAGTTAAGGTTCGTCTGGTTCTAAGTTGATCATTACGTTAAAAACGGTTAATTATTTAACCATATTAGCCAGATTGCGGGATTTTTAAAATTGAACAATAACACTATTTAATATTATTTTTCACTTAAACTCAATTGACAGCAAATTCACCATTATGATTTACTTCCAGTCCCATTTAATTTTTAAAATGTAAAACCAATTTTACTATGACAAGAATAAAGTTTACTCTCAAATCACTTGTGAGATGTTCATTCATGCAGTTGTTTTTTGCATGTTTATGGATCAGCCAATCTCTGGCAAGTGTAGCCGGTACTGCCGTAGACCGCCCGGTTACCGGCCGGATCACTGATGAAAAAGGTGAAGCATTGCCAAGTGTAAGTATCGTACTTAAAGGTACCCAGCGTGGTACAACTTCGGATATTGAAGGAAAATACAGCATTACAGTTCCGGACGGGCCGGCTACGCTAACCTTTTCATTCGTTGGATTTGCTTCACAGGAAGTTGCGGTGGGCAATCAGACCGCGATTAACATCATCATGAAGACAGACCAGAAGGCACTGGACGAGGTCATTGTGGTTGGTTACAATTCCCAAAGCAAGCGTAATATTATCAGCGCGGTGACGACCATTTCCGGTGAAACCATCAATAAAAGGATTGCTACGGATCCCGTTACGCTTTTGCAGGGCCAGCTTCCCGGTTTGCAGGTAATCCAGAATTCGGGCGAACCAGGCAACGAAGGTACACAGCTGCGTATAAGAGGTACGGGTACTTTCAGTGGGGCGGGAAATGACCCTCTGGTTATCGTGGACGGGCTTCCCGGAAATCTGAGCATTATCAACCCGAATAACATTGAATCTGTTACGGTTTTGAAAGATGCAGCGTCGGCGGCGATTTATGGTGCGAGAGGTGCCAATGGAGTAATTCTGGTTAAAACAAAAAAGGGAAGCGGTGGCGGATTTGGGTTCAGTTATAACTTCAATCTGGGTATCTCGAACCCGACTGCAGTACCTAAAACCATCACGAATTCAGCAGAGTATATGGAGCTTTCCAACGAAGCAAGGACCAATTCGAACCTGGCGCCATTGTATACGCAGGACCAGATCGATTTGTATAAAAATGCTACGGACCGCGTGAAATATCCAAATCACAACTGGCTGGATGACCTTTTTCAGCCTGCTTACGTAAAAAACCATTATCTGAGCATGTCAGGTGGAAGTAAAGAAGGAACCACGTTTAATGTAGGCCTCGGTATTACCGACCAGCCTGGGGTCATGATCGGGTTTGAGTACAAAAAATACACGATGAACCTTGGCCTTTCGGCCAAAGTGCATAAGAGGGTTACGATTGGAACCGACCTGCAATTCCGTGTCGGTGATCAGAAAGGGCCAAGTAATGGAAGTACGGATATGTTCCTTTCAACAATGGCACAATCCCCTCTTTATCCACCACGGACGGCAGATGGAAAATGGATAAAAAGAGCTTATCCTAACGAACTGGGAAATAAAAATACCATTGCCACCGTCTACGAAAATTCCACGATCACAAATAAGGACTATTACGGCCAGGGAAACATGTCGCTTGATATTGACATCATCGACGGACTTAAACTGGAAAACAGGGCAGGATTTAATTTCCAGAACATGAAATTGAGCACGTTCCGGCCTATAGTGCCTTTGTATTACTACAACGATCTGAGCAGTGCAGGCTCTCTGGATGTAGGAACACCAGGTTTAGCGGTTCAGCGATACGACAAAGTTTACACGGTTTTTTACAGCCAGCTGAATTATACCAAAACATTTGGCGACCATACGATCTCCGCAGTAGCAGGTTATCAGCAGGAACAAAGTCTGATGGATACGCTTACCGCATCCAGAAGGCAGTTTCCAACCAATAGTTTAACCGAACTGAATGCTGGTCCGGTAGATGGCCAGACCAACAGTGGTACATCCGGAAAATGGGCGATCCAGTCGTTTTACGGAACAGCCAATTACAGTCTGAAAGATAAATACCTGCTTGGGGGAAGCCTCCGGTACGACGGAACTTCACGTCTTCCGAATGACACGCGCTGGGGTTTATTCTATTCGTTTTCAGGGGGATGGCGTATTTCAAAAGAAGCTTTCCTGTCGGACGTCAAATGGATCAACGACTTGAAACTAAGGGCTTCATGGGGACAGCTGGGTAACCAGAATATCGGAAATTATCCGTACCAGTCTACACTTACCAACAGGAATTATGCTTTCGGGTCTATTGCAACGGGTTTTGCTGCATCGGCACTGGTCGATCCTAACCTCACCTGGGAAACCACAAGGTCTGTCAATGCCGGTCTTGACCTGACGGCGTTCAGTAACAAGATCACATTTTCAGCGGATGTATTCAACAAATATACATTTGACATCCTGAGAAAATCACAGGTTCCGCTCTGGCTTGGATTGGATGCGCCGGTTATCAACAACGGAGCCGTGCGTAACAAGGGAATTGAACTTGCCTTGCAATACAACGGACGTGCAGGAAATGATTTTACGTATACAATCGGAGGAAACGTACAGGCTTACAAGAACATTCTGGAAAAATTCGGAAAAACGGAGATCAGCAGTAATACCATTCGCCAGGAAGGCCATCCGCTGGATGAATTCTATGTATACATCTGGGACGGGATTTTCCAGAGCCAGTCAGAAATTGATGCTTCACCAAAACAGCCCGTTACACCTACTCCGGGCGATCTGAAAATTAAGGACGTGAACGGTGACGGCATTATCAATGACCAGGACAGGACCTTTCAAAAAGGTAAATATCCTGCCATGCAGATGGGCTTCAACGTGTCGGCCAACTGGAAAGGATTTGACTTTTCGGCTCAGGCTTTCGGATCAGTCGGACAGAAAATATACGTAAACGGATGGGGAATTGAACCTTTCAGACAAGGTTCTGTACCAACTACCGACTGGAGAAACCGCTGGACGCCTTCGAACCCAACCAACACCATGCCTAAAATTTATGTAGCAGACGGATATGCGCCGGTTCAGAATTACAACTCAACGTACTTCCTGAAAAGCGCTTCTTTCGTGCGTCTGAAAAATATCCAGATCGGTTACAGTATTCCGAGAAGTGTTATTGACAAAGTGAAGATCAAATCTGTTCGTGTGTATGCATCGGCAGATAATGTACTGACTGCAAGCAAGTTCCCAGGCCTTGATCCGGAGCGTGTAAATAGCGGCACATACCTGGCTTATCCTCAGAACAGGACTTTCACATTTGGTATCAACGCTCAATTTTAATCCCTGTCTAAAAATTTAAGAGATGAAAAATCATATAAAATTTCTGGTTTTAACTTTTCTGGTGACGACACTTTCGCTTACATCCTGTACAGACGTGCTTGATGTAACCCCACCGGATAAATTATCAACGTCCATATTCTGGAAGACCGAGGCAGACGCTGACCTTGCCCTGACCGGTTTGTACAACTTTTTATACGCTTCCGGCGGTGGATACGCTACTTCCCAATACCAGGTTTTTGCGTGGGACAATTTCAGTGACGATTCTTACGGGCAATACAATTATGGTGGTGGAACCACTGCGCTTTCTTCGGGAATTACCCCGCAGTCCGGCGATTTCGTTCTGAATTATTATGCAAATAATTACAAAGCTATTGCAGCGATCAACTCATTTCTTGCCAATGTGGATAAGGTGCTTACAGGTGAAAAACTTGCGAGATATCAAAGTGAAGCCTACTTTTTAAGAGCATTTAATTACTTCTGGCTGGCGCAGCTTTACGGTAATGTGGTGATCGTGACGGAAGATCCGTTCAGCGTTGACTTCAAGTCGACAAGAGCAAAATCTGAGAAAGCTGATGTGCTCAAACTGATCGAGGAAGATCTTGCCAAAGCCATTGCAGGCCTGCCCGATAACGCTTACAAGGATGGACATGCTATGAAAACAACTGCGCAAGGGATATCTTGTACAGGTGTTGCTGCATGAAAAGAAATATGCCGAGGCAGCTGCTCTGGCCAAAACAATTATTGCCGGAAACAAGTACTCCCTGTGGGCAAATTATGGGGGCAACTTCTACAAGCCTGACCAGAACAGCAGTACGGAAATTATGTTCTCGGTTAAATACCTGCAGCCTAATTTACTTCACCAGGACGTAGCTATTGCTGTTTCGTTACAGCGCTGGAAAGGTGAACAGGGAACACAGGACCTGATCAATGAATATGAGGCAATTGACGGTAAACCGATTGCTACATCAACAGTTTATGATCCGGCCAAACCGTTTGAGAAAAGGGATCCGAGAATGCGCCAGACCTTCTTTTTTGCGGGAGATACGAAAGCGCAGGGCTGGCCTTTTACGGGAGACCTGGCTGTGGGAACCCCGGGGAAAGACAGCTGGACAGTTGGATTTTATCCTGTAAAAAAATGGCTTGATCCTGCTCAGGTAAACCCTGATTACGGCGCGATTGATGACAACGATTTCGTATTACTTCGATATGCAGACATTCTGTTGATGCATGCAGAAGCAGAAAACGAGGCGAACGGACCTGCTGCTGCCTTGGCTTCAATCAATCTGGTAAGACAAAGAGCGGGTATGCCAGCTTTGGCGTCAGGTGCTTCACAAAGCCAGTTAAGAGATTTGATCCGTCACGAAAGACGTGTGGAATTCGCCATGGAAGGACAGCGCTATTTTGATTTGAGAAGATGGGGAATTGCTGAGCAAAAACTAAATGGCTTTGTTCAGAATCCGTTAGCTCCTACGATCAAGGCTAAATATGAAGCGAAATATGACCTGTGGCCCATTCCGCAAACCGAGATTGACCGTAACGCTCCGGTGTTGACTCAAAATCCGGGTTACTAAATCATTTGTACAAAAAGAGACTTGCCAGTTCTTAAAGACCTGGCAAGTCTCTTTAATAATTAAATTATTGATTCAGAAGAAGTTATTATGAATTTAAATTTCGACAATAAAGTCATCATCGTTACTGGCGGAGCCAAAGGGATCGGTGAAGGGATAACAAGGGTTTTGGCAAAAGAAGGCGCTATTCCGGTAATTGTCGGACGGAATGCGGATGACAATCAAAAATTGGCCGACGAACTGATCAGCCAGGGATTAAAGGCATTTCAGGTTGTAGCGGAACTTACAAAACCGGAAGAATGCGAAAAAACGATAAACGTCGTTCTGGCAGAATACGGACGTATTGATGGGTTGGTAAATAATGCCGGCGTGAATGATGGTGTCGGGCTTGCATCCGGGAATTATGAAGGCTTTATGGCCTCACTGCATAAAAATCTGGTGCATTATTATTTAATGGCGCATCATACACTTCCCGCTTTGAAAGTATCAAAAGGATCCATTGTAAATATTACGTCTAAAACAGCTGACACCGGTCAGGGCGGCACATCGGCTTATGCGGCATCAAACGGAGGCAGAAATGCGCTGACACGTGAATGGGCCGTTGAATTATTACCGTATGGCATCCGTGTTAACGCAGTTGTGGTAGCAGAATGCTGGACGCCATTGTATGAACGCTGGATTGAAACGCTTCCGAACCCAAAAGAAAAACTGGCTTCCATCACTGCGAATATTCCACTTGAAAACCGTATGACAACAGCCGAAGAAATAGCCAATATGACGGTTTTCCTTTTGTCAGAAAGATCCAGCCACACCACCGGCCAGCTTATATATGTGGATGGAGGTTATGTACACCTGGACCGTGCTTTGGAGAATTAATCAAAATCAATGTAAAAATTGATTTTCATCCCTCAATTTACTTTTCGACGTTACTCTGGAACAATGAAAACATTAGTTTGTGAAGCACCCGGAAATTTCAACTATCAGGATTCTGAAATTCCTGCCCTGACAAAAAACCACTCGATTTTAAAAATCAAAAACATTGGCATTTGCGGAACGGATCTGCATGCATTTGAAGGAAAACAGCCTTTTTTTAATTATCCAAGAATCCTTGGTCATGAACTGGCTGGTGAAATTGTAGCGGCGGATGGTGCACCGGATTTTTTTGTTGGGGAAGCCGTTACCTTTCTCCCATACTTTAACTGCGGGATTTGTATTGCATGCCGCAACGGAAAAACCAATTGCTGTACCAAAATTCAGGTTTTTGGCGTCCATATAGATGGTGGCATGTCTGAATATATCTCAATCCCATCTGACAAGCTTGTTCATGCAGAAGGCCTTTCTTTTGAAGAACTGGCTTTGGTTGAACCACTTGCGATTGGCGCACATGCAATCCGGCGTGCAGAAGTTTCAGCAAAGGACACTGTTCTCGTAATTGGAGCCGGGCCAATCGGATTAGGAACCATGGAATTTGCGCGGATTGCAGGAGCAAAAGTGATCGCACTGGATATCAACGAAAGCCGGCTGAAATTCTGCGAAAATAAAATCCAGGTGATGCATTGTATCAATGGTTCAACGCAGAATGTCAAAGAGGAACTTGCACGAATAACAGATGGAGATATGCCAACCATTGTGTTGGATGCTACCGGAAATCTGAATGCTATTAATATAGGATTTGAATACCTTTCCCATGGAGGGAAATATGTATTGGTCGGCCTGCAGGGAGGCGCAATTAGTTTCAGTCACCCTGAATTTCATAAGCGGGAAGCGACACTAATGAGTAGCCGCAATGCAACAAGATCCGATTTTGAATATGTTATAAGCTGCATTAAAAAGGGACTTATAACTCCCAATAATTACATTACACACCGTGTTGATTTCGGGCAGGTCAAAACTGATTTTGAAAGCTGGCTCAATCCGGTTACCGGTGTCATCAAAGCAATGGTATCAGTGAACTGACCATCTGTTTCTACTTAGGAAAATTTTAACCATCATCATTGAGCCATTTGTATGGATATATCTAAAAGGTTAATTGCCTTATCACTATTTACTTTCCTGTATTTCAGCTCGTTCGCACAAAAACCGGCCGAATTGAAGCTCTGGTACAAACAACCCGCTACACAATGGGTGGAAGCCCTGCCGGTTGGTAACGGGCATATCGGCGCCATGGTTTTCGGAGGAGTTGAACGGGAGCTGTTGCAGCTCAATGAAAGTTCGCTCTGGTCGGGCGGCCCGGTAAAGACCAATGTCAATCCTGCATCAGCGTCGTATCTTCCGCAGGTCAGAGAGGCACTTTTGAAAGAAGGCGATTATCAGAAAGCGAATGAATTGCTAAAAAAAATGCAGGGGCTTTATACGGAATCCTACATGCCTATGGGTGATTTGAAAATCGTCCAGGATTTAAAAGGCGAAAAACCTACCAGTTATTACCGCGATCTGGATATAGCAAACGCAACTGCAACAACAAGTTTCACAGTTGGCGGCGTCGTTTATAAAAGAGAAATTTTCACCTCCGCACCTGATAATATTCTGGTGATCAGGATTTCAGCTTCAAAGCCTAAACAACTCAACTTTACCGTTTCGGCAAACAGCCAGCTGCAATATAATCTGGAAGTTACGGCATCAAAAGAACTCCTGGTTAATGGAAAAGCTCCTGCACATGTAAATCCGAATTATTACAATCCGCCAGGAAAAGAGCCTATCGTTTATGAAGATGCGACTGGCTGTAACGGCACACGCTTCCAGTTCAGAATGAAAGCTGTAAGCAAGGACGGAATTATTTCGACTGATACATCCGGCATTCACGTAAAAGATGCGAGTGAAGTGTTCGTTTATTTATCGGCAGCCTCGAGTTTTAATGGTTTTGATAAATGCCCGGACAAAGACGGGAAGGATGAAAAATTATTAGCCAGGGGTTATCTGGACAAAGCATTGGCAAAAGGTTATCCTGTTTTAATGAAACGCCATCAGGATGATTTTCATACCTATTTCAACCGCGTAACTTTCGACGTAACAGACAGCACAAAAAATAATCCGAATACAAAATTACCTGCTGATGAGCGTTTGATGGCTTATTCAAAAGGAGATTACGACCCCAAATTGGAAACGCTTTATTACCAATATGGCCGGTATTTACTGATTTCATCTTCCCGTGCTGCTTTGCCTGGTGTTCCTGCCGGTCCGCCTGCCAACCTGCAGGGAATCTGGAATAAAGAAATGAGGCCGCCTTGGAGCTCGAATTATACGATCAACATCAATACGCAGATGAATTACTGGCCGGTGGAAGTGGCCAACCTGTCGGAAATGCACACGCCATTGCTTTCCTGGATCAAAGATCTTTCGCAAACCGGAAAAGTGACGGCCAAAGAGTTTTATGGAGCAAAAGGCTGGGTGGCTCATCACAATGCAGATATCTGGGGAATGTCAAATCCAGTAGGAAATGTGGGAGATGGTGATCCGGTTTGGGCGAACTGGTATATGGGTGCAAACTGGCTGAGTCAGCATTTGTGGGAACATTACCGTTTTTCGGGCGATAAAACATTCCTGAAAGAAAAGGGATATCCGGTAATGAAAGAGGCTGCAATATTCACAATCGACTGGCTGGTTGAGGATAAAGACGGCTATCTGGTAACGGCACCGTCCACATCGCCGGAAAACAAATTTAAGGATCCGAAAGGTGGTGAAGCTGCTGTTTCTATTGCCACCACGATGGACATTTCGATTGTTTATGACCTGTTTTCAAACCTGATCGAAGCTGCGGATGTACTTGGCAATGACCCGGAATTCAAAAAACTGCTAATCGAAAAACGGGCTAAACTTTACCCTTTGAAAATTGACAGCCGCGGGCGGATTCAGGAATGGTACAAGGATTTTGAGGAAACGGATACACTTCACCGCCACGTTTCGCATTTATTCGGATTGCATCCCGGTCACCGGATTTCGGAAGATACGCCCGAATTTTTTCAGGCTGCAAAAAGGACACTGGAAGTGCGCGGTGACGCCGGAACAGGCTGGAGCAAAGGCTGGAAAATTAATTTCTGGGCCAGATTACTCGATGGCGACCATGCATACATGCTCATTCGCCAACTCATGAAATACACCAATGAAGGCAATGAAGAGTTTAAGGGCGGTGGCACCTATCCTAACTTTTTCGATGCACACCCGCCATTCCAGATCGACGGCAATTTTGCGGGAACGGCAGGCATGTCGGAAATGCTGATTCAGAGCCATTTGAAAGAAATCTATCTTTTACCGGCATTACCTTCAGCCTGGAAAGATGGCCGCATAAAAGGACTCCGTGCCCGTTCCGGATTTGAGGTAGATATAGACTGGAAAGATGGAAAACTATCGAATTCTGTGATCAGATCATTGAATGGCGAGGAGTGTATCATCAAAACAAAAACTCCGGTAAAAGTGACAGGTGCTGTTTCGGCAACCCAAAAAACTGGGTCTGATTATGTCAATAAGTTTAAAACGGAAAAAGGTAAAACGTATAAAATAACAGCGTCTATTTAAATATCATTTTTAAAGTGCTCATGGTTTGCAATAGGGAATCCCAATAGGATCTACCCTATTGCAAATTTATTGAAGTTCAAGTCGTTCAGAATACCGATTTTTGTAAGTATCAAAACGATTTTTTTGGAACAGGAAAATTTTGGATACAATGAAAATCCCTATTCCCGCTTCGGCAACCGGTACAAATACGGAGCCTTATTCGCAGCACCTGTAAATTTCTTCTCCATGCGTTCCAATGCGTTCATTTCGAGTATCTTTTTTTGAAAATTGTTGCGTGCGTATTGCTTTTCAAAAATTGTTTCATACAGTTCCTGAACGTCTTTCATGGTAAAAGTTTCTTCCAGAAGGTGAAACGCGTTTGCTTTTTGATCGAGAGTTAATTTGAATGTTTCGAGCGCGTCACCGATGATCTGGTTATGGTCCATGATCATGGATGGCAAATTGTCCAAGTCATACCACTGGATAGACTCATCCAGATCTGTTTTTTGCGCGGTGACCTGGTTTATGTCCACGAGCGCATAATATCCGATGGAAATAAACCGGCGGGTAAACCAGTCATAATCTCCTATTCCTGAAACTGTTTCATTTAATTTCTGAACATTTGCAGCGATCAATTCCGGGTTTTGCTCAATAAGCCTGTCCAGAAAAACTTTGCTGCTCCGGTTGGCTTTGCCCGTTACATTAAACTGTTCCAGATATACATCCTGAATTCCGGTACGGTCGCGAAGTATTCTTCGGGCTGCATCATCAATATCTTCGTCCTGGTAAACAAATCCACTGGGTAAGGCAAAAAATTCTCCTTTGAAATTCAGCTTGGGCACCAGCACTTTGAGCTTTTTATCCTGATAGCCAAAAATGACGCAATCAATAGAAAGTTGCTGGATATAACCTTGTTCACTTAACGGGTACTGGGATTTCATTGGATATTGTTAGCGAATACTGAGAATGTAACCGGATGCAAATTAAATGCAAAACGATCTATGTTTGTAATCAGGCTGGCTTGGCGGGAACGTTTCTGACATTTATGGTTCAACTTTGAGTATTATGAAAATGCCTGAACAACCAGTCCAATCAGAAAACCTGCGGCGGTGTTAATGGTTCCCATCACGAAAAATGTAAGAATGGTGAGCCCGAAGGATACAGCCAGTGACAGGTTACGGAAAAATTTGGCATAACACCAATACATCAAAAGGATATCCATGGCCTGGATCGTGAGTGCAAAAAACATGGGATTTACATTTTCTCTGTTATAAAAATAGAGAATCGGTAGCATGAAAAGGTTAACAATGAGGCTCAGCGACCTGTAAAAGGTATTTAAAACCAAATGTTCCGCGAAATTGAATCCCTGTTTTTTGAAGACTAACCAGGATGCGATTGTGTTGGTCAGGATTAAAAGCAGGCTCGAATAGGCGGCATGATCCGTAGTCCACCGGATTACGGTCTGATATGCATCGGGAATACTTTTGCTGGAATGGATAGGTTCTATATCGTACAGCGCGGTTATAAAATAATGATAAAGCAACCCGTAAACCGTCGCCAGAACCACGACTAGCGTCACAGGTTTAAAATGCCTGACCCGTTTGCCGTCAATAAATTCCCTCACGGTCTGTCCGGGAACAGTCAGCAATTGCCTGATTGTATAAAAAATCCCATGATCCACATGAATCAATCCATGCTGAATTTCATGCCATATGTAGTGCATATTCAGCTTATGGGTTTTGGCAGTTTGCCCGCAATGGCTGCAAAAGTTACCAGCAAGCGGAGTATCACAGTTTTTGCAATTGTTCGTCATAATTTACCGGATGAAATGTGATCTGCCGTTCATGTGAATGATCATAGAGAAGAGAAAAACCTGCCTATTCTGTTTCAGATAATGAGGTTAAAGCTATCAAATCTATTGCACTGCAAAGATATATAATTGTAAAAAATTTATTGTCTATTTTATTAGACAATAAGAAAAATTCTTTTTTACTTTGCTTATCAGAAGTCAATATCCTTGTCTCATGTCAGCAAAACAACTCATATTCAGCTTTCTAATTTTTAGTTCAGGACTTTTTACACAAATTACCTTTGCCCAGTCAACTAAAATTAAGGTTCTTGTTTTTAGCAAGACCGTCGAATTCAGGCACGAGTCTATTTCTGCTGGTAAAGCAGCTCTGACTAAACTGGCAGCCGATAAGGGTTTTGAGGTAAGTTTTACGGAGGATGCTACGCAGTTTAAGGATGCGAATCTTAGAAAATACAATGCAGTTGTATTTTTGAACACGACAGGTGACCTGTTAAATCCGGAACAGCAGACTGCATTTGAACGCTACATCCAGGCGGGTGGCGGTTATGTGGGAACCCATGGAGCTGCCGATGCGGAATACGGATGGCCGTGGTACGGAAAACTGGTTGGTGCCTATTTTCTGGATCATCCGTCGCCTGATAATATTCAGAAAGGTAAATTTATTGTCACCATGAAAGATCATTGGGCAACGCAGGGAATGCCTGATGAATTCGAGCGAACCGATGAGTTTTACAGTTTCAAACAGATTTCCCCAAGGATCAATGTTGTTTTAAAAATTGACGAAAAGAGTTACAAAGGCGGTAAAAATCCCGATTTTCACCCAATGAGCTGGTACCAGGAATTTGATGGCGGACGTTCATTTTATACAGCATTAGGACATACGGATGAAGCTTTTGCAGATCCATTACTGCTCAATCACTTATGGGCTGGAATAAAATATGCTGCGGGGCTGTCATCAGCTGGCGGAGATGCACCAAAACCATTGGATTATACCAAATCACGGCCAGAGGAAAACCGATTTACCAAGGTGGTTCTGGCCGACAAACTGGATGAACCCATGGAGTTGACTGTATTGGGCGACGGGCGGATATTATTCATCCAACGGAAGGGGGATGTACGGCTTTACAATACGAAGACGAAAGAGCTTAAAACGATTGCAAAACTACCGGTCAGTACAAAATATATTTCCAAAGATGGGAAGGAATCTCAGGGAGAAGACGGTTTATTGGGATTGAGCAAAGATCCAAATTTCGCTCAGAATCATTGGATATATATGTATTATTCTGATCCAAACAAGTCGCAAAATGTATTGGCGCGATTTGAATTAAAAGGCGACGAACTGCTGATCGCTTCCCAAAAAGTGTTGCTTGAAATATCAACTACCAGAGAGGAAAATTCGCATACAGCCGGCTCCATAGCCTGGGATCGTCAGGGGAATTTATATCTCTCCACCGGCGACAATACTAATCCGCATGCTTCCGGTGGATACAGCCCGTCCGATGAACGTGAGGGCCGCAACGCGTGGGATGCGCAAAAGTCGGCATCCAATACCAATGATCTTCGTGGAAAAATTATCAGGATCAAACCGCAGCCAGATGGCACGTACACAATTCCCGAAGGAAATCTTTTTCTAAAAAGTACAGCTGCCGGTGACAGCAGCCGTACCCGGCCGGAAATTTACTCCATGGGCCACCGGAATCCTTTTCGTATTTCCGTTGATCAAAAAACGGGTTTCGTATATTGGGGTGAGGTAGGCCCGGATGCTGCCAAGCCCGATTCGAGCCGCGGGCCTGCCGGGCAGGATGAAATCGGGCAAGCCCGTAAGCCCGGAAACTTTGGCTGGCCTTATTTTGTGGGCGATAACAAACCTTATTTTAAGTACGATTTTGTGTCCGGTAAATCCGGGATTCTGGCAGATTCGAATGCGCCTGTAAATACATCGGTAAATAATACTGGTTTACAAAACCTTCCGCCAGCCGAAAAGGCGTTCATCTGGTATCCTTATGATGAATCGAAGGAATTTCCGTTACTGGGCAGCGGTGGCAGGAATGCAATGGCGGGACCGGTTTATTATACCGACGAATTTAAAAATTCCCCACGCGCTTTTCCCACCTATTACGAAGGCAAACTCTTCATTTACGACTGGATGCGAGGCTGGATCATGAACGTGAGTATGGATAAAAACGGTAATTACCAGTCGATGGAGCGCTTTATGCCTGCTTACAAATTTTCTAATCCGATGGACATGGAATTTAGCTCCGACGGCGATTTATACATGCTCGAATACGGGTCCGGCTGGTTTTCTCAAAACGAAGACGCCCGACTGATCCGGATTGAATACAATGGCGGAAACCGAAAGCCGCAGATTGAAATAACTGCCAATAAAATGGGTGGCTCCGCTCCTCTTGCTCTCAAATTGTCAGCAAAAGGAACGGTTGATTCTGATGGTGACGCGCTGAGTTATTCATGGAAAATAATTTCAAAAAATGGTTTTAACAAAATTGTAAACACAGCAGAAACAGCACTGACATTGGTTAAGCCGGGTATTTACAAAACTGTGCTGACTGTCAGTGATGGAAAAGGCGGAAATTCTGTGGAGTCAATGGACATCACCGTTGGCAATGAAGCACCCGCTGTAAGTCTGGAAATGCCGCAAAGCAACAAGTCGTTTTATGCAGCCAATAAACCGTTTTATTATGATGTAAAGGTGACAGACAAGGAAGACGGCTCACTGGGAAAAGGTATTGATCCTGCCCGAATTGCGGTAAGTATTGATTATTTGGCAGAAGGTTATGACAAAGTCGCCATTTCGCAAGGCCACCGTTCCGTTGATCAGGATGCAGTATTAACAATCGGTAAAAAACTGATAGAAGCAAGTGATTGTAAAGGTTGCCACAGTACGGATAAAAAGTCAATTGGCCCGGCTTACCGGGAAGTGGCTGCGAAATACAAAGGCGATGGGACTGCGGTTGAACGGCTGACTAAAAAAATTATTTCCGGCGGAGCGGGCGTATGGGGCGAAACGCCTATGGCTGCGCATCCGCAACTTTCAGCCAGCGACGCCGCGGAAATGGTAAAATACATTTTGAATATAAATGAAAGTGCTACTGCCAATTCCTCACTTCCGGCAAAAGGGAGCTATACGGCCAGCGTTCCAAAGGGTGATAAAGGAACAGGCGTTTACATGTTAAGGGCTTCGTTTTCAGACAAGGGTGCGCCGGGATTGCCGCCGTTAAAAGCAGAAGAAACGCTCGTGCTGCGAAATGCAAAAATTGATGTCCACGGTTTTGATGTATATGATGGTGTGAGAAAAGTGGGCTCAAATGGTGCCAATATGATCCTTCCGGACAAATCAGGCTCGTTTATGGTTCTCAAACAGTTAGACCTCAACGCAATCAGGGAATTTAGGTTAAAAGCAGTTGCACCGAAAATGCCAATTAAAACGATTGGAGGCAGAGTACAGCTCCGGCTTGACAGTCCGGCCGGAACAATTATAGGCGAATCCATCCTATTGGAACCTGCTGAAAAAGGTTTTGCCCCAACAGATCTTATTGTCCCGGTTAAACTTCCGGCAGGATTGGCAGATAAACGTCATGATGTATACGTCGTATTTGTAAATGAAAAACCTGAACAGGGTTCACTGATGATCGTGCTGGGTACTGAATTTATTTTGAATACGATCGAACAATAATTAGTTCACAGTTTTTAGTTGAGAGTTTACAGGACTTTATAACTGATTTTCAATTGTTTATTTAAGGTTAAAAACAGTCAATTATAGTTAATCAAACACTGGTTTTATAATAATCGTCACAGATAATTTTTTCTTTATAAACAACTGACAACCAATTAGTAAGCCCTATTTACTTTAAACTCTAAACTTTTTACTCCAAACTCAATTCAATTAACATCCATTTTTATCAATTTCAATTATGAAAAAAGTACATTTTATTTTTGTTGCCATCTTCATGCTTGGTGTTTCATTTTACAGCAATGCACAAACGTCTGCTCCTGCCGATTACTTTGTAGGAAAATGGGAAATAGCGGTTATCGGAACACCTAACGGCGACTCCAAAATGCTTGCCAGTTTAACGCGTGACGGAGGTGGTAATCTAACCGGCCAGTTGGTTAATTCAGCCGACTCGACAGCTGAAAAAATCCCGATTGCTATTACTGAGGAAGGCAGCAGAATTTTGATGGGTTTCAATGCACAAGGCTACGACGTAACTATTGATCTTACCAAAGTTGATGACGATAATCTGAAAGGTAACCTGATGAATATGTTTGATGCAACGGCTAAAAGGCAGAAGTAGCGTTTCATCTGTCCTCAATTAAACAATCATCCGGTAATATGAAAGTAGCCGCAAAAACCATTGTCGTAACGGGTGCCGGCAACGGTATTGGCCGTGAATTATGCATACAGCTTCTTGGAAAAGGGGCAAACGTGGCGGGCGTTGATTTGAATTTAAATGCCCTTTCGGAAACCCAAAAGATAGCGGGTGTCAGGGATGATCGTTTCAAAGGATTTGTTTTTGATATAACAAACAGGGAGAAAGCCGAAAGTTTGCCGGGGGAAGTAATCGCGCATTTTGGATCGGTTGACGGTATTATCAACAATGCAGGAATTATACAAAAATTTATTCCGGTGAATGACCTCACCATTGAAGAGATCAACCGGATCATGAATGTGAATTTTTATGGAACGGTATATCTCACAAAAGCATTCTTACCTGTTTTTCTGACGAGGCCGGAAGCGCATATCGTCAATATTTCGAGTATGGGCGGATTTATTCCTTTTCCCAAACAGACGATATATGGGGCCGCAAAAGCGGCAGTTAAAATTTTTACCGAAGGACTTTATGCCGAATTGAAAGATACATCCGTGAAAGTGACGGTTGTTCATCCGGGTGCTGTCGCTACCAACATTACCGAAAACTCGGGTTTGGGAAAATCCAAAATAGACATGAGCGACCCTAAAAATGTGAACGCAGCAAGTAAAATGTCACTTTCTCCATCCAAGGCAGCCGGATTAATTATAAGCGCTATGGAGCGAAACAAGTTTCGGGTAACTGTCGGAAAGGATGCAACTATGCTGGACCTGCTGTACCGTTTCAATCCGAAATTCGCTACCAATATGATTGGCAAAATGATGAAGAAAGTGGTGATGTAAACGATCACAATCCTTGAAAAATATCACTTCAAATTTCTATGAAAATAACACATTTCCACGTGCTTCTGGCTTTTGCTATTGACATTACAAATCTTTCATTCGGTCAGAATATCCCGGCAGGCAAATCCCTTCAAAACAAAATCGACTTTAAGAAAATGCCTTTGATTGGTAAGGTAGATGAACGGTTTCAGTCGTTTAATGTGGAGATGTGCGAGGTGATCGGCGGCGATTTCTGGATACTATATAATTTGATCGATTCGGTAAAAAAACATTCGGATAAAAAAGGGTTTGCCGCTTTGAAATGGAAGATTGAACCCATCAATTTATACGAACAAAAGCTAAGGAATCTGGCATCTGCACTGGGACCAACGTACGTTCGGGTAAGCGGTACATGGGCGAATGCTGTTTATTTCCAAAATAATGACGAAGCCAGTTTAGCAAGCGCTCCGGAAGGGTTCAAAAATATTCTTACGCGCCAGCAATGGAAAGGTGTGATCGATTTTTGCAAAACTGTAAACGGCAAATTGGTAACTTCTTTTCCGATCAGTGACGGAATGAAGGACAAAAACGGCAACTGGAAACCAGATCAGGTACAATCCATTTTGGACTATACCAAATCCATCGGTGGAGAGATTGCTGCAGCCGAACTTTTCAATGAGCCGTCACATGCCAGTCACGGAGATGCTCCGAAAGGATACAACGGTGCAAATTTTGCGCAGGACTTCGCGGCATTCAAAACCTTCGCGACAACCGCTGCACCTGAAATGAAGATCATCGGGCCTGGCTCAACCGGAGAAGGCGGAATTCTGCCGTCAGGACTGGATATTTCGATCGATCAGCTTTTATTGGGTTCTCCTAATCCTAAGTTTGAGGTTTTCACCTACCATTATTACGGTAATGTCTCGCAACGCTGTATGGGTGGCCAGAAACCCGCAGATGCCTTGTCGGCTGCGTGGCTGAGCAGGACCGAAAAAGGACTTGAATTTTACCAGAATGCCCGTGATAAATATGTGCCTGGTGCGCCGATCTGGCTTACAGAAACTGCCGAAAGTGCTTGCGGTGGTAATCCGTGGGCAGCCACTTATATTGACAGTTTCCGGTATCTGGAACAACTTGGGCGGCTGGCTAAAAAAGGGGTTCAGGTGGTGATGCATAATACACTCGCGAGAAGCGAATATGGATTATTAGACCACGACACACATAATCCACGACCGAATTACTGGTCGGCGTTATTGTGGAACAAATTCATGGGAACGCAGGTTTTTGATGGCGGCAGCCTGACGCCCGGGGTAGATATTTTTGCACATAATTTAAAAAACAGCACGGATGGCAAAGCGATTTTGATATTAAACACCAACGATTCCGCCACACAAATAACAATACCTACTGGTGCAGAACAATATTTGCTTACTGCTGATGAATTACTGACCAAAAAAGTAAAGCTAAACGGCACTGAACTTGCACTCACGCCCAAAGATGAAATCCCTGTAATTAAAGGCAAAAAAGTAAAACCGGGAAAACTGGAAATGCCAGCGCACAGCATTATGTTTCTGACTTTTAGAAAGATGTAATTATTTTACCGGATCCGTTTAACCCTGATTAATATCCTGGTTTCTTCCAGTTCCAGATCCCTTTCCGCCAAAACATCCGCTATGGAATAATTAGCTGGATGCGTTGGCAAAACCCCGCGGCCAATGGGATGTTTCTCATATTTATAACCAATATGAATATTTGGAGAGATGCGTACCATAATTTTGCTATTGGGAAGCTGAACAACTATGTTGTCCCCGCCAGTTGGCCCTTCATAAGTACCACCGCTTTCTTCACCAATAAAAATGGCATTTGTTGTTTTCTTTATATCAGCGATCAGATCGCCAGCACTTGAAAAACTTACTCCATTCATCAGTACATATAACTGCCCATCGAATACATTTTTTTTGGGCGGCTGCAACTGAAGGTTTTTGTCATACTCATAATTGTTGATCCAAAGTGTTTCAGTGAGCTTACGCATGTACTCGTCGCTATTGTCAAATACTAGTTTTGAGGTGTCCCTTTCGATGATGATCTGCCGGAGTGGCCTGAAATCCAGATGGCTAATGTAGATGTTCTGATAAAGCCGGAAGGGTTCTTTTAGATAAATAAGACATCAGCCCGATCTGCTGCTGCTCGCTGCCTCCTTCATTGTTTCTAAGATCCAATATTAGGTCCCTGATCTGCAAATCCCTGATTTTTGCGAACGCCGCATTTAACAATGAATCAAAATCCGGATCGGTTTTCGAATAGAAAGAGCGCGGGATTGCCAGTCTTGCGTACTTTTCTTTTTCATTGATCTCAAAATTTGGCGATGGCGTCGTGAACCAAGCCTGTTCATCTTTTTTATACCGGTCCTGCAATATTCTTTGACGGTCAACAAAGGTTACTCCACTGACAGTAATCGTCTTACTTTTATTACTGTTATACTCAATATATTCTATTTTGAATGTGTCACTTCGATCTATATGCAGATGATAATACAGGTCGAAGCCGTGGAACAGGCGAAAATGATACCGTTCCAGTAATCTGATCTTTCTGGTTCTGATATTTCCGTCAGAGGCAATGCGTGGCAATAAATATTTCAAAATTTCATCGGCGCTCCTGCCATTGACAGATAAGATCCTTGATCCGTTTGGAATAAGTTTGTCACTGCAATTGAAGCGTATATAAATTTTTTCATCAATGATTCTGATGTAAAATGGCAGTACTTTTTTGTTAAGAATTTCATCTGCCAGTCCATATTGCGGAATTGTATACAGATGCCCGCAACGAACGGATGCGTTTATGGTACTAACAAGCGAAAGCAAATCTATTGCTTTCATATTGCCATTAATTGTACTGCCCAGACTGTCAAACCTTGCATCAACAACCTGCTTGCTTTCATACTTATACAGGCGTGGATGTACATATTCGAGAGCGCGCCTAAGCCACTGAAAATCTTCAGCCGCCTGTTCCTTTGTCAGGACAAGTGATTTTTCCTGACTAAAAGCTTTGTGCCATATCATTGACAAAAAAAACAGGAAAACAAGTTTGCTCAGTGCAAGTTTGCCATCATGTCTCATGATTTGACCTTAATAGGTTGGTTTTTAAGTACAATGCACACACAAACTATATAGAGTTGGCAAAGTCTGATCCTGATTGCCTGTGTCAATAAATGTCATCTACCTGGTTATTCCGGGAAAAATCTGACTTATCCTATTTTCATAATTGCACGTTTAAGCTTCCCTTAGTCATGTATTAATTATCACCATTTAATAAGTTCGTTTTAGGGTTTGTTTACTTAGGTGAAATATAAACGATCACACGCCGATACCGTGTAAGTGCCGGGTTGCCTTTATCCGTAACTCTTAGTATGAAATGTGCTGTTTCGGTCGTGGAAACTTCTGGTGCCTTAGCAGACAGCCTATACAAATTTTCAGCCTGAGCAAAAGTTATCCGGTCTTTATAAGAACCCGCCTCCTGGTATTGAAACCATAAAAAACTTAAATGGTCACCATCCGGATCACTGGTTCCTGTTGCATCCAGTACGAAATACGAACCTGATTTTATTCTTATCGTATCCGCATGTGCCAAAGCGGGTAATGGTGGGTGATTTGCATTTTTATAGTCTTTGACGGTCCAATCCATTCTTCCCGCAAAATCATTCTGAAAATCATCCCGCCACCTCCATAAGGTTACTTTATTGTCTTTAAAAGTAGTTGTATCAAAGGTTACGGCCCGGCCATAATCCCTGGAAACGATCGGAGAATAGGAATCACTGGCATTTGTCCATATCGGGCCCGTTTCAGCGACAACCGGTACGCCGCCGGTAAAGCCCTTTTCGTCCAGATCCGATAACCGCGGCTTGTAAAATTCGTAACGTCCTCCCCAGCCGCCCCAGTCAGGATGCTCAGGATTATTCAAGCCATTTGGGATCAAGGATAGCCACGATGGAGTGTCTCCCTCCATTCCATAAGCAACATCCGGATATAGTAATCCGAGTGGGCCATGATCACGTTGAATATTTTCCGCCAGCCATTTATTGCTGATTGTTTGATTGTCGATCCCTTTTATGTAGCTGTTGATACCTGTCCATGTAGCCTTGCCGTAACCGCCTGGCGTCACTATGAAAAAAAGTGATGGAAAGTTGCTCCTGATCCAGTTGCCGCTGTTGTCCTGATCAGAAATGGCGTAAACCCTCAGTTTTTTGATCAGCTCATTCAGTTGAGAGTCAGTTTTGGAGTTTTTAAGTTTCCACAGCGCCTGTGCCAATGTATTTGCGCCTCCCCACACCGACACCCAAAGCGGCCGGTTGTCTTGTTTTTCCAGTGCCTGAATCACCCAGTTCGACCCCTCCGTGTCTTTTCCTTCTCCTACACTGGCCATTCCATAACTCCCTTGCCCGGATTTGATGAGTTTCAATAAATTGCCCGACGTTGGATATCCGGGCGCGTGCTTTAACAAATTAGGCTGAACCTGTCCATAAGCTTGCACAGCACTGCTGATCGATTTTGGATAAACACCGGATTGCTGATGGATTGACGTTGTTGCGATCAAACCCTCAATATCGATTTCATTGGAATACAGAAGCAGCCTGATCAATGACTGCGTATCATCGGGATCAGCCTCAATATCGGAAAGTACAACCAATCTTTGTTTGTTGATACGTTGACCAAATGCAGGTGCAATCACAAATCCTAAAATCCAGGCGGCCAAAACGATTGCAGAAAAAAGACTTCGGGTTTTCATATTCGGGCGATTAATTACTAATAAAACTGATTTTGACAGGTATTTACTATTTAGCCGGTCACATACCATAGTTTTTTGCCAAATTCAACTTAACAGCTGTACCAAAATTTCTGATTGTTAGCTCAAAAACAAGGCGAAAAGCATTTGGGGCAGATTTTGGTTTTGCCACGGATGCAATTATCCCGGCCATTTCAGAAAACACCCGCCAATCTGGAAACAACTTAACGCGGTTTGGCAACACAGAGCTTAGCTAATTGACGGATTTTTGCATTACAATAAATCAGAAGAAAAAATGCAAAAAACAATTTTTATAACAGGAGCATCAACAGGTTTGGGAAAAGCTGCCGCCAAATTATTTCAAAGTAAAGGATGGAATGTGATTGCTACCATGCGAAATCCCGAAAAGGAAACAGAACTTACCGAACTTGATAATGTTACACTTTTACCGCTAGACGTTACCAATCCGGAACAGATTAACGCCGCGGTTGCAAAAGCCATTTCCTTATATGCGATCGATGTAGTGTTTAACAACGCTGGATACGGATTGATGGGCGCCATGGAAGCATTAAGTGACGAACAGATTTTAAGACAGATCAATACCAATCTTTTGGGCGTAATAAGGGTTACACATGCTTTTATCCCACATTTCAGAGAAAAGAAAAGCGGTTTGTTTATCAGTACCACATCCATGGGCGGGCTTTTAGGGTTTCCGTTACATTCCATATACCACGCTACGAAATTTGGCATAGAGGGCTGGTCGGAAAGTATGTCATTTGAGCTGGGTGTGCACAATATTGGCATAAAAACGATCGCTCCCGGCGGTATCGCCACGGATTTTCTATACCGGTCTCTGGATCGGAGCCTGCACCCTGAATATCAGGAATTGGAAGAAAAATTATTTAGCCTTACCGATGGCATGATGCAGGCAGCTGCAACTGCTGAGCAGATAGCCGAAATTGTTTATGAAGCCGCAACAGATGGCAAAGACCAGATTCGTTATATTGCAGGTAATGATGCAAAAGCCATGTATGCAAGGCGTCTGGAGGTTGGAAGTGAGGAATCAAGAAAAGAGATCAGAGAGCAGATTCTTGGATAATTAAAAAAAACAGGCAGCTGCTCAAAGAACAGTTGCCTGTACTGAATTAAAAAATAAAGTCTAAATGAATACCATTAATTCCATATCCGAGTTTCATCGACTGGTATCTTTACCCGAACCGCTACACCCGCTTATAAGTATAGTGAGGGTTGCGGATATGCGATTTACTTATAACAGGATATGGGAACATTTCTCTTTGAACTTCTATTGTGTATCCCTGAAAAGGGATATTACCGGAAAAGTGAAATACGGCCAGCAGTACTATGATTTCGACAAGGGTTTAATGACTTTTATTGCACCCAGGCAGATTCAGGCACTTGATGTTCCGCATGCAGAAATATTGGGCCCGGACTCAGGAACGGGGAGCGCAATGTTGTTCCATCCCGATTTTCTGTACAAACATCCGCTTGCGACAACCATAAAAAATTATGGGTTCTTTTCTTATGCCGTGAATGAAGCACTGCATCTTTCGGAAAAGGAAGAAAAAAACATTGTTGAAATATTTGAAAAAATAGTTGCAGAATATCAGCATATCGACCGGCATACACAGGATATTATCCTTTCACAAATTGACCTGTTGCTGAACTACAGTAACCGGTTTTACGAAAGGCAATTCATCACCCGCAAAGCTGTGAACCATGACGTGCTGACCAGAATGGAAATGCTTTTAAATCAATATTTTGACCAGGAAAAAAGCCTCGAAAACGGATTGCCCACTGTTGAATTCCTGGCGGGCCAACTCCATTTGTCACCCCATTATCTGAGTGATCTTTTACGATCGCTTACAGGACAAAGTGCACAGCAGCACATTCAGGAAAAACTGATCGAAAGGGCAAAAGAATACCTTACTCTGACAAATCTATCGGTTGCAGAAATCGCATATCAATTAGGCTTCGAATATCCGCAATCCTTTAACAAGCTATTCAAAAAGAAAACGAACATTTCCCCGCTGGAATTTCGGCAAACATTCAATTGAGATATAGTCTGCAATAATATGCGGCCAGCTTCAAAAGGCCAGTTGTGAAGATAAAATCGTATTTTTACAAAATCAAAATGACCGAAATTCTCTGTATCTGCAAAGATCGCGGTTGCGAAGAATTTTGACTGTTCAACATTACAACACGATTTATGTCCATAACAAAAGAGTCTGACTTAACAGGGATGCAGAATGCGAGCGAGGCGGTAGCATATACTTTAAAGAAAATGACGCAATATGCCCAGCCTGGAATGACCACAAAAGAGCTTGATGAGTTTGGTGCAAAAATACTGACTGAGTTTGGTGCGAAATCAGCACCTCACTCAACTTACGGATTTCCTGGCTGGACCTGCATCAGTGTCAATAATGAATTTTGCCATGGAGTTCCATCAAAAAGGAAATTGAAAGAGGGAGATCTTGTCAATATAGACGTTTCCGCAGAACTGAATGGTTTTTGGGCTGATAACGGAGGTTCGTTTGTCCTTGGGCAGGATATTAATCAGCATCAAAAGCTTGTAAACGCATCGAAGGAAATTTTGGTCAGGGCGATCAGCAATATCAGAGGTGGTGTTAAAATAGCTGATATTGGCCATATAATGGAATCGGAGGCTAAAAAGCGCGGTTTCAAAGTGATCAGAAACCTTGCAGGGCATGGCATTGGCAGAGGACTTCACGAACAGCCGGATGAATTGATGAACTTTAAAAATAAATCTGACCACAGGCGGTTCAAAAAGAATTCAGTCGTTGCCATTGAAACCTTTATTTCGACAACGTCATCTTACGCAAGCCAGCTCAGTGATGGCTGGACTATGGTTGGAAACAAAGGCGGGTTTATGGCCCAGCACGAACATACCATCGTAGTTACCGATAAAGCCCCGATTATTTTGACGGCCATGAATGGAATAATGTAATTTCTATTTTAATGTATAGGAGACCTTATCACGAATTCTTTTGTATTGCTATCGGCCGTCGGCATTCGGCTGTCAAATTGATGCTTGGAAGGAGATTTTGGATGATTTCCTACTGCCGATACTAATACTGTCTTACAATATAATTCGTGATAAGGTCTATTACTTATGCCTAAAGTTGTGAGACCGGCAGGTAAATACTGAACACAGCCCCTTCTCCTGGATGGCTTACGACACCAATGCCACCGTTATGGTTAGCAGCTACACGTTCACAAATGGCCAGGCCTATTCCGGTTCCCGAATATTGGCTGCGACCGTGCAAACGCTGGAACAGCTGGAAAATACGGTCCGCATATTGCTGGTCAAAACCAATTCCATTGTCTGCAACATCTATTTTGTAATATGCACCGGGAGTCCGGGTAACAATCAGGGAAGCCGGAAGATCGGAGCTTAAAATGGTTTCGCACTTAATTTCAATTACCGGGTTTACATCTGGTTTTTTAAATTTAAGCGCATTGCTGATCAGGTTAAGAAACAACTGGTTCAATTGCATACGGTCGCCCTGGATTTCCGGCAGCTGGCGGACTGTAATACTTGCTGATGATTCAGTGATGACCAGTTCAAGGTCATTTAAAACTTCGTAAACGATTTTGGTCAGGGAAACAGTATCGGTTATTTCATTATTGCTCGTGAGGCGCGAAAATGCCAGCAGGTCTTCGATCATTGCAGACATACGTTGTGCAGCAGCCTGCATACGCTGAAGGTAATTTGCGCCGTCACCGAGCTTGTCACCATAACGTACAGATAGCAAATTTGAAAACGATTGTATCTTGCGCAACGGC
This sequence comes from Dyadobacter sp. NIV53, assembly GCF_019711195.1. Lineage (NCBI taxonomy): Bacteria > Pseudomonadati > Bacteroidota > Cytophagia > Cytophagales > Spirosomataceae > Dyadobacter > Dyadobacter sp. NIV53. The sequence goes on from NZ_CP081299.1 coordinate 2,180,951, forward strand.
TCCTGAAGATCGTGGGAAGCGACATAGGCAAATTGCTGAAGGTTGACATTGGACTGGTTCAGCCTGTTGTTTGAGTCCGAAAGCTCTTCATTTGTAGCAATGTATTCCTCATTGATAGCAGCCAGTTCTTCGTTCGATGCTTCGAGCTCTTCAGTGCGCTCCTGTACCTGTAATTCGAGTGTAAGATTGATTTTTCTTTGTACAGTCACGTCCTGGACGGTGCCGGTCATTATCACTGGTTTGCCGTTTTCATCATAACGTACTTTACCCTGGGCATGCAGGATCCTGGAAGATCCTGTCTTTTCTGCATCCATCATATACTCCATATCAAATAGGCCGTTTGATCCGGGAGCAATGGCCTGGTTTACAGCAGCGATAACCGCAGGGCGATCTTTTTCGGAGATTGCTGCATACGTTTTTTCAGAGGTGAGCTGGTCATTTTTTTGTAGGCCAAACCAGTATTTCAACCGATCTGAGTAGTCCAGGGTTCCGGTATTCAAATCAATTGAGAAAGTACCCAGTTCGGCAAGTTCAATGGCGCCGCGCAGAAAAGCCTGTGTTTCTTCAATTTTTTTTCTGGCCAGTACATGCTCGGTCAGATCTGTTGCCACAACCAGCACCCCAGTGATGGTTCCTTCCAGATCACGCTGCGGCTGGTAGGCCAGATTTACATAAATCGTTTGCAGCACATCGTCATATATGATATCTACCGGCTGTTCTTTGGAAATAAACGGAATTCCTGTAGTTATAACCTGCTGTAAAAGTTTGTCAAAACCCTGTCCCTGCATTTCAGGAAGTGCCTGTATAAGTGGCTTGCCAATAATTTCCTGCGGCGGCCTGCCAACAAGTTTGCCGTAAAACGGATTGGCCATAGTGAAGGTCAGATCGTCTTTGCTGATCATGGCAATTCCAACAGGCGACTGCTCAAAGAGCGATAAGAGCTGCAGCTCACTCTGCCGTATTTGTTTTTCCACATGTACCCGCTCTGTTACCTCAATAGCAATATCGAGTATAGCATATACTTTTTCTTCACTGTCAAAAACCGGTGAATAAGTAATATCGTAATAGTTCCGGCTCATTACACCATGCTGGACGATATTGACCTGTGTGCCAAAGCTGTTATATGTGATGCCGGTTGTGTATACATCATCAAGAATCTGTAAAAAAGGCTGGCTTTCCAGTTCCGGCATTACTTCACGCAACGGTTTTCCAGTAATATCCGGACCCTTACCCACTATATCAATGAAGCTCTGGTTAGGTAGTTCCACCACCAGGTCACGACCTACAAAAAGGCCGATCGCCGCCGGAGCAGATGCTATCACAGTCCTTAATTTGGATTCACTTTCCTGTAATGCCTTTTTCGCCAGCACCTGTGGAGTTACATCAATGGACATATCTATGATCCCATAAACCTTCCCCAACTCATCAAACAGCGGTTTGTAGGTATAAGTAAAATAGTAGGTACTGAGTTTTCCATCTACCTCCAGATCAACCGGTGCGTCTACTGAGGTAAAAGTTGTTCCGTTATTATAAATATCTGCAAGAATATCATGAAAGGGCTGTCCTTCCAGTTCGGGAAGAGCTTCCCTGAGAGGTTTGCCAATTACCGACATATCTTTTCCCCAGTATTGGGTCATAGGCTGGTTGATCAGCTCCACGATCATGTCCTTTCCTGTAAAAAGACTGATACCTACGGGGATTTCTTCGATCAGTGTCCGAAATTTGTTTTCACTTGCCTCAAGTTCTTTGACTGCGTTATACTGTGCGGTCACTTCATTTGCCATGACCATGATCCCGGATATTTCTCCATTTTCTTCCAGCATGGGAGTATATACAAAATCAAAGTAAACCTGCTCGGGCTGGTCATTTCTGAATAATGTGGCAGGATAGCCGCTGCCTGCATAAGGCAACCCGGTTTTGTAAACATTTTGAAGCAATTCCACAAAACCCTGTCCCTCTATTTCCGGCAATGCATCTACCAGTCTCATTCCGGTGATGGAAGGACTTTTACCCCAGACCTCAAAGAGCTTATCATTGCCGAGTTCAACAATCAGTTCCGGCCCGCTTAAAAGCCCGATGGCCATAGGTGCCTGCTGTGCAACGGTCTGAAAACTTCTTGAATGCTTTTGCTGCTCTTTAAGACGTCCCCTGTTTTCAACCTCATTTGTAATATCACTGAAGGTACCTAAAACTCGTGAAGTACTTGTTGCAGGATCTGAATGGGATTGTCCTTTGCAATGCAGCCAGCGGTATGTACCTGTGTGATCCACAATCGTACGTAACTCTGTTGAAAAAGTTACTCCGTTTTTTAAAGAAGCATCAATTTCACTCGTGAAGTCATTCCTGTCGTTTTCATGAATACGATCAAGGAGAAACTCCAGATCAACGATATCATTGCCTGCTAAATTAAAAAGGGCTTTTGCCCGACGGCATAAACGGACGTGGTTTGTTTGTAGATCATATTCCCAGGTACCGATACCTGCTGATTCAAGGGCGAGCTCAAGTCGCTGTATTTCCAGGGCATTATCGGTATTAAAGGGCTTAGACGTGCCTTCCATGAATTGGTATTTTTTTAGGAAAGATAAAGAAATCGGTAAATAAACAGAACTCCGGCTTTCAAGCCAGCATTGCCGAATATTAATAAATTAATAAACAGGCCAGTAAAAAATAAAGTAATTGGTTTACAATCTAAAGCGCTCAGTCAGTTCCCTGGCCAGGTTTATATAACCCTCAAAACTGACTGGTTTAGTCCTGAAAAGATCTATGCCAGACTCGGCAGCATTTAGGGCCAGATGTTTGTCATTAGAAGTAGTGATCATCACCAGCGGGACGTTTTCATATACCTTGTTGGTCCTGATCGCCTGGGCGGCTTCCAGTCCGTTCATTCTTGGCATATTCATATCCAGAAGAATTAAGTCTGCTTTCGGAGCGTGGTCATGTCCGATTTTACCGAGCAGGTCACATCCATTGACTGCTTCAATGATATGTACCGATATGCCAATGGCTTTGATTGCTTCACATATCAAAAACCTGTCATCATCGTCGTCATCGGTCAAATATATGTTTGAAAGACTTCCAGCCATCCTGCAATTTGTGTTTGCCATAAATGTAGCAGGTTTTATCCGATTTTGTTTCCAGCTGTTGAATTAGCATATAACAGCACCAAAATTACAAGTACCGTCGTATACTGTATTATTTCATTTTTTATTGAACAAATATGGTTTTTTCTAAAAAAGCATAATTTATAATTCCCTGATCCCGGAAGCATTGTTAATGGTAATTATATCAGGTTTTATGTAATTTCAGGCAGGCAGATCATAACAGCACTTTTTAAGCTAACCAGAAGTTAAGTAACTAACAGACAGTTTTATTACAAGTTGGCTATGAAAGTCTTTTTATGTAATTTTCCAGTATTGGGTGTATTTCTTACCACATACTTAACTTACCACTCATGATAAAGCTATGTGAAAATATTCTGGGGCTTATTCTAAAAAAATGGCCCAAAGCAAAGTTGTATGTTTATGATGATGTAACACTGCATGACGGTGAGTTAACCATCACTCACCAAAACGATTGGTTTATTACTATTACTACCTCGTCAGTTAAGGTTTCTGCCATTTTTTACCGCATTACCGGAGCTGTTAAAAACCACAATCAAGGTTACAGGTATATAAGGGAGTATCTGATCAGCAGGCCGGAAAAGGATGGCAGGCACCTGGTTAGCTATCTTGACCAGTCAGATACGCCGCGATTGGTTAAAATACACTGGACGCTGGCTGACCTGATTGAAAATCTTGAATTGGAAGTTCGTAAATCCAATGAAGGCAACAGAAAAAAATCTTCCGGCCAGAATAACGGGACTAACGCCGGCAGGTCGTTTTAAAAAGTAACCTGTACACTTAAATTGTTCAGAATTTAGATTGTTTAACAACCGGAAAGTTTTTTCGGAGTAGGATTGTATGTCCTTAAAATTGCGATCATCCATTCCGTTTCATTTCCTAATCTGCCTTGTTTTTTATCTGACCCGCTTTTAGTTTTTCAATCCTCTTTTCAATTTCAGGTTATTCACGAGCAATAAAATTTCCAGTATATCGAAATAAATAGTTGGATATATTCCAATTATTAGGAAATAATCCATTAAATTTGTGATATCCTGAATTTTTATCAATTATGCATTACCTAAAAGTTATTACCCACGACACCACATTTCATGCAGATGAAATATTCGCCGTGGCCCTCCTGAAATATATTGGTTATCAGGTCGAACTTTCGCGCACCCGAAATCCGCAGATCCTTGCCCCGGCAATTGCTGATCCGTCGGTGGCGGTACTGGATGTTGGTGGTGAATATAACCCGCTGATGTTCAATTTTGATCATCATCAGGATATGGCCCTTCAATCGGCTGCCGGATTGATCTATGAGAATTTCAAAAACAGGATTTGCCCTCCCGATGCGCAGCCGTTTTTTGGCCAGTTCATCAGTTCGATCGATGCGATGGACACCAATCGTGACAATATTTTTGAGCTGATGCGTGCATTACCATCCGGATTCAGGAATACTTCCAGTATCATCGGCCGTTTCAACAGAGATGTAACCAACGCCGCCGAACAACTTGCACAGTTCGAAAAGGCGCTTGACTTTGCAGCGATCATGATCGAAAATGAATTATATGAAGCCATCAGAAAAGCCAAATCAGAAGCTGACTATGCCAACAGGACCATTTTACCAAATAACGTAGCCGTTTTTGATGAATATTCCGCAGTATGGAAAAATAAGAACGAACACGTTTTTGTAGTACTTCCACACGCCAACGGATGGCAGATACAGACCATAGATACAACAATCGCAACAGTTCCCGAATCCATCACTGAAAGCGAAGGGTTCATTTTCCGGCATGGCTCCGGATTTATGGCCGTGGTAAAAGACAAAGAAGTTGCGGTTTCTTTCGCGGAGACATTATAGATTTTTAAATTGGGATAATAGTTAGGTTCAAACACCCCGCTGGCAATGCTGGCGGGGTGTTTTTATTGAAATTATCTTTTCAATTCAGCTTAATTCTATTTTTCAGCAGAATCATTATAACATATTAAAAACAGCTCAAATCCATAATTCTTCTGCAAGAGCAAATTGATACTTCATTGATCAAATATAAAAACACCATTCCCTAATTTTATTGATATAAGCACCTGATATAATGAAAAATAGGCTAGCTTAGTACAGAATCTTATTGAAGGTCACCATGATCCAATATGCTTTTCGCCTCGCACTTTCACTGACGCTCTTTTTCATCAGCGGTACGCTCCTATTGGCACAGCAGCCTCTTATTGAAACAATCAGCACGCCGCCGGGTTTTGATGCGCATGAGATAGCAGATATACGCCAGGATGGGCAGGGTTATCTATGGCTTGCTTCGGGTTCCGGTTTGATGCGCTTTGACGGATATACCTGGAAAATATATCAGCACGACCCCAAAAACCCTAATTCTCTGGCTGGGGACAATGTCAGGACGGTTTGCCCTACCCGCGATGGATTGATCTGGATTGGAGGATGGAGTTCGGGACTGGATTGCCTGAATCCGAAAACCGGAAAATTTACCCATCATCAGGTAATCAAACGAAAGGAATACAAATATGAAGACAACGCGATCAGTGCGCTTCTTGAAGACCATTTGGGTAATCTCTGGATTGGTACAATTGGTGGCCTATATCGTTTGGAGAAGCCGACAGGGCGCTTCATTCCGTATCAATCCATAGCAAAAAATCCCCGGACGCTCAGCCACAGGCATATCAGCAGTATTTATGAGGACAAACAAGGTACTCTCTGGATCGGAACGGGAGATCAGGGCAGTTCCAAACTTTTTGAGGGAGGTTTGAATAAGCTGGACCGCCGGACGAACACATTTACCCGTTACCTTCACAATCCCTCCGATCCGAACTCGCTGATAGAAAATCGGGTTCTGGCTATTTTTGAAGACAGTCGGGGAACTTTCTGGATTGGGACTGGCGGAGATGGCTTGCATACTATGAATCGCAAATCCGGAAAATTTACCCGATATCCCTTTCAGGAAACAGATCCGGGAAGGCTTAGCCGCCCTTTTACCAAAGAAAAAAATCTTCGGGCATTCCCTACAAGCGGAATCCGGTTTATCAGGGAGGATCCCGCAGGTGCCATCTGGATCGGTACGCTTGACGCTGGTGCAAACCGGTACGATCCGGCATCGGGCCGAGTGAAACATTATCTGACACCTGCGGACGGGCTTCCCGATTTCAACCTTTTTTCTGCCTGCCGAACCCGTGACGGCACACTTTGGATAGGAACCATTCCCGGCCATCTTGTCAAGGTGATCGTAACGGATAGCCCTGTTAAGAAAGAAAAAACGCTAACCGGTGTTCATTATTTTGAAGAAGACTCCACCGGCACTCTTTGGATTGGGACGATTAGTGGATTGATTACAGGGGATTCTGTTTCAAAACCAGCTGCTAATTGGCTCAAAGAGGCAAGAAAACAGACTAAACTTTCAACCGATCATGTGACAAGGTTAAACACTGACAGGCAGGGGAATCGTTGGATTTCTACCTGGAATAATGGGTTGTACCTTTATGAAACTGCCAAAGGAAAGTTTACCCATTACGTGCACGATTCTTCTGATGTATTCAGCATGAGTCCGGGAGAGGCAGCTGGTTTTTATCAGGACCGCAGTGGGACAAACTGGATACTGACAGCAGGTGGCCTGGACAGAATGGAGAACAATTCCGGAAAATTCAGGCATTACCGGCATCAGGATCGGGACAGCACTTCCATCAGTAATGATTATATACTTGCCGTACAGGAAGATCATACTGGTGCATTCTGGGTTGGAACTAATGGAGGCGGGCTTAATCTGATGGACCGGGCAACGGGAAAGTTTAAACATTTTCTGCCCTGGAGTATTGTTACGCAAATAGTGGAGGATCGCCATGGCACTATATGGGTGGCATCTTCGCTGGGACTGCACCGTTATGAACGAAAAAGTGGCGTTTTTTTGCCTTTTACAGATCGTGGTTCGGGCAAAACGCTTTCGTTTGTAAAGTCCCTGATCGCGGATAATGAGGACAATCTTTGGGCAACCACGTCCAACGGTATCGGAGCTGTAAGTGCAAACCGGAAGTCTATTCGCTGGTTTAGCACCAATTATGGTGTGCCGCTGGGTGAAGATTTCTTTTTTGGGGGAAGTTACAAAAGGCGTGATGGAAGCATTTATTTCGGAAGTATGGAGAGATATTTTCATTTTCAACCTGAAGAATTATTAATAAACCGCCCTATTCCACCGTTACTCAATTTCTCTGCTTTTCGGGTTCATAATCAGTTGATCACGCCACAAGAAAAATCGGTAGAGCTGGACCATACCCAAAATGTTTTCTCTATAGACTTTGCAGCCATTGACTTCCGGCATCCTGAACTTCATTTGTACACGTATAAACTCGAAAATTACGATGCGGAATGGCATCCGGTTAGCGCGGAACGTACCGCGAACTACTCCAATGTTCCGCCAGGAGAATTTAATTTTCGGGTCAGGGCTTCCAACAGTGACGGGATTTGGGTTGAAAAATCCATGACGATTCTCATTTCACCACCCTGGTGGCGTACAGGCTGGGCTTATACTTTATATGTTTTTATCCTTGCTGCACTTTTCTTTGGCGGCTGGCAAGCTTTACTGAGGCGCGAACGTGTTAAAAATGCATTGAAGATAAAAGAGATAAAAGCGCAGCAGTTATTGGAAATGGATCGCCTTAAATCCGATTTTTTCACTAATGTATCACACGAATTCCGTACACCTTTGACACTTATTCTCAGTCCGCTGGAGAACTGGCTTACCGATATATCCGACGACAATCCGTATTCCGGCCAGTTCAGGAGCATGCACAGGAACGCAAAACGGCTCTTGCTTTTGGTCAACCAATTGCTCGATCTTTCCAGACTGGAAGCCGGAAAAATGCAGATTGATGCACAACCCGGCGACCTGATTTATTTTGTAAAACGGATAGCGAATGCCTTTATTTCTTTGGCAGAAAGCCGGGGAATTGCATTTCAGGTTATTGTGCCGGAAGGAAATCTCTGGCTCAGTTTCGACATGGATAAACTGGAAAAAATCCTGAACAATCTGCTTTCCAATGCATTTAAGTTTACACCGGAAAATGGCAGGGTTTCTCTGTCTATGGAAATTTTGCGCGGTCAGGAAATCTCAAAAAAAGCGCTTGACAAACCGTATATAGCTGTTGAATTTACGGTTACCGACAGCGGTACAGGAATCCCTGCTGACCAGCTCGAACGCATTTTTGACCGCTTTCACCAGGTTGATAATTCACTTGCCCACGAGCAGGAAGGGTCTGGGATCGGACTTGCTCTTACCCGTGAACTGGTGGAACTACACGAGGGTACAATTAAGGTTTCCAGTTCTATCGGACTGGGTAGCAAATTCGTGGTTTCCCTGCCCCTGGAATTGCTTCATTCTGCTCAACTGAACGAGCCAGCAACTGTTTTGCAGTCCATATCCAACGAAGTATCACCTGGTTTTAAAAAGGATAAAAATGAAGTATCCGGATTCGGTGAGAAACAAAAGATAAACCGGGAGACGAACCCGGAAGCTCCACTGGTTTTGGTCGTAGAAGACAATACTGACCTTCGCGATTTCATTATCCAGTCACTTGCCCAACATGCTATTTATCAGGTAATGGAGGCGATTGATGGTGTGGAAGGTTATCGACTTGCCCAGGAACATATTCCGGATTTGGTAATTTCTGACATTATGATGCCAAAAATGGATGGAATTGAACTTTGTAAACGCCTGAAAACAGATGAAAAAACAAGCCATATTCCGGTTATTCTGTTAACTGCAAAAGCATCGGCAGAAAGTAAATTACATGGCCTCGAAACCGGAGCAGACGATTATCTTACCAAACCGTTTGAAGTCAGAGAGCTGCTTACCCGTATTGATAACCTCATCGAAATACGCCGACAGCTCAAAGAACGATACAGCCGTGAAGTAACCTTACAACCCGGAAACATTGCTATTTCTTCCTACGACGAGCAATTTTTAAATCGTGCAATGGCAATTATAGAACGATTCATGGCTGATGAGAATTTCAGTGTAGAAACCTTCGGCCGCGAAATTGGCATGAGCCGGATGCAATTGTACCGCAAGCTGCATGCACTGACCGGGCAGTCACCCAGCGATTTCCTGCGCACCATCCGGCTCCGGCGCGCAGCACAATTGTTAGCCGCCAATAGCGGTACCGTATCGCAGATTGCTGATCAGGTCGGTTTCGCCTCGCATTCTTATTTTTCCAAATGCTTCCAGGAACAGTTCGGCAAAACTCCGTCGGCCTTCGTTGCAGAGCTGGACCGTACACTTTAATCAATATCCGCTTTCACCGTTAGCATCGCTTTGTTACCGTTGTTACAGCTTTTGTTACAGGATTAGCAGGCTTCAATTCCCGAATAACTTCTTGTAATCCACCCGTTACGAGGTTAATATATTGAGGGCTGATTGTACTAACCTGTGCCTGGCTGAACACCTTACTTTTGGTTGAAAGATTTCCATCCGCTCAATCAAAAGAAAATTCATGAAAACTCATCTGCCCGACCTGGAAAAGACATTGCTGCTCGTCATGATCCTGGCATACGGAATCGTTATCCTGATAATCTGCTGGTTTTCATTCGATTTTGTGCTGCAGCTTTACAATCACATTCTTTCTCAAACAGATACTTCACTCAACCGGCCATGATCATTCCGTCTCGGGAAAACGACTTTTTACAAGAGAAAAAGCTTTCAAATCATGAAAGATCGGGAAGGTATTTCTTCGCGGCAATGGCTTGCGTGTTTTGTATTATGGCCGTTGCAGGATTTGTGCCTAGCTATCAGGCCGCATATGCCGGCACATTCAAATTTCACTGGTTTGTCCATGTTCACGGTGCGATCATGGCTGCGTGGTTCGTCGTATTTTTAATACAGACCATCCTGGTCAAAAATGGTAATCTGAAACTGCATCGGAAACTGGGTTTTTATTCCATTGGCCTGGGAGTAATGGTTTGGCTTTCTATGGGTATCGTGAGTTACCGCGTCCTGATCGGTTTTCCTCCTCACGTACATAGTCTGAAGGAAGTGATTTGGCCAGCACTTTGGGTACAAGTCTCGGCCATGAATTTGTTTGGTTTCTTCTTCGTCCGGGCCGTGCTCGCCCGGAGAAAAGCAGCAGAACACAAACGCCTGCTTTACCTGGCTATGCTGGTTTTATTACAGGCAGCTGTCGGCAGGATGAGCTGGCTTCCGTGGTATGGAATGGAAAATCCGAATGTTTTCTTTTTTTACCTGGACCTGCTGCTGATTCCATTAATCGCTTATGACCTTACAACCACAAGCCGCATACACAGAATCACCATTATTGGCGGCATGAGCATTATTGCTGCACAACTTGTCACGGTTATCCTGTTCTGACCTGCACGATAACACATTAAACCTGATTCAAGAACTTACAATTCCCGCGAAATGATCAGCATATTAGAAGGTACAGAATCCAAAAAAATACCGGCTCGCCGCGGTAGATACTTTTTCGTTTTCATGGCGGTTCTCTTTCCCATTTTAGTTATATTAGGTTTTGTACCAGACTATCAAATGATCGCAAGCGGACAAATCAAAGTTCATTGGTTTTTGCATGTTCACGGGTTCATCATGACAGTCTGGCTCGGAATTTTTCTGGCGCAGAGCCTGCTTGTGGCCAATGCAAACATAAAACGCCATCGCCAATTGGGGCAAACTGGTTTTGTATTTGGCATACTCGTCTGGCTTTCTCTTGTAATTGTTACTGTTCGCGCTCTTATTGCCAATAATCCACCGGAAGCAGACGGGCAATTTGATATTTTATTTATCCAGCTAGACGGGCTTATATTTTTTGGAATTTTCTTTACGTGGGGAATGCTGGTGCGTAAAAAGAATATCAGTGCACACAAAAGGCTGCTTTTCCTTGCAACGGTTGTAGTCCTGCAGGCAGCAGTTGACCGGATACGTTTCCTGCCCGGAATACAGACAGCACTTTTTATCCGGTTTATTTATCTCGATCTGCTTTTAATTCCCTTGTTCGTTTACGATTGGCTCACATTAAAACGTGTACATTTCATCACATGGTTTGGCTCTTTACTAATTTTCCTTTTACAAACAGGTATTGTCTTAGGCTGGGGTTCGCCAGTCTGGCACCGGTTCTGGTATAATGCCATTACGCCATTTGTAGAAAGGGTGGTAGAAATAAAGCTAAGTGATGCACAAAGTGAGCCGCTTCTGGGTAATTATGGAGACAAAAAATGGCATTTGACCGTCAGTCGGGAAGTCGGCAAACTCTATATGCAGCTTCCGGGGCAACCCAAATGGGAACTCGGAGCTACATCTGAAACCAGCCTGTTTGTTAAGGTAGTGAACTGGAAACTTAATTTTGTAAAAGACAAAAATGGACAGGTGTCAAAATTAATTAACGATGAGGTTGTTAAAGTGTGGGAAGTACCGAAAATGAGGTGAAAATACTAAACATATTTTTTAACCTGTCCGCGTTACAACTTTGTAAAATCCTTGTCTGCAAATATCGCAATAGCGTCGATTTCTATTAACATACCATCAAGAGCCAGGGATTGGACGCCAAACCAGGTACTCGCAGGAAGATTTTCATGCGGGAAAGCCTTTTGCAACGCATTACTAATGGTATTCGCATCTGCAAATTTGTAATCCTTTACAAAAATATTGAGTTTGACAACATCCTTTGTCGTCGCCCCGGCTGACTCCAGCGCCAGTTGAAGATTATGAAAAGCCCGATCGGCCTGTTTCCCCAGGTCATCCCCACCAACCAGATTATTATCCTGATCAACCGAAACCTGCCCGGAAAGATAGATCGTGAGCAGGCCACCGTTACTGACAGTCACCACCTGTGAAAAAGCCTGCGTCCATTTCGGTAAATCCGGTGGGTTGATAAAGTTTTTTTTCATTGAGATAAGGACAATTGATTTATTGGGAATCTGATCCTGCGCTATTTATTCACTCATACTATCACAAGTATATTCTATCCCTGAAATACTAGCGGGTCAGCGACTATTTTCATAAACTTTATAAATATAAAATCTGGATATATTCAGTATTTCAATAATCCTGGCAGGAACTAATAGTAAGGTCGCATAATAGTAATTTGAGAGAAATATCAGAACCAAATCGACACTTTAACCTATTATAAATGAAATCATTATACTAACCTTTTAAAAACTTCACAAAACTTATTTCAAACCAAATAACAATTTAAAAAACATCTATATTTATAGGATTAATTAAAGTTTAAAATAAACTTAAACTATTCCTGTATGATTAAATTATTACTTGTTTTCACGTTCTGCACGCTGATGAATACGGCTATGATGGCGCAGCAGATCCAGCTTGTTAAAGATATCAATACAAAACCAAGTTCTAACAGTGTTTCCCTTAACGATCACGTAGTTGTCAATGGAAAAATCTTTTACCTGACCTATTCACCATTTGGCCGCCAGCTTTTTGTGACTGACGGAACGGAATCAGGAACACTACGCCTGACAGATAATGATGAAGGTGAGGACGAACCTTACAACCTGACTACGGGTAACGGGTATGTTTTTTACAAGTCGTGGCAATACGACAACTACTATCTTTTCCGCAGTGACGGCACAAAGGAAGGGACTTTTCCCTTGCGAAAACTATCAACATCCTTTTATGACAGGTCTGCTATGCTGGAAATTGATGGAACGATATACTTTTCTGGCCACGATGGCAGAGACAGGATCCAGCTCTGGAAAACGGATGGAACCACCGCCGGCACTATGCTTGTCAAAGACCTTGGTGTAAGAGGATCTAACAGGATACAGGATTTTTACAATTTTAATGGTAAGCTCTATTTCATCATTCGGTCGAACAATAATCCCGGGTCAGTTAGCACGATATGGAGCAGTGATGGTACGGAGGCAGGCACCAAAGCAGGTGCAAATTACGTAGCCAGTGCAAATTCCTATGGCTTTTTCAATCCGGCTACTGCGGGGAATTATATGTATTTCTCCGACTCAGATGTACTTTATAAAACTGACGGGGCCAGTATCACCCCGGTCACAAGCGGCCTGACTGACATAAATAATCCCATCACGATAGGTACAAAGGTCTATTTTACAACTGGCGAAGAAGAGGAGGAGCATGACCTCTATAGTATGAACCCGGATGGGACAGGCATCACGGCGCTTATTAGCGGCATGGCAAGGATTAGTCGTCCCATTGCTATCGGCAAGAAGATCTTTTTTACAGCAAATGACAGAATACATGGACGGGAGCTTTGGAAAACAGACGGGACCGTTGCGGGGACTGTGCTGATAAAGGATATTTATCCGGGTAATAATAGTTCTGATCCGGAACAGTTCACTAACCTGAACGGTACACTATATTTCTCAGCCCGATCTACTGTCCGTACTGAGATCTGGAAAAGTGACGGAACGGCGGCGGGAACTGTGCAGGTCACTAACCTGAACGCAGATAACTTTGTTTTTTTTATCAGTAATCTGGAAGCTGCGGGCAATAACCTGGTTTTTACAGATGAATACCAGGGTGGAAGGTTATGGAAGACTGATGGTACGGCAGCAGGTACCGTGTTACTGACCAATTTTACTGCTTTTACCCCGGTTCTGTTAGGAAACAACGTGGTCTTCTATGCAAATCCATCTTCAGGGGGCGGACTTTTCCGGACGAATCTGACCACTGGAAGCACCGGGCGAATCACCAGGATAGTCAATGAAAACTCATATCCCGAAAATCTGATAAACGCGGATGGAACCTTGTATTTTTCAACGGACTTCTCAAGCGACAGCTTAGATGGTTTGTGGAAATCTGACGGTACGACGGCAGGAACTATGCTGGTGGAGCACACAAGTTACCGTCCATTCCAGCTCGCTGCTGCCAATGGCAAGGTTTATTATACAATTGGAACTTCATTATTCAGATTGGACGAAACAATGGAGGATGCTGTTCCTGTCCCGATAAAAACTGGTGTCAAATCGTTTACCATTATAGGCAACACCGTATATTTCATGATTCAAACCTCTGGCAGGCAGGAATTATGGAAAAGCGAAGGAACGTCTGCGACGACCAGTTTTATCAGGGCTTTTGCCACTTCTGATGACCTGCCCTTTGTACCAATCGCATTTAAAGGGCAGCTATATTTTGCTATTTATCAAAACGGCTATAAAATCTGGAAAAGCAATGGCACAGGGTCAGGAACACAATTAGCGCCGGAATTTGCTTCCAGCGGTTCATTGATCACCAGTAGCGAAGGCACGACCTTCAGTGTGATAGGCGACAATCTGTATGGATTTTTCGACAGCGGTACCGGTACTAAACTCATTAAATCAAATGGAACACTGGCAGGAACGACGACCGCAGCCAGTCTGCCTTTTTCTCCGGCCAGCCTTTTTGGGGCAGGCGGATTGGTTTACATGACATCAGCAACCTTGGCGGATGAAAAAAAGTTACTATGGAGAACGGACGGGACTGTCAACGGAACCTTTCAGCTGACTTCTCTGGACGTTAAACTCAATTACAACACTGAACTGGGCAGGCCGGCAGATCCTTTCCGCCTGCAGACTGATGTAAACGGCAAGCTGTTTTTTATGAATACCAACACAGCCCTCGGCGACCAGTTGTGGGTAAGTGATGGCACTGTGGCCGGAACACGCAGGATCACACAGGCAAAACAAAGCAGGATCCCATTTTTTACGAGGCATACAGAGAGCCTGGGCGGACTCCTGTATTTTGATTATTATGAACCTGCCACAGGAGGTGAAATCTGGCAAAGCGATGGCACACCTGAGGGTACTCACGTGCTGGAAGACTTTACCCCGAATGGCAATACAGGTATCAGAGACATGAAAAGGCTTAACAATATACTGATGATGAGTGCTTTTACCGAATCAACCGGCTATGAACTTTATAAGTTTGAACCCGCCATCGCTGCACCTTCCCTGCGCATCAATTCCGGCGGTGCGGCTTTCACAGCTTCGGGCAGCCGGGCTTTCAGTGCCGATCAGTATTTTACCGGTACCACCCAGGTTTCCAATGCGATTGCGGGTGATATAACGGCTACGGCCGACGACCAGCTTTACAAAGAACAGCGCTTCGGTTCCTCGTTCAGCTACAATGTGCCCGTTACTAATGGCACGTACAATGTGGTGCTGCATTTTGCGGAAATATATTGGGGTATCCCTTCCAGGAGCGGTACAACGGGTACGGCAAGAAGGCAGTTCCATGTCAATATGGAAGGTGCCAGAAAGCTGACCAACTATGATATTTTTGTCAAAGCAGGTGGTGCCATGCGTGCCGGAACAGAAACTTTTCCCGTAACGGTAACAGACGGAATCCTGAATATTGACTTTCTGAAAGGTGCAGCCGACAACCCCATTATCGCTGCTATTGAAGTGGTGCCAACGCAGGTAACTCTGGGACCGCTGGCTGATGCTTATATCCGCAATACGCCCCATGAGGCCACCAACTACGGGACAGCCGGCATACTGGAAGTCAAGACCGGCAGCCTGCCCAGCTACCAGCGCGGTACATACCTGAAATTCCCTTTGGCCGGTGTCAGCCAGGTAAATTCAGCCAAACTGCGGCTGTATGGTTACAATGCACAGAGCAACGCAACTATTGGTATTTCTGCTTTCGGTGTCAGCAATGATGACTGGACGGAAACCGGCATCAACTGGTCGAATGCCCCGCTGAGCTCGGCTCCGGCATTGGGAAGTGTGAATGTGAACGGCACTGCCAGATATTATGAGATCGATGTAACGGCCTTTGTAAAATCCCAGCTGGCAACGGATAAAATAGTGAGTTTGTATATTACAAACCCAGCTAACCAGAATGTACAACTGAGCTTTTACAGCAGGGAGAATGAAGCTTACCCGCCGCAGCTGGTCATTGAATCATTGGCACCTCCTGCCGCCAGAAGCGGATCGGATGAGGATGCTGTAGTAGCAGATTATAAGCAGGAAGTCTCAGGTATTTATCCCAATCCGGCCGGTAAACGTTTTACGGTACATATTTCCAAAGCACATCAGGGAAAAGTAGATTTTCAGCTGATCAGTTTGTCAGGAAATACTTATCAGATTAGTCCTGTACAACCGGCCACTCCGGCTTCCAAAGTAGACATGGATATTTCTTCCATGCAATTACCAAAGGGAATATATATTTTGAAAATCCAGTCGAACGCTTTTAAGGAGAGGGTTAAGCTGCTGTTAACGGAGTAGTATGGATTGAAGTTTTTAAACGCAGAGTTGAAGGGAGTTTTCCGCAGAGTTTTAGTTTAAAATCCCGGCGAAACTCCGCGCCAAACTCTCCTTCACTCCACGTTTAAATAATTGATAAAAATATGGACACTGGAAACAATTCTACACTGGATACCGATCTGGACAATAAAAGCCCGGAGTGGTTAATTCATGAGATTAAGAAACTTAGGGCAGGCATCCGTGAGCACCGGGATAATTCCGGCCATGAATTGTGCTGGCACCATCCCAAACTTTGGGGGCTAATGCCTGAACAGACACTTCCTGATGTAG
This sequence comes from Dyadobacter sp. NIV53, assembly GCF_019711195.1. Classification (NCBI taxonomy): domain Bacteria; kingdom Pseudomonadati; phylum Bacteroidota; class Cytophagia; order Cytophagales; family Spirosomataceae; genus Dyadobacter; species Dyadobacter sp. NIV53. The sequence continues at coordinate 2,197,577 of NZ_CP081299.1, forward strand.
CAGTGCCTCCCTGGCCACAATTCATGCGCGGCTGTATCAAATACCGGGAGTCGCTTGAAAAAGAACTTCCCAATGCTATAGTGGACAGTCGGGAAGCACCATAGAGTTATAACATGAATCTGGTACAGACAAATGAACCAGGTGTATTTTAACTTAACTTATACTACTTCTTTATGATCAAAAAATTACTTCTTTTTTCATTCTGCGTGCTGATAAATGTAGCTGCGAAAGCACAGGAGATCCAACTTGTCAAAGATATTAATACAACACCGGGTTCTATCGGCTTTAATATTGAAAATCGCGTTGTAGCCAATGGAAAACTCTTTTTCCTGTCTTATCAGCAAGGATATGATAACCAGCTCTTTGTAACTGATGGTACAAAAGCCGGGACAGTACGCCTGACAGATATCAGTAATGGTGAAGACGAACCCAGAGGACTGGTTAGTGCCAATGGTTACGCTTTTTACAAGACCTGGTACAACAACAGCTGGTGGTTGTTCCGCAGTGACGGAACAAAAGAAGGAACGATCCCCTTCCACCGGCTCTCGCTTTCGTTTTATGACGAGTCTGCCATACTGGAAATCAACGGCACGATTTATTTTTCGGGTTCACAGGATTATCAGCGGAACCAGCTTTGGAAAACAGATGGCACCATTGCGGGAACTGCACTTCTCAAAGACCTTGGAGCGAGAGAGAACGGTTCGAGGATACAGGATTTTTATAACTTCAAAGGCAAACTCTATTTTCTTTACCGATCAGGTATAAATGAAGGAGACGTTGCAAATATCTGGAGCAGCGACGGTACGGCGGCAGGCACCAAAGCAGGCGCGAGCTTTATTGGTGATTCTTTCCAGCCAACTGCTGCAGGGAAAGACATGTATTTCGCCAGCTTTGATGTGCTTTACAAAACAAACGGGACCAGCATCACAACGCTCACAAGCGGCCTTACAAATATGGGAAATCCATTTGCCATTGGAACAAATGTTTACTTTGCTGCTAATGATGGATTTTATGGTCTGGAGCTTTGGAAAACGGACGGGTCAGTCGACGGAACTGTTCTGGTAAAGGATATTAATCCGGGTGATACCAGATCAGGTTCCCGTCCTGATCATCTCACCAATCTGAATGGAACCCTCTTTTTTTCTGCCAGTACAGGCATTTATAATGAAATCTGGAAGAGTGACGGAACGGCGGCAGGAACGGTGCAGGTGACTAACCTGAACGCAACCAGTTATGTTTATGAAATCGAAAGTATTATCGTTGCCGGCGATAATCTGGTATTTGAGGGCGGCTACTCGGATGGGAAACTCTGGAAAACAAATGGCACTGCCACGGGGACAGTAGTACTGGCCGATTTTCCGGGCGGCAATCCCGTTCTGTTGGGGAGTCATGTACTTTTTACCGGAAGCCCTGCAACGGGTGGCGGACTTTTCCGTACTGATCTGACCACGGCAGCCCCACAGCGAATCACCGATATTACAACCAGTGAATCACTTCCTTACAATTTTACAGATGCAAACGGAACATTGTACTTTACTGCAAACCCCTCATATGGCTCCTACGGTTTATGGAAATCTGATGGATCACGGGAAGGAACCGTAGAAGTACAGAAAATGAGTGATATATCAATCCAAATCGCCGCTACTGATGGATTCGTCTATTATACGGAAAGTAATGATCGGAACGTAGACAGGATATGGAGAACCAGCGGAACAACAGGTGACGCTGTTCTGGTGGCGGACTTATCAGATCCGAAGTTTGGTGTCAAGCAGATCTATTCACTGACCGCCGTAGGCAACACCTTATATTTCATACTTTTTTATTATAGTGGCCGTATGGAATTATGGAAAAGCGAAGGAACACCCGTCGTAACCAGTTTTATCAGGGCATTTAACAGTGTTAGCGGCCAAAGCTTTAAACCAATCGCATTCAAAGGGCAGTTGTATTTTGGTATGAACGATCAATCCAATGGTAATAAGATCTGGAAAAGCAATGGAACCGGGACAGGTACACAAATAGCACCGGAATTTGTTTCGGCGGGCGCACCACTTGGCAGTTTGCTTAAAGTGTCTGATGACAATCTGTATGGACTTTTTAGCAGTAGTACGGGCACTAAACTTATCAAAACAGATGGAACAACGGCAGGAACAGGAACTGTGGCCAGTCTTCCATTTTCCCCGGCAAGCCTTTTCGAAGCAGGCGGATTATTTTATATAACATCAATAACCACCGAGGATGGTAAAAAGTCCCTCTGGAGAACGGACGGGACGGTCAATGGAACCTTTCAGCTGGCCGTCCTGGATATTGATCTGAATCCTGACCCGGATCTGGGCAGCTCATTAGCTCCTTTTCGCTTACAAACCAACGTAAATGGTAAGCTTTTCTTCATTCATACCGATCCTGCTCTCGGCGATCAGGTTTGGGTAAGTGACGGAACCGTTGCCGGGACGCACAGGCTTACACAGGCGCCGCAAAAAGATGTCCGTTATTTCACGCAGCATACTGAGAGCCTGGATGGCGTGTTTTACTTTGATTATTATGAACCTGCCACAGGACGCGAAATCTGGCGGAGCGACGGCACATCCGAAGGTACCCGCATACTGGAAGACCTCACTCCGGACGGCAATACAGGCGTAATAGCCATGAAAACGATAAACAAAACTTTACTGATAAGCGCCAATACGGGGCAGTATGGCTACGAACTTTATAAGATCTCACCGGTTCCTGCCGGGCCTGTTTCCCTGCGCATCAATTCAGGTGGTGCGGCTTTCACAGCTTCGGGCAGCCGGGCTTTCAGTGCCGATCAGTATTTTACGGGTACCACCCAGGTTTCCAATGCGATTGCAGGGGATATAACGGCTACGGCCGACGATCAGCTTTACAAAGAACAGCGCTTCGGTTCCTCGTTCAGCTACAATGTGCCCGTTACTAATGGCACGTACAATGTGGTGCTGCATTTTGCAGAAATATATTGGGGCATCCCTTCAAGGAGTGGTACAACCGGCACGGCAAGAAGGCAGTTCCATGTCAATATCGAAGGTGCCAGAAAGCTGACCAACTATGATATTTTTGTCAATGCAGGTGGTGCCATGCGTGCCGGAACAGAAACTTTTCCCGTGACGGTTACAGATGGAATCCTGAATATTGACTTTCTGAAAGGTGCAGCCGACAACCCCATTATCGCTGCTATTGAAGTGGTGCCAACCCAGGTAACTCTGGGACCGCTCGCTGATGCCTACATCCGTAACACACCCCATGAGGCCACCAACTACGGGACAGCCGGCACACTGGAAGTAAAAACAGGCAGCCTGCCCAGCTACCAGCGCGGTACATACCTGAAATTCCCTTTGGCCGGTGTCAGCCAGGTAAATTCAGCCAAACTGCGGCTGTATGGTTACAATGCACAGAGTAACGCAACTATTGGTATTTCTGCTTTCGGTGTCAGCAATGATGACTGGACGGAAACCGGCATCAACTGGTCGAATGCACCGGTGAGCTCGGCTCCGGCGTTGGGAAGTGTGAATGTAAACGGCACTGCCAGATATTATGAGATCGATGTAACGGCCTTTGTAAAATCCCAGCTGGCAGGAGATAAAACAGTGAGTCTTTTTGTAACAAATCCGGCTAATCAGAATGTGCAACTCAACTTTAACAGCCGCGAAAATGCAACCAATAAACCTCAGCTGGTTATTACATCCCTGGCACCACCGGCTGCCAGAAGTGGTGTAGAAGAGGAAATTGTCTCGTCAGAAACTGAACCGGAAGTCTCGGGTATTTATCCCAATCCGGCAGGAAGACGTTTTACCATACAAATTTCCAAAGCACATCAGGGAAAAGTAGATTTTCAGCTGATCGGTTTGTCAGGAAATACTTACCAGATTAGTCCTGTACAACCGGCCGCTCCGGCTTCCAAAGTGGACATGGATATTTCTTCTATACCGCTACCAAAAGGAATATATATTTTGAAAATCCAGTCGAACGCTTTTAAGGAGAGGGTTAAGCTGCTGTTAACGGAGTAGTATGGATTGAAGTTTTTAAACGCAGAGTAAAGAGAGTTTGGCGCGGTGGACGCAGAGTTGCTTTGCGATAATAGCATAGCAGTAAATTCCTAATAATAAAAGTGTTTAAATGTGTATCCGTGGCACGACTGCCCGATCAGGGTTTTACGAAGCTTCATGAATCAGCTGTGCCACGGATAGTTTTGTTCAATTATTGAGAGGTGATAAAGAAGAAAATACCACAAAGAATCAAAGACACAAAGTTTACGTTACCAGACCTTATCACGAATTCTTTTGTATTGCTAAAGGCCGTCGGCATTCCGCTATCAAATTGATGCAAGGAAGGAGATTTTTTAAGATTGCCGATTGCCGACTGCTATACTGGCTTACAATATAATTCGTGATAAGGTCTCCTATATTAAACTTTGTGTCTTTGATTCTTCGTCGCAATAAGCCTCTCCTTAATTAGTAGCAAACGAATAGTATGTTGTAAAGTAGTCTAATTCCCAGCACAACTCTGCGGCATACCTCCCCTTAACCCTGCGTTTAAACAGAAGCAACCTCCAACTCTACACTTAGAATTTATAAGCAAAACTTGCCGCTACGTTTCTTGGTTTTTGAGGGTTCACGGACCAGTAGCCAATGTAGTATCTTTCATTACCTAGGTTATTTACATTCAATGCAAATCTGTAATGTTCTGCATTATAGAAGATACTTGCATTCAGCAAGGTGTACGCCGGCAGGTCAAATTCACCTGTTTTACTGTTATCAATTACCTTATATTCGCTTGCATAATTTCCACCGAATCCTAATCCGAAATTTTTCAGATTTCCTTTTATAAACTTATAAGTTGCCCAAAAGTTGGCAAGATTCTGCGGTCCCTGTCCGCCTGGTGCCCTGCCCGGCTCCGAATAAAAATCTTCCTTATCACCAGCCAGTATCTGTGTTTTGTTGTGGCTGTAACCCGCTATCAGGTCCAATCCGCGAACGGGACTTGAACTTAATTCAAGCTCGAACCCTTTGCTTCCTACTTTTCCGCCCTGTATAACATTTCTCGGATTATTCGGATCAGGCATTACCCTGTTGCTCACTTTGATATCATACACAGACACGGTTGCATGCAGCTGGTTTGAGAACAAATTTGTTTTTACACCATACTCTACCTGATCGGCATGTTCGGGTTTAAATGATTTTACGCGTATATTACTCCCGTCAGCATCCGCCACTTGCTCCGGGGCAACATTGATAAAGGCATTCATATAATTGGCAAAAAGTGAAACTTTATCAGGAATTGGCTGATATACCAGTCCTAATTTGGGAGACAATGCAAACTGGCCAAAATCATCTTCCGGATCACTTTTTTCTCCTTTAGAATCAAAATAATCTGCCCTTAAACTGACCATGGCCATAATATTTGGCGTAATATTCAATACGTTGGAAGCGTAAGCACTGTATGAACTGTTGGAAATATTACTGCCGCCAGAACCAGATCCGGCAAGCAACTGATCGATGGATTGCTTTGTCATATAAACCGGTGCCAGCGTATCACCTGAATATGGATCGACAAAATTCTCGTCTCCCTGCGGTGTTACATTCCTGGCCCAGGCCCAGCCCGATCCGCCCGCGATTACATTACGGTTGAAATAATCCAGGCCAATCAAAAGCCGGTTTCTCATGCCGCCGATCTGGAAATCACCATTGAAATTCTGCTGAATATCCGTCGTATTGGTCGTTTGCTGCTCATTATGAAAGTACTGGCTAAAATAATTGTCTCCCGCAACATCATCCCATATGTAAGAATAAATACCATCCGACTTTACCGATCCCCGCGAAATAACCGTTTGTGAAGTCCATTGCCCCGACAATTTGTACAACATTTGTCCCTGCAGATTAAACCGGGGATTCCTGATCGTCAGGTCGTTGCTGGTAAATGAAAGATTATTATTGAGGTTCAGTTCTTTAATATTTCTGAAATCCAGCGGGCTGAATCTATCGGAATGAAAGAAGATAGGCGCAACGGCTCTTTCTTCCTGCAGAATCTCAGTCATAAAATGAAATGTAAGCTTGTCATTTACTTCATAAACCAATGATGGCGCAATGAAAAAAGACTTTTTAAAACCTGCATCCTGAAAGCTATTTTCTGTATGGTACGCTGTATTGATACGCAATGCAATTTTATCTTTTTTACTGATCGGGGCGTTGATATCCGCAGTGATCCTGTTAAGCCCGAAACTCCCGACATTGTAGGTTACCTCACCATCAAAAGTAAAATGCGGTTTTTTAGTAATTGTATTGATAAAACCTCCATACCCGTAAAAACTCCCGCCAAATAATGTTCCGGAAGGGCCTTTGATCACCTGTATTTCTTCAATATTGGCAGGATCCAGATTTCCGCTTGTTAGTCCCGGTAAGCCGTTAACCAGCGTGGCCTGTGCTTCAAAACCTCTCAGCGCAAAGTATGCAGCACCATCCCCACCCCTTCCTGTAGACTCCCAGGTCCTGGAAATCCCCGGGACATTTCTCATAGCATCGTCATAATTGGTAATGATCTGCTGCTTCATAATTTCAGATGAAATTGTGCTGTAAACCTGCGGGTTTTCCAGGTCCTTCAATGGCATTTTTGCTACACTCACTTTTTCCCTGTTTGTAGAGATCGTAACTTCCTGTAACTGGGCAGAATTTTCTTTAAGCGTAAATTCAACATTTGCTGATTCTCCCGCTTGTACCTCAACGCTTTGTTCCTGCTTTACAAGCCCAAGAAAATAGGCTGTTATGGTATGGGTTCCCGGTTTAATTCCTTTGATCTGGTAGTTACCGGTTTTGTCTGTGAGTGATCCTCTGCTGGTGCCTTTGACAGATACACTCACAAATTCAGCGGGTTGCCCGTCTGATGTCCTGACAATACCATGGATGTTGCCAGTCTGTGCAAAAAGCGAAAAGGGGATAAAAATGAAACAGGCTATGAGATACAGTAATTTTCTTGTCATTATAGATTGAGTTTAATTTCTCCGCAAAACTATTATTATTTATACCAATTATAAACAATAAAGTTAATTTTTATTGGGAAAATGATTATAAATCAACTCTTTCTATTCTTCACAGGAATGTTACAGATCCGTTTGAATTAAAACTGGCAAACGTTATATTTCAATCAAAAGCCGGGATGGAAAAATAATTCCCATCCCGGCTTTTAACTTTCGCGTTTACTTCTAGATATGTTTTACATGTCCGTAAAATGTTGATTTTCCAGTTTAAACTTCGAAGTAGTCGCCCTCATTGAGATCTTCAGTTAAAGTTGGCTGCACCGGATGCCAGTCCAGCAATTTCTTCGTTTGCTCACTGGAAGCAGCACAATCCATACTTGCAAAGTGGGCGAACCAGGTAAAATGCAAGGCAGCTTCTTCCGGAGATTTGCTGACAGCCGCGACATTCAGGCCTTTGCCAATGGCTTCCAGCTATTTCGCGGAATTCCAGGCCTTCTTCTGCAACTGCATGATAACGCACCGTTCCGACAGGAGCCTTTTCCAACGCCAGCCTGAAAAGCTTTGCAGCGTCCAAACGGTGCACAGCCGGCCAGCGATTCAGCCCTGCCTCTTTATATACTGAAATCCCCTTTTCACGTGCTATACCAATCAGTATGGGAACGAAGCCGTGATCGCCTTTGTCGTGAACGGTTGGCGGCAGGCGAACTATCGCCACGCGTACACCATTGGTTCCGACAGCCTCCGCTTCATATTCCGAAGCGATGCGCGGATTTGGATTGGATCTGAGCGGAATGTCCTGTTCTGTTCCCAAACGGCCCGGTGTGTTTAGCATTCCGATTCCGGAAGTGATGATCAGAGGACGGCCAGAACCTGCCAGCTCCGCGCCAAGTGCCTCGATAGCCCGCCTGTCGATCTCGCAAACTTCCTCATATCTGGTAAAATCATGGACGAAGCCGGTATGGATCACTCCGTCGGAAACGGCGGCACCACTTCGCAAGCTATCAAGGTCTTCCAGATCTCCCCGGTGAACCTCAGCACCAGCGGCTATAAGCGATTGGGCACCTTCATCCGAACGGGCAAGACCCAATACCTGATGGCCAGCACTAATTAATTCCTGAACGACAGCGGAGCCGACAAAACCTGTGGCCCCTGTTACAAAAACACGCATTTGATTTCTGTTTTGGTTTCTATTCTATTGTTAATACAAAGTTGCGCAACAATAAATAAACAGTTGTAGTCAAATCCATCATTGCTGTAGTCAAAATTAAATTGATTTACCCGAAACCATTTTGAAATCTGTTTCTCAACAAGCGGTTTATCAAAAATACTTGCTTTGGGCAAAAACGCCATGTCTTCGGGCAGTTTATCCATTTCTTGCCCTGCCTCGTTCCTGCACCTTTGTATTGTCAATTAAGACATCATAAAAAATCAAAACAATACAATGAAAACGCAAAAATCAGGTAGTAAAGCCATCGCCATTGTTGCCGGTATACTTTTAGCAACTGCTGTTGTATCCGAAGTAAATGCCCAGGTAAAAGATTATGCAACCGATACACATTTAAGTCCGGATGTGCGTGGCTTTCTTAAAGCGATCCATGATGGTCCGGGCATCGAAACGTTATCAAAAGAAAATGCACGGAAAGTTTTGGAAGGTGCCCAGGCAAACGTAACCTACGACTATTCACAAATAACGGAATCAGAAAAAACGATCACTGCCGAAGGCGAAACTGTTAAACTGAACATTATGCGCCCAAAAAATGTTAAGGGCGTGCTTCCGGTATTTATTTTCGTACATGGCGGCGGCTGGATTCTGGGAGACTACCCTACGCATAAGCGAATGGTCAGGGATCTGGTATTGGGATCGGGAGCTGTCGGTGTTTTTGTAGAATATACCCGCACACCGGAAGCCCAATATCCAAAGGCGATCAATGAAGTATATGCCGCAACAAAATGGGTAGCTGAACATGGTGCAGAAATAAATGTTGACGGGAAAAGATTAGCCGTGATTGGCAACAGTGCAGGAGGAAACATGGCTGCGGTTGTATCATTATTGGCCAAAGAACGTAAAGGCCCTGAAATTAAAACAACCATTCTGATGTGGCCGACTCTTGATACAGACTTCACTAACGAATCCTTCAAATCCTTTGGAGCCGACCGTTTTTTAACGATTCCATTTATGGAATACCTGTATGACCTGTATGTTCCTGATCATTCAAAACGTACTGATATCCACGTTTCTCCATTGCTTGCGTCTCTTGAACAATTGAAAGGCTTACCTCCGACTTTGATCCAGGTTGCTGAAAATGATGTGCTTCGTGATGAGGGCGAAGCGTACGGACGTAAACTTTTAGAGGCAGGTGTAAAGGCTACAACGGTAAGATACAACGGAGTTATTCATGATTTCGGTTTATTGAACCCTCTGTCTGAAATTCCACAAACCAAAGACCTGTTTGTTCAGGCATCCGCCCAGCTGAGACAATATCTTAAGTAATCGGAGTATTAATAATGAAAGCACCTGCCATTGAGGACAGGTGCTTTCCTATTGGAAATGATCAAACCATTCCTGCCATTTTGCCCAAAAACAAGTGTTTGTCCACTTGTAAATATCTATCAGATAAAATCTTAAGTAAAAATTCACTTTGATTCATGCAAAAAAATCTACTTTTCAAATATTTATAAAGAGACCGGAATAAAGAGTTTCAATGTTAGCCAGAACAGAATTCTAAGCAATATCAGTGAAACTGCGGAAGAGAAATATGATAATTTTACAAATCATATCCAGCATTCAATAGTCGCGTACCGCTGCACATGATCGCCTCTTATCTTAGCGTATCGCTTGAAAGGCTAAGCCGTTTGAGTCAGAATCATATCAAAAGAAACGTTTGAAGTTGACTCAATATCTCTGATGATTTTAAGAATAGCCGTTTAATTTATGAATGTTACAAGTGTAGTGTGAGTTAATAAGTTCAATCGTATAAAGATTTAAACATTTGAGTATGCGCAAATGGATGGTCAGGATGATTTTTGACTACAATAAAGTGCCCTTTACCGTGTGATTTAGAGATAAGTCCCAGCTTACCCAATTCCAGATATCCTGCTTCAACCGTAGCCCTGGATATCTGGTGATGGCTGCTGAATTTATTAATCGATGGAAGTCTGTCTCCATTCTTAAAATCTTTTCGCTCAATACCATTTGTTACAGACCAGATAAGTTGCTTATACATGGGAATAAGGCTATTTTTATTTAAGGAAAATAATTCGCAATCAATAATCCTGTTCAAGATTGTAAGTAATATGAGTTATGAATAGACAGCTTAAATAATCAATTTTTAGAAACCGGACCGCTACTTACTTGTTTACCCGATTTATAAACTGCATTTATTTTCCTGGTGTTTTTGATATCATCCAAAGGGTTTGCATCCAGAACGATCAGGTCTGCTTTTTTGCCTTTGGCCAGGGTGCCATATTGCTTATCTATTCTTAACACCTTTGCCGAATTTATTGTCGCGATTTGAATAACCTGGGAAGGAGTCAGGCCAGCCTTAACCATCAATTCAAGCTCCAGATGCTCTGCAAAACCTTGTGCTCTGATTGGCGTTGCGCCTGAGTCTGTACCTAAACTTACCAGGATTCCGGCATTGTAAATTTTTTTCAGGTTTTTCAATGCATTTTCAAATCCTTCCAAATTTCCTTTGTAAGCTGCCGCATTTTTTACATCACTCCTATACTTTTCCGATGTTACCATTTCATATACACCTGGTTCACAAGCAGTTTTAAAAAATTCATCAGTAATAAAATCCGGATTACCGGCAAAGATCACATTAAATGCGTACAAGGAAAGTGTTGGAATATAAACTACATTTTTCTGTTTCATGAGGCTAACCAATTCATCATTAATGACCGTTTCCCGGAGACTGTGTCCAAAAATATCAATTCCATTGTCAAGAAGCTGTTTGGCATCTTTCATATAAAAAGCATGTGCGATGGCGCGTAATTTATGCTTGTGAGCTTCCGAAATAACTGTCTTGTATATTGTCGAATCCATCTTTTCGAACCTGCCACCAAAATCGTCTACCCACATTTTTACCATTTCAGGATTTAATGCGGCCAGACTATCCATTTCAACGGCTACCTGAGCGGCGCTTGACGGCCTGTAAACCTGATCCATGGCGAGTTCAATCGGCGGAGCACCTTTGGGAACTCCAAAACCGTAACCGGCAGAAAACATCCGTGCACCGGGTAACCGGCCATTTTTAGCAGAATCCAACAAACCTGTTTCAAATATAAACGGACGGTCGCTTCCCATGGACAAAACGGCTCCCAAACCATAATCCTGATATTTTTTTAATTGCCTCAATACATTGTTCCGGGTGTAGTTGGCCGGTACAGTTGATGTTCCTTTTAGTGCACCAATATGCGCATGGGTATTTATCAGGGCAGGCATCACCGTCTTACCAGCCAGGTTCAGTATGGTTACATTTTTAGCATTCAGCCTTTTCCCGATAGCCGCAATGCTGTCTCCCTGAATAAGAATGTCCATGTGCAGCTGAGCCGGACCACCATTGCCATCAATTAAAGTAACGTCTTTTAATAAAATACCATTTCGTGTTTTCTGATCTTCACCACTATTCGAAAATAATTTTACCAATAAAAGCAGGGCAAGTAATGAAGAAGGAAAAGAAACCATATTTTATGATCAGATTAGTGAAAATTAACAGACAAAATTAAATTTAACAATAATAAACGGTATCAATGTAATATCGACTATCAGATAAATTTAAAAATCCATGGCTTTTTTCTTTCATGTTTAGCTAAAATCCAATAACTGGAATGGTTTTTTCAAAATCAGGAAGAACGCTTGATGATCAAGATCATAATAGGCATGATTTGGTGGACAGACGGTATTTTTTATTTAAAATATCAGCTGAAAAACAATAAGTTAAAATAATATTAACTAAAATAATGAGGAAAATCCTGATTTCAGGCGGAAGTATTGCAGGCCCAACGCTGGCATATTGGTTACATCGTTACGGTCTTCATGTAACATTGGTTGAAAGTGCACCAGAACTGCGGCTGGGTGGACAAAATATTGATGTTAAAGGCCCGGCACTGGAAATAATCAGGAAGATGGGCCTTGAAGATGAGATTCGCGCTGCAAATACCACTGAAATCGGGCTTCGTTTTGTAAATATAAAAAATGAAACTATTGCTGAATTTCCAATTGGTAGTTCGCTGAGTATGACACAGGAACTGGAAATACTGCGTGGAGATTTAGTACAGATTTTGTATAAAAAAATAAAGGACAATGTGCAGTACATTTTCGGGGATTACATCACTGCCCTGGATCAACATCCGGATAATGTAACTGTGACTTATTCTAGCGGAAAAACAGAGGTATTTGACCTGGTCATATCCGCCGAAGGTATTGGATCCCAAACAAGGAAACTTGTCTTTGGAGATGAAATTAAATTCAAATATCTGGGTGTGTATACCGCCTATTTAACTATTAAAAAGGCAGAAAGTGATAGCCGCTGGGCACGCTGGTGTAATGCAGCCGGCGGTATCGTATTCGTTTTAAGACCAGATAATAATGGACAGACGCGAGCTTCTGTTACCTTTCTTTCACCTGAAATGGGATACGAGAAACTTTCCAATAATGAAAAGAAAAATATCCTGATTGAAAAAATAAAAGACGTCGGATGGGAAGCTGCAAGACTTGTTAAAGAAATTCAGGATTCGGAAGATCTTTATTTTGAAAGGGTTAGCCAGGTAAAAGCTCCGAAATGGAGTAATGGCAGAGTTTGTCTAACCGGAGATGCCGCCTGGTGCGTCACACCGATTGCCGGAAAAGGCGTGGATCTATCTGTATCCGGGGCATACATTCTGGCTGGTGAACTCTCCAAAACAAACGACCATGAGAAGGCATTTTTGAACTACGAAAACCGGATGCGTCCTTATGCGGAATCGGCTCAGAAATTACCACCTGGTGTACCCGGAATTGTGTATCCAACCTCGAAAATCGGCGTAGCTATCTTGAACGGGCTTTTTTCCTTTGTTGGCAGTAAACCCGTTAAAAATATCATGAATCTTTTCAGCAGCAAAAATAAAGAACCCGAAAAGGAAATTGAATTGCCGGATTATGAAATGGCAACCAATTAATAAAAGTCTATGTAAAAATTTTCCGGATGAATTAAAAATCAAAGGACAGTTGCAGGACACGGCTATTCAGTTTCCTCTAATATTAGTATCCTAAAATTGCAAGTTCTTTCCGAAAAAAATCGGAGGATTAAACATAACTATCTCTGATCTCTATTCAGAAATGCTATCAACCAGCTTTTTAAGTAACGGAACTACAATAAAACCTGTTGGAATGGACAGCCATAATTCAACGAGAAAATAATCCCAGAACCAAATTTTCAAAAAATTGGGCTGCCACCCTAGCCTGGTTAAGAGCAAGCCAAAACTCATGATCCCTGACATGGCAATAGAAACCAGTAAAGTAAAAACGATTATTGATTGTATTTTTGAAAGCTTCATATTTTTGTTTTTTAGAATATGTCTGTTTTGATAAAAACTCCGAAGTTGTTCACATTGTCGGCATTCGGACCGTAAAAATCGTGATTCGAACCGACTCCAAATTGAACACTTTTAAAGGATACACCTAGTCGTAGATAAATACTGCTTACCTCATGAAAATCCAGCTTCGTGTTATAATTGTAAAGTCCCTGAAGCCGGGTATAGATCCCCCAATTTTTTGATAACCTTGGCTTAAACTCCAAAACTGTAAAAGTCTCAAAATTATATGTTTGGGTCAAATCAAGCCGGGGCAGGACGACTATGACGAAATCCGGGCCCGCAAACAAGTATTGTAGTCCTGCTGTGGGCCGTACAGTGATCAAATTTGAGTTTGAAGAGCCAATCGCTGATAAACCTCCCGTCACTGAAATACCTTTCCATACCTGGGCAGTAAGTATGGATTGTGAAAAGAATTCTGCCGTTTGTCCGATCTTCTTATAATCACCCATAAAATTGGTGACGTTAAAGAAACCAAATCTGGATTTTGGCGAAAATTGTTCGCTTACAATCAATTGGAAAGTAAATGCTTTATTTCCTGCAAATATTTCAATTGGAATAGGTGCCCCGCCTATGGGAACATCTCCGGTTTGTAAACTGTCCGTTGTCTGGGCGACAGAAGGCTCTGATCCCAGGATCAAGGCAATGAATACTAGTTGTTTAAGCTTCAATCTTTCTGATTTTATGTGTCAGTAAAGATACCTGATCAGGCTTTTGGCTAAAAGGACAGACAAAGCAACTATTCGGACAATTCAATCATCTTTCGGTATTCGGTTGGTGTAAACCCGGTATGCTTTTTAAAAAAACGGCCGAAATAGGAAACATCATCAAATCCTATTTCAAAAGCGATCTCACTGACTGCAAGGTTGCTTTGCTGCATTAAAACTCTGGCTTCCAGAACCAGCGTTTCATCAATTAAAGCGGATGCAGAACAACCTAATGTTGCTCTCACCGATTTGTTTAAATGATTGGGTGTGACATTTAGTTCGGAGGCATAAAAGATGACCGACTTCTGCGAAGTGATATGCTGATTGAGAAGCCTTTTAAATTCTATTGTAATACGCTCATGAGCAGGGAAATTGATTCTCGTTTGAAAGTCAGTTAACTGTTTCATTTCGGCAAGAACAGTAGCCAAATACAGTTTTAAGATATTGGCATTGGCTTCACTTTCATTAAGTTTCTTCATACGATTGAGAAGCATCAAAAAGTGCTCCGCTTCCAAATTATCGAATTTAATGACAGGCCGGATCAACCAATCGGAAAGATCAATTTTAGTATGAGATAAATAATCACCGGCAAAATGAAAATAAAACCCCTCGATATCGTCTGACATAAACGAAAGGCTTGTAATCTGGCCAGCAGGAACAGCAATTATCGAATTTTGCTCAACGGTGTAATTGTCTATCCCAGAGCTTGCAATAAGTGAACCTTTCGCTATCAGGATAATTGAGTGGTTTTTCTGCCTGTGTGGCGGCAGCGGCATCTTTAATTCATAGGTATCATCTGAAAGTCCATGAATATAAAAATCGTTAAAATTTTTCTTAGCGTATTCCCCTGGGTCATAGTAAGACATGATGACTTTGAATCCATCGTCTGCTAAGGTCGGTATGCCTTTTATTTTTTTCAATCTCGTCTGTTATTGGCTAATCAGGTATGGCCCTGTAAATAGCTAATTTATTAAAGTAAACATACGATATAACCAACAGCAATAAGTTAATTAACGGACCGATCGCTGCTGACATGCCATCCACAACAATATGTGCTGTACCTGCAGAAATAAATACGATCGTAAATCCTGCATATGCCCATTCTTTAAACCTGTTGGCTTGTATGGGCAAAATAAGGGCGAATGCACCTATTAATTTGGCTGTTCCTAATTCAACCCTGAAATAGTCAGGAAATCCCAAACGTTTAAATTCTTCTGCAATCATTGGATTAGTAAAATACATGATGCCGGCAATTAATCCCGATAATGCAACCAAACTCGTTGCGGTCCAGTAAACTATTTTATCTCTTTTCATGTCACAAAAGTATCCGTTATCAATCTTAACGGAACGGACCAATGAAGCAAATATCCAGACAATTCAATCAACTTTTGATTTACTTACAAACTGAACTGGTGTTTTAAATTCCGTCTCATATAGATAGCCTGGTGTTAAACACGCCCGTATAGGCTCTCAGGATAATGGCAGGTCGAAATGATAATTTATTTAAATGCAAAAAACATCCGGCTGCTATTTCGAGCAAACCGGATGTTTTTGTTTTAAACAATATATCTACCCCTCATAAACCACAAGCGCCTCGGTAGTCTGTGGTTTTTCCTTTTTCCCAAACCGGACAACTAGTCTCTCAATGATCAGGTACATAGATGGTACAACAAACAAGGTCAGTATCATTGAACTTGTCAGGCCGCCGATGATTACCCAGGCCATTCCGTTTTTGATTTCTGAACCTGCTCCGCTTGCCAGTGCGATTGGAAGCATACCCAGGATCATCGCCAGTGTGGTCATCAGGATTGGACGGAGCCTTTCTTTGCCCGCTTCGATCAGCGCGTCATGCGCCGAATGTCCTTTTGCTTTCAGTTCATTGGTAAAATCCACGATCAGAATGGCGTTTTTAGAAACCAGGCCGAGCAGCATAATTACCCCGATGATCGAGAAGACGTTGAGCGTTTCCATGGACAAGGCAAGTGCCAGAAATGCGCCGATTAAAGCAACAGGAATAGAGAACAGAACGACAAACGGATAGATCAGACTTTCGTAAAGCGCTACCATAATCAGGTACACAAGCAATACGGCCGTAATTAATGCCAGCGCCAGGCTGCCAAATGCATCGCCCTGATTCTTGGTATCTCCCAGATATTCAATGGTTACACCTTCCGGTAATTCGATTTTGGCCGCTTTCGCCGCTATTTCATCGGATACTGAACCAACCGGCCTTCCTACTACATATGCATTTACAGTAATGGCACTCAGACGGTTGTTACGCTGCAAAACACTTTCTCCCAATCCATCACCGACCTCTGCAAACTGGCTCAACACAAAACTTTGACCGTCTGTATTGGTAAAAGACAGATTTTTCACATTGCTGATATTCGAGCGGTTGTATTGATCCAAACCGATTTTAATATCATATTCATTGCCCGACTGCTTGAATTTGCTCTGGTCATTTCCGCTGAAAGCGTTTTGAAGCGCTGCACCAACCTGGCTTGCATCAAGTCCCAGAAGTGTCATCTTTTCGCGGTTCAGTTTTACTTCTACTTCCTGTTTCTGGTTCTTGACTGATAATTCAACGAACTGTGTCCCGGCAATGCTGGCGATCGTTTCTTTATACTGATTTGCCACTTTACGTACATTTTCAAGGTTAACACCTTTTACAGCTACCTGGATCGGAGCGGCACTCTGGCCCGTTATGCTCGTTGCAGCCGTAGTCACTTTCACGCCCGGAATGACTGCACTGATTTCTTTCTGCATCCTGAGCCCAAATTCCGCCGGGGTAAAATTCCTTTCCTTTTTATCTACTAAACTAACTGTAATGTCGGCCAGATTTCCGTTATTAGACGCACCTGAAACACTGCCGGATACAAATCCGACACTTGAAAATACGTTGACCACCTCCGGTTTTTTCATGATCAATTCTTCAACCTGCTGCGTGGCCATATTGGTTTGGTAAATACTGGCCGACGGATCCAGTTCCAGCTTGATAACCAGCTCACCCTGATCACCCGACGGCATGAATGTGGCGCCGATAAAACCTTTTCCCACAAGCATTAAAGATCCGACAATGAGGACAATCACGCCTGATAGCAGATAGCGTTTTTTATGTAATACAATTTCTAGCAGATAAGCATAACCGGCAATTAACTGGTTGATTAAACTTTCAAAACCCAGGTTAATTTTGCCCCACAAAGTCTTGGGATCCATCACTTCCACTTTTCCAAAACGGCTTGCCAAAAGCGGTGTTACGGTAAAGGAAACGAACAAACTCATCAGCGTAGATATCACCACAACCAGTGCAAACTCGCGCAGGATCATACCGATAATCCCTCCTGAAAGTGATAACGGAAGAAATACAACCACGTCCACCAATGTAATGGCAAGAGCTGTAAACCCGATTTCACTACGACCTTCCAGCGCAGCAGTCATCCTGTCTTTTCCCATTTCCAAATGCCGGTAAATATTCTCCAAAACCACAATCGAGTCATCGACCAGAATCCCGACCACCAGCGAAAGCGCCATCAAAGTCATCAGATTCAACGAAAAACCAAGAAAATACATGGCAATGAAAGTCGGGATGATCGAGCATGGAAGCGCGATCAATACAAACATCGAACTTCTCACACTGTGCAAAAATGCGAGCATGACAAGCCCGACAATAATAATGGCCAATACCAGATCTTCCATCACCGCATGGGCAGATGCAAGCGTATATGTACTCTGGTCGTTGGTAACCTGAAACTTCACATTCTCGGATTTATACTGACTTTCCAGTTTAAGGAATTCTTCTTTTACCAGCCGGCTTACGTCCACCGCATTGGCATCCGTTTGTTTGATCAGCTGCACTCCTATCGAAGGAATACCGTTTACATGACTGATGGCTGTTGTTTTGGCAGTAGCGTCTACTACTTCTGCCACGTTTTCAAGATAAATGGTTCCGCCCCGCATGTCTTTGGCAACGATCAGTTTTCTGATCTGGTTTAAGGAAGTCACGTTAGCATCATAGCGGATCGAGAACTGTTGGTTTTTGGTTTCAATCTGTCCGGCCGGGAATGACTGGTTGCCTTTTGCAACTGCCTGGGTAATCTGGTCTATACTTAAATTATAGCCTTTTAATCTGGCCTGATCTATATTAACCTGAATTTGCCTTTCGTCACCGCCAATGATATTGACCTGGCCTACTCCCTGAAGATTTTGCAAAAGCGGCCGCACCTGCAAATCCATCAGATCATACAATTCCCTGGGTGAAAGTTTTGAGGTGACACCCGCCTGGATCACCGGCGTTTCTTCCAGACTGATCTTGTTTACGAGTGGCTTATCGATACCATCCGGTAATTCATTTTGCGCCTGGTCGGCTTTACGCTGAATATCGCGTTCTGCTTTGTCCACATCCGCACTGGCTTTCAGTGTTACGGTAATTTGTGATACGCCTTCCTGGGAAGTTGAAGTGATCTGGTCAAGCCCCTCAATAGAAGCAAATGCATCTTCGAGTTTTTTGGTAACCGTGCTTTCAACTTCTGCCGCGCCTGCACCCGGATAAATAGTGCTTACACTCACCACATTGACAGCAATATTGGGAAGCAGTTTGTAATTCAAAAGGAAGTAACTCTGTACACCAAAAAGAATGAGCACAGTAAATATTACGACGATTAATAGTGGCCGTTTGACGGCTATTTCTGATACTGACATGTGTTTCTTGTTATTTGGCTAAACTAACTTCCGTTCCGTTTTTCAGGTTGATCTGTCCGGAGGTAACTACGCGGTCGCCCGATTTCAAACCACCGATGATCTCAATCAGACTGCCCATTTCCCTGCCCGGCTGAACCGGCGTTAACACCACCTTATTATCTTGTCCGACTAAATATACAGATGCATTTTTCACACTTTCTGTTAGCGCCTCACGCGGAATAACCAGCACATTCTGTTTTGATTTTTGTGAAAAATCCGCATACACAAATGTCCCGGAACGAAGCGTTGTTTTTTGTGTATTTTCAATCATGATCTCAGCCATATAATTGTGTGTAACGTCGGCCTGCGGACTGATAAAACTTACTTTACCAGGAAAAACCACATCAGGATAAACGTCGGTTGTAATTTTAACAGATTGTCCCTGTTTGATCTGATACACCTCCGCTTCCGTCAGATTCACTTGTACTTTGGTACGCGAAAGATTGATGATCGTCGCAATTTCTGAACCTACGTTCGCGAATACACCCTGTTCCATATTTTTGGCTGAAATGATACCGCTTGTGGGTGCTTTTACAGAAGCGTCTCCCATTTGTTTTTTGATCTGGTCTGCCTGAACCTGCGCATCGTTGACATTCTGACGGATGTCATTCACCTTTTCACGTGTAGTCGCTTTTCCTTCCAGAAGCTCCGTATAAGTTTGCAGGTCCGCTTTTAATTTGGAAAGATTGCTTTCCGCTTTCTGAAGGTCGAGCTGTTGTGTTCTGTTATCCATAATGGCCAGAACCTGTCCCTGATGTACCTGATCGCCCAATTCAAAACGTACAGTTTGCAGGATTCCGCTGCTCGTCGTGATCACTTTCGATTCCTTAAACGGTGCCAGGTTTCCGGTTTTTACAATGCTCAGTTCCAAAAGCTGCTCTTTGGCGGTTGCATATTTAACCGGAATAATTACAGCCACCTTTTTCTCTGGTGTATTGGCTGCATCGAGTTGCTTTTTGTTGGCAGTAAGCTTAAAAGCGATCAGTGCAATCACGACAACAAGCGCTATGGAAATGATGTATTTACGTTTCATGATGGTGTTATAATGAGGTATGGAAAGTTTTCAAAGTGCCGTTCGCCTTTTCCAGGTCGATTTTGGCTATGAGAAAATTATAGAGAGAATTAAGGTAATTGCTTTGCGCTTCTTTGAGCGAATACTGCGAATTCAGCCAGTCCGTCAGGTCGGTCACACCTTTCTGGTATTGCAGGTCCGTACTTTTGAAAACCGATTCCGCCAGGCCGATATTTCTTTTGTCAATTTCCAGGCTGCTCTGCGCTTTGATGAGTTTGGTTCGTGCATTGTCATATTCAAGATGGAAGTTTTCCTGATCAATTTTCAGGTTTTCACGCGCATTCACCTGTTTGATCCTGGCCTGGTTATACTGCGAATTGCGTTTGAAACCATCAAAAACCGGAATGGCAAGTTTTATTCCAACGGCTGAATAATCACTGAAACCCGAAATCGACTGGCCCAGTTTATCACCAAATCCAATGTAGCCGTATCTTGCATAAGCCGTCAGTTTAGGCATCGCAGTAGCACGTATTCTTGCCTGATCAATGTCAAGCAACGCAATATTGACCTCGGCTAATTTATAATCCAGGCGGTTGGAAGCGTTGAAAGCGGCAAAATCGAGGAAGGTTATTTGTGTCTGATCAGCCGCAGGTTCATCCAGCACAAAATCCTGGATTTGCAGGCTATCGCTCAACGCATAACCCATTGCGTTTTTCAGCTGGTTTTGCGAGAGTTCCAGATCGCTTTCGGCTGCCAGTATCTGGGAGCTTGTATTGTTGTAATTCACCTGGATTTTGTTCACATCCGATTCCATCGCAACACCTTTTTCAAGTTGCAGTTTGGAAATAGTAAGCTGCTGCTGATAGGTTTCGCGGTTGGATTGAAGCAAAGCAAGTTGCTGGCGATAGACAAATATCTGGTAATAAGCATTGCTGATATTATAGATAATCGTCTCATCATTTTGCTCGCCGCTCAACTTGGCCTGCTGCTGTGCGATCTTGTTGGCTTTCAGGCCGGTGATCAGCGACTGATCAAAAATGGTCTGATCCACCTGTGCAACTACATTGCTGTTGAATTTTTTGGTAAATGCCACCTTAAGATCTGTGGGGCCAAAAACCCCGGCAGGGATAACCGACTGCTGTACGATAAGGTTATCATCAATAGTTCCGTTGACGTTAACTACCGGCAGATAAGCTGATAACGCTTCCTTAGATTTAAACCGGGCAGCATCCTGATCATTGCGATAAACAACCGTGCTGCGGTGGTGTTTCAGACCGTAATCTATGCATTCCCTTAAACTCAGATGCTCCTGTGCCCGTGCTGAAACGGAAAGAGCAGTAAATAATATGATGACGAGATACTTTTTCATTTGGCTTAAATTGGCACAAGCTGTGCATGTTCGATAGGCCAAAATTGGGTATCTGAGGCAGGTAATCTGAGCAGTTTGAGACTGAAACGGACAAAATCAGATGTGAGCAGACGGCGGTATTGTTATTATCATATTTTTTTCAAATATATTTTAATACGATAATTCTTAAAAGCTTGCCAGGAAGCTAGTTAGAGAAATGATAGAGGGAGAAAAGCGGCCATTTCCGACATATTTTAACATCCTTTTCAAGCCGTGATTTGTCCGCTTCAGATAGAAAGTATTAAGACCAGCCATTTATGTGACCGACATTTGACTTACGGAACCAACAACTGCATATTATGAAAATCCTTAATAGAGACACTAGTTGGGTTCTTGTGATTGTTCAATTAAAATTAAAAACTTATGAAAAAGTTAACCATTCTTTCCCTGATGCTGCTTGCCAGCACAATTTCATTTTCCCAGTCTTTCAGCTTCGGCCCGAAAGCAGGTATTAACATCAGCAACTATACAGGTGGAAATATTGATTCCAAAGCCCTTGTAGGTTACCATATTGGTGGTATGCTGAACTACGGTTTTGGCAATGTTTTTTCTATTCAGCCTGAAGTTTTATTCTCGACACAAGGAGCAAAAGTGAATAATGGTGGTGAAAAGAATGATTTCAAGATCAGCTATGTGACTGTACCTGTTATGTTAAAATTGAAAGCAAGCGGCGGATTTTATTTTGAAGCCGGTCCTCAGATAGGTTTCAGGACATCATCGGATATCCCGGACCAAACGATCAATAATTTTGCCAAAGGACTTGACCTTTCACTTGGAGCCGGAATAGGATTTCAGTCGAAAATGGGGCTTGGTATTGGTGCACGTTATATTGCCGGACTGTCAAAAGTGGGTAATTTTTCAGGAAGCAATATTGATCCCGACTTTAAGAACAGTGTAATACAGGCAAGTGTTTTCTGGGCTATCCCGATCATTAAATAGTAACAACCAGCTTTACAATGGCCTTATTACCGGTTTTGGTTAATAAGGCCATTGCTGTTATAAATTCATCAAAAATCTGGTAGCACACTGTGCTTTTCAAATATATTTTCCGATCTGTTCAGGGCGTGTTTAGATGACGAAAGCTGTTAATTCAACCAGTTCCTCTCCGCGGAAGCGCCAGATGTCGCAGTACGCGTTACGGGTCTCCTTCCCTTCCTTATCCGTTACGGTTACATCACCCGTTGCGGTCAGAAAGTCCCCCTCCGAAATCAGGATAGTAACGGTAACTTTTGGCGGTTTAATATATGTTTTTGCCATCCACTGACGAACTGCTTCTTTTCCTTTTAGTACCGTATCTCCCACAAATGTCCACTCCGTATCCTCCGAGCAGAGTGATAAAAACCCCTCATAGTTTCCCTCGGAGATTTCAGCGTTGCCTTTTTGTAAGATTATTTTATTTCTGTCTGACATAAATTTTTATGCTGTTAGTTGTCAATTATTGAATTAAAATCTGAACATGAAATTCAACGATCAGTTTACCTGAATTCAATTCGGAAACGTTTAAAATGCAGTAACATCCCTGCTTCCAGCAATTCACCCAAGACAGCAGGTCAACTTCTTCCTCTTTCATTTTTTATCGAGTAACCGGTTATTAACAACACATTCCAGGACCTGGTCGCGGTAACTCCGGCTTAACGGTATCCGCAGTGACTGGATAAAAATCTCGTTCCCTTCTATCTTGTCTATTTTTCGGATGGAGACCATGTAAGACTTGTGTACACGCATAAAGGAATCGCTGTTGAAATTCTTTTCCAGGCTTTTAAGGTTGATCAAGGTAGTGTACTTTCCCCTGACAGTGAAAATATTGACATAGTTCTGCATGCTTTCCAAATAGAGCACATCCTCAAAAAAATCCTTTCATATTTACTGCCACAGCGTATAAAGAAATACCCCTGGCTAACATCCTGCTTATCATTCACGGCAGGCTGGCCAGATGTGAGAAAGCGGTGATAGTCTTTTGCTTTATTGACAGCCAGAAAAAAACGCTCAAAGGTGATGGGTTTTAGCAAATAATCCAGCACGTTCAGCTGGAAGCCCTCCACCGCATAGTTAGGAAAAGCAGTGGTCAAAATGACCATTGGGGGATTTTTAATAATTTTCAAATAATCAAGGCCACTCATCTTGGGCATCTGAATATCCAGAAAGATCAGATCCACCGGGCTTGTTTCCAGGAACCGGGCCAGCTGGACCGGATTTTCACAAGTTCCTGAAAGGCATAAAAAGTCCACTTCCTGAACAAATTCAGTCAGACCTTCTCTGGCCAGCGGTTCATCATCCACAATCACGCAGTTCATCATCGTTATGCCTGTTAATAAGTTATTTCTGATACCGGTGTAAGAGCCATTTGCTTCAGGGCTATCTGCAGACGGACTGTGTAAAGTAAATCTGTCTGATTGATCAATAGCAGATGTTCGCCAGGGTAAATCAGGTCAAGTCTTCTTTTTACATTTTTTAAGCCAATCCCGCCAACGGCCCTGTCTGCTGGTTCCGCTATCGTATTTGTCACGGTCATATCCAGTAAATCCCCATCCATTGAAAGCTGGATCCGGATACTGACACCTTCCTGCTGATCCCTGGATACATACTTGAATGCATTTTCTACAAAAGTCATCAGGATAAAGGGCGCGATAGCCATGTGGTCTGCATAAAATTGTTCGGCTGTGAACTCCACTTTTAATGCTGCACTCTGCCGAAGCTTTTCGAGTTCGATAAAGTTTTCCAGGTAATTGATCTCTTTGCTCAAAGGGATCTGCTGGTCATTGCATTCATATAACTGGTGGCGCAGCAGGTCTGAAAATTTGACCAGTGCAGAAGAAGCCATTTGCGGGTTCTTACGGATCAGGATAAATATAGAATTGATACTATTGAACAAGAAATGGGGATTGAACTGGTGTTTAAGGAATTTAAGCTCCGTTTCCAGCTTCACTTTTTCAAGTTCCTGCTCCCTCCGTTCCTGCTGCATCTGATTTTTTAGTAGTTTGATCGTCATGGCCAGGGTCATACTGGCGAACGCAGATGGCAGGGCATAGCCAAGAAAATAGTAAAAGCAATTGGACCCGTTCCCATAAAGTTGCTGTAGCGTTTTACCAGTCAGGCCAGAGCTGGCATAATAACCACAGACAATGAGCAAAGCTGTTGTGATCACTGTGAAGGCCAGGGAAATAAAGTAAACACTGTACCGCTTTGTATGCAGAAACCTCGGGATCAGAAAGTAAAGGTTAAGATAAACAGCGAGCGCTTCCAGCACCACGTAAAACCCGTATTTGAGACTGTACGGCAGGAATACAATATTGGCAGCCGCCTTAAACGGGTTGCCAAAAGCAACACTCAGCCACAGGTAGTGGTACAGACACCAAAAAGGAATGTGATAAAGTTTGTATTTGAAAAACCAATGCTGGTCAGGCCCTTCATACCATAAATTTTTCATTCTGTTCAATTTTTCATCTCCGCTAAGTTCCGCTTTTTTTCCAATGATTCCGGCTTCTTATTGATGAAAGCTCATGAACTATTGATGACCGACATTACAGGCCAGGTCATTGGTAAACTGGCACTTCGTAAATAAAACCCTGCACTTCATCATACAGATTTTAAAACACTTCCCGCTTCATGTTGCTTTGTCCGGTTAACTCAATGAAACGAAGATTATGACAAAGAAAAATGAGCCCGGAGTAAAGCAAACCAGAACAGAGCTGAGAGAATTTTCTGACAATTTAAAGGCCGGACAAAAATGAAGGCACTCTTATTGACCATTTTTCTTTTGGTGACATGGCAAGTTACATATGGTCAGATTACCGGCAGACTTACGGATCCATCCGGACAAGCAATACCATATGCTACGATAACACTATTGCAGGCCGCCGACAGTACAATCATTTATGCAACGCTAACCACAGAGAAAGGTGAATACATTCTGGAAGATTTAACCGAAGGCCGGTACTTAGTGCGAATGAGCACTCTGGGCTACCAGACAATTTTTACACCGGTATTTGAACTCGCAAACAACAGGCTAAATAAGGATCTTGGCATACATGTACTCAGGGAAAGCACTCAGCAGCTTGCTGAAATGGTGGTTCGCTCCGAAAAACCTTTGCTCGAACAACGGGCGGATGGTACGGTCGTCAACGTGGAAAAAAGCATTATGTCCAAAGGCAGCTCGGTTCTTGAAGTACTGGAAAGGTCCCCCGGCGTTGTGATCGACCATCAGAATAATGGTATTTCGTTAAATGGAAAAACCGGTGTAATGGTCATGCTGAATGGCAAATCAGTTCGTATGGCATTAGAACAGGTAGTGACCATGCTGGGAGCGATGAGTGCGAATGATATATCTAAAATCGAACTGCTTACCAATCCCTCATCGGCTTATGATGCCGAAGGAAGCGCAGGAATAATTAATATCGTAACGAAGAAAAACAGCCAGCGGGGCACCAATGGGTCCATTTCTTTAACTGGCGGCTATGGTTACGGTGAAAAGGCGACCGGCGGATT
The DNA here is from genome assembly GCF_019711195.1 of Dyadobacter sp. NIV53. Taxonomy (NCBI): domain Bacteria; kingdom Pseudomonadati; phylum Bacteroidota; class Cytophagia; order Cytophagales; family Spirosomataceae; genus Dyadobacter; species Dyadobacter sp. NIV53. The sequence goes on from NZ_CP081299.1 coordinate 2,223,481, forward strand.
AAGCCTGAACCGGCATACCGGCGAAACAAATATTTATGGCGCTTACACCTACTCGCGAGACAAAGCCTATAGTGATTTCCATGCCATCGGCAGCGAGCAGGAACCATTATTAGGTGGCCACGCTTCATCCGATTTCTTAAGTATTTCCAGATCGGTATTAAATAACCACCAGGCAAACTTTGGCATCGACACCCAATTAAAAAAAGGCTTTTTAATTGGTACAAATGCCAACTTCAATAGCAGCAATACCTCCATTCAAACCATGAACCGTGGAAAATACAAAATTCAGCCCGATGACTTTTACCAGCTTAATGCGGCAGTGAACGGAGTTAACAGCTGGCGCAGTTTTGCACCAAACTTTTACGCAGAAAAAGAGCCTAGGAAAGGTGAAAAGATCTTACTGAACCTGGATTACATCAGTTACCGGAATGCCTATCCAATGGATGCGAAAAGCTCTTTCCTGGATCAAAATGGCAATCAGGCCGGCAGCAATGATACCCTTTTTTCTCCCGTATCAAAAGGCTTATCCAATACACAGATCGGAATTTGGGCCACGAAACTTGACTACCGTAAACAGGTTGGCGCTATTACCGTTGAGACCGGGCTGAAAGGGGTACAAACACGGACTGATAGCAAATCGGCGATTCAGAGTTTTGTTAATAATGAGTATGTAAGCCGGCCTTCTGCGGTCAGCCGCATTGTGATGAAAGAAAGGATCGGCGCTGCTTATTTTTCTGCAGCAATAAAAGTGGATAGCAGCACTAGCATAGTGGCCGGCCTGCGTTATGAATATTCTTCCACCAGGATGGATAATCCACTGGACGGAAAGAATATAGCCAACCGCCAGCTTGGTATATGGTTCCCCAGCTTTCTTATGTCCAAAAAGCTGGGCAGCAATGCGGAATTTCTTGTATCCTATTCCAAAAGGATAAGCAGGCCTTCCTATTCAGATTTGGCATCTTATGTCACCTACAACGGGCCAGGTTCGGTCAATACAGGAAATCCGTTATTGAAGCCGACCATTACCAACAATGTTAAACTGTCCTATAATTATCTCAGGTATTCCTTTTCGGCCTTATTGAGCAGGGACGACAGGCCCATAGCCCGAAACCAAATGGTTTACACCACTGACAAATTGCAAATGGCCGTTTCTCCGCAAAACATGATTTTTCAGAATAACTTTACTTTTCAGCTCAGCCTTCCCTTTACCATATCGAGCTGGTGGGAAATGAATTATGATGTGAATTCAGGATGGCGAAGCTTTAAACTGGATTATACCCCACAACCTGTAAGTAAAACCTATTTCGCATATAACCTGGTTACCAGCCAGATCTTTAAACTTCCTGCCCGATTCTCCATTGAAATTTCCGGTTATTACAATTCTGCATTTTATAACGGGTCAAGGAAAGTAGATGGATATGGCACAGTGAATGCCGGTATCAAAAAGGAACTAAAAAACAACCACGGTAGCTTCCAGCTCGCAGTTTCGGATCCATTCAGGACAAACGTGATCAGCAGTTATTTCGGATCATTGACGCAGGAAGTTTTTGATCTGAGGTCTCATGTTAATTTCCATCCGGAATCAAGCAAATATTTTCTTTTCAAACTTTCCTATTCCAGGCCCATTGGTAAAACGGCCCCAGAAAAAGCAGGACGAAGTGACAATGCTTCACAGCTGGAAAAGGATCGGTTGAAATAGACTTGTATAACTGTCATCAATTACTGTTTTTAAGCAAGTGGACACATTTAATTCAGGATATTTTTTGATGTTTATAAATGATTATAAAAATAGACCTGATTGCTTCATTGGCTTAAAAAAAGCAGTGAATCTTGCCCGCTTAGCGGCTACATGTTTACATAGCCAATAATTGGTTTAAACAGCACGAAAAAAACCTATTTCAATCATTTAAACGAAAATAGCAGCGGAAATATAAATGTTACGATAATAGTCCATACGACGTAAACGGGCAGGTAAAAGGCAATGGATTTCCCAACTGAGGTTATATCCGTTTTTTTGGAAAGCACCTTGTAAAGCTGCAAAGTTACCAAAAGCAGGTTGATCAGAATTAAAATATTGCTCCCCAGTACTGCGGCCCGGTTGGGTGTAATTCCCCATTCTGAAATCCTGAACAAAATGGCCGACAGCGCAATGCCATTAATTATTGCTGTGATAAATGATAATAGAAAAAGAACCCAGATTTCGGCCTGACTTTTAGTTGACTTAGCTGTTTCAGCCACAGAAAAGAAAATGATGGCCATAACGCCGATCAGCAATGCATTAAAAATCAACAGGAACTCACGGTCGTTATATGGATCCTTTCCTGAATAAACCATTGCCGTGAGATAAATGACCAGCATCACCAGAACTAGCGGGCTGAATATTCTCGCAATCACCGGTGAAACTCTCCCAACTAATTGCGGATTGGTCTGAGTAAGATAAGTACCAATAATGGGTGCGGCTGCAAGTCCGAAAATCCCGAAATAATCAAAATAAATTTTTTCTATTTCGAAGCCGATCAGTTTGAAAAGGTCAATGGTAACGCCCGTCATAATCGCACCTGCTATCAGGATAAGCGTAGTCATAACGATCAGATCACCGTTGTATCTTAAATAGCCAAGCCTTTTCTCCGCGTCATTTCTCTTCCCGCCAGCAAAAGCAAATCCTAATATTGCCCATAGAAATAAGAGCAAATGAATACATGACAAAACCAGAGTGTCACTTTTCTTAACATCGGGAAGGAAATTGATGTAAATTAAACCGAGAAGAGTTGTACCAGCGATACAGGCAATGTTACCCGTTGATAATTTATTCTTCCACGCAAAGTAGGTCGACAATACCGGGAAAACGATAAAACCGATATTCCTGGGATAAAAAAACTCTTCGTCAATAGAGAAAAGTAACGGCAGCTTAGCGACCAGTCCAGCCAGAAGGGAAGTTATGATTACAAAAGCCAGGTCTTTTCCAGTGCCCCAGATGATTTCTTCACTTACAAAATTTAACCTTTCATTCCAAAAGCCAACAAGCGTGTTGTCTTCCAGTTTGGGATACAGGCTTTTAAATGCGCGTTTAAAAGTTGGTTTGTCAGCCCGGTATAACCTTTCCAGCTGTCCGGGATTGTCGAGATTTGATAGGATTTGATCTTCCATACAACAGTGAATTGAATTCAGTCGATTAATAAAAAGTACTTTGCAATGCAAAGTAAATAAATAATAAAGACATTCTCCCAAGCGGTAGAGGTTTTTTTATTGGAAATTTTTTAAACCAGTCAAAGCCGCAATAGCTAAACTTTTTTAACCAGAAAATTCTGTATTAAAGTTAAATAGGAAAGACCAGGTGCCAGCGATGGAATAACAGTCAGAACAGGTAGAATAGGATCCGTTTCTTCGGGACAAAAAATATAGTACTATAACATTACTTCTGTTCAAATTCTGATTTTACTTTCTGATGCAATGTAATAATGCGCTCTGCAATACTTACACATTGCTGCTCTGGCATCTGGTCAAGTGTATTATGGACTGCATTACATAGGATTTTGCCTTCAAAGTCATAACCAGGCCCTTTTTGTTTTACGTACAACACTATTTCTTCCCATTCCGGAATCAGGGCTTCCGAAAAATATTTAGAGGTAATAATATTAAAATACCCTGCAAGTGATTTTAAACGCTGCTTTGCCATCGCTGCATCCGTGCTAAGGCCATTAGCCAGCTTCGAAAGTTCAGTATAGACGAAAATGTTGGATTTTTTCATGGTAGAGGATATAAAATATAAGCTATACGTAAACATACATTATTTCTACAAAATATGTAACCATATACGTATTAAATTTAGGCTTAGTTATGTGGATTTTCTTAATCATTCCATCTTCTAATTCGATACATACAATATACTGACTACATATTTTTTTTCTAGTAGGACGATCAGATAGAATCCATTCCAATCTACACTTAACCGTCATACAGGCCATTTAATGGACATTAAGCCCTATCCTTCTTTAAATCAGCACGTTCATAAAACAAATGCAAAAAAATAATTTGAATAAAGGTTCAATAATAATTTTTATTGTAAAATTAGTTTATATATATTACGTATAAATTCTATAATTAATAAAAATTATTTTACATTATTAAGCAATTGGCCTATCCTTCCCAATATCATTTCATGCATGATTGACTATTGATTTTCTATGTTAACGATCCTTTGGATATGAAAAAACTGTTGCCTTATTGCCTGTTGCGTGCCGCGTGCCGCAGCTTTTTGCTTTTAATAATGCTGCTCTCAGGTAATTTACCACAGCTTTTTGCCCAGTCAGGCTTACTACCTTTTAGAGATGATTTTAACAGGAGTACGCTTGGGGCAAACTGGAAAACAGATTTTGGCTGGTCCATTCAAAGCGGATCAGCTTACAGCCCGTATGATGCCGGGAACTTAATCACTGACTTAAACTATGCTGCTGATTCTTACATTATAGAAACATCCGCCATGGGCTTCACTGGGAGTTACTGGCGCGAATTCAGGATTACTTTCGGCCAGGATGATGTTGACGATCAAAAAACCTATGTCCTGAATTACGGGCCCGGTACAGACGGGTTACTATCGCTGGGGCGGGCAACGGATAATATTTTTTACCCGGATCCGCTTGACCAAACAAGCATTTATCCTGCATTAGCTCAGGCACAGTGGTATAAATTTAAAATAGCACGTTACAAAAGTGGCCTGATCCAAGTGTATCTTGATCAGGGGTCAGGATATGGCACCCTCCCTGTTTTGGAGGCAATCGACTCTGCTTACCAGCAACTTGGACATTTTGGCTGGACCATATCCACGCAGACCGCCGGCGAAGATTTTTATGTAGACTGGATTGAAGCCAGAAAACCCGAAATCGAAAAACCGGCTGTTCTGGAGAAACCCGTAGAAGACGATCTGATTACTCAGGTTTCCGCAGCTAGTGGTAAAGTTTATAAGGTTGCCAAACTTGTAAATGGTACTAAAATGTATACAGATCGCAATTATAAGATCACCTCAATACCAGCTTATCTGCAAGGCGCATCATTTATTCAAACAGCAAATGATGACAAGGGTGAAACGAACTCTTTGTGGCTCACCACATTCATGAAAAAACCTGTAGTAGTGTATATTGCCTATGACGTGCGGGCTAAAATCCTACCGGACTGGCTCAACGAATGGCATAAAACGGGTGACATTATTCGCACTACCGATCCGGGACCTGGCAATATGGAAGTATATAGTAAAACGTTAGAATACTGGCAGCAATATCCAAGACCGTTTATACTGGGGGCAAACCTGGCGAGTCCGGCAAAGGGATCCAATATGAATTATCTGGTAATTGCAGTACCAGTGCCTGCAAGCAAGAATTTAGAAGCAGAAGATGCAAAGGTTTTCGGCGCAAAAGTAGCCAATGACCATGTTGGATACAGCGGAAGGGGTTTTGTAGATTTTGTGAATCAAAAGCAGGATTATATTGAATGGACTACACAGACTGAGGTTCCGGGTACTTATAACTTCGGGTTTCAGTTTGCAAACGGGGACAAAATCAGCCGGTCATTACGGCTGACCATTGATGATATACTGATAGGAACATCTAATTTTATACCATTATCTGCAAATTGGAACAACTGGGCGTTTTATTCAGGTGAAAAAGCATATTTAAAACCCGGAACACATAAAATCCGGATAACCGCTAACGGAAGCAGCGGCCCAAACATTGATTATCTGATCGTTAATTTCAACTCTGATTATCCGGAGCAAACGCTTCCCGGTAGCTATGCACGCACGACGGCACCTGATTTTGAAATTGTAAACCCGCTTATTGAATCACGACCTATGGCATATCCAAATCCATTTGTAAGCAGCACAACTATAACCTATGTCCTGCCTGAAACAGCAGCGGTGAATTTAACCGTTTATACGATTCAGGGCCAGAAGCAAGCCGTATTAGTTGATCAGGTGCAGGCCGCGGGGAAATACGAGGTGAAGTTTAATGCTGGCGACCAGATAACCGGATCAGGATCATACCTTTATCATTTAAAACAAGGAAATACGGTTAGCGTTGGAAAACTTATTAAACAATAGTTTTGAGATAAAATATTTAACAGCTTTGAAACATAGAGAGCTACTTCGTTTGTTCATGATTTGTGAACAGATGAAGCAGCTCTTTTGATCAAAAATTCAATACGTTTTTATTACTTCGTTACTAAAAGCTTCACCACTTCTATGAAAACGTCTGACTGGATTTTTAGTACATAAATCCCTTCGGCCAAACGCAGGGAAGAAATATCTATCTCCGCTTTTACGCCTGATTTTTGTGCTTCTGGCTGTTGGATGGGATACGTCGTGCCTGACAGAGCTGTTAGCTGTAAACTGACTTTTCCCGAATGGCGGTCCGATACTTCAACCGTAAATAGTTTGCTGGCTGGGTTAGGATAGATTTTGGAGGTGACGATCTCTTCTGTTTCTTTTCCAAAAACCTCCTGGCTGATCCTGGCAACAGGCTTTATTACCGGTGAATATTCGACAATCAGCTGCGGTTGACTGGCCGTATTTTCCCGGCTGTTAAGGGTCACCTGACTGTTCTGGTTTGTTGGGTTTGTCAGGAAAATACTGGCTGTTTTGTCACCTGATGCTTGTGCTTTGATAAAAGTGGTGACATTGATCTCATAATATTTTGCATTATTGTCAACCAAAACAGAACCCAGAATGGCACCCGAGCTGGCCGGGGCAGTATCCCAGTTGATTCCGGTTTCACTCCACACGTCATTATTAACTCCATAAGCAGCTACATTGACACTGCTGTTATTCTGTGAATTAAGCCCATAAAATCTCAGTTTGGCCGTACTTACCTGGCCTATGTCAGTCAATGGAAATTTGAAGTAAACATTACGCTGATAGCTTGGAAGGCCTCCTGATTTAATTTCAAGATTGGCAGCGGAACCAAAATTGGTGGACGAGTAAGGCGTATTGCGGACAGTTGCATCGGCTATCGGACTAAGTATTGACTGCTGGACAGACACAACCTCAATGGCAGATATGAGAGGGCTGCCAGAAGCACCTGCCGAAAAATCAATGTTAAGCACTCCGTCCGTTACAGTTACGGTAAACGCTTCCTGTCTGGCACGCATGGCACCGCCCGCTGCTGCAAAAATATCATAATTGTTTAGCTTTCTGCTGCCTTCAATATTCACGTTAAAACGGCGTTTATTGGTTCCCGGTGAGCCGCCCTTGCCTGGTACGCCCCAGAAAAGCTCAGCAAAATGCAGTACAACGCTCACGGTTCCACTAGTTACAGGAATGCTGTAACTGAAAGAAGCACCGACACGCGCGTTGCGATAGAGTTCATCATCTGTGGTATTCAGGATGTCACCAGAGGTAATTGAAGAAATCTTTGAAGTGCCGCTGAAATACTGGTCAGCTGTAAATTGCCGGTTCGAAGAAGCCATAAATGAACTTCCACCGGAATTAATGCGGAAACTGGTTTCTGGCTCAGGATCTACTCCGATATTCTGAAAGAAATAAACGGAACCTGCATCAACCAGCTTATTTTGTTCCTGTGCATCATCATCATCATAAGGTGCCCCTACCAGGATATTTCTTCCGCTGACAGATACTGAAAAGCCAAAGCGGTCATCGGAACCCGGAACCGCAGCAGTCAGTTTTTGCTGCTGTCCCCAATTATCCGCACCACCCTGGTTTTTCCCAAAAACATAAGCTGAACCCTGAGCTGTATTAGCTCCTACAACAGCATTGTCCCCGTTAAGAGAAGCTGAATAACCAAAAGAATCCGGTGAACTTCCTGCCGGGGCAGACAGCTTTTTGACCATACCCCAATTAGCTATCCCACCCACGTCTTTTTTATAAATGGTGGCAAAGCCGTTTCCTCCAACCGATGTGATCAGTGCATAATCGCCGCTCATTGATACCGACAATCCAAAACGTCCATTCTTTACCCGTACATCACTGGTTATTTTTTTGATCTGCCCCCAGTTGTTTTCTCCCCCGGTATTTCTTCCATAAAGATAAGCACTTCCGGAATTGATCAGGTAATTTTTCTCCGAAGCATCCTCGTCCTCATCCGGAGACCCAACCAGCAGATAATCACCGCTGATAGCAACACTGGCACCAAAATGATCCGCTCCGGTAAGTATTGATGCAGTAACATTTTTTACCAAATTCCAGGTGCCCGGACTACTGAAATCCCTCTGATAGATGTAAACGGATTGCATACCTAATGCACCAACCGCGATAAATTCGTTGTTAACAAAAACAGAATAGCCTACCTGTAAACCCCAATACTGATTTTCAGGTGTAATCGGAATTGGAAGTTTAGAAACCAGACCCCAGTTGTTGGGTCCACCCTGGTTCTTTGAATAAACATAAACAGCGCCTCTACTTACTGACAGACCTTCATAAGGAGTACCTACCACAACGAGCGTATCATGAATGGCTACCGAATACCCATATTTATTATCTTTTCTGCGGTAATCGGATATCAGCTTTTTAACCTGCTGCCAGTCGCCATTGTCATTGTAAAGAACATAAGCTGCCCCAGCAGACCGTACGTAACTTTTTCCGGTTTCATCCACATCATCATTAAATGCACCGACCACGGCATAGTTACCGCTCACCGCAACTGCCGAACCAAACCGGTCATCTGGCATCGGTCTCATGATGCGCAAACGCTGATCTGTTTCTCCCAGATTTTCAGAGAAAACGTAAACAGCACCCGTCGATTCTATTTCGTCATACACAAAAAAATCATATGGAGCTCCGCCGACAGAACGTCCGCCGTGCAACGCAACGTTAGACCCAAAACCATCACCATAACCATATGGTTCAGTATTTATAGCTGTATTATTCCATTTTTCAGATCCATTCGGTTCTTGTTTAAAGACAAAATTTGCACCTGTGGTTGGATCCTCACTGCGATTCGGAGCACTTACTCCAATTTCATTGCCATCAATGGCTACTGAGACACCAAATTGCTCACCGCTTATAAGATAAGGATCATAAATCTTCTGTACACGGGACCAATTCCCTAAGCCAATGTGGTCATTTTTGTAAATGAGTACTGAGCCGGCATAAGTCAGGTCATTTCTTATTTCACTTAGATTATCGCTTGAGAATCCAATCACAGCGTAGTCGTCTGTTATGGCAACCGGGAACTGGTAATAATGAAATGTCTCAGAATCCTCAGGTATCGTGATTTGCTGTAAATTCCCCCATTGATCCGTTCCATTTTTGTCACGTTGAAACAAAGTTGCAGGAACTGCTTCAGAAGAAATCATTAAATAAGAGCTACTGATGGAGACATAGGTACCAAAACGGTCGTTTTCAATTCTGGAAGCAGCAACAACCTTCCGAATCTGTCCCCAGCTATCACTGCCTCCCAGATTCTTTTTAAAGATAAATGCTGATCCGGAATTACTAAGAGCATTTTGTCCGGCAGCATCGGTATTATTCTGTGGTGCTCCTATTACTGCATACTCACCTTTGATAGAAACTGAACTGCCGGAAGCTAAGGGAACAGAAAGCATTTTCACAAGCCCCCAATTATCGGTACCGCCTACGTCTTTTTTGTAGATGGATGCACCTGCCGCAGTACCGATCATTAGGTAGTCTGCATCCATTGCCAGATCCAATCCAAAACTACCAGGATTAGCAGCTGTAATTTCTTTGATCTGTACCCATTTCCCAGCAACATTTTTAGAAACATACACTATTCCGTTACGCCCTCTGGCTGCAATATAATCACCGTATATAGCAACTGCGGTACCATAACCGGTATTTTTTACCTGTGTTTCATCAGTAAGCAGGTTTCGGTCACTCGCAACAGTTTTTGCGGTTTGCTGCCAGTCCTGGGCAAAAGAAGCATGCAAATAAAAGAGAAAAACAACAGCCAGAATAGCTGTTCTGAGGGCAAATAAATTTGTCTTCATACGTTGGGTTGAGTAGTTAATCCATCAAAGTGAATAAATCAGTATTATACCCTGATTTATTACATTATGTATCCAAATATTACTAACGTAAGCCCCAACCATTCGATTTTTTATTTTAGAACCTTACGATTTGCTAGGATTTTGGGCTATAGCCCGGTCTTTTTCCTGATTCCGGTCTCTTGCAGCTTCGTTTTTGGCTTCGTCGATTTCCTCACAATAGGTTACTACGTACATCAGTGGAACGGTTGTTCTGTCCGCCGCATTGGAAAGTTGTAATATCGCTCTGTCGGCTGAAGATTTATCGAAACCTATAAAATTACCGCGGATCTTTTCTCCAGGTATTTTCTGGAATTCGATAACCCTGTTGAGATATTTTTCTGCCCTTTTTTGCAGACCGGTAAGTTGTAGTTCAGCCATAGTTTCGTGTATTTAACTTAGAGATAATTGTCAATTTACTGAATAAATTCATTTTTATTCGATTCGCACAAGCGCACAAACTACCATTATAGAAGTTTCTTGTATTAATTATAAAATTTATTCTAAATTGCTTCTTCGAAAAAATTGTTTTTTTAATTCAATAATAACAAGTACTTCTATTGAAGCCTGATTCTTTATCAAATATTCAAAACCAATTTTGTACTGTATTATGCGGATCAAAAGAACTTGCTCATCCGGTAAAAGCAGGGTTTGGCAGCCAGGTTACTGACTTCTTTGGTCATATACTCAATACAAACGACTGGCCTCCGCGCTGGTATTGTGGCAATTGGACCGATTTCCATGGCTGGCTGTATATCCTGTCCGACATTGGGATCTGGGCGGCTTACTTTGCAATTCCATTTTTACTCCTGAAATTGATCAGGAAGAGAAAAGATATTCCCTTTCACAGGGTTTTCCTGTTGTTTATTGCCTTTATCCTGCTTTGCGGCCTGACCCATTTGATGGACGCCATTATTTTCTGGTGGCCTGCGTACCGGCTAAGTGCCCTTATCCGGCTTGCAACCGCGATCGTATCGGTTTTTACGGTCTATGCGCTTTATAAAATCCTCCCTTTGGTTTTCACACTAAGGTCAGTCGGGGAACTGGAAGCTGAAATACAAAAAAGACGTATTCTTGAAGATAAACTGGCTGCAAGCGAATTTTTATTATCCGAAGCCGGGCGGATCAGCAGGGTTGGCGGCTGGGAAACTGATCTGGTTACGGGCAAAAGAACCTGGTCCAATACTGTATTTGATATCCTGGGCCTGCCGTATGATTTTCCAATAAACGGATACAATGTAACTGAGCAGTTTCAGCAGCCTTATCGTGATCTGATCAACGAAGTGATGCAGGATGCCGTAACAAACGGCACCGACTGGGACAAGGAACTTATACTGGTTACGGCACAAAGCGATATTATCTGGGTCCGATCGACAGGCAGGCCGGTGTATGATGCGGATGGCAGGATCATCAAACTCAGAGGTACGTTTATGGATATCGACCGCTATAAAATTACCGAAATTGCATTGAATAAATCCCTCGAGCTGACATCACAAAACAACAGGCAACTCAAAAGTTTTACGCATATTTTGTCCCATAACATCCGTAACCATGCCAGCAATCTGGCCCTGATCTCTTCACTGATCGATAAGGACAGGCTTGAGCCGGACAATGCTGAACTATTTGAGAAGATCGAAAATATTTCTATCGGATTAAATGAAACCCTGGAAGATCTTTCAGAAGCGATTAAGATCAAGGAAAGTATAGTCAATTCTGAGATCAACGATTTTACTGCAATTGCCGAAAAGGTGCTGGATATATTTGCTTCGGACCTGGAAGTAAATAAGGTCCGAACAGAAATAGCATTTGAAACATTACACGTCCGTTTTCCGCGGATCTACCTGGAAAGTATTCTTACCAATCTGGTTTCCAATGCGATTAAATACCGTGATCCTGAGAAAGATGCTTTTGTTATCTTAAAAACATATAAGGACAATAATCAAAAAACGGTTCTGGAATGCTGCGATAACGGGTTGGGCCTCGATCTGGTTTTGCATGGCAAAAAGCTGTTTGGTTTATACAAAACCTTCCATGACCGAAGTGACGCACACGGAGTAGGTTTGTTTTTGGTCAAAACCCAGATAGAGTCCCAGGGAGGGCAAATAGAGGTAGAAAGTACACCCGGTACAGGTTCGGTCTTTAAAATCATTTTCAATGAATAAAATAAACACGACGTGGATCATAGATGATGATACTACGTACAGATTTGCTATCCAGCTTGTGCTCAAACGCGCAGAAATTACGGACAACATGGCGTTTTTTCATCACGGAAAAGCTGCCCTGGACGTTCTGAACGAGCTAATCCGGGAAAATGGTGTGTTGCCAGACCTGATCCTTCTGGACATTAATATGCCGGTTCTGGATGGCTGGCAATTTCTGGATGCATTTAAAAAGATAAGCCCCGGGTTGGATCATGAGATCAGGATTTATATGGTGAGTTCTTCCATTGACGAGGAGGATTACAAAAGGGTAAAAGAGATCGATGCCGTTACAGACCTGATTATCAAACCGATTTCGGTAAAGGATATACAAAAAATCTTAGCTGCTTTTCAATAGTATCAAGCTTTGAATATTCAAACCCGAATAACTTTAACTTAAAAGATCAATCGTTAATCGGAACAGGATATGGTTTTAGACTTGCATTATTTCTATTTCGAGCAGGATTAAATCGTCTATATTGTACCTTATCACAAATTCTTTTGTATTACTATCGGCCGTCGGCATTCGGCTTCCAAATTGATGCATGAAAGGAGATTTTGGATGACTGCCGATTGCTGATAGCAATACTGTCTAATAATACAATTATTGATTAGCTATGTTCATCAAAAAAATTAATATCAGCTCTAAATTCCTGTGCCTGAAAAGCATACCCATTGCAATTTAGTATAATCATAAACAGTTAGATTTGTCAAATAAATTTTACAATAATTAGTTTAATTATAGTTGCATCGCTAATCTTGTATCAAGATTATTAAATATGCTAACCTTATCAGATTTAATGTAAATTCATAAAATTTGATTTATTCTTTCATCACATACTGAAACTCGTTATAATTAAAAATGAAATTTATTCTTTCAACTGCAAAGCTTTGATATGGAATAAATTCTATTTGAATATATCATGAAAATAAAAATATTGTATCTGGAAGATTCGCCTGAAGAAGTATTATCCGTCAGCGACATTCTCACCAAAAGAAAATTCTTTCATGAAGTACTGGCAGTAAAAACCAGAGATGAGTTTGTAAAAGCCTTATATGATTTTTTGCCCGATATCATTGTTTCCGAATATAGCCTCCCGGATTTTAGTTCAGCAGAAGCGCTTGCCATACTAAGAGAAAGCAGAATAAAAATACCTTTCATTCTCTTTTCCGATGGATTGTCCGATGAAAAGGCAGATGAACTATTAACAACAGGTGCAGACGATTATATTGCAAAAGACCAGCCTGGCCGGCTTTCAGGAGCAATCCACCGAAACCTGGAAAAATATCGCCTGGGGAAAGAGAACCAGAACCTGCAGGAGGCATTAACAAAAAGTGAAAGGCGTTTTCGTACTTTGGTCGAGAATAGTGCCGACGCCGTTGTGATACTTAACAGGGAAAACCGGCCGACGTACATATCGCCTTCAGTTTATAACATACTGGGTTACACACAGCAGCAGATTATGGAAATGGATCTGTTTGCTCTGGCTCATCCGGACGATCTTCCGGCATTGGCGAAAGTCATGGAAGAAATAATTGCAAATCCCGGAATGGCTATAAAAGGGCATACCGGCCGGATGCTGCATCATGACGGAAGCTGGCGATGGATAGAAGCAACTGTGACCAATCTGCTGGATGATCCGGCTATTAACGGGATTGTTGATCATTTCAGGGACGTTACCGAAAGAAAGCTGGCTGAGGATGCAATTATTACCAATGAACACAAATTCAGGCATCTTGTTGAAAATAATTCCGATGGCATGGCAATTATGTCTGCTGATGGCAAACCGATATATGTTTCCCCATCCGGCAAAAACGTATTAGGCTATAGCATCCAGGAAAGATTGCAGCTAAACATGTCGATTCTGGTTCATCCTGATGATACTATTCCTTTGTTAAATGTGCTTAAAGATGTAATAGCGAACCCCGGCATTGCTATTGACAGTCCGGCTACACGCATGAAGCACAAAGATGGAAGCTGGAGGTGGATAGAGGGTGTACTGACCAATTTGATAAACGAACCTGCCGTTAATGGCATTGTAAACAATTACCGTGATATCACACACAGAAAGCTTAGTGAAGAAAAAATTCTCCATCTAAACCGCCTTTACGCGTTTCTAAGCCAGATCAACCAGGCACTGGTACATGCAACTGATGCACAGACTGTGTATAAAAAAGCCTGCCATATTGCGTGTGAAACGGGGAATTTCAAAGCTGCGTGGATAGGCATGCTGGATATAAGGAACCAAAAGATTGATCTGGTGGAAAGCTCGGGTATATCTGACGAGGACCTGTTTAAATTTAAAAATGTCACCTATATAAATAATGGCCCGCTGCAACAGGTTGTACAAACCGGCACTTATTATGTAAGCAATAATATCCAGGAAGATCCTTCATTAGCACCCTTGCGGCATGTAGCCGCTCATGCAGGTTATAAATCAGGTATGATACTGCCCATAAGGCAATCGGGCAATATCATAGGCAGCTTTAATTTATACGCATCTGAAACCGATTTTTTTACTGAAGACGAAGTTGTTTTACTGGAAGAAGCAGCAGGTGATATTTCATTCGCACTCGATGTGTATGAAAAAGAGAGACAAAGGCTGCTTGCCAATGATCTCCTTAAACACAAAGAATTACGCCTGAACCAGGCGCAGGCTATTGCACATCTTGGCAGCTGGGAACTTGATTTGTCTACCGGAATTGGTATATGGTCAGCCGAAGCATGCAGGATTTACGGCCTGCCTGAAAATGACCAAATCCAAAGTGCTGAATCTTGGATGTCCTTTGTGCATCCTGATGATCTGAAATATGTAATGAGGATGAATGAAGATGCACTGAATTCATTGCAGAACACTGCATATTATCTTCGTATAATCCGGAAAGACGGGCAAATCAGACATTTGCATATACAAACACAGTTTGAAGTTAACCATTATGGAAAACCGGTAAGCCTGTACGGGGTTATGCATGATGTAACGGAAATAGAACAATCCCAGCAGGCACTTCGAAATTCGGAATCCAACCTGCAGGCCATTTTTCAGAATACCTCCGAAGGCTTTATACTTACGGATTCCAATGCAAGGATCAGGTACTTCAATAATAAAGCCCAGGATTTTAAATATGCCAATACCGGAAAAGAAATCAGGGTTGGTGATAACCTGCTGGATATAGTTGGTGCATCCAGAAAAGAAAATTATAAGGAAGCAATTACAAACGTATTATTGGGAGAAACCTGGCAGTACGAACAGGCATACAACAAAAAAAATGAAAAAAAGGAATGGTTTCATGTAACCGTTAACCCGGTGTATACCGGCCAGCAAATAACAGGGCTGAGCCTGACCATTACAGAAATAACAGAGCAAAAAATTGCACAGGAAAAGCTTCAGAAGTCAGAATCCAACCTGAATGCAATTATGAATAATACGGATGCATTTATTTATTCGCTTGACACGGATTTTAATTACATCACCTATAATCATGCGCTCGAAAGTATGATGAAAGAAGTGTATGGAATAGATATTGCTCCCGGATATAATATTTTTGATTTTATCAGACAGTTTGATCCGGAATCGGTACGGGAATGGGAACAAATTAACTACAAGGCACTTAGTGGGGAAATAGTGAAATTTGAAAAAGAAATTTCCACAAACGGATCATACTACTATTTCCACTTTTCTATTCACCCGATATGGGAAAACAATACGGTTACCGGCCTTTCGTGTTTTGTAAATAATATTACAAGGGAAAAACAGGCTGACGAAACGATCAGATTTAAAGCCGATTTATTAAACACCATCGGGCAGTCGGTCATAGCAACAGATCCGGATGGCGTTATTAATTACTGGAATAAGGCGGCTTATCAGATTTATGGCTGGACAGAACAGGAAGCAAGTGGCAAAAATGTGATGGACCTGGTCTCGTCGCAATCAAGCAGGGAACAGGCAGAGGAAATTATGGAAGCATTGAACCTGGGCCATAGCTGGTCCGGGGAATTCAGGGTGCAACGGAAAGATGAAACCCAATTCATTGCCCATGTTACAAATACACCGATTTTCGATCAGCGCCAGAAATTGGTTGGCATCGTTGGTATCTCATCGGATATTACAGAAAGCAAGGCACTTGAAGGTCTTTTGGATGAAGTCACCAGCATGGCCCGTATTGGTGGTTATGAATCCGATATTGTAAACAATGAGGTGTTCTGGTCACAGATGACCAGACAGATACATGAGGTAAGTTATAATTTTGTACCGGATATTGAGAATGCGTTTTCATTTTTCAAGGAAGGTTCAAACCGGGAAAGCATGATCGCGGCTTATCATGAAGCCATCGAAAAAGGTACGTCTTTCGATCTTGAATTGCAGATGATTACGGCAAAAGGAAATGAACGATGGGTGCGCGTAATTGGCGAGGCCGAGTTTGCAGACGGAAAATGCACCAGGATTTACGGCAGTATACAGGATATTGACATCACGAAAAAGGCAGAACTGGAAGTGTTGAAATCCTCCGAAGAAAAGAATGTAATCCTGGAAAGTATCGGAGATGCTTTTTTTGCCCTGGACCGAAACTGGATTGTTACCTACTGGAACAAAGAAGCTGAGCTCCTGCTAAGTTGCCCTAAAAATGAAATACTGGGTAAAAATATCTGGGATGTTTTCTCGGATGCGATCGATACTCCTTTTTATACGCATTATCAGAAAGCTATTGCTCAGAATACCATACAACATTTTGAGTCCTATTACCTAAGATATAACAAATGGTTTGATGTTTCGGCTTACCCGTCAGCAAGTGGATTGTCAGTTTATTTCAGCGATATTACCGAACGGAAACTATCGGAGTCCAGATTGAATGAACTAAATAAAAACCTTCAGGATTATACCAATGAGCTTATCGCCTCCAACAAAGGCCTGGAACAATTTTCATATATAGTATCGCACAACTTACGGGCACCGGTGGCCAATATCATCGGCCTGGCCGGGCTTGTAAGCCAGGACAATTATCCTGCGGAGGTAAAGGCTGAATTTCTGAGTGGAATTTTACTCAATGTAAAACGGCTGGATGACATTATTGTTGACTTAAATACGATTTTACAGGTTAAAAGAGAAGTTAGCGAAAAGAGAGAACCGGTGAATCTTGAGGAACTGGTGGATAGTATCCAATGGAGCATACATGGCATAATTGTTAAAGAACAGGTACAAATTGATACTGATTTCCAGGCAATAAATGAACTGACTACGCTGAAAAGTTATCTGCACAGTATTTTCTATAATCTGATACTGAACAGCATCAAATACCGTCAGCCGGAAATACCTCCTGTGATCAGATTAAAGAGCAGCCTGAATCGCGGAATAGTTACAATTTCGGTTAGTGATAACGGAATGGGAATTGACCTGAATAAGAAAGCCGGACAGGTATTTGGCCTGTACAAACGTTTCCATCAGCATGTGGAAGGCAAGGGTATGGGATTATTTATGGTCAAAACCCAGGTAGAAATGCTGAATGGAAAAATATCTGTCCATAGTGAAGTCAACAAAGGCACTGAGTTTATTATTGAGTTCAATTCTGACGATTACCAAAATCCGGAAACATGAAAATATCCCATCGCTTTATTGTTGTTGATGATGACTCCTTCAATAACCTTGTTTGCAAATACACTATTTTGAAATATGACGCCAGTGCTGATATTCAGCTCTTTACAGACCCTGAAAAAGCACTGGCAGTGATCAGAGAAGAATTCGGCAATATAACAGAAGGCCTGGACACAGTACTTTTTCTTGACATAAATATGCCCATCATGAGTGGGTGGGAATTCCTAAATGAGTTTGAGACTTACAGCCAAAATATACACCGGCAGATTACTATTTATATACTTTCCTCCTCCATTGATCCCGGCGATAAAATAAAAGCAGATGGTAACACATTCGTGAAAGGTTACTATCCAAAGCCACTTGGCATTGAAACAATGAATCAAATATTTGGCTAAATGGAAATTTTGCAACTATCCAAACCCCAAATAATCAGAACTTTACCCATATAATTTTAAAGGTATATCCCATAAATAGGTTCAGTCTAGAAGATTATATAGTAATTCGTCTACTCAACTTTATTTGTATACCCTTAAAAAATTATCATCTTGAAAACGAAAAACATCTACGTTAATGAAATCAACCGGCTTCTTACTGATTATTTGAAAGAGATTGATCAGTCCAACCTTACGCCACTCTCCGCAAAAATTTATCAGACGCAATCCACAAACTTCGTAAGATGGATTATGGGAGAATACAAACCCGGATCATCAAAAAAATAATTTGCATTCCTATTAAATTATTACAATAACCGGCCGTTATAAGGCCGGTTACATTTAAGCCTGGTAAAACCCATAAAACTAAAATATGAAAATTCCGAATCGTTTTATTGTCGTGGACGATGACACAACAAATAACCTTGTTTGTAAATATGTAATTCACAGATTCAATAACAATGCTGACGTTCAACTATTTACTGACCCTGAAAAAGCATTGGAAATTATTAAAGACAGCTCAGCCAGTGCGGAAGTGGAGACCGTATTATTTCTTGATCTTAACATGCCTACTATGAGCGGGCCGGAGTTTCTGGAAGAATTTGAAAATTTTAATCAGGATGTTCAAAAACAGATCAGCATTTATATACTTACTGCTTCACTTGATCTGGGTGACAGAGACAGGGCAGAAAGAAATGTATTTGTAAAAGGATATCTGCCAAAGCCGTTAAGCATGGAAACAATGAATCAGATATTTGGTTAAAATACCTGATTCATTTTTATAATCGTTCGTGCAGAATATCCATTAAATATTTATTCTTTTTTCAGATAGGAATCAATAAAACCTTCCAGTTCCTTGCCGTGCAGGTTCAGTGCTATAATGAATCCCTTTTCATCTACAAGCACATTATATGGAAGTGCTTCAATATGATAGGTTTGTGCCACGGGTGAAGTCCAATATTTTAAATCGCTGACCTGAACCCAGGCCATATTAAACTTCCGGATCGACTTTTCCCAGGCCTCTTTTTTATTGTCGAGCGATACACCAAAAATTTCCAGGCCTATCCCGCCACTTTTTAAATGATTGTATTTGGTATATAATTTTTTAAGCTCAGGCTGCTCCTCAACGCAGGGAGCACACCAGGTAGCCCAAAAATCGATCAATACCAGGTTTCCACGCAATGACGAAAGTGCTGTTTTTTCTCCTTTGATATTAGGCAACTCTATTTCCGGCGCCATTTCTCCAGTTCTGATCCTGGTTTCCTGTGCTTGTATTTTACTTCCAAAAATCAGAATAGTTAAAAGAAGAAAAACGGTTTTAATTTTTTTCATTCAAACACATTTTAGTCATTCACCGGATAACCTTTATCAATCCAGTCTGTTTTAATATTTTTGGGAATATTCAAGAGCCTGGCATTGGTAAAACCCATGTCTTTTAACTGGTTAAATGCCGGTCTGATATTCGGGCATTTGTCAAAAGGGCAACATCCGCAGTAAATCACGACTTCTTTGTTTTTATCTGATTTTGCAAGCGTTTTTTCCAGTGCCTTGATATTTGTCTTTTCCTTTCCCGGCCCCACATCTACTGAGCCTTTAATAACTGCCTGCGGGCCAATGTTAATAATCAGCGGCTTCGGCTTACCCGGAGCATTGATCTGGTCGGCCAGCTCCTGCGTTGCTATCAGCTGGGATTCGGTCCAGGGCTCTTTTGCCGTCTGGGCCTGAACAGCAGCTGAAAATACCAGCATGAAAATGAAGCTGAAATACGGTGTCAATTTTTTCATATTCTTTTGAACCTGTTTGAAGATTTTTTTAATTTGTTTATGCCATTTACCGGCAACTGTCCCGCGGCTGAAAATGGGATGCCGGATAAATTTTCCATGGTAAAATTAGCCTTGTTTTGATCAAAATGAGCAATAAACCAATTTTAATATAAAAACAGGCGCTTAAAAATCTGTACTTTTTGCTAATTCCTTGATATCACTTATTTCCAGTATTTGCTTGGGATAACCCATTATTACCGCATTGACCATCGAACCGGCCAGTTCATGCATGGTAACTGCTAGTTTGGGAAACAAAAAGGCAATCGTTTTGACAATTAGTTTATAAGCAGTTTTTGCATTTTGCTGCTCCCTGGCCGGAATCATAGCGCCAGGACGAAAGTTAAATTGTTTTTTGAAAGGTAATTTCATCAGCGCATTTTCAGTTTTGCCCTTTACCCGTGCCCACATCGCCCTTCCCTTTTCAGAACTATCGGTATGGCTTCCGGAAATAAAATTGAAAACTATTGCAGGATTCACCGCAATCAGTGCTTCCGCAAAATGAATGGTCGTATCATAAGTAATGCGCGTATATTTCTCTTCATTCATTCCCGCTGAACTGATGCCGGAACAGAAAAAACATGCGTCGTAGCCTGTAAGCCGTTCTTTTACCGAATCGAGATGCATAAAATCAGGAACAATCAACTCCTTTAATTTGGAATGCTGAAGGTCAGAATGTTTACGGTTGACCATCAAAACTTCTTCAATATGTATGTTGTTCAAAGATTCCAGCAGTATTCCTTCTCCAACAAATCCGGTAGCGCCGGTAAGGATTATTTTTAAATTTTTGTGCTTCACTATATTTCGCTTTTTTCACAAAAGTCGCTATAAAAATCCTGATCTGTTTTGTTGTAAGGCTCTAATTACTTTGCTGAAGGGATCATTTTCTTTAAACTCATAAAAGTCGAAACTATTTTACAACAAATTTATAGGTAGTGACAATACTGTTTTTGTTTTCGGTTTTAAGAAAATATATTCCTGCTGACAAGTGGTTTAAAATTAACTGATTGTCCATTTTGTTTCCGGTTTTGTGAAATACAAGTTTGCCGGCAACATCAGAAATTTCAATACCGACAACTGAATCCCAGTCTGGCGAATTAACAGTAAGTTTTTCAGAAGCAGGATTTGGATAAAGTATTCCATTGTACGTTTTTTAAATTCAATACTTCGTATCTGGCTGTAGGTAAATGTTGCATCCCGATTGTTCACTACGCGGTCGACCATCTTCAGACGGTAATAATTATTGGAATTTACAGGATTAGCGTGCATAAAAGAATAATCCTGCCTGACATTTGTATTGCCAAAAGATTTGACGCTGCCAATGATTGCCCATGATTTAGCATTGATACTATGCTGAATATCAAAACGTTCGCTATTTATTTCTTCAACCGTAGACCAATTCAGAGAAACACCCATACCTTCTTTATTGGCCCTGAAAGAAATGAGGGTTACCGGAAGGGCACCCGATAAATTTAACAGGGCATGTCCAGTATTTGAACTTACAGCACCGGAATTATCCACTACAACAAAAGGGATATCAATAAGGACCTGGCTGTCGGAAGCCGGGTCAATTGCAATGGAAACAGTAGGATTTCCGTTTCCGTCAGTCGGTACTGTCAGGTCCAGTAAGGCATTGACCTCTTCGGAGATCGTTTTGTTAAATGAGGTTTCGGCAACTGTAATACTCATGGCTTCGTCAGGAAAATTGGTTATTCTCAATCCTGCTATGCTGCCGTCCATATCCAGGCTGGGTAACATACTGGTAAATGAATTGGGCGGTACAATAACATTGGCTTCGCCCGATTCATTTGGGAAAGCAGTACTTCCTGCGCCAGCATCCGGCAATTGCTGCAGGCCAAAATCCATTCCGGTGCTAATGCCGGTACTGCTCAGCGATATCTGTAAAAGTCCGTCAGGTGTTCCGTCACCAGTCTCGCTCCCTTCGGCGGTACTCGCCCAGCCCACCGGCAAGGTTGAAACCGCACCTGTTATAGTGCCGGCTATACCCTGTACAGTGCTGATCAGCAGGTCAAAATCTGTGTTGAACTGCAAACCATTAGCCGTTCCAAATATATAACTGCCGTTAATTACAGCAGAGCTTCCGGAAACAAAACCGGTAGCATGTTCAATCAGATTGACATACAACTGTCTGCTTTCAATCTCACTTACAGGCGTTCCGTCCAGGAGTCCGTTGGTAATTCCGTTAGGATCATGGATTACATTTCCGGTAATGGTGATATCGGTAAAAAACATGGTCAAAGTGGCTTCATTGGTGCTCAATGATCCGGCAGCATCAATTTGTTTGTAATTAAATGAAAATGTCAATGCCCCGTCATCTACATCCACACTCAGCAATGCAGGGTTGTAAATAGCAATGACCGGATTTTCAGGATTTACGGCAACATTGTTATAATACAAAACACCGTTTACAGGAAGGCTTGTTAACCTGATCCCATTTCCCTGTCCGCCTTGTAATACTGCCTGTTCAGGATCGGTACCGCTTAAAGTTGGCACAATTACTTTTTGTAAACCACCCGGATTAGCCTGTGGAGCGGCCGTTACCGGTATAGCAACCGGAGGTATATTGAGGCCGAAATTTGCATTGGTTATCGGAGCCGAACCCACGGTAAGACTTAGCTTTCCGTCATTTAACAAATCACTTCCCGGGTTAGCGTCCAGATTTTCCCCGACACTGGTATAGCCTCCAGACGGAAAAGTAGCAGCTGTAAAAACGGTCCCGGGTATCTGTTGTTCATTGGCAATGTAAAGAATGTAATTTCCCGGTATTGCCGTTCCAAAGGTATATGCACCTCCCGCTGCAATTCCCTGACTGGCAATAACCTGGTCATTTGCAGGATTTACCAAAACGGCGTAAACAGAATTAGCCGGAAACTGCCCGACCGCTGAATTTGCACTGATGGTATTAAAATCTGTCGTGCCTGCCAAACCGTTCTGATCCCGGTAAATATGGCCGCCGATGGTCACACAGTTAATAGTAGCAGTAAAAACAGCATTTGGACTTTTGAAAGTAGAATTGATCACATTGACCGTAAACCGTCGGTCCCCCGCTGTTGGCACATCTGAAAAGTCATTGTAGCGGAGGGCATCGAGCAATGTTTCAGCCTGCACATTTGTGAAAGTAATTCCGCCGCTGGTTTTTGTAAAAGCAATTTTGTTGGTAACAATGCCGGAAATGGCGGTAAAGCTTTTGGTGTACCGGAAGGTAACTCCACCGATTTCCAGAGAATCTACGGAGCCTGATGTGAAATTAAGTGCATGCGCCGCTATGCCGGATGTCGTTCCGTTTATCAGTAATTGCTCATTTGCACCGTCTTTTATATCAGTACGTAAGTAACTTATATCCAGCTCGGTCAGGTTGTTGGAAGCCGAAATATTTGTTTGTGAAGGTTTGGTAAATGATAATGTGGTACTGCACGCTGCTCCCTCATTTGCAACACCTACAACGCCTGTGTTAAGATCCACAGAAGGACTTGTAGTGGTAACCGACGTAAAAACAGAACCTGCGGAAAAGTCAAGGAAAAAAATGCATTACCAAGCCCTTCGGATCCTACCACAATAGAAAATCCGCTCAAATTGAGATAAGTAACCCTTACACGGGTAGCAGCGGCAGTTACATTTGCCGTATTGTTAATACTCGTCGAACGGAATTTGGTCAGATTGGAAGTTGCGTTATAAGTTGCGGCAACTGTTGGAAATGTACCTAATTCACTCGTATTAAAGCCGTTAAACTCGTTGTACTGCAATGCGCCCGGGTTACCGTTCCCATCCAGGTCATAGGTGTTCAGTATTACGTTCTGAAGAACAACGTTTACCCCGCTTTTGGTAATGCTGTTGTAAGTTCCTGAAAATATGTATTGCAGTTCATAATTGATGTAGCCGCCTCCATTTCCAAAAACGACCTGCGGCGAGAAGTAATCAGGCTTATTAGAATTGTACGCCTCCCCGGAAACTTCATTCTGGTCATAAGCGAGCCATTGCTGAACATTTACAACGGTTTTAGTCGTAACATAACAGTCAATCACATAACCGCTGATCGTTGCTACATTCTGATATAAGGTAACGTCCCCGGCAACCTGGCCTGTTGCACTGCCGTTGGGATGTGTAATAACCACGTCGGTGCCACCCAGATGGATCTGCTTGTTGGCATTGTCTAAATAATTATTGGTGACTGTCATTGTAAAGTTTGTTGCTACCGAGCCAAATGAATTAGTAGCGGTGACTGTATAAACTGTGGTTGCCAACGCCTGTGTTGCAATCCCGGAAATGATCCCGGTGCTGCCGTTAAAAGTAAGGCCGGCAGGCAGAGCAGCAAAAACAGACAGGGCATAGTTGGTTACAACACCGGAAACGGTCGGTGACACATATACGTTACTGACATTGGCGAAATAGGACAAAGGTGTCGGATAAGAAAAACCGGACGGAGCCTGCGACCAGGCCATATAATTGACAGACAGCAATAAACTGGATAGTAACAGAAAAATTGATCTTTTACCTGTCACCATCTGTAAAATGAGATAGTGCATGTGGATGTAGATGTTTATTACAAAAAATAAAAACTCAATTTTTGGTTTAGTTTATTTAAAACTACCATACTTAAACTCAAGAGAGTTTAAAGTTACCGGATGTCTTCGGCGTGGCCGAAGCACTTAATTTGTTAAAAACCATTGCAGCAGGACAAATACCTGATCCGTTGAGTGATTGTCCGGATATTGATTTTTGGAGGGATCTAATTTATTCTATAAATATATATTTTTTATAGATTTAATTGGCAATTATAGTTAACAAAAATTCTATTTTTATTAACTATAACTGTATCGCAGACAACGGCTCTCACCAATT
The DNA here is from genome assembly GCF_019711195.1 of Dyadobacter sp. NIV53. Taxonomy (NCBI): domain Bacteria; kingdom Pseudomonadati; phylum Bacteroidota; class Cytophagia; order Cytophagales; family Spirosomataceae; genus Dyadobacter; species Dyadobacter sp. NIV53. Next base: position 2,248,365 of record NZ_CP081299.1, read on the forward strand.
TCCAATCAAAAAATATAGCCTGGCATTTAAATTCACTTTCTTAACACTAGCCATAAAACTCCAGGGCTTCCCGCAACTGCCCAACAATCCGTTTCCTTAAATTTCTCGGGCCGAAAATCCTCATCCTTGCACCAAAGCCCAAAATCTCCCTTTCCAATTCAAAGTTCAGGATTACTTTCATGCTGAAAACAATTCCTGCGTCGTCGCTGCTTAGTATTTTTTGTGTTGGGTGCAGGGGTTTGGTAATTACATAAGGTGCATCGGCATGATTCATCCAAAAAATCACTTCAACATCGCGCTGCCCCGGCGATTTCGTTACACCAATTACATCTGAATAATAAGTAGATAGATTTATCATTTCATTTTCACGGTAAACCTCTGTATTGTCATTCGTTAAGGACTGAAACCTGTCAAGAGCCAAAGTCAGAAGCGGTGCATTTTTCTGGTGTGATTGCCCAAGCACAAACCACCGGTTTCTGTACTCTTTTAAAAGATAAGGACTGAAACAGAAAGTATTGGGTTGCCTGGCTTTAAATGATTGATAGGTTATACAGAGCACAGTTTTAGAAACAATCGTTTTGCGGATACCTTCAATAAATTCAAGGCCTTTCAGGTTATCATTTTTCTCAAAATCGACAACCGGTAAACTTTGTGTTTTTTGTGCGTAAATCTTGTCTTCCAGTTTGCTGACCATTTCTGTAAGATCAGTAAAATGACTGAAACCTTTAAATTGTTTCAAAAGACCGGAAACTTCGCCAAGGACTTTTAAATCCTGGTGACTTAGCGGAATGTTGGTAATACTGTAATTTTTATCGGCATAAGTGTAAAACTTTTTGTCAACAACTATGATGGGCGCCTCATAACCCAGTTTATCGCTACGCATCATTTCAATATCCGCCTGTACCGAGCGGCGGCTTACACCTTTGTCAATTCCTTCAAATTCATAAAGAGCATCCGAACAGGCTTCGATAAGATCGTCCAGGGTCCATTTGCGAAACCTGTTTTGAAGACAGTTATCAATAGTCCGGTAACGGATCAGCGCATTGCGGTTTACAGGCATAGGAATTATTTTTTTGAAAAATATCAAAATAAATTGAACTACGCAAAAAGACTGCGCAGTTGGCATATTGCTTTGTTATGTCAAACGAAATAAATGTCATGGAAAAAGAAAAAATCAGTAATGGGGAATTAGGAACGCTCGGCATCAATGATCTTGATCTACTCATCGCTTTTAGCCGGGTTGCCAACGGACTTTTGCAACACGAAGTAATGGACAAGGCAACGATTATGTCAAATCTTGAAGCAGTAATTCAAAATCCAACACCATATGCTTTAAATAAGAATGGCAAATTCAAAAATATAGCGGACAAAATTATCGAACTCCGCAAAGAAGGGAAGTTTATTAAGCAGGCAAGAAGTGTTCAGCAACTGAAAGAAGAAATCATGAATTTTCCCGTTTTCGGATCTGAACTTATAGAAGTTGGCGCGCTGGCGCAAATGAAAACGGCAATTCAGTTACCTATTTCTGTTGCAGGCGCTTTAATGCCGGATGCACATCAGGGCTATGGTTTGCCTATTGGCGGAGTTCTGGCAACCAATGCTGATACGATTATTCCCTATGCCGTCGGTGTGGATATTGCCTGCCGGATGTGTCTGAGCATTTTTGATTTACCCGCTGCAATGGTGGATACAGAAAATAATAAACTGAAAACATTGCTTTTGGCTCATACGCACTTCGGAATGGGCAGCAAAACCAAGACCCATTTTGATACAACATTATTCGATCGTCCTGAATGGGATGCATTTAAAACAATTAAAGTGCTGAAGGATAAAGCTTACGCCCAGCTTGGTACATCGGGAACCGGAAATCATTTTGTAGAATGGGGTGAGCTTACAATCTCTGAAAATGCACTGGAAGGTATACCGGCAGGAAATTATCTTGCTCTACTATCCCACTCAGGTTCAAGGGGTTTTGGTGGTACGATTGCCAATACTTATTCGGGTATTGCGATGCAAAAAACGCAATTACCAAAAGAAGCAAAACAACTGGCCTGGCTGGATATGAATACCGAAGAAGGCCAGGAATACTGGCTGGCCATGAACCTGGCAGGTGATTATGCCTCGGCAAATCATCATGAAATACATAACAAAATTGCCCGTGCTTTAAATATCAATCCGGTAATGCGTATCGAAAATCACCACAATTTTGCCTGGAAGGAAAAGCTGGCTGACGGAACAGATGTAATGGTGCACAGGAAAGGTGCAACGCCTGCTGGTAAGGGAGTTCTGGGCATTATTCCGGGATCAATGAGCACGCCTGGTTTTGTAGTGCGGGGAAAAGGTGAAAAGACTTCCATCAATTCTGCTTCACATGGTGCGGGAAGATTAATGAGCCGGAGCGCAGCTTTAAAGGTCATCAATAAAGCAGAAGCAGCACAAAATCTTCTGGATAAAAATATTACACTCATCGGCTCGGGACTGGACGAAGCACCTATGGTTTATAAGGATATTCACACTGTGATAGCAGCTCAGACTGATCTGGTTGAAGTGCTTGCAAGCTTTCAGCCCAGGATTGTAAGAATGGCTGATCCAAAAGAAAAAGCTGAGGATTAAGGAGTTGTAAGTTTTGAGTTTAAAGTTCAGAGTTTAGAGTTTAGAGTTTAGAGTTTGGAGTTTGGAGTTTAGAATTCTGTTTCCTTGTTCCGGGTTTCTGAATTGACTGAGTATTTAAATAAAGATAAAATTTTTCTTACTACGCAGAAAGACTGCGCAGTGATAGTAGAAATTTGAACAACAAATAAAGAAAAGGAGGTTATTATGAAATTTAATACACCAAAAAGCAATATTACGCAGGTTGTAAATTATGAAGCAGCAAAAGCTTTCGTATTAAATCCTGCCATGCAGTTATATACTGCCGTAGTAACCTGGTCGCTGAACGATTCATTTTACGAAAAAAATGATGACCGTCTGGTAAGAATCAGAACTTTGATTGCTCAGAATGATCCTTTATTTGTTGCAAGATTAGCAGTTTATGCCCGGCACAAAATGTATATGCGGTCGGCACCACTGGTTCTGGTAACCGAACTGGCAAAGATCCATTCAGGTGATAATCTGATAGCAAAACTGACAGAAAAGGTAGTTTCCCGCGCTGATGAAATTACTGAACTTCTGGCTTGCTACCAGTTATTGAATGGGCGTACAGGTTTGAAAAAGCTGAACCGGTTATCAAAACAATTGCAGCGAGGATTATCGGCTTCGTTTAACAATTTTGATGAATACCAGTTTGCTAAATACAACCGCGATTCCGAAATCAAACTACGTGATGCCTTGTTTATAGTTCACCCAGAAGGCAAAAAATGAAGCGCAACAGCTACTGTTTAACAAAATCGCAAACAAGAAACTGGAAACGCCATATACCTGGGAAACGGAATTGTCAGCATTGGGCCAAGATAAGTTTGAAAATGATCTGGAAAAATCAGTAGCTTTTAAAAATAAGTGGGAGGAACTCATTGACAGTAATAAGTTGGGATACATGGCTTTGCTGCGCAATCTTAGAAATATTCTTGAAGCCGGGATATCGTTTGGCCATTTGCAAAAGGTATGTACTGTAATATCCTCTGCCGAAAAAGTAGCCAAGGCAAAACAGTTTCCTTTCCGTTATTTGGCTGCTTACCGGGAATTAATTAATGTAAGTTTTCCGGTGGAATCACAGGGTATTTCCGGTAAGTTGAAAAGATTATTTTCAGGAAATCTGGGTTATGCCGGCGAATTACTTGAAGCTCTCGAAAAAGCCGTGACACAAAGTGCTGCAGCGATTCAGGGTTTTGACCAAAGCACCAGCGTATTAATAGCCTGCGATGTATCCGGTTCTATGCAAACGCCGGTCTCTCCAAAATCAAAAATTCAGCTTTTTGACATTGGGTTGATGTTAGCAATGTTACTGCAATCCCGTTGTAAAAATGTTCGTGTTGGGATGTTTGGAGATAGCTGGAAAACGATTACAGTTCCTAAAAATAATATACTTGCCAACGTACAGGAATTTTACAGACGGGAAGGAGAAGTCGGATATGCTACAAACGGTTTTCTGGTGATCAGGGATTTACTGGACAGGAAAGTGGTTATGGATAAGGTGATGATATTTACCGACTGCCAGTTATGGAAAAGTATTTACGAGACAGAACATATCCATTCTTTGTGGATCCGTTACAAATGTGAAATTGCACCAAAGGCACGTTTATATCTGTTTGACCTGAGAGGATACGGACAATCGCCGTTACGGTTGATTCAGGACGATGTATATCTGCTGGCCGGATGGAGTGACAAAATTTTTTCTGTACTGAATGCGCTTGAAAATGGCAAACAGTCACTGGATGAAATAAATACCATTACAATTTAAAATGCTGGTGGTCAATTGATCACCAGCAACAATAAAAATAAGGATGCCGTAGAAACGGGTTACTTCGCTACCATTGAGGGGGTGGGCATTATGGTAAAAACCAGGATGGAGGTTCGAGTCCTCAAAGCGGTCCCTCCGTCCCGTTTCGCTTTTTGTTCTTTATAAAAAAGAAGAAGGTGTCGTAAATGTGTGTTACTTCGATCTGTCACATCCCTGGCCGCCGGTTCGATTCCGGCTCGCTGCAAAAGCAGCGGTAGCTCAGTTGGTAGAGCAGGACACCGCAAGGTGTATGTCATGCATTGCTTTTAACCCTTCTTTAAAATAGCTGAAAGATGCCGTACTCATGTGTTACTTCTCTGGTAAAACCGTGTAAACGGTACAGGTTCGAATCCTGAAACACACATCTGGCCTTTTGCTCTTTCAGATATTTTGTTTAAGAATGAATCATCAGCTTCAGACTTACAGACCTGCCTCCAGTATTACTTTACTGCCATCTTCACTCACAAAATCCAGGTGTATGTTTTTGTCTTTGATATAACCTATCTGTTTGAAACCCTTGATCATAGTAATCCTCTCTCCGGATTGGGACAATAAAACCTGACTGCCTTCCTGCTGTATATTGCCGGAAACGCTTGCGATTAAGAGGAATTTAGCCCTGTTATTGTTTATGCGCGTCAGCTTTACTCCCATGCTGATATCGTTTTGAGGAAGTTTGACCAGTTTGCCACTTATGTCCGCCTGTGTTGCTTTGTAAGTTCCCGCAATTTGCGCTCCGTAGTCGGTAGCTGTATTCTCAGGCTCATTACAGGAAATTATACCAAACAGTATTAAAGAAAGGATATATTTTTTCATAAAACTGATTTTTTTGACTTACAAGTATAGCTATTTTTAATTTATTCTACAAATTATTGTAGAATAAATTTACTTATTAAATTTATAAAATTTAAATTTTCATAATGAGCCGAATAATAGATCTATTCGGCTCAAAAATTAAATATATTTGAGCCGAATAAATAACTCATTCGGCTCATGACATATAATTGGCAGCAATATGATTGGCCAGATTTTGAATATATTCTTTCAGATGTAGAAGATTTACTGTTAAGCTTTGCAGAAGAAACCGGTCATATCAGCGGTATATTAAAAGCCGCACCGGAAAATGTAAAAGTTGAAACACTGATTGATATTATGGTTTCAGAAGCTATCAAGACCTCTGAAATTGAAGGAGAATTTGTAAGCAGGCAGGATGTAATTTCTTCTATCCATAATAATCTGGGCCTTCACCAGAAAGCTGTCAAAGACAAGCGAGCGCCCGGACTGGCGGAGCTGATGATCGATGTACGTAATTCTTATGCTGATGTTCTTACCGAGCAGAAATTGTTTGAGTGGCACAAAATGATACTGGGGCAAAGTAAGCTGATAAATTCTGGTGTATGGCGAAAAGGGAAGGAACCCATGCAGATAATTTCCGGAGCAATAGGAAAGGAAAAAATTCACTTTGAAGCACCACCATCCGATCAGGTAGAAAAAGAAATGCGCCAATTTATTATCTGGTTTAATGAAACTGCTCCAAACGGTAAAAAAGAGATTAAAAAAGCTCCCGTAAGATCAGCTATCGCACATTTATACTTTGAATCTATTCATCCTTTTGAGGATGGGAACGGCCGCATAGGAAGGGTAATAGCCGAAAAAGCATTATCTCAAACGTTAGGCAGACCTGTTATGCTTAGTTTATCGAGAAAAATTGAAGCAAACAGAAAAGACTATTATCAGACATTAGAAACAGCACAACGCAGTAATAAGATTACCGGCTGGATTAACTACTTTGTTGGAACGATCGTGGATGCCCAGATTGAAACCCAACTGTTTTTAGACTTTATACTTAAAAAATCCTTGTTTTTTGACAGAATAAAAGATAAAATCAATGACCGGCAGTTAAAGGTTATTAATAAAATACTGGAAGCCGGACCAACGGGATTTGAAGGTGGCATGACTGCAAAAAAATACATGAGTATTACTAAAACTTCCAAAGCAACTGCCACAAGGGATTTGCAAAACCTTGTTGAAATTGGCGTATTGATAGCAAAAGGAGGTGGACGAAGTACAACTTATAGTCTTAAAATGAATGAATAGGGAAATGGTGAAAAGGTGAAAGGGGAAAAGGTAAAAAGGTAAAAAGGTAAAAAGGTGAAAGGTGAAAGGGGAAAAGGTGAAAAGGTAAAAAGGTGAAAGGGAGCGATTATCCTCCTTCCTTTACCCTTGTCCCCTTCCCCCTTCCCCCTTCCTCCCTTTCCCCTTCCCCCTTCCCCCTTCTTCCCTTCCCCCTTTTAACAATTTCATAATATTAAGGTAACGCAAGCTTAACCCGCCCGCGAGACCTTTGCGGCTGAATAAAATCAGCATTATGAAAAGAGCAATATTTACAAAAACACTATCCCTGATTCTTACTATTCTTAGCATTGGGACTATTTCCTTTGCACAAAAAGGGTTGATTTCAGGGAACATTATGGATGCACAGAAACTATCCCTTCCTGGTGCTACATTGAAAATTACACCGGGTAATCAATATACAATTTCTGATACGCACGGAAAATTTGAATTCCTAAATGTGCCATCAGGAACTTACAAGCTTGAAGCAACCTATATTGGTTATCAGCCTTTTGCACAGGAAATCGTTGTGCAGGCCGGACAAGTTTTTTCAGTGGAGCTGATTATGCAGGAAGGTGGCCTGAATATAAATGAAGTAGTCATTCTGGGTGATCGCCTGAAAGGACAGGCAAAAGCACTTAGCCAGCAACGCAGCAACGAAAACATCAGTAATATTATTTCCTCTGACCAGGTTGGGCGTTTTCCTGATTCCAATATCGGTGATGCTTTAAAGCGTGTGCCGGGTATTACCATGCAGAATGACCAGGGTGAAGCACGTAACATTATTATTCGCGGCCTGGCCCCTGAACTGAATTCCGTAACCATGAACGGTGATCGTATCCCGTCTGCTGAGGGCGATAACCGCCGTGTACAAATGGACCTGATCCCGTCCGATATGATTGCAACCATTGAAGTCAACAAAACGCTGACACCCGATATGGATGCCGATGCGATTGGCGGTTCGGTCAACCTCGTAACACGCTCTGCTCCTAACGGACAGCGCTTTTCGGGTACACTTTCAGGCGGATTAAATCCAATTCGTGGAAAAGCACTTTATACAGGCGGATTTGTGTATGCCAATCGTTTTGCCAAAAATGTGGTTGGAATGGTACTGAGCGGCTCATATAATAACAATACTTACGGATCGGATGATGTGGAAGCTGCGTGGGCAAAAGATGATTTCGGCAATGTATACGCCACGGAAAACGGTATCCGAAAATATGATGTGCAACGGATAAGAAGAAGCCTGTCAGCTGCTTTTGATTTTAAATTAGGCAAAAACAGCACAATTACTGCCAATGCCATGTATAACTGGCGCGATGACCGTGAAAACCGTTACCGCTTGCAGACAGATAATATTGAACCGATATATGATGATGCCAACAATATCACCGGTTATGAAGGAAGGGTTGGACGCCAGACCAAAGGCGGAATTGACAACGGCCGGAATAATGGTGCACGCCTGGAAGATCAGCGTGTGCAGAATTACTCCATAAAAGGTGACCATTTGCTGAGCCCAAAAGTGGATATGGACTGGAGTATGAGTTATTCCACAGCCAGCGAAGACAGGCCGAATGAACGTTATATTAATTTCCGGGAAAGTGGTAATGCCTTGACCTACAATGATAACAGCCGTTCACCTCTTTTTACACCTGTTGACCTTGATCCGACTTCTTTGGGACTGAACGTGATCAGCGAGAACCACAATTTTACAAAAGAAACCGAATTCGGTGCAAAATTAAATGTAAGATTTCCTTTTTCTGTGGTCTCTGGCCAGAAAGGGCGTTTACGATTGGGAGGACGCCTTCGTTTAAAAACCAAAGACCGCGATAATATTTTCTACGAATATGTGCCTGTTAACGAAGACGATATCAGTAATCTGGGAAGTGCCGTAACGGTAAACTGGAATAGCAATAATTTTCAGGCAGGCTCCCATATTGTTCCGGGATTGTTTGCAAGCAAAAAGTATCTGGGAAACCTGAACCTGACCAATACTTCATTGTTTGAGTCAGAGGCAGTTCCAAGCGAATATCTGGGTGTTAATTATAATGCTAAGGAAAATATTGTTGCCGGTTATGTTCGCTGGGACCAGGATTTTACGGATCAGCTGACCATGATTGTGGGTGCCAGATTGGAAAATACGGCAATCGATTATACAGGAAACGTAATTGAAGATGAAGAAGAACTGACAGGCCAGCGGACTGTAAAAAACAGTTACCTGAATGTGCTTCCAAGTTTATCTTTCAAATATGATGTTACTGAAAATTTCATATTACGTGCTGCGGCTACTTCTGCACTGGCGCGTCCGAATTATTACGCGTTGGCTCCGACTATCAGTATCATTCCTGGTGATAAGGAAATCAGAGCCGGTAATCCTGATTTGAAAGCGACTTATTCCTGGAATTTTGATGTGATGGCTGAAAATTATTTTGAATCTGTAGGTATTATTTCGGGTGGTGTGTTTTACAAAAAACTGAAAAACTTTATTTACACCTATCGCAACCAGCAGTATACCTCGGCAGATTTTGCAGTGGATTTTCCAGGTGCAGATAACGCCGTTCCAACAGGTGAGCAATGGAATTTCTTCCAATCGAGAAATGGTGAAAATGTAAATGTATTCGGGTTCGAGGTTGCTTTTCAACGCCAGCTGGATTTCCTGCCGGGTTTTATGAAAAACTTCGGGATCTATACGAACTATACTTTTACAAAATCTTATGCAAACGGTATTTACAATGAAGATGGCGATGCACGTACCAACGTAACTTTACCCGGAACCGCACCGCATATGTTCAATGCTTCGCTTTCATGGGAAGACAAACGTTTCTCTGCCCGTGTTTCTGCTAATTATACCGCGGCCTACCTGGATGCATTGGGTGGCAGTGATTTTGATGATATTTATTACGATAAACAGTTTTTTCTGGATGCCAACGCAGCTTATAAGATCACTAAAAACTTCCGCATATTTGCAGAAGCTAATAATCTTACCAATCAGCCACTACGCTACTACCAGAGTGTTTCGTCCCGTACCGTGCAGGCAGAATATTACCGTCCGCGCTACAACCTGGGTATCAAGTTTGATTTGACCAAATAATACGTTTGAACAAATAAAGCATTGATTAGCCTGGTTTTCTGTCAGGCTAATCTCTTTTATAAATTACATCAATCGAAAATGAAATTATACGCATTCAGCACCCTTGTCCTTATTTCCACACTGACAATTTTATCCTGTAATAACCAGAATTCCGATAAATCTTCTGAAAATCAAAATATTAAAAGTGATACCGCCACAATCCAGCCGTTAGTAATAACGGATTCCGTAAAACACGATACGGATGATCCTGCAATCTGGCTCAACCATTCTGATCTGTCGAAAAGCCTTATCATCGGAACAGATAAAAATGAGGATGGTGCATTGTATGTATTCGATCTCAAAGGAAAAATACAGCAGGACAAAGTGGTCAGAAATTTAAAACGGCCAAACAATGTCGATATAGCCTATGGATTGAGCTTAAATGGAAAACCGGTTGATATTGCAGTAGTGACAGAACGTGAAAATAACAGAATACGCATTTTCAGTCTGCCGGATATGAAGGCGATTGATAATGGCGGAATAGAAGTTTTCAAGGGAGAAACGGAACAGGATCCTATGGGAATTTCTCTTTATACACGTCCGTCCGACAAAGCCATTTTTGCCATAGTCGGCCGTAAAACCGGGCCGGTTGATGGCTATTTGTGGCAATATCGTTTGCAGGATGATGGAAAAGGAAATGTAAAAGCTGAAGTTGTCCGAAAATTCGGGAAATACAGCGCAAAAAAGGAAATAGAATCCATCGCCGTAGACAATGAACTCGGTTACATTTATTATTCAGATGAACAGGTCGGCGTGCGTAAATATTATGCAGACCCGGACAGCAGCAACACGGAACTGGCGTTAATTGCCAATACCAATTTTACTGAAGACAACGAAGGAATTTCAATTTATAAAACCGGAGACAAAACCGGATACATTCTGGTGTCGGACCAGGGTGCTCACAAATTCCACATTTTTACCCGCGAAGGAGAAACGGGTAATCCGCATCAGCACAGGCTCATAAAAACAGTAAAAGTAGCCGCTCAGAAAAGTGACGGATCAGATGTAACCAACGTCGCCATCAGCCCGGAATTCCCAAATGGACTGTTTGTTGTTATGTCCGAAGGAAAAGTTTTTCATTACTACCGCTGGGAAGATATAATAGGAAAATCCAGGTGATTTTTTCCTGCCATTGCAATTTGCAAGTCAACATTTTTTACCGTTTTTCGGCCTGATTTAACCGCCTTTTAGTTCTACACTGAAAGGCGTATTAATTATTTGTAGAGCACTTATCATAATATGTTTATAAGTGCTCTACAAGTATAATGTAGTCAGTTATCCTAAGATAATTTGGTCAAAAATAAAAAAAATTCTAACATAATTACCTGTTAATCAATATTTTAAGAATTATTATATAAAATTCAATTTTTTAAATATATTGCCTCGCATTACAGAAGTAATTAGCGTTTTGAAACAATTTCCTAACAAAAATCCGATCAGAAATATGAAAAACGATCTATCTTAATCCTACAATAAGCTGACCCGACGATAGTCAGCCTATCCGATCTTCAGGATAAAGGAACCATTCAGGTTTCTGCACAAAAAGAAGAATAACGTGACGATAAACAATGCTAATCAGGCGCAGTTTCCGGCCATCTGGTGACAGTATAACATCATGCGTAAACGTTAAACTTCATGGCCGTTATTAAGCTGTAACCCCACCTCGCTCTATATATCCTGTAAGGCTTTTACGTGGGTATCCTGACAGTTTGGCTACTGGTTCTTCCAGTGTAGTTTTAATGGGAATCTCATCTATACTCAATCACTAAAAAAATCCTGTCGGTTTATCACGAGTGCAATTAATTCAATTATCTGTTTTTCAAAAAAAAATTATAGAAACACAGTTTACGATTTGGTTCATTTCTTCACATTTAATTTTATTAACATGTCTAGACTTACGTGCTTCCGAATAAACTTTTTAATTATTTTATTATTCAGTTTTTGTGCCGGCTTATCAGAAATTACGGCTGGCACACCTGTTTCTCCGTCCTCAAATGATGGTAAAATTATTCCGTTTGTTAAGAAACCGGTATCTCCGCTAGTTTCTGCACAACCTGGCAATTCTGCTCAGGTGCTTAACAGTGTGGCAATCACAGAAGCCGGCGGCTGTCCAGATGTGACTTTTACGCCAAATCCGCAATATGCCTTGCCTGAAGCTTACGTAGGACAACCTTATGAGGTAACGATCAGTGTTGGGGATGGATACCAATACTTTGCGGATAATCTGCCAAACGGTCTTACATTAAATCAAAGTACAGGCCAGATAAGCGGCAGTCCTAATTGGGCCGATGATTATTGGATAACAATTAAAGCCACTAAGGAATGGTGTGATTATAAAGCTAATTATAAGCTTCCTGTTAAAAAGTACTGCCCGAAACTGACGTTCACGCCAGGTAATTACGACGGTTTGCCTGTTGGCTACGCAGGACAACCCTATTCGGCACAGGTCAAGGTAGACCAGGAAGGTTATGAATTTTATGCCTATGGCCTGCCAAAAGACCTGGCGATCAGCCCTGATGGCTACATCACCGGTATCCCCAAATATCCGGGCGAATACAAGTTTAAGGTCTTTGCCACTACCAAAGAAAAGGACCATGACAAAAAAGGGTATTGCGAGGGATGGATCGAGTATAAAATCTGGATCAAAAAGTACTGTCCGCCGCTGACCTTCACGCCTGGTAATTATGACGGCCTGCCTGTTGGCTACGCAGGACAACCCTATTCGGCACAGGTCAAGGTGGACCAGGATGGTTATGAATTTTATGCCTATGGCCTGCCAAAAGACCTGGCGATCAGCCCTGATGGTTACATCACCGGTATCCCCAAATATCCGGGCGAATACAAGTTTAAGGTCTTTGCCACTACCAAAGAAAAGGACCATGACAAAAAAGGGTATTGCGAGGGATGGATCGAGTACAAAATCTGGATCAAAAAGTACTGTCCGCCGCTGACCTTCACGCCTGGTAATTATGACGGCCTGCCTTACGGCTACGCAGGACAACCTTATTCGGCACAGGTCAAGGTGGATCAGGAAGGTTATGAATTCTATTCCTACGACCTGCCAAAAGACCTGGTGATCAGCCCTGATGGTTACATCACCGGTATCCCCAAATATCCGGGCGAATACGAGTTTAAGGTCTATGCCACTACCAAAGAAAAGGACCATGACAAAAAAGGGTATTGCGAGGGATGGATCAAGTACAAGATCTGGATTAAAAAGTACTGTCCGCCGCTGACCTTCACGCCTGGTAATTATGACGGTCTGCCTTACGGCTACGCAGGACAACCTTATTCGGCACAGGTCGAGGTGGATCAGGAAGGTTATGAATTCTATTCCTACGACCTGCCAAAAGACCTGGTGATCAGCCCTGATGGTTACATCACCGGTATCCCCAAATATCCGGGCGAATACGAGTTTAAGGTCTATGCCACTACCAAAGAAAAGGACCATGACAAAAAAGGGTATTGCGAGGGATGGATCAAGTACAAGATCTGGATTAAAAAGTACTGTCCGCCACTTACCTTTACGCCTGGCAAGTACGACGGTCTGCCTTACGGCTACGCAGGACAACCTTATTCAGCACAGGTCAAGGTGGATCAGGAAGGTTATGAATTCTATTCCTACGACCTGCCAAAAGACCTGGTGATCAGCCCTGATGGTTACATCACCGGTATCCCCAAATATCCGGGCGAATACGAGTTTAAGGTCTATGCCACTACCAAAGAAAAGGACCATGACAAAAAAGGGTATTGCGAGGGATGGATCAAGTACAAGATCTGGATTAAAAAGTACTGTCCGCCACTTACCTTTACGCCTGGCAAGTACGACGGTCTGCCTTACGGCTACGCAGGACAACCTTATTCGGCACAGGTCAAGGTGGATCAGGAAGGTTATGAATTCTATTCCTACGACCTGCCAAAAGACCTGGTGATCAGCCCTGATGGTTACATCACCGGTATCCCCAAATATCCGGGCGAATACGAGTTTAAGGTCTATGCCACTACCAAAGAAAAGGACCATGACAAAAAAGGGTATTGCGAGGGATGGATCAAGTACAAGATCTGGATTAAAAAGTACTGTCCGCCGCTGACCTTCACGCCTGGCAAGTACGACGGCCTGCCTTACGGCTACGCAGGACAACCTTATTCGGCACAGGTCAAGGTGGATCAGGAAGGTTATGAATTCTATTCCTACGACCTGCCAAAAGACCTGGTGATCAGCCCTGATGGCTACATTACCGGTATCCCCAAATATCCGGGCGAATACGAGTTTAAGGTCTATGCCACTACCAAAGAAAAAGACCATGACAAAAAAGGGTATTGCGAGGGATGGATCAAGTACAAGATCTGGATCAAAAAGTACTGTCCGCCGCTGACCTTCACGCCTGGCAAGTATGACGGTCTGCCTTACGGCTACGCAGGACAACCTTATTCGGCACAGGTCAAGGTGGATCAGGCTGGTTATGAATTCTATTCCTACGACCTGCCAAAAGACCTGGTGATCAGCCCTGATGGCTACATTACCGGTATCCCCAAATATCCGGGCGAATACGAGTTTAAGGTCTATGCCACTACCAAAGAAAAGGACCATGACAAAAAAGGGTATTGCGAGGGATGGATCAAGTACAAAATCTGGATCAAAAATTACTGTCCAAAACTTACTTTCTGGCCTGCTTCCGGCTATTTACCAGAAGCCACAGCCGGGGAATACTATGAAAAACAGATCACTGTTGACAAACCAGGCTATGAATTCTACGCAGAAGGTCTGCCAGATGGCCTTAAAATCAGCAGTTCAGGTCTCATCAGTGGTTATCCTACTAAGCCTGGCCATTATGAGAAGATAATTATCATAGCCAAAAAAGGATACTGTAAGGAATCAGCTTACTACAAAATCAAGGTCAAAGATTACTATTGTCCAAAGCTGACTTTCTGGCCTAATCCTTACAATGGATTGCCTGATGCAACCGTTTGGGAATACTATGAAAAGAAAATCTCTGTTGATAAACCTGGTTATGAATTCTACGCAGAAGGCCTGCCGGATTATCTTAAAATTGACAAAAAATCAGGTAAGATCTACGGTATCCCTACAAATGATGGTACTTTTTACATAACCATCACAGCCAAAAAAGGATACTGCAAGCAAAGTGCTATCTACAAGCTTAAGGTTAAATCGGTCATCAAGTCTTACCGCTTAGCCGCAGCTGCCGATGCTTACGTACGTGATGGCAACTATTCCCACTGGAATTTTGGCAAGGAGAAATCACTGGAAGTGAAAGGATCTAAGTCTAAGGGCAAAACCCGTAATACTTACATCAAGTTCTCTCTGAATGGTTTCAGTAACATAAGTTCGGCCAAGCTAAGGATTTATGGCAGAAACGAGGATAGCAAATCTGGTGTTTATGTGGTGGCTTACGCTGTCAGCTATGACGGTTGGAAAGAAACCGAAATTACCTGGAAAAATGCTCCATCGGGCTCATATTCTATTGGCGGGGTTGTGGTAAATGATAAGAAGAAGTATTATGAGATCAATATCACCGACTATGTGAAGTCTCAGCTTGGCGACAAAGTTGTAAGCATTTTGCTTAAAGATCCTGCCAGAGAGAACAAAACTGTTAAATTTAACAGCAGGGAAAACGGTTCTAACAAGCCGCAGCTGATCATCGAAACAAATAAAGCTGCAGCTGCAACTGTGGATCTTGTAGCCGATACTGATGAGACCGACGAAACTGATGAAACAGATGAAATTAAACCTGTGGCTCGTATGGGCAGTCCTGAAATTATTGAAACAGAAATAGGCGTGGATAAATCTATGATCTATCCTAACCCTGTTCAAAAACGTTTCACATTACAGTACGCTAAACAACACGATAAAAAGGTTGCTCTTCAAATGATCAGTCAGGGAGGTAAAATCTATCCTTTGCGCACACCTGAGCGAATAGAAGCAGGATCAAAATCAGAGATTGACATTTCCAACCTGTCTCTGAGAAGTGGAATTTATCTACTTCGAATACAATCCGCTTCCAAGTCAGAAGTGATCAAAGTACTGGTTACTGAATAACAGGAAGTATCAGAGTTAAAAGTCCTCCGAAAAACTTTCGGAGGACTTTTTTATTTTTCAAATAGAAAATCTTAAAAGGATCAGGTTTAAAATCCTGATCTTTTTGGTTAATTTAGTAGCGTTTTTTATTGCTTAACAAAGGTGAATGCTTCATGTTTAAAAAAAATACTAAATTCAGTCAATTTGAATTTTCAAAAATTAAGATTCGGCACTTATTGGAAAGGAAAATTCACATTACCAATAAGTTAAAAGCCAGGGCCATATTAATTTCAGAGCAGAAAAAAGAAATGGATGTTCTGCTTGATCATTACACTGATTTCATTGAAATAAATTTATTAATCAAAAGGCATACCTGCGAGCTAATGGAACTGAGGGTAACGGATCAGGACGAGTGGATGCAATTGTTACACAAACAAAGGGAAGAGCTGGGTTCATTTGTAAACTACAAACCGGAAAGCTCTTTAACCTTTGTTCAGTGACTCATTAACACTTATTTTACAACCATAATCCTGTTTGTAGTAATCCGGTTATTGATCATTTTAATTTTTACCAGGTACAATCCAGCAGGAAAGTTAGTTACAGTGATTCCGCCGGATAATGCTTTAACATTTTCTGAATCAAAATAGACCTGTCCGGCTATATTCATAACCGTAACCGACTTTACCTGTTTCCAGTCAGGAACTTTGATCTCAAAATGCCCTGAAACCGGATTAGGGTATATTTCTGTTTGAAAATCCACCCCTGGCTGGCCGGTTCCGGTGATTGGGTCGACTATAATAGTAATTTCGTCGGCTGCACTGGTGGCTCCTGCATCATCCCGGACAACCAGGCTGAAAACATAAGTACCCGCTGAAAATCCGCTTATAGTAGGTTTGGCAACAATTTTACTGCTGAACACCACATTAGAAGGCCCGCTGACCTGTTTCCATATGTACGCTTCCACAGTTCCGTCTTCATCTGTTCCTGAACCATTCAATACAAAACTATCATTCAATAATGTGATCGTCGTATCTGACCCGGCATTAGCTACCGGATCCTGATTTGGATTATTTGTCCCCTCCCCTGTCAGCCTGATTATGACCGGCGTCGAACTGCCGCTGTAAGATATATTAAGCTGAGCTACTTTTGTACCCAACCCAGCTGGTTTAAAAGTTACAGCAACATCTTTCGAAGCGCCAGCATTTAGTGTTACTGCACTTGTAAGATTGTGCGCAAATTCAGTTTTATTGGTTCCTGTAACTGTAACTGAACTTATCTGGCGGGAAGTAGTGCCGGTATTAGTCAGCGTAATGGTTTGTGCTTTGGAGGTAGTACCCGCCTGCTGACTAAAAAAATGCAGGGAAACAGGATCTGATACAATTTCTGCAACCTGGCCACTCAGTGCAATAGTAGCCGTTTCACCTGTTCCGGAGTGTTTAACAACCAGGCTTGCGTTTGCAATATCTGAAGTAGTGGGTTTAAATATAATTTTAAAATCTGCACTTCCACCCACAGGAATTACAAAAGGAAGTGCAAATGGAGCTTCGTATGTAAAAGAATTATCACCACTTTTTGTAACGGAAGAAATGATAATGGCCTGATTACCTGCCGTATTGTTTAACGTAATAGTTTTTGTATTCGTAGAAGCTGTCTTAACCTGGCCAAAATCAACACTTGCCGGAGCATCCAGCTGGCTTTGTATTAAAGCTGTACCGATTGGTGTGGTGGCATTATCAAGATAAAAAACTTCCTGGGTAGTCAGCAAAGGACTTCCTCCCTGATTTCCTGCCCCGGTTACAACATAGATCCCGTTATTATTTTCAATGGCCTGCGATCCGTGCCTACCCTGTTTCAGATCAGCCATGCTACGCCAAGTATTGGTATTTATGTTTAACGCTTCCGTCTCATTATGTGCCGCTGGCTGAGGGCTTTCTCCTCCGATAACCAGTAATTCGTTACCGAGCATAACCGAAGCAGCGCCGGCTCTTGGTGTTGGAATATTACTGGCTGTTGCCAAAGATGACCATTTTCCACTTGCAAAATCATATACATCTACCTCAGGAACAGTCAGCTTGAATACTTCATTGGTAATGCCGGATGAACGCCTTCCGCCTGCTACGTAAATTTTATCATTTGCTATGGCAGCCTGGAAATGGTCCCTTGTTCTTGGTGCATTCGCCAATGTCTTCCACGTATTTGCAGCCGGATCATACACATCGAACCAATTGACCTGTCCGGTCCAGTGGCCATCCTGGATACCACCTACTATATAAATTTTACTTTTATAAACCACTGCACCTGCCGATCCTCTGCGCCGGTCTTCAGGAATATCAGCACCTTTAGTCCATTTATCAGTGGCAGGATTATAAATGTAAATGGAAGTAACCGGCTTTTCACGCGGATATGAGCCCGTAAAAGCACCAATCACATAAACCAAACCATCCAATACAACAGCCTGAAAATGATGCAATTCTATTGGAACGTTACTTTTGTTAGTCCACGTTTTTTTGATCGGATCGTACATCTGTACGGCTTTTATCGTACGCCCGCCCATCAGATAAAATTTATCTCCTACCTGTACATACGCATTTTCCTCGCGCCCGATCGGAATTCCCGAAGCAGCCGTCAGCGTTTGCCAGTTACCCTTGGACGTTACCTGATCGTTGGTCACGTTAATAAAATCCCAGGTTGCGTTAAAAGGCGTTGCGTTGTTCGACGTGGCGATAATACCTACTGCCAAAGCAGGTTCTCCCTGTAACGCAATTAATAATGTACCGCTTAATTTGATCGAACTGCCCGCATTCGTCGGCGAAGCTCCGTCCACGGCATATTTTGGCTGAACAGTGCCGGTAGCAGGATCAACAGCCAGATATAAATCAATGGTTGACGCTGATAAACCTTCCGGTAAGTCAGATACTGATGTAACAGCAACGCCCGCATTTTCAGAAACTACCTGGATTCCTCCTTTGCCCCCATTTGCGCTCAGTACAATTTTTATATAATTATCCTGATCACCCGTTCCTATATAAATTCCCTGAGACTGATTGTCTTTGGGCGTTTTATCATTAAAAAAAGCACCTAAAATACGGCCCTGTACGGTAAAGGGACTAGTTTTTGATGACACATTGATACCAAACTGAAAAGCATTTTCCTGATTGTTCAAATTCCCCAGTGCGTCTCCTGCCGAAACCTCAACTATAGACAGAGCGCCTACTGCACCGCCGGCAATTAAATTGTCTTCATCAAAAAGATTAAGATAATCGTTGGTTTCTTTCCTGTTACTCATCAATCCTGTAAAACCCAGGCCAAAAAAGCCAGTACCAGGATTGTTATTAAACAGATCATACTTTACTGGCAAAGTAGTAGAAAGACCGTTTGTAGCATCCCATGCAAAGTAATCGATATTGTCAGCTATGCCATCATTGTCATCATCCGGATCGTTCAGGTCGGAAATTTTATCTCCGTCAAAATCAGCAGGTTTGCTGGATGCTGAGCAAGGGTTTGTTTTGTTATCAATTTCGTCTGCATTGGAATAACCATCGTTATCGTCATCCACCGTCGTACTGTTTTGGCCACTGCAGGAAACAAAATCAGTTGGTTCGAATATTGTGATTGCATTTCCGCCATAAGTGGCAGCCCAGACCGAGCCCGGAAAAATATCATTATCGCCCTGAGCGGTAACGTCAAGCGGCTGCGATCCGAAGCTGGAGGCAAACGGGGAATCTTTGATCAGCTTTTTGGAGCCTTTTTCATTTAAAACATCGTCTCCGGAATCATTAAAACTGATATTATAAATATTCCCGTTAAAGCAGGCAGCAAGAATATTACCTTTTAATCCATTGTTGAAATTAGAAGCTGTATACTCAACAATTCCATTGGTAGAAATCGGGAATGTGAGTAAAGAATTATCCTTTTCGCCCGGACTCTGGTAATCACCTTCTATGGGATTTGCCATAGTAACAGGCACCGGCGGCCAGTCTGCCGGTAATGGATTATCTCCGGTTTTGCTGGTACGAAAAGCAATAGAAGTCCCCGACCTGGTGTACAAGCCAGCACCTGCCGGATTCGCCCTGATCGGATTGGGATGGCCGGCGTAATAACTTCCTGCTTTATAACTATCCAGGTTGCCAATATAATGTAGGCCATCCAGATTGTTGACTTGCGGATCATTGATACCCGGACCACTCGATCCAGGTTCGCCCGTTACATAATTATTGGTCACTTTTCCGGTAATACCTTCATTATCAGGACCTCCACCCCATCCCTGGTTCGGGCCGTTATCAACGGTATACATACGCCTGGCTTTGCCGGGGGTTTTTGTAATAACAAGGTCATAGGCATTGCGATAACCCGTTGAGTGGATCTGTACCGGGCCATCAATGGTAATTTTGGCCTGGTTTAGCCCGTCGTTTCCTCCAAATGGGTCATTTTTATCCGAACCGTCCACATTGTTGGCGCGGGTGGGATCGTCAACTGTGGGTAGGTCATATTTGTATTTGGTATTGCCACTGCCTTTCGTTGCCATGGCTTCTATTTTTGTCAGATCAATAGATACAATCGCAGCTCCAAAGGCATACTCACAGATATAAGCAAAGTCTTTGGAAGGCGCGCCGGCATTGGTAAACCCACCAATTGTGAGATACATGATATTGGTTTGCTCATCCAGCTGCATCCCGTTCGTGGAGTGGTTTTCTTCGGAGCGCGGGAAGCCACGTACCAGGTCCGTTTTATCCCATCCGCCTGATGTTTTGGTTAGTTTCGAAAGAATCCCTGAATTCGTATCAAGATTTTTATCTCCGGAAGGGCCACCAATACGGCTGTCGCTGGAAGTAACGTACAGAATCGGGCTTGCCGCTGTACCTGTTATCAGTAAAGACGTAACCTGACGCGTTGTTACAGTGCTATTTACATCCCCGTCGTCGTCATCGTGATTAGGAATTTCATTAATTAAATTAACAATTTCGGTAGCTGTTACAGTATAGCTGCTGGCACTATCTCTTCTAATTGTATAAATGTTGATGACACCATCCTGCTGGGATACATACAAGCGTCCATCCGGTCCAAATTGCAAGGAAGTAGGATTTGTAATTTTAATACCTTTCAAACTGCTGGGGGCAAAACTGAAATTCTGGCTTTGACAAACGATCGCGTTAAGAAAGAAGAAGAACGAAAATAAACTTAAAAATAAATTTCTGTTGATGACAGAAGGAGGAGTAGAGAAAGACCTCATAACGAATTTTAAATTAATGTGTATAACTGTTGAGTAAATAAAATGCACGAAAAAAATGCAATAAGTTTTACACATAATAAAATTCCTGTAAAACTAATTGCAAATAGTCCCCATTTACCTCTAAATATACTATATTATTTCTTATAGTATCAAAACAGACAGGTTGACACCGGCTTACATTGACATATTTATGATCTGGCATTTCTATAAAATGCAGGCCTGTCCGCAGATGGTAATGATTAGCTGTTTTCTAGATTAAAGGACAATCAGAAACATGTATAATTTGCACCTGATGGTTGATTGACCTGGGTTTTTAATGTGTAAGACTTAATAAGGGAAGATGGAAACGTAATATCAGGGGAATGTAAAAACACGGCTTCCATTTTGCAGGTGACAACACGCTAATGGCGCAAATATTGTAAAGTCCTTTTTTGATTCAAAATCCATTGCTTAATCCATCTTTCCGCTTAAAATATCATCCTGATTGTGCAGTAGATTTTCAGCAGATTCTGCCACTTCGGCTTTACCAGCTTCTTTCTGTGGGAAATTGAAAAAATAGGACGTGGCTACCGGAATAACGAAAATGGCTACGGTGAAAATGGATACAAACAGATCCGTTTTTTCACTTTCAATTAATTCGGTGATTGGTGTGCCGGGATTAAAATGGGTGTAAAGTGAAGCAAAGAGCTTCGTTCCCAAAACACCTATAACGATAAAAGCGATGGCCTCAAGAAATGGAAATTTTTCCATAAGGTCGACAAAACCCTGGGCTACAAAACGCATTGCCAGAATACCGATAAAAACTCCCGTGTAGATCAGAAACATATGGTCGGTAAAGGCAACGGCAGCAAATACGTTATCTATGGAAAATGCCAGATCCATTACTTCAACCAACGCGACAGTTGACCAGAATGTACCCATCAGCCCAACCGTTGACCTGTAAATCCAGCTTTTATTTTTATCAACAGCTTCTTCTTCACCACCTGATTTACCCAGAAAATAATTAAAAGCAAGGTATAAAAGATAAAGCCCGCCAATTGGTTTGAGCCACCAGATTTTTACAAGCCAGCCTGCTAATAACAAACAAATCCCACGAAAAACATATGCACCGATAATGCCATATTTTAAAGCTTTACTACGCTCTTTTTTGGGAAGGTCCAAAACCATTGTAGCCAGTACTGCTGCATTATCAACAGAAAGTAAACTTTCTATCACAATCAGATTTAAAATAATAAGCAGTCCTGCCTGAATGTCATCGCCCAAAAGCATATGTAAAAAATCCATCTATAAATTATTGGTTTTGTGCCCTTATTGAGGTTAAAAGAACTAAAAATTAGCAAATCCTTTTCCCTTGTTACACAACGAAGTTAAGGCATGATTTCCCAAAACCCATTTAATATTACAAAATGCTGAAAAGAAGGCACGAAACGCACCATGAGGCAAGTCTGAAAAAATGAACATAATGTTCTTTATTTGACAGGTTTTAAGATTGAAAAATTGATATCAACATTAAAATAAGATAAAATTTTGAATCCGTTTTTAAACTAATACAACTAAACTAGGGGTGGGGTTTTCCTCTTTTACATTGTCAGTATATTGAAGTTGTAGTTTTTTTCCGGTTTCCTCAGCTTCTTCCAGCATTTCAAAAACCTTTCTCTCCCCTACCATCAAAAGCGCCTGGAAAAGCACACAGCTGTATTCATACTCCTCACTATCCGGCCCTTTTTCTTTACCCAGATCATTGTATTTCCCAAACAGGTCTTTGCCTTTTCCCATAATTAAAACTGAAATAATTGGTATAATAATCTTTTAATATAGAAATGAACTAATACTTATTCAAGCCAATTTGAAAAATTACAAGAATATTTACAACAAAAACTAAAAACAAATTAACTGTAAATTATACCGGCGTCATTATAAATACATTTATCATTCATTGACTATGCGTCCTTCTGCAATCACGGAATTGCCATCAAAACCAGGCCATTTGAAATAATCCTGCTTATTAGATTAACCGGTTAGTATACAATTCCAGTTCTTTTCTAATGCTGTAAATCGGTTATAAGGATCCTGAATTTAACCTTAGGCACTATTTTTTCCGCCTTTTTGATTTTCGCATTCAAATGATCTTATGAGTAAATCAAAATTCCTGAGTGAAGCACCGTTCATCCGCCTGTTATATATTGTCCTGACGCTGTCTGCTATTTTACTGATACATCCAGTAGCATTTGCGCAGATTGATACCAGTGGCATTTCGATCGATAAGGCAATACCTGATACACTGTTGTTCCGTATTGAGAAAGTACAGGCAGCCATTGCGCAGATCAATGCGGCCAATAAAAAAGGATACAACATCAGCAGGATCAAAAGTGGCCTGAAAAGCACCAAAATCAATGTTGAACAAATTAAGGCTGCTTTGCGGATCAATAATCCATTGCCGCCGACCAAGGATCTGGACAACTACCGGATCATGCTGGCCGACATTCAGAAAAATGCAGGGCAATGGCGTAAATCACTCTCGAAATCTAATTCTGACCTGCAACGGATGTCAGGCGACATTATTCAGTTTTCACGTGATTCACTGCTGAATACGGATGAAAAGGATACGACGCAAAAGACACTTTATCTTACTCAGATTTCGGATTTAAAACAAAGACTTCAGCAAAGCGGGCAGGCGACAGTAGCACATCTGGATTCTGTAAGCCGCTTGCTGGCAGATGTATCATCGTTATATTTCACTGCAACCGACCTCTACACTTCTGTTAATGATTACGTAAAAGATGCGGATCAGAATGTGCTGGGCCAGGAAGCCGGCTATCTCTGGGAAGCACCTGTTATTGACCGGTTGCAGACAATCGGAAAAATGCTACAGGTTTCTTATGTAGGGCAGGACAAAATTCTGAGATACTTTTTCAGTTCAACATGGGACAACCGGATTTTACTTTTTCTTTTAGTCGCCGGGTTTTTCACATGGATATATGTCAATTTTAAACTGATTTCCAGGAGACATCTGGCTAACAAAATGGGGCCTCTGGATTTCAAACTGATAACACCAATGCCCATTTTGTCTTGCCTGGTTGTACTATTTAACCTCACTCCTCTTTTCGAACCGCATTCACCTTCTATTTATATCGAGGTCAATCAGTTTTTACTCCTGATTACGCTCACTGTTCTTTTCAGAAAAACCCTGGACCGGGCCAAGCTCAGATTATGGGTTATGTTGCTGATTTTATATTTCGTTGTGATGTTTTTCAACATTATCGTCAACGAAAGCCTGGTTTTACGTCTTTGCCTGATACTGGTAAGTACAGCTTCAATATACTTTGGAATAAGATATCATAAAAATATTGGCGATACCGGACTTGAAGAAAAATTCACAAAACCGGTACTTTTCATACATATCGGATTGACGGTCCTTTCAATTCTCTTTAATGTTTTTGGCAGAATTAGCCTTGCCAAATCATTCAATATCACTGGGATCAGTGGCGTCGTCCAGATCATCAGCCTGGCTGCCTTTATCCAGATCATCAGCGAAGCCATGGAACTGCATATTAAAGTAAGTTCCTGCTCAGGTGGTTTGTTTTCAAAAATAAATATAAACCGGAGCCGCAATTCTTTAAAAAACGCATTGTCTCTTTTGTCTGTCTGGCTATGGCTGCTGGTATTTTTAATTAACCTAAATATTCTTGATCCGGTTTTCAATGCTGCAAATCATATTCTTGATAAAGAACGCACATTTGGAAGCCTGGCTTTTACATTAAGTAATGTATTGTTTTTCTCAGTCATTATTTATTTGGCCAATATGCTGCAAAAAAATATTGGCGTGTTTTTTGGCGAAACCGAGATTGATTTTGAAAGTAATAAAATTCAGAAAGGCTCCAAACTTGCCTTACTCAGACTGGTTATTATTGTACTGGGCTTTTTGTTTGCCATCACAGTTTCCGGTGTCCCGCTTACCAAAATAACCGTTTTACTTGGTGCGTTAGGTGTAGGGATCGGGCTTGGACTGCAAAATATCATCAACAATTTTGTTTCCGGTATTATCCTCATTTTTGAAAAGCCATTCAGTATCGGGGATTATATTGAACTCGCTGATAAAAAGGGAAAAGTGCTGGAAATTGGCATCCGTTCGAGCCAGATGTTAACATCGCAGGGTTCCAGGGTGATTATTCCGAACGGCGATCTGCTATCAGGAAGATTAGTTAATTACACACTTCATAATTCACACCTCAAAGTTGAACTCACGTTTAAGATAAGCACGGAAACTGATCTGGAAATGGTCAAAAAGTTAATTGCAGAAATTGCTGGCAAGGGTGAAAATATTGTAAAAAATGCACCGGTTCAGGTACTATTTAATGCAGTTACTACTGATAGTATTGAATTTAAAGTGCTCGTATGGCTTAACGATGTATATGCCGAAGCCACTTTCAGAAGTTATTTCCTTGAACAGATTTTACAAAAATGTAAGGAAAACGGGATTAAATTAATGTAGCTCTTCAATTTTCAATCGATCCATTTTACATATAAAACGCCGGCAACTATACAGTTCCGGCGTTTTTTCTTTTTAATAATTTCTAAAAAACAGAGATTACAAGTCTCGTGTAATTTAGTTATTTCCAGCCATCGAGGATAATTTTGTTTCGTCATCAGCTATTTTGCTTTTCAACGATTCAATATCTTTTTTCAGGTCTTCCAGGTTTTCGGCTGCTTTTCTTGCTTTTTTCGCATCGCGTTGTGCATCGCGTGCAGCTTTGCTGGCTTTACTTGCCAGTTTTTTATCCTGAGCATCATCCGTTAACTTATCTGCCACACGTCCATTATCGTTTGCCGATTTCTGAGCCTGTTCTGCCGTTTTGTCTACTTCCTGTGTTTTTTTCTCCAGCTCATTTTCCAGCTTAGCCAGTTCCAGTTTACGCTCGTTCATTTTCTTGCCAACTTCAAGATATTCTTTCTGCTGTTTAAGGCTGTTGATAGAGTCTTTGGTCACAACCTGAGCAGTTAATGACAAGGATATCAGCATGATACCTAATGT
This sequence comes from Dyadobacter sp. NIV53, assembly GCF_019711195.1. Classification (NCBI taxonomy): domain Bacteria; kingdom Pseudomonadati; phylum Bacteroidota; class Cytophagia; order Cytophagales; family Spirosomataceae; genus Dyadobacter; species Dyadobacter sp. NIV53. Next base: position 2,274,338 of record NZ_CP081299.1, read on the forward strand.
ATTTAATATCCAATTCGCTTTCATATTCTTAATTATTGTTTCTAAATAAAATTTAATTTCATCTATACAGCTCAAAAAGTATACCAAGTAAAAATCCATTACAAATTTTATTGACTTTATACGAAATATTACTTTTCGGCAAACATTTCCACATAATGAAAGGTCAAAAATCAGCACGGGACAGCATAAAGCGCTGAAACGCGCAAATCAATGATACATTAAGAATAAAACTTACCCGGTTTTGTCACACAAAATTCTTTTCCGGCAATTTCCCTGACAAACTTTTGCGGTGTAGTTCCCAGATATTGATGAAAATCTTTAATTAAATGACTTTGGTCATGATAGCCAAATTCTTCAACAAGTGTATACCAGTCAATTTCTTTGATTTCCAGCTGCATAATCGTACTGATTACCTGTTTAAAACGAATAAAACGCATGAGCTCCTTTGGTGAATAACCCAGTTCCTTCTTAAATCTCAGCTGAATTGTTCTCTCCGACACCTCCTCATTCATAGCTATCGCTCTAACCGGCTGAATTGCAGTATTATCAAAATACGAAACTTTTGTAATCAGGGAATTTAAATCATCATTTTCAGGATTGGTTAATGACAATGCGAAATCCTGCAATAAACGGATCCTTTCGTGCAGTAACGGCAAGTTTTTGAGTGTTTTCCATAAAGTATTAAAAATATTCGTTTGAAAAAACACATCCGGATCAATGATATTTCCGCCGTTCAAATGGTTCATGGGCAACTGGAAAAGCCGGTAAAATCCATCTGCCTGAAAGACAACGGCGATGATATCTGTTTTGGCCGAAACTTCATAATTTAACATTTTCCGTAATGGCCCGACTAATGAAACATGATTGATTTTTAATTCATTAAACGAATCATCAGCAAATGAAGCTCTGGCCGGATCACCAAAATTGAAAACCAGCATCATTTCCAGATTTGGAGATAAATGTTGTGTTATGGTTTTAAAATCAGGTGAAGTCTTAATACAATAGAAATGACGAATGACCCCGATAAGCTCGCCTGTTGCATCAATATGTTCCCCAATTGCTTCCATTTCAAATGTTTTTTTCAAATCAGAATATTAAAATTCCGGTCTTGCTTTCGTTTTCTTACAATTCCGGCAGCATACCATACGCTAAGTTTGCCCTAGAAATCAAATGATTAACATAAAAATCTAAAAAATGTCACCATCACCTAAAATTCTCATAACCGGTGCAACCGGAAATATTGGCACCGAACTGACCAAATACTTGTCGGAAAAAGGAATTGCTTTTCGCGCCATGGTTAGATCCGTAGAGAAGGCAAAGGACTTGGCCACAGTTCCGGGAGCAGAGCTTTTTGAAGGAGATTTCAATAATCCTGAAACAATAGAACGCGCATTGAACGGGATAGAAAGAGCTTTTTTGCTAACCAATTCTTCGGAGGAAGCAGAACAACAGCAAGCCAGATTTGTAGAATCGGCAAATCGTGCCGGAGTTAAACATATTGTAAAACTTTCACAATGGGCTGCGGATGCCAACTCTCCTGTTCGTTTTCTGCGTTATCATGCAGTTGTAGAAAACCTGATCAAAAATTCGGGAATGGCTTACACTTTCCTTCGCCCCAATTTATTTATGCAGGGGTTGCAGGGATTCAGGGATACGATTATCAAACAGAATCAATTTTTTGGTGCAATCGGAGATGCTAGAATCAGTATGATAGATATCCGCGATATTGCTGCCGTTGCCGGAGAAGTATTAACCGGTTCAGGCCATGAACAAAAAATCTATAACCTGACCGGCCCTGAATCACTCACACATACAGAGATCGCCGAAAAGTTATCAAACGCTGTCGGACGTAAAATTCAGTTTGTAGACATTTCACCTGACACATTGAAAAATGTCCTTTTAAGTGTAGGCTTTCCGGAATGGCAGGCAGAGGGTTTGGTCGAAGATTACGCACATTATAAACTTGGTGAGGCTTCCGAGGTACAATCGGGTGTGAAGGATGCTACCAGTTTTGAACCGCGAAGTTTTGATTGGTTTGCTATGGACTACGCAGGATTTTTTAGTTAAGTATACATAACTCCGCCTGGCAAGTATATATTCAAAATGTTCCTAACCGTTTGAATCATTGGACCAGTTTGTAGCCTCAAACGAGAAACAGAAATGGTATCAGAGATGATTAAGAATGCACGCCTAAGTTCATCAGGAAGAAAATTGCTTACCTCGCAACAAAAGGCTTACTTAGTGGAAGAATGGGATTTATCTGGCTTGTCTTGTCCCGAGTTTTGTCGTCGACACGGTCTAATATCAAGCCAGCTATATAAATGGCGTAAGGATGCAAAATCAGGAGCAGTTATGAGTATAAAAAATGATGGCCAGCTACACTCTAAAACGGAGTTAGAGGTCTTGCGAAGAGAAAATGATGAACTTAAGAGGGCTCTGGGAGAGGCCACACTTGATATTAAGGTTCTAAAAAAAAGCTGGAGATGGATCAACTACGAAACCGGCAGTTGAATCGCTATCCAGGGAATTCGGATTAAGTATCAACCGAATCATCAAAATATTGGGAGTTGCCAAATCTAGCATCTATTACCAAGCCAGGCCTTATCCCAAGAGAAAGAAAATTGTAAAAAAATACCTGTCAGATGCGGCTAAGGCTAATATTCGATCAATATCAAGCATGAAGTCAACCTATGGAACACCTCGTGTGCGAGCTATTTTACAAAGGGATTATGGTGTTACATTATCCAAATATATGGTTCACCGCTTTATGAAAGAGGAAGGTTTACTATTAAAACGATTTCGAACCAGAGGAAATAGTAGGATTCATACTGGAAAAATAGCCGTTGTTAAATCCAATACAAGATGGGCTAGCGACATAACGTCTATTAAGTGTTGGAATGGTCAAAAACTTCGACTGGCCTTTGTGATCGACTGTTGTGACAGATCAATTATTAGCTGGAAAGCAGGCACGCATATTCAAGGATGTGATATCGAATTATTAGTACAGAATGCCCTATTTGAAAGATTCGGTGAAAGTTTACCGCCAAAAGGGCAGCTTCAACTACTACATGATAACGGACCTGAATACATAGAGAAAAATCTAAGAAAAAGTCTTAAACAATGGAATATTGAAGATTGTAATACACCGACATATTCACCACAATCAAATGGCATGTGTGAGGCACTGAATGGCACTTTTAAAAGAGATTACGTCTTTGAAAATTGTCTCGATAATCCAACAGTTGTGATGTCACAAATACAAAAATGGGTAGATGAATATAATAATTTTGCTCCTCATTCAGCTTTAAAAATGAAAACACCAAAAGAATATTTTAACTTTCAAATCGCTGCGTAACTAGTCCAGTTTTTAAGCGGAAAGAGCAAAAAGATCATCCATGCAAAACTGTAATTGGATATGGTCAACATTGTCCGGTATTGTCCTTTTCTTTAATCAAAAAAATCCTGTGACTAATAAACTCTATTGAAAATGAAAGCTTTTCAGGTTGTGGTTGAGGACATACATTGCGCCTTTTGAAATTTCAGAAAACCCATAGATAATATAAAAAAATCAGAAAAAAGAAAATTAAAATTAAATTATACCATTTCATAAATCGAAATTATATTTTCATTATTGAAATAATATTTCATTATTTTTGTTTTTCATTAACAAATTAAATTGTGGTAATTATCTCTAAGAGAACCATCAATCAGTACATCGAGTTAGAGCCCAGAGTATCTGATGCCTTGTTAAATTGGTACAGACAAGCTAAAGCAGCTAACTGGAATAAATTTCAGGAGGTCAAGAAAACATTTAATTCTGCTGATGCCGTTGGCAACAACAGGTATGTTTTTAACATAAAGGGTAATGATTACAGATTGATAACAATAATTCATTTTGACATTCGGACAATTTATATTGTATTTGTCGGAACACACGCAGAATATGATAAAGTTGATGCATCATTAGTTAAATACAAGAACTAAATATGAAAAATGAAAAAATATTGATTCAAAAGGAAGGAGATTATAATGATGCAATGAATGAAATTCTTTCTCTGATGAACAAAGGGGAAGGAAATCTTTCGCAGGAAGAGGTACGAAAACTTGGTCAGATGGCTTTGGCAGCCGAAGAATATGAAGATAGACATTACCCGCTCCCTATGCCCAAAACCATATCCGAAATGGTTGAGCTGAAACGTTTTCAAATGAAGCTTACCCAGGCTGCCCTGGCGGAAATGCTTGGATTAGGCAAGCCTAAACTTTCGCAGATTCTGAATGGAAAACGTGAGCCGGACGTGCCATTTTTGAAAGCCGTGTACAAAAAACTGGGCATTGATCCTGGTTTTTTACTTGATAATGCCTGATTACTTGTGTGTAAAAAAATGCCTGTCAAAATTAAATTCTGACAGGCATTTCTGTATTTCTTTTGAGATAACCAATTGGTTTTACCACTGATTTAATGGTTTTAATCCTCAGCTGGAATAATCCGTTAAATGGTGGTCGTTAGAAGAATGTAGCTGATATGAGCGCCATACATCGGTAATTTTTCCAGCAATAATGAATGGAAGCGACACCACAGTCGAAACAAGAATGGCTATAAACAAGACGATTGCAAGCCAGAATTTTCCGAAAATATATATGATATTTGGTAAGTACTTCATGATATATGATTTAAATTCAAAATATTATTGATACAATTCTAAACCTAAGTACAACAATTATACCAGGCAAGAATTTCCTATTATTTATATGTAATGTTTTAGAAGAAAAATAAATAACGAACAAAAAAATATTTTATTTTTAGCCTTTATCTAAAAGTGTTACAGCACATTATAACCACCTATCATTTTTAATGAGTAAATTTTTTAGCGTTTTACTGAGATCTCTCATGGGAGTTGTTCTCGCTGTTGCAGCCGTTATTAGCGGCATCATAGTATTTCCCTTTCTCCTGATCATATGGATATTCAAACTTGTAAAATATATTATAAATAAATTGAGCTGATTTCATCTGAAAGCTGATAAAGTATATCCAATATTTAATTCCCTGACTCCATATATGAAACGAAGAAAATTTATCCAAACTACCTCTGTGGCAAGTTTATCAGCTATGGTACTGCCGTTTTTACAATGTAAAAATGATGTTAAAAAAGGGGAATCAAAGGATTTTCAGCTTTCAGAAATAACAATTGAAGAATTACAAAATAAGATGAAAAGCGGTGAATACAGCGCGCGTTCAATTACTCAGGCTTACCTCGACCGCATTAGTGAAATTGATAAAGCCGGACCAAAACTGAATGCTGTAATTGAGCTGAATCCCGACGCACTTACAATAGCCGATACATTGGATGAAGAAAGAAAAAATGGGAAAGTAAGAGGAAAAATGCACGGAATTCCGGTTTTGATCAAGGATAATATTGATACCGCCGATAAAATGCAAACTACGGCCGGATCCATTGCGTTAGAAGGAAATATTGCCAAATCAGATGCTTTTATTGTAGAACAATTACGCAAAGCGGGAGCTATTATACTGGGAAAGACCAATTTAAGTGAGTGGGCTAATTTCAGGTCCGACCGCTCGTCGAGTGGATGGAGCAGTCGTGGCGGGCAAACCAAAAATCCATATATTCTTGATCGTTCGCCATGTGGTTCCAGTTCAGGATCAGGCGTGGCTGTTGCGGCGAATTTATGTGCTGTCTCTATTGGTACGGAAACGAATGGCTCTATTGCATGCCCGGCTTCCATGAATGGGATCGTAGGAATAAAACCAACTGTTGGTTTGTTAAGCCGTTCGGGAATTATACCGATTTCGAAAACACAGGATACGGCAGGGCCGCTTACACGTTCCGTTTCAGATGCTGCTATATTATTAGGAATATTGGCAGCTGTTGATCCAAAAGACGAGGTTACGGAAGATAGCAAGGGCAAAGCGCAAACAGATTACACAAAATATCTTGATAAAAACGGATTGAAAGGCAAAAGGATCGGTGTAGAAAAATCTTTCCTGAAAAAGCATGAAGGAATTGACAATCTGCTACATACCGCATTGGAACAGATGAAAAGCCTGGGCGCGGAAATTATAGAAGTGGAATACATGCAGGTTAATGATACCGACGGTGCTGAAACGACTGTTCTTGAATTTGAATTTAAAGATGGGATTAATAAGTATTTATCCGCTTCCAATGTCAAATCAAAATCACTAAAAGACCTCATAACTTTCAATAAAACCCACGAAGCCAAAGCCATGCCCGATTTCAAACAGGAAACCTTTGAAAGTTCCGAAGCAAGAGGTGATTTGTCGGACAAGGATTATCTGGCCGCCCTGAGTAAAATAGTAAATACCAGAAAGGTGATTGATACTGAATTGCAAGTAAATAAGCTGGATGCCTTATGCGGGCCTGCGACCGGGCCATCTTGGTGTATTGATCCGGTAAATGGTGATTTCTGGACTGGTTACGGCGCTTATGGCCCTGCTGCACTTGCCGGATACCCTTCGGTTACGGTGCCCATGGGAAATGTAAAAGAATTGCCCATCGGGATTTCTTTTTTAGGAAAAGCCTATGATGAACCAGGGCTGATTAGTATTGCATATGCTTATGAGCAAGTTTCCAAAAACAGAGTAGTTCCAAAATTCATTGAAACTGCTATGAAATCTTAGCTATTCTTTTGATTGTTTACCCGAAAACATCCTAAACAATGATATTCAAAATCATCAATTCGGTTCTGATACTTATAGAGGTATATATGGGCATAAAACAAGGGTGGGCGATGTTCAATGGAAAACCTGCCCTGCTTGAAATGTTCGGAAAATGGGGATTCGGCAGATCAGGTGTCATGATCAACGGAGCCGTAACAATTATCAGCGCTTTGCTGATCTTATATCCCAAAACTTTTCTTTGGGGTAACTTTCTGATGGCCTCTCTAATTCTGCTTATCATTTGCTTTCAACTTTTAATTAAAGACCTGAAAGGTGCAGCAATTGAAATCCCTTTTTTAATCCTGAATCTTGTTATTATTTATTTGCAGCATCCACTGGCAAAACCAAACTGATAGGAAGGCGCTTGCAATTTTCATGTAATCAGAACTCATTTAGCTTAAACATAGTAATGTTTTAAGTAAAACTTCTTTTCCAGTTTTAAGTAACCATCAGCTTCTATGGAAAGAAGAGCATTCATTGAATTGAGCAGTAAATCGATATGTGCTATTACAGTTTTGCCATTTACAGGTTTTTCCTTAGTAAAGAACCGTGATGAAAAAATGCCACTGTGGTTATTGGATCTGGTGATCAATAATGACAAGGGTGTTGAATCTTTGCTTACTTATCAGGTTAAGGATCAAAAAAGTGCTGATTTTGGTGGCCTCAAAGACGAATTTGACATTTTAAATCCGCACAGTACAGCGGCATTAATACAATGGGGAGCCTGCGCTGTATTTTCTTCAAATTCAAAGTATTATCAATCCGATTTCCTTTTAAACCAGATCTTTTTTGCAATTCAATATCTTCTGAAAATTCAGCATAAAGATGGGACGATTGACTTATTATCGACCAATTTCCACTCTACACCAGACACGGGATTTATTGTAAAACGGCTTGCCATCTCCTATTCATTGTTTGAACGGTCAAATGCAGCTGGTGCTGAAAAAGTATTAGTTCCATTAAAAAAGTTTCTGGTCAACGGTGGTGAAGCTTTGATTGTTGGTGGAATTCATACGCCAAATCATCGCTGGGTTGTATGTGCTGCATTGACAAAACTCAATGAACTCTGGCCGGACACGCGTTATATCGACAGAATTAACGAGTGGCTTGGTGAGCATATTGACATAGATGCTGACGGACAGTATAATGAAAAAAGCACTTACACTTATTCATCTCTTACTGACCGGCTTCTGATCACAATTGCAGCCGGACTGAACAAACCGGAATTGCTGGAAAATGTACGAAAGAACCTGAATATGACACTTTACTATGTTCATCCTAACGGAGAAATAGTTACCGATGCGTCGGGCAGACAGGATAGGGCAACAGTTGGAACTTTGGAAAACTATTATTATCCATATCGATACCTGGCCTTGATGGATAAAAATACAACTTATTCAGCCATGTGTAAGATGATCGAAGAAACTGCGGGGCCGAAAATTGGCGGGTTTCTGGATTATCTTCTGGCTGATTCCACACTTTGGAATACACTGCCACCGGTTACAGCATTACCGCTCAATTATGTCAAAGCTTTCCCAAATTCTGGTCTGGTCAGGATCAGGAGAAACCGTTGGGATTGTACACTTATTGCAAAAAATGCGGTCTGGTTTACTTTTATGAAAGGAAATGCGGTATTACAGGGAATACGTTTTGCATCTTCATTTTTTGGAAAAGGCCAGTTCCAGTCTGAAAATATTGTACAAAATGGAAACACATGGGAACTGATACAAACTTTGGAAGGCCCATATTATCAGCCCTACCCGAAAGATTCTATTGCCGAAGACGGCGACTGGGAGAAAATGCCAAGAATAAACCGGCTGCAAAGTGAAGTACAAAAGCTTGAAACCAAAGTACAAATTTGGGAAACAAAGCAGGGATTAGAATTGGAAATCAGTACGTCTGGAACCGAACATGTGCCGGTTGCCCTGGAACTGATTTTTCGTTCGGGTGGTGAGGTGAAAGGTGTTAATAAAATTGCAGGCAGTAAAGATTCCTGGTTACTGAAAGAGGCAATGGGAAGTTATAGTTTTAAAGAAGATACTATTACCTTCGGGCCAGGTTTGGCATTACATAAAAATGTTACGCTGCGTGGCGCATTGCCTTCAATGGATGCCCCCTCAGTTTTCCTGACCGGGTTTACCCCATTCCGCCATGTGCTGCGAATTGGTTGATTGGTGGGTTACATAAAAGTTACACAGAGAACCAAGGAGAAAAGAGAGCGGAAGCCGCGTGGAGCCACAGAGAAAATAATAACTCTGTGGCTCTCTTTTCTTTTCTCTGTGGTTCCCTGTGTAACCTATACTTATGCCAACAGCGATTCCAGTGCCTTTACTACTTTATCCATATCAGCCAAAGTATTATAAATGTGAGGCGACATACGAATTCCACCTGTTGGAGCTGCGGCAATTCCATGCACTTCATATAATTTTTGAGCAACTTCTGCTGGTTTTTTGCCAGGTAAACTGATAATTGTTACACCTCCGCTCAATTCCGGAGAAAGCGGTGTGATAAATGTGATCTGAGGAAGTTTGGTTTTGATCTGTTCTTTTAAATACGTGTTCAGCTGTACCACGCGGTTTTCAATATTCTTTTTACCAATAGTCTGATGGAATTTCACCGTTTCGGCAAGTCCGGAAACCGTTGCTTCGTTACGCTGGCCAAGCATACAATATTTTTCATCCACAGTCTGGCCGCCTTCCTTCCATCCGGCACTGATAATATTAGGCCATAATTGATCTGAACTCTGTTTTTTTACATACAAAATTCCATTTTCAAGTGGCCCCATCAACCATTTATGTGTGCTTCCTGTATAAAAATCACAACCCATATCTTTCAGATCCAATGCAACCATTCCAAGCGACTGGGCACCGTCAACCAATGTCAGTATATTTTTCTGTCCTGCGAGTTCGCAAATTAATCTGGCTGGTAATGCTATTCCGCTGGTATTGGAAATATGAGAGAAACCGATCAGTTTCGTCTGCGGAGTAATCGCATCCCTGAATGGTTTGAGCAGGTCTTCAACCGATTTTGGAGCAACCGGTACACTCACTTTTTTAACCGTAAATCCATATCTTTTCGCACGGTTCTCCCAGGCAGTACTATTGGAAGGATGGTTTTGATCCCACAATATAATTTCATCACCCGCTTTCAGATCTAGGCCATTTACAATGATATTATTGCTTTCTGACGTGTTCCGGGTAATCCCAATCTCATCGTTTGCCACACCCGTAAATTGAGCCAAAGCTTCTACTGCCTTCTTCCGTTTGTCCGTAAACTGGCTTCTGTACTGAAACGATACGTCTTTTTCCAAACCATTAATAAAACCCTGTACTTCACCGCTCACCGAAACGGGAGGCGGACAAAGATTCGCGGCATTAAGCATGATCAGGTTGGATGGTACAGAAAATTGTTTTTTGATCTGCTCCCAGTATTTTTCATCCGGTAAAATATTTGCTGCCGGTACCGGCATTGGATCCGGCGTTTTTGAATTTGCAAGAACCGGAACTGACAGAGCAGCCAATGATCCGGCACCAAGTTTTTTCAGGAAATCTCTTCTTTCTTTTTGAACTGTAATTTTGTGATTCATAGAATAAGTTATAGGAGTCTGTAAGAATAAGCTTCATAATATACTAAAAATATCTAAGATCTGATCACTTCATTACCAGCATCAGTGACTCTCATTCATGTATCAGGAAGAGGTCCGTATGATCACAGCAATTCTTGAATGTATGATTTGGCAATAAAATATTTATACTGACCCGCCTCATTATCAATATAATAATGACAACATTTTGTTAAATTCGGGAATACTTTCCCTCCCTGAATAATATTCCCGAATTTTAACCTGCTTGACGTACTATGATCAAGGTTATATTTTCAGCATTGTTGTTCTTTTCGCAGGCTTGTTTTGCGAATTTCCTGTTGATCCCGATGGACAACACACAAACCAATCACCTCAAAGCTTACGGTTTATCATATATTTTGTTAAAGGGAGATATTGAAGTAGACTGGCTGTTAAATTACCGTGGCGGCAGTTTCATGGTTCAGTACAGCAAATCAATCGAAAAAGAATGTAAGCTGAGGGCCATCTCCTATGAAGTGTTATCCGATGCGACAAGCCAGCAGATTGTAAAGCAGATCAGTGACCCGAATGTAAACATGGACGTTGTCAAATTATTCAAAGCCGCAAAAATCGCCGTTTACTCCCCGGTTAAGATCAGCCCCTCAGAATTTGAAAATACGGATGCAGTTTTGCTGGTATTAAAATATGCAGAAATACCTTTTGAAGTCATTTATGATGAAGAAATCCTGAAAGGTGAATTACCGAAATACGACTGGATCCATTTACATCATGAAGATTTCACCGGGCAATTCGGACGAAATATGCGCCGCAGCAGTGTTGCCGATATTAAAGCACAGGAAGCCATTGCTAGTCGTTATGGCTATGCGAAAGTCTCTCAAATGAAACTGGCGGTAGCAAAAATGATCAAGGAATTTTGTGCTGGCGGAGGATTTTTGTTTGCTATGTGCTCCGGTGCTGAAACTTTTGACATTGCCCTTGCCGCAGATGGTGTTGATATTGTTGATAATTTTGATGGAGATGGTGTCGATCCGAATGCGCAGTCGAAATTGGATTTTGACAAAACTTTTGCCTTTCAGAATTTCAAATTGCAACTCGACGAATACAGAAGGAATGAATTTTTCGGATATCAATTCCGCCGGCGGAGGTTTCAGGGGCTGGGGAGAAAACAACAACGCGTATTTTTCTTTATTCGATTTCTCCGCCAAATGGGATGTAATTCCTGCCATGCTCGTACAAAACCACGAAAACCTGATTCGCGAATTTTTCGGACAGACTACCGCTTTTTCCAAAAATACAGTCAAGCCGGATGTATTGGTGATGGGAACAAGTTCATCATCAGACAGGTACATTTATGGTGAAATGGGACGCGGACAATGGACTTTTTATGGAGGCCACGATCCGGAAGGCCGTGGTGGCGGAAGAAGAATGCCAACCGACCTGAACCTTTACCCCAATTCACCGGGTTACAGGCTGATTTTGAATAACGTACTCTTTCCTTCTGCGAGAAAGAAAAAGAGGAAGACGTGAACAGCATTTTTAAAAATCCCGCAGTTCAGATATCTTTTCATTCCTACGGGATCAATACATACACTTTTACATAAATGGCTGTCACTCAACGAACGGTTTACATTTTACTGTAATGCGACTTGTTACAAGTCCAATTCCATTTTAATATCTGCTCTTTTGTAATCCGCCCCAATCAGCGGAACTTCTATAAAACCCAGTTTCCGGTATAAGTTAATCCCGGCGGCAGAACCTTTTTTATTTGAATACAAAATAACTTTGTTTGCACCCAGCTCAGCCGCTTTTTTTATAATAGCATTTCCAAGCAACTCTCCGATTTTTTTACCGCGCATCTTTTTGGAAACAGTCATTTTACTCATTTCAAAAATTCCTTCACCGGTTAATTTCAGTGCACAGGTACCCACAGGTTCGCCGTCATACAAGACCATCAATATTGCTCCGCCATCTTTTAAATAGTATTTTTCCGGATCTGACAATACTTTCTCATCCTCCGGTTCCACCTCATAAGTTTCAGAAATCCAGGCATAGTTCATGTCATAAAATGCCTGTGCATATGCCGGTTCATAGTCCACCACCATAATTGCTGAATCCGTTTCTTCTTTATTCAAACGCTGGTAGCGGTCAAGAAAACCCTCTTTTTTGAGTTGATATTCTGTTTCATCCATAGCTAGTAAAAGGTTGTTTGCAGTGTTGGTAATCTCTTCGGCAGCCATTCGCATTTTATCCCAAACCGGCTGCATTTTTATAACAAGTTCCCGGGCTTTGGCTGTGAGCCTTACCATACGTTTTCTTTCATCTTTTTCATCTTTGAATGACTCGACCAACCCTTCTTTTTCCAGTTCTTTAAGCAAACCAATTGTGGAAGGATGTGCATATCCGATTTCCTCAGACAGTTCCAGGATACTCAATGAAGATTGGATGTGTAATGCGTAAATAACAGGAAACCATTTTGGCTCGAAGTCAATTTGATTAGTCTGATAGACCAGCATCCCGTCTCTTCGGAACTGATCGCTAAGTCGCTGTAAACGAGTGGAAATTGCCAAAGCTCCGATTTCATTAAAAATATTCATAATGCCAGGTTTAAATAACAGTTCAAATTTACGTAGTTGACTACATATAATCAACATATTTATTAATTTTTATATTACTTCTTTTAAAATCAGGTTTGACATATCAGCAATGGTTTTAATTTACCTGCCTTTTCAGTGCAGATATCTATTTATGGCGTAAATTCGTCACCAATATATCAACGACACATTATAAATGGAATTAGATAAAAAGGATGCAGTCATTGTTGACAACGCAATTAAATTCTGGGAAAGCAGCAGCAAAATATCCACAGAACTGGCGAATGATCTGCGCAATAGCTATCAGGTAAGAAACTCCAACGTTGACGCAGTTGCCATATATTCCCTTATTTCTGCCATATCATGTGGATTACTGGCCTTCGGCGCATTGGTAATTGACGAAAAATGGATTGAATTGCTACGTAAAAAATGGGGCTTTTCTGAAACGATTGTTGGTATTGGATTTACACTGCTCGTTGTTCTATTCGTTGTATTAGCACGCAGAAGAAAAATAAAATACCCGGATGCACAAGCGAGCAACGAAACTTACAATATCACAATCATACTGACCGTCGGAATTGCTATTACCTACTGGACACGCAGTTTCAGCAATTTTGAAGGCAATTATGCACTGCCCCTGCTTATCGCTGCAATCACTTACGGAGCCATCGCCATTTTCCTTCATTCCAAGCTTTTATGGGTTGTCATGCTGATTTCACTTGCAGGCTGGTGGGGAGCACAAACACACTTCTGGTCTGGGGGGAATTTCCGCTTTGCGGGTATGAATTATCCATTGCGTATGACCGCATTTGGTCTTATAATCTGGGGTTCTTCGTGGATTGTAGAAAAAGTAAAAGCATTGGATTACTTTACCAGCCCGACCTATAATATCGGGTTATTTTTCTTTCTGCTGGCCGCCTGGACACTTTCTATTTTTGGGAATTATGATGATTTAAATGCGTGGACAACTATTAAACAGGGGCATTTCTGGTATTGGGCCGTTGGCTTTACCATTGTACTCGGAGGATTAATTGCCTATGCATTTCAAACCAAAAACGATGCATTACGGGACATGGGCCTGATATTTTTTCTATTGAATATATATACGCGCTATTTCGAATATTTCTGGGACAGAACGAACAAAGGCATTTTCTTTGCCATTTTAGCATTTTCATTCTGGTTTGTGGGGAGAAAAGCAGAGCAATGGCGCAGTAAAGAAAAACAAAGAGCCTGAATTATAATTTTGAACTATGAGAGAAAAAAGGCCCATAAGGCAGAATGAACGCGATCTGATTGAATTTTTATTAAAACAAATAAATCTTGACCCAAAGAATTATCCGGTTGATGAGCTCGTGGATGAATACGAGGATGGGAAAATGGGAAGTATCAGTCTGGGTGGCGATGTGGATGCTTATTTAGAAGATCTGATTCAGGTGGAATACGTTGATTCAGACGAAACTCCCGTAGTAATTACGCTAACAAAAGATGACAGGCATCACTTACTGGATCTGGATTTCTGGAAAATAGACTTTTCAAAACTGATAGAATACCCAACTCCTGATAAAATAATCTTGAAAAGTTAGCCTTAGCTTTTAGGCCAAAGTTCAGGCATGAATGGTTGATTCATTATATTAAAACAGTGTGTTGAATTTTGATATGATATGGATTTTGGCTTCGTTTTGAAACTGTTCAGGCGTTTGTCCTGTATGCTGTTTGAAAAAACGGCTGAAATACGGCCGGTCTTTAAATCCTAAATCGTAAGCAATTTCCTTGATCGTGTTTTCACTGTGAATTATCTGCCTTTTTGCTTCCATAATAATTCTGTCATGAATAAGCTGCATACCCGTTTTATCCAGTTTTTCCTTCAAAATCTGGTTAAGGCGTTTTGAACTAATGCCTAGTTTACCCGCGTAAAAATCAGTATTTCGTACATTCTGATAATTCATTTCAAGCAACACCATAAATTCATAAACGCGTTTCTGGTTAATATCCTGAACCGTAAATTCCTTTTCTTTAATACGCACCAGCTGCAAAAGGAAAACTTTCAATAAAGCTTTAAGAATGATCAGACTGTTATTTTCTCTTTCATATTCTTCCTCCATCAGCTGATATACTTTACCGAGTTGTGAGGCAGTTTCTTTATCAATCTGCAGACATGAAAATTCTCCCTGAATATTAAAAATCTTGAATACATCCAGCAAAAATTCCTTTACGTCATCATCAAGGATATCTCTTTTGAAGGATAGCAAAATCCCCTTTTTTCCGGCCTTATTGAGCTGATGAACCCTGTATGGAGGAATCAGATAAATCCAGTCGCCCTTCATCGGGTGCTCGTCTCCTTTAATGGTATGTAATGCGTTCTCATTTTTCAGCCATACAATTTCAAAAAACTCTTTTCTGCTTGGATCATTCAGATAACTTGGAGGACAATTATCCAGGTTTCTGATGTAAATCAGTGTTTTATTTAATTCAGCGCTTAATTTACTTTCTTCCATATCAGCATATTACAAAATTCTGGCTAAACTCCTCTGGTAATTGACATATTCCGAATTAGATACCAAAATTAGCAAATTATCCCATCTGTTACTTAAATGTTAGCAAATAGTACCATATATGGCGCTGATTGTATAACCCCATTCCCCCATGCTGCACTTACCTTTGTAACCGGATTTACACCTGAAAATCTATGACTCATATTTCGCACTTTTCAGGTTTGCAAACCAGTAAAGAATTAAAATAAAATAATGAATACAAACATTGAAACCGATCTGGCTACAGATATACAGTCTAATCTGGAAATGATACTGGCTGAAAACCAGTTGTTAGCATCCAAACTGAATTTTGAACAGATAGCTGAATTAATTCCCTTTTTACAAAACGCAGAACGCATTTTTTTAATCGGTGCAGGCAGAACTGGATTAACTTTAAAAGCATTCGCCATGCGGTTGATGCACTTAGGATTTACCGTATTTGTGGCAGGAGAAACAACTACGCCGGCTATAAAAAAAGGAGACTTACTTTTGGCAGGATCGGGGTCCGGAACAACCGGCAGTATTGTAAATGCCGCACAAAAAGCTGTTTCGTCAGGCGCACAGGTGGTAGCTATTTCTACCACTTTGGAATCGGTTTTGGCAGAATTGTCTGCTCATGTTACTGTTCTTCCGGCAGCACAAAAACAAGATCACGGCGCTACAATATCCAAACAATATGCAGGCAGCTTGTTCGAACAATCTATACTGCTTTTAACCGATGCCATTATTCAGACACTATGGCGGCTGGATGGCACTCCGGCAGAAGAACTATGGAAAAGCCACGCTAATCTAGAGTGAAGGGAGTTTGGAGCGGCGGCCACGCGGTTTAGTGTTCAGAGTAGTGCCGCAAGGTTTAAGGAAGCACCATGAATTTTAATAATTTGAATACCAATAATTTATAATTAAATAACAAAAACGAGTATGGTTAAATTACAAGTCGCAATTGACTTATTGACAACAGAAGACGCATTGGCACTGGCAGCAAAAGTTGCTCCATATATTGATATTATTGAATTGGGTACTCCGCTTATTAAAAGTGAGGGCCTGGCTGTAATTACAGCAATGAAAAAAGCATTTCCTGACAAACTGGTTTTCGCTGATTTCAAAACAGCTGATGCGGGCGAACTGGAAGCAGATATGGCATTCGGTGCAGGTGCGGATTTGATTACGATTTTGGGAGCAACAGGCAATGCAACGATTATTGGAGCTGTGAAATCGGCAAAAGCACACGGAAAAGGTGTAGTTGTAGACACGATCGGAGTTTTAGACCGTGTAAAACGTGCTCAGGAAGTAATTGCTTTAGGTGTTGAATTCGTAGAATTACACGCCGGACTTGACGAACAGGCACAGCCTGGTTATTCAATTCAGGTATTAATTGACGAAGCTACACGTGCCGGCGTTCCTGTTTCTATTGCTGGTGGTGTTAAATTAAGTAACATTGCTGCCGTAAAAGCATCGGGTGTTAAAGTAGCAGTTGCAGGAGCAGCTATCTACGGTGCGGCTGATCCGGCTGCGGCTGCGAAAGAGTTGCGTGAAGCATTGGATGCTGCTTAATTATTTTAGACTTTCCAAGACCAGGCGTCCCCGTCTAAAAATCTTGGAAAGTCTATATGCCAAACCTAAATATTCGCTATAAAAGGCGCTTTTTTATTGTAAGTTTCATCATTCAATTGCTCAATAAGAAAACTTGCAATATCAGCAGCACTTATTTTTTTACCGGGTGAATCTTCCAGACTAACTCCAGTTTGGCTTCTTTCCTCTGTAAATTCAATATAGGGAACTCTCACCAATGTCCAGTCTGCATTGCTTTCGGATAAGATTTTATATGAATGTTGCCTGTCTGTTTGAATGTCCGGAAAATTGGTTTTCATCCACTCCGTTGCCATCATTGTTTCAGGGCCTTTCTTATCAAAAGGCGTTTCAACATTCAAACCTGCGACCAGAATATACCGTTTTAAACTGTATCCATTTGCTTCATTTTCAGCCATTACTTTAAGGATATTCATAGTTGCCAGACTGGCTACAAGTGGTTCGTCTTTTCGCTGGCCAACTGTACTGATTACTGACTGGCAATTTGCAAGTAATAATCTTACAGCATTAATATTCAATACATCTCCCTGAATAATTTCAATCCCCGGATTTTCAAAAAGAATATTCTGGCAGGTATTTTCCGGATTTCGAAGAAGAAGTTTAACATGAAATCCCTGATTTAATAATTGACTGACCAGATATTTGCCAGTTCTGCCGCCTCCGCCAATAACGGCTATTTTTGTTCTCTTTACCATTTTTTCTGCTTTATAAAATATAAAATACAAGGTTAAACCCTGTGTGTATCTGATTGAAAACACAAGGAATTACAGGAGCTTTACACTGTCTGCAACGATGATTGTAATATTTTATAAAGAGATTTTAATGATATAAAGATATGGTTTTGTAAGCCAATTTCAACATCCGCCCATTTAACTATCTTTGCAGCTTAATGAGAATTTTACAAATAAATAAAAGTAAATAATGGAAGTAAAAGATAGTAATGGTACGGTGCTGGCAGAAGGAGATTCAGTAAAAATCATTAAAGATTTAAAAGTAAAAGGCAGTTCGGCTACACTAAAAAGGGGAACATTAGTAAAAAATATCAGGCTTACAGGTGACGCAGAAGAAATTGAAGGAAAAGTAGAAAGGACTGTAATGGTACTAAAAACGATGTATTTACAGAAGGTTTAATTCGGGTGTATATTAATAAAACATCAAAAGAAAATAGAAAACTGTACTTTTTGGGAATGGAATCCCAAAAAGTTGTATTTAAATCTTAATTCTACATTCCTAATTCCTAACTCCCTAATTCTTTCCCAACGGAAAATTCATCGTAGTACCAATCCGGAAAACGGTGTGTTTGTATTTGAAACCTTCAAAACTGTTGGCAACTTCCAAACGAAATGGAAAGCGGATTCCGACGTCGAGGGCATAACCCAGTTCACCGTAATTATTTGAATCGGGCGTGGCCAGATAGTGCGCAAAAAAGTTCTCTTTGATTCCCATAATCCTGAACCAGGTAATTTGCGTTAAAAGAAATTTTCTAAGTTCAGTCAACACATGTGCTTCTACAAAACGTTTTGAAGTACTATACCGGTAATAATCCAGCATGCGGAAAGTACCAACAGGATCACCATACTGGAAGAAAAACTGGTTTCCTGCAAAATGCTGAAAATCGGGGAACTGTACCGATTTATCATTCAGAAATGCGCCTGCGGCCAATTTATAGCTTAGTTTGCTTCTGATACCGGTATCAAATCCGTGTGATATTCCAACTTGCAGGAAATCATAATTCACGTCGCTTCCGAACGCACTGTTGATACCCTTTCTATAACTGGCCGACAGTTTCGGAGAATCATCGTCATAATATGACGTTTTTCCTTTTCTGATTTTATATTTCTGCCAGGGTTTATAATACGCGGATATGCCGACAGTAAGCGCCTGATGTGGCTGCATTTCAAAAGAAGCCGTTCCCGATTCGTCAGTAAGTTCTTCGTTAAAAGGAATATTTGATGTAAACTCACGTTTTTTCCAGTCTATCCAGCGATAGGTGTTGGTTTTTCTGACATTTTGTAATGCACTACGGTCTGCATATTCAATATTCGCTTTTATTTCAAAATGTTCATTCTGACGATTGGTTTTAAAATCAAGACGAACATAGTTTTTTTCATATATCTTGATAAAATTTCTTTCCAAAAGCAAGGTGGTCAAACTATTCAGAATGGAACTCATCGGATTTTCAGGATTGAACTGGGATACAGTTTGTCCGCCCGAAAAATTAATTACACTTCGTTTCCAGGTATAATCCACACCGCCAGTTGCCATGAGTTTTTGCCGTGCGAAGGAATAACGCGTAAGTCCGTTAAACGACCATTCGCTTTGTTGCCGAACCGAGGTCCTTTTAATTCCGTTTGTGGAAATATCAATTTCTTCCACATTCTTTTTTGGGCCTGCACCCTGTTTATATTTTAGTTTAAATCCGCCTCCATTCAATACAATACCCTCTACCGTGTTTAATTGCAGGCCCCAGACAGGACTGACGTATTCCAGTCGCCAGGGACTTTTTTTGCCAAACCGAAAGGTATGGCCAGTGAGCAAGCCGTCCATAAAACCGGAACCACCACCACCGCCTTTTCTCTTCGATGGATCCGGCTTTGATACTTTCAAACTATCCTTTTGTTCCTGGGTTCCTTCATTTACCACCACAATACTATCCAGCCTTGTGTAACTTTTGACTTCTGCAATCGTAAGCGGTACAGTACGAATAGAATCCCAGAAAGCAGTACTGCGCATGCTCGCCATAGAGTCTATCTGCGTTGAGTCATTTCTTGAAAAATTCAGATCAATATCCTCACCCTTTTCTTCCTTTGCCTTTAAATCCTGTTTCTCATATTCTTTCATCAGCTTTTTCAAATTTTTAGCTGAGAATTCTTTTTGCTTGCTTACAACTTCTTCCAGTTTCCGGCTTTTTATTTCACGATTAGAAAGCTCAACTTTTTTGCTTCTTTCTTTTCTCTTTTCCCATCGACTACAACAATATCAGGTTGAAACGCAGGATTTACCTGAAGCTTTGAAAACGTTTGGGAAATGACCAGATCCCCTTTTCCTTTCAAACCATAAATTCCGCCCTGTACATGAAATTGCTGATTTATCGGCATCCAAACATCCTGAACCGGGCTATAAACTTGTTTAATATCAATGTTAAAACCTGTATTGACCGTTTGCAGATCTAAACTGTAAATACTCCATTCCCCTTCAATAATATGAATAATGCCTTTGTAAACACCTTCTCCATAAGAGCGCGGAACGACCTTAATTTTATTAACCTCAATCCCGTTTTCACGGAAAGCACCCATATATTCAAATTTGTAGTAAGTAAATGCACGCGGCGAAAGAGGCGATACTGCTTTTACAACTTCGGGCTGATAAAAACTGGTCAGGAAATATGCGTTGGCATTTGCAAAATTCTTGTCCTGGCTGTTCCGGGCGGCAATTACCCGTTGTTTGTAGGAATTTGGTTGCCGGAATGTTACTTCTGACACACTTTCATTCAGGATCGGAACACCTTTTTTAAAATTCGATTCTTTTTCAATTTCTTTTAATTCCTTTTTATACAAAAATTCCATCGGCAAATCTGTGATCACAAAGGAAGATTTGCTGTAAGCCTTGGCCGTATAACTTTCCACCTGAAGAAAATGGTAACGGCTTTTGGCAATAGCACGACGCATAATCGTGTATGCAGGATCTTCGTCTTTACTACCAATACGTACTTCACCCAAGGTGAGCGCCTGTTCTTCCATGGAAAGGTCGAAGGTTTCCATTTTGTTTTCAATGGTAAAAGCTTTCATACCGGTTTTGAAACCCAGATACTGAAAAACAACTTCATAATATCCCGGTTTCAGATCGAGCTGATACTTGCCTTCTTCATTGGAAATCGTACCAATTTCAGTGCCTTTTACTGCAATGGCGGCAAACGGAAGTGGTTGTCCATTTTTGGTTTTGATAATACCTTTTACGCCGGAAACAGGCTTTCCTGGCTGGGCAATAGCATAAAGGGATGTGAAGAACAGAAAGATTAAAATAATATAACGTTTGAGCATATAGGCGTTTCCAATGATATTAATGAAACTGTAATTTATAAAAAACCTGTATGGTTTTAAACGAAGATGCTCAAAATGATAAATTGGTTGCGCAACAGAAATTAAATCCTATCTGACTTTAACCAACAAATCGTATTTATAGAGTTGCTCAATAGATTCCGATTATGCTTTAAATAAAAAACCCAAAGCCTCGGCCTTGGGTTAGCAAGCTTTTAATCAAAAGCTTAACAGTATAAATGACCAATTACAATGTTTTACATTTTATCAGGATATACTCTATTTTGTCAATTTTGGAAAAAGCTGCTATTTGGGAATACTTTTCGTAATTATCCCAACGCTTTACTTCATCAGTATCCAGAACAGGTTTTATATTATTTTTCAAATCCAGCAAACCCAGTATTACGCGATCCTCAAAATCAAAGTCAGATAGATTGTTGATCATGATCCTGTCAGCTATTTCATTGATAAAAATGATCTCGATCTTTCCTTCTTTATAAACCATTTTGGGGCATTTTTCACAACCGGCCTTATCATCTTTATAGTAACTGTCCAGCTTACCTTTACCCAAAACTGCTTCAACTTCCTGCTCATTTCTCATGGCAACTTTTCCCAGATCCATTTCTACGGTTACCGGCGCATTTTCATCGCCGTCACCCATTAAAAAGAATTTTATAAAAACGGCAACCAGAATAATTACCAGTGCAATAAGTTTCCAGTTAGCCCATTTGCTTTTAAAAGTCGGTTTCTCCATGAAGATGGTTTGGTTTTTTTAATGTTGGTCTGTACAATATAACCTCCTAAGAATATCATGCCAATATCTGAAAGTATGCAAAAACAGAATTTGGAAAAGTGAATAGAAAAGACACTGACATAAGCCACGAAATATGGAACAACCGGTATCAAACTATAATAAATTGACCCTGCAGGAAGCCACTGTCCTGCAGAATAATTTAAAACAAAAGCTGAATTTAGGC
Source organism: Dyadobacter sp. NIV53 (assembly GCF_019711195.1). Classification (NCBI taxonomy): domain Bacteria; kingdom Pseudomonadati; phylum Bacteroidota; class Cytophagia; order Cytophagales; family Spirosomataceae; genus Dyadobacter; species Dyadobacter sp. NIV53. The sequence goes on from NZ_CP081299.1 coordinate 2,296,341, forward strand.
CAGTTGCAAGAACCTATCCGTACAATTGCCGGAGCAGATATTTCGCTGGAACTTTATAGCGAAGTGGTATATGCAGGAATAGTGATCCTGAATTATGCAGACTTACAACCCATTGCCTATTCACTTGTAAAAGGGATATCCACATTTCCATACGTTCCTGGTTATCTGGCCTTTCGGGAAATCCCAACGATACTGGAAGCTTTTAACCAAATCCCGTTCGGTGCCGGATATCATCGGCCAGACATTATCATGTTCGATGGAAATGGCATTTTACATGCACGGCGAATGGGCATTGCATCACATTTCGGGGCCCTCACTGAAACAGTTACGATGGGTTGCGCCAAGAAAAAACTGGCAGGAAGATTTGAAGAACCGGGTATTCTTAAAGGTGATTATTCCCTTGTAACGGATAAGAATGAAACGATCGGATTTGCGTTAAGAAGCAAAAATAATGTCAAACCAATCTTCATTTCACCCGGCAACGGCATGAACCTAAAAGATAGTCTGACAATTACTTTGCACTGTTTGGGCAAATACCGCCTTCCCGAACCAACCCGATATGCACATGAGTTTGTAAATCAGTTTCGCACCGGTATTTTAAAGGAAGGCTATCACGAAATAGCCCAAATGCGGTTATTTTAGAGTTTTGTCAATTTCATTCAAGAGGTAATTTTTAGGGTCAGAACCGTATTCCCAGAACATAACACCTCCCATTTTCTGGTCCAGTACATACCTGCATTTTTCTTTCACCGATTCTTCATCTTCGTAACTTAATACCTGTTTTGTGGTTTCATTGATCAGATACGGCACTTTGGCCACTTCATCCCTGTAAGCTTTAAATCCTCTTTTGTTTACAAGACTGTCCTTAATGTAAGTGTAACCATCTAAATATTCCTGTGCCGATTGTTTTTGCCCGAGGCCTTTTTCCAGCTTTCCTCCTACCGTGAACATACGGCCATAAAACGGTAATCCCATTACGAGTTTGCTCATCGGAACTCCGGCTTTGGCAAATGCTTTCACCGCAGCATCAGCTGACTTTTCAGTTTTATATTTATCCGTAGCATAAAGGCTTGCATGGTGTACAACAGTATCACCCTGAAAAAGATCATAGGTCATCAGGTTCACATAATCCAGATATTGTTGCGCTTTACCCATCTCAGTAACATCCAGAAAGGATTTAAAACCAGCAACTGCCGTTGTTAATAATTTCTTCTTGCCGGTTTCCTTGTGCAATACATCCAGTTCTTTACGGATCGCTTCAAACATCAGCGTGAAATTTTGTTTGTCTTCCGGACGAAAAACATTGCCTTCTTCACCCGCCATTCCCGGGTATTCCCAGTCGATATCAACACCATCCAGTTCATATTTCCGGATAATATCCACCGAACTAACAGCAAATATTTTTCTGGAAGATTCTGTCAAAACAGCATCAGAAAAATTCTCACTCCATGCCCAGCCGCCAATTGAAATCAGTAATTTAAGATCAGGATTTTTCTCTTTCAATAGTTTCAGATTACGAAAATTAGTCGAATCTGTTTTTTCATTGGTCAGGAATGCTTTACCATTTTTCACATCAACAAAGGCATAATTGATGTGGGTAAGTTTTTTTGCTTCAATTTTATCCGTTTCCAATAATCCGTGAAAGCCGCCGACATAGCCAATTACAACGGGTTTGATTTTTGAATCATTTTCGTCCGATTTTTCTTTTGCTTCTGTACAGCTATTCAAAAGCAACAGTGATGATGCAGCAAGAAACAATGAAAATGAAAAGCTCTTAATTTTTTGTTTAACTGTCATGGGTTAAGGAATTGAGAATGCGTTAGAAATGAGTATTCCTGCAAAAATAACAGCATCCAGATCTTTACCGTCATTTTTGCAGGAATAAGTCTAATGCAGCCGGTTTTAATCAATCAACTGGCATGCAAGGCCTCCAATTTTATCAAAACCTTTTCCATATTGATACCTTTGTCCAAAACTCCTTTAAAAAGATCGCCCCTCTCTTCTACTCTTTTAATCATATTTTTGATTGTAAAATCCTTCGGGCTTAATCCGTGCTTTACCTCACTCCAATCCAATGGAGCGGATACCGTTGCCCCGGGTTTTGGACGTACGCTATATGCCGAAGCCAGTGTTTGGCCTTCCGCATTCTGCATAAAATCTACATAAATCTGATCCTTTTTCCGCTTCGAAAGTGATCTTTCCAAAGTCGTTATTTCCGGTAATTTATCATTCACCATACTTGCCAGGATATTTGCAAAATCCCGGCTTTCCTGATAAGAATGTTTTTTATTAAAAGGAATATAAACATGTAATCCACTGGATCCTGAGGTCTTGCAATAACCAGTCATACCTGTTTCGTCCATTATTTCCTTAATGACCAATGCTACATCAACCACCTGGTCAAAGGTATTTTTGTCAGACGGATCAATATCCATAACAATATAATCAGGCCGGTCAAGTTTATTTACCGTCGAATTCCATGGATTCATTTCAATACAACCCAGATTGGCAATAAACAGCAAACTTTCTACATCATTGCAAACCAGATAATGCACCATTTTATCCGTTGACTCTGAATGGATAGCTACTTTTTTGACCCATTTCGGCGCAATATCTCCGGCATCTTTATGAAAAAAACCGTTATCCCTGATACCATTCGGATTACGTTTCAGAGATAATGGCCTGTTTTTTAAATAAGGCAAGATATATGGAGCGATCTGGCGGTAGTAATCCAGCAATTCACCTTTCGTGATTTCATCGTCGGGCCAGTAAATCTTGTCGAGATTTGTCAGTTCGGCTTCCTTTTTCATTCAATCAGGATTTTCTGTGTTTTTCTATATCGTATTTCTTATTGAATGCGTATTCATCTTTGTGTTTGATCAATAGCCAGTTATCTCCTTCTTTTTTAAATTTCACAAGCACAAACCCACCCTCAAGCTTTTCCCCTTTCAGGAATATTTTCAACTCGCCTTTTTTCAATGCATCCAGTGCCTGTTTTTCAGTAATTTTTTCAAGTTCTTCATTCACCGGAAAAAACCGGCCATGATCCCACACTTCTACTTCACCGGCTCCATAATTTCCCTTGGGAATGGTACCCGAAAAATCAATATAATCAACCGGATGGTCTTCTACTGCAACAGCCAGCCGCTTGTCTTCCGGATTCATCGACGGGCCTTTTGGCACAGCCCAGCTTTTAAGGACACCGTCCAGTTCAAGCCGGAAATCGTAATGTAAGTGTGATGCGTCGTGCCGCTGGACTACAAAGCGGAACTGGTTTTTGCTCCCGCTTTTTCCTTTTGGTTCGGGTGTATCATCAAAATGCCTCTTATCGTTGTATTTCCCAAGATTGGTCATGATGCTTTTCTTTTAGAAGAGTCAAGGCTTTCTTTTAGTTGTTCCATCAGATCACGGCTGCGGGAATGAACAACTTCCATTTTGGGGGCTGTTGGTTTTTTACCTTTTGCCTTCGCCATAATGAGCTTCAATAATTTATCATTGTAGGTATCCTTATATCTGCCAATGTCAAAGTTTGTCGTTAACTGCTCAATCAGCTGTACCGCCATATTCATTTCACCCGGCTTGATTTTAACGCTCGGAATTTCAATTTCATCTGCTTCGCGAATTTCTTCCTGGAACCGGATCTTATTTAAAATCAACAGATCATCCACGGCTTTTATAAGCACCAGACTTTCCCTGTTGCGCAACACATAAGTTCCAAGTCCGGCTTTGCCCGTTTTTTTCAATGCATCCCTCAGCAGGGCATAAGGTTTATTACCTGATTTTTCCGGTTGTAAATAATAGGGTGTTTCGTAATAAATACTGTCGATTTCCTTTTCATCTATAAATTCTGAAATTTCGATGAGCCTGGTTTTTTCAGGACTCGCTTTTTCAAAATCTTCGTCGTCAAGAACCACATAACGATCCTCAATTTTATACCCTTTCACGATATTTTCCCAGGCTACTTCCTTACCCGTATTGGCGTTTACACGCTGAAATTTAATGTTTGCATGATCATCCTTATCCAGCATATCGAGGTCCAGTTCACTAGCCTGAACTGCGCTGTAAAGTTTTACCGGAATGTTTACAAGGCCAAATCCAATAGCCCCTGTCCATATTGCTCTCATATATTTCTTAGATAGATTATCAATAAATCCTAGTGAGAAAATCCATTAAAAATCTGTGCCTTGAGTTCGTGTTTTTCCAAAAATAATACCGGGAAGTATCTGTGAATTTCATTTCCAATTACTGATCAAAGTCATTCTTTCAGCTTACACCTATCATCTTGCTGCTCAAATGGTTTTAGCAATTTTGGATCACGATTTATGCGAAGTCAAACTTCATTTTATTGACCAACAGGACGGCCGCTAATTTTTCAACGTATTAATTTATGGACACAAACGATCTCATTGTCGAAAAAGTAATTCAGGCGAAACATACCTGTTACCATTGCGGAGAAGAATGCACCGATGATGTGATCCGTTTTGATGAACGCGACTTTTGCTGCGACGGCTGTTCAACGGTTTATGACCTTTTGAAAGAAAATGACTTATGCGGTTACTACAATATTGACGGAGCTCAGGGGATTTCTCTGGATAAATCGTATTTCCAGGGTAAATACGATTACCTGGATCTGCCGGAAATAGCTGAAAAAATCCTGGAATTTACGGATGGCCGGTTGTCACGTGTCAACTGGCTGGTTCCCAAAATGCATTGCAGTTCGTGTATCTGGTTACTGGAACAACTTCACAGGTTGAATCCTGCAATCCGTAGTTCGGTCGTAAACTTTCCGGAGAAAAGAGTACGCATCACATACGATTCCCAACTCATCCGCCTCAGTGAAATTGCTGCGCTGATCACGAAGGCCGGTTACGAACCATATATTAGCCTGAATGATGTGGAAGGCAAACATATTAAAAAATGGAACCGTACGCGTTTGTACAAAATCGGGATAGCCGGTTTTGCTTTTGGGAATATTATGATGTTGAGCTTTCCGGAATATTTTAATCTCGGACGAGCATCTTCTGACCAGAACCTGAGGCAGATGTTCGGATTTCTGAATTTTGGATTAAGCCTTCCTGTTTTCTTTTACTGCGCTGCTGATTTCTTTAAATCTGCATTTTCTGCATTGAAAGGCAAATTCATCAATATTGACGCTCCCATTGCATTGGCACTTACCTGCATATTTGCAATCAGTTTGTATCAGATCATATCACAAACCGGCCCCGGTTATTTCGATTCACTCTCAGGAGCTGTTTTCTTTATGCTGATAGGAAGGTTTTTTCAGGACAAAACCTATGCAGGAATTTCGTTTGAAAGAGATTATAAATCCTATTTTCCGGTAGCAGTTTCGGTTTTAAATAACGGGATTGAGATACGCAAACCAATTACAGAACTGAATCCGGAAGATCATATTATAGTCAGAAATGAAGAGCTGATTCCTGCTGATTCCGTTTTATTAAGTCCGCGTGCTATGATCGATTACAGTTTTGTTTCCGGTGAAGCAGAACCATTAGAGCGAAAAAAAGGAGATACGATCTATGCAGGCGGCAAGCAAACCGGACCAGCCATAGAATTGAACATTTTACGCAAAGTCTCCCAGAGTCATTTGACACAACTTTGGAATAATGACGCATTTACCAAAGAAAAAGAGGATCAGAATCAAACGCTGGCGATCCGGATCAATAAGTATTTTTCAATGATCGTACTGATGATTGCGTCCGTTACATTTCTGATCTGGTTATTTATTTTAAAGAATCCTGAAACCGCTTTCCGCGCATTTACCACTTCCCTGCTTGTTGCCTGCCCGTGTGCACTTTTGCTTTCCTCCACTTTTACCAATGGAAACCTGTTAGCACTTTTCGGCAAGCATCGTTTTTATCCAAAAAATGCATACGCTATCGAACGGCTTTCACATATAGATACCGTAGTTTTCGATAAAACAGGGACAATCACCCAATCCAATGATGCAGACGTCGAGTTTGTCGGGAAAGAATTAAGCGATGGAGAATTGGTAATTATCAAAACTATTGCGATGCAATCTTCTCATCCTTTAAGCCGGATGATCGTGAAAAAGCTCACAGGAACAACTGCAAGCCGGCGAATTCTGGCCGATTATGCAGAAACAGGCGGAGCAGGAATAAGGGCAAATTGGGGCAAACGCGTTATAAAACTTGGATCAGCAGGATGGGTTGGTTTATCAGTCCAAAATGAAGGTATACATAATGCCTCACGTGTCTATATTTCTTTTGATAGTGAAATCCGTGGATATTTTATCATCAAAAGTAAATACCGTGCTGATCTTGCTGAAACGATAACTGCATTACAAAACACTGGTTTTCAAACCTATTTATTATCCGGAGACAAACCAACTGACAAAGCAATTCTGGAACCGATTTTTGGAAATGAATCCCATTTACTATTTGAACAAAAACCCGAAGAAAAGCTGCTTTTTATCAAAAATCTTCAGGTTGAACAAAACCGGAATGTGCTGATGGTCGGTGATGGGCTGAACGATGCAGGAGCGTTGCGCCAAAGTAATGTGGGGTTAGCCATTTCAGATGATATCAACAATTTTTCTCCATCCTGCGATGCTATTGTAGAAGGAAAGCAACTGGGAAAATTACCGGCTTATATTAACCTTGCCAAATCCGGGCAGCAGATTATCAAGTTCAGTTTTGCGATCTCTTTGCTATACAATCTGTTCGGATTGTCCTTTGCAGTGGCCGGTAAGCTCTCCCCTGTTTTTGCAGCCATACTGATGCCTGTAAGTTCCATCACAATTGTTGCGTTTACCTCACTTGCCAGTAATATGGCGGCCAGAAAATTGATTAAAAACTGATCAACGTCATGTTAAAACACTGCTTTTTGTCATCGTTATGCAATAGGGTAACAGGTAGTTTTGAAACGTAAATATTACACAATCTCTCTTCGTTATGAGCGCCATATATATCATGATCATCGCCAGTTTATTTATTGCATTTTCCTTTTTGGGTGCATTCGTCTGGTCAGTAAAAAGAGGACATTATGATGACGACTACACGCCTTCGGTGCGTATCCTGCTGGACAGTGAGGTAGAGAAGGTTACGCAGAGAGCCACAGAGTAAAATAAAGAGAGCCACAGAGAGAATTTTAAAGAGAAAATAAATCTCTATGGCTCTCGTCCTTACTCTGTGGCTCCCTGTGTAACCTACCTACCCTACCACTATAACTTATTCACCAAAAACTCTACTCACAAATTATGTCAAACGTTCCCCATCCAGATATCGCTTCGGTTGAACTGGACGAGTTTCAATATGATAACCGCATCGTAAGAAATTTTGCCATTGCAACCATCCTCTTCGGTCTTATTGGAATGCTGGTTGGCTTGCTGGCTGCCTTTCAGCTGGTTTTCCCAAACCTGAATATGGATATTCCTTATCTTACTTTTAGCCGGATCAGGCCATTGCATACCAATGCCGTCATTTTTGCTTTCGTTGGAAATGGTTTTTTTACAGGTTTATATTATTCTGCACCAAGGGTTTTGAGAACGCCTATGTGGAGCCCGGTTCTCAGCCGTTTCCATTTCTGGGCGTGGCAGTTTATTATTCTGGGAGCTGCTATAACCTTGCCAATGGGCTTGACCACTTCCAAAGAATATGCAGAACTTGAATGGCCTCTGGATGTTGCTATTGCCGTAGTTTGGGTTTCCGCTTTGGTCAATCTGATCATGACAACCATTCACCGCCGGACAGAACATATCTACGCAGCGGTATGGTTTTACATTGCTTCTTTTGTAACGGTTGCCATGTTACATGTAGTGAACAGCGTTGCCTTGCCTATTTCATTATTCAAGAGTTATTCTGTTTATGCCGGTGTGCAGGATGCGCTCGTACAATGGTGGTACGGACACAATGCAGTAGCATTTTTCCTGACCACACCTTACCTGGGTCTGATGTATTATTTCCTGCCAAAAGCAGCGAACAGGCCCATTTATTCTTACCGGCTTTCAATCGTTCATTTCTGGGCGCTGATCTTTCTTTATATCTGGGCCGGGCCACACCATTTGCTTTACACGGCACTACCAGAATGGGCGCAAACACTGGGAACAGTATTCTCGATTATGCTGATTGCGCCATCCTGGGGTGGTATGATCAATGGATTAATGACTTTGCGTGGTGCCTGGGATAAAGTCCGGGAAGATGTGGTGCTCAAATTCTTCGTAGTCGCAATTACCGCATACGGTATGGCGACTTTTGAAGGACCGATGCTGTCTTTTAAAAATGTAAATGCCATTGCACATTACACTGACTGGATCGTTGCACACGTACACGTCGGGGCTTTGGGATGGAACGGATTCCTGACATTCGGTTTATTATACTGGCTTTTCCCACGTCTTTATAACCGTCCTTTGTATTCTCAGAGAGCAGCTAATTTTCACTTCTGGATTGGTACATTAGGTATTTTATTTTACACGATCCCTATGTATTGGGCTGGCTGGGTACAAAGCTCCATGTGGAAGGAATTTACAGCCGAAGGTTTATTAAAATATCCCAATTTCCTTGAAACTGTAACACAACTGGCTCCGCTGTATTTCCTGCGCAGTGTTGGCGGGACACTTTATATCGTTGGCTTTATCGTCATGATATACAACTTGTGGATGACTGCTTTAACCGGAAAACTGGTTGCAACTGAAACAGCCAAAGCAATGCCATTGCATGCGATCTGGCATGCACCTAAAAACGAATACTGGCACCGCAGATTATTTGAACGTAAGCCGCTGGCATTAACCATATTCGCACTGATAGCAGTAGCCATCGGCGGGATGATCGAAATGATCCCAACCTTTATGATCAAGTCTAATGTGCCAACCATTGCCGCTGTGAAACCCTATACACCACTGGAATTACAAGGCCGGGATATTTACATCCGTGAAGGCTGTTATGTATGTCACACACAAATGATCCGCCCATTCCGTTCCGAAATTGAGCGTTATGGGGAGTATTCCAAAGCAGGTGAATTTGTGTATGACCATCCTCATCAGTGGGGCTCCAAGCGTACCGGGCCGGACCTGCATCGCGTAGGAGGAAAATATCCGGATTCATGGCATTACAACCACATGGAAGATCCGACCAGTATGTCGCCCGGTTCTATTATGCCGCGTTATGGCTGGTTGCTGGAAGATAACCTGGATACAAGCACAACCGGCGCCAAAATACGCGCCATGCAAACTTTGGGAGTTCCTTATGAAAAAGGTTATGATAAAATAGCCAATGCAGAGCTATATAAACAGTCCGGAGAAATACAGGCCAGGCTGAAACAAAGTGGTATCAAAGCCAGTGAAAATAAAGAGATCATTGCGCTGATTGCATACTTACAAAGACTGGGTACAGATATAAAAACGGACAAAAAATAACAATACACATGAAATTCCGAACTTACCTTGAAAGCATTCCCGGAATAGAGATTTTCCCTCTTATTTCCCTGCTTATATTTTTTATCTTCTTTGTCTCGCTGATCATTTTCGTTTTTAGTCTGGATAAAAAAGCGATAAGACAAATGAGTAATATTCCGTTGAATGACGGAGTAATTAAAAAGGCTTTGCCATCCGTTGCACTGTTTTTTATTGTTTCTTCCTCAGCATTTGCCCAGGAAAAAACGGAACATATCTGGTCTGTTTCCGGTACCGAAATTTTACTATGTGTTTTGCTTGCCATTCTGTTCTTTATGGCTGTGATGATTGTCATCGTATTATTCAAAGCCTTGAGTGTTCTGAAACAATTCTCAAAAACGTCGGAACAACAGGATTCCAAAGCTGTTTTCAGCGATCAATGGTGGAAAAAATTCAGGGGAATTGGTGTATCGTTGACTGACGAAAAAGAAATCCTGATTGACGGCCATGATTATGATGGTATCCAGGAACTGGATAACCGCATGCCGCCCTGGCTTCAATCGCTTTTTATCGCTTCTATCGGTATTGCCCTGTTTTATGCAGTTTATTATTTCAGTGGGATTGGCGATTTACAAATAGCGGAACTGGACAAAGAAATCGCTATCGCAGAAATGGAGAAAAAAGCTTACATCGAAAAAGCAGGTGCAAGTATGGATGAAAACACAGTAACGCAATTAACCGAAGAGACAGTCCTAAGCCAGGGCAAAGCAATATTTACAGAAAAATGTACTGCCTGCCATGGCGCAGACGGCGGCGGAGCAGTTGGCCCAAACCTTACGGATGATTACTGGTTACACGGTGGGGGCATCAAAAATCTCTTTAAAGTCGTAAAATACGGCGTTCCTGAAAAAGGAATGATTTCGTGGGAAAAGCAGCTTTCACCCACTGATATTCAAAAAGTAGCAAGTTATGTTCTGTCGCTGAAGGGAACGAAGCCAGCAAACCCTAAAGAACCGCAGGGAGAACTGTTAGCAGACGGAAGTGTAGCAATAAAATAGCAATCAGCTTTCGGCAGACGGCTTTCAGTTGGTAACTTCTTGAAGTATCAGAACAAAGTCGACGCTTATGCCAGTTATGTTTAATTTAATTATTCCTACGCAATCGATTGCCGAAAGCCGAAAGCATATTTATGATGATTAATCCCCATATTTCCCCGCCAGATAAATCCTTCCGCGACCATTTCAATGGTGTGACCGAAGATGGAAAACGAAATTGGTTTTATCCGCAAAAACCAAAAGGTAACTGGCACAACCGGCGTGTCTGGTTTTCGGTACTTATACTGACGCTTCTGTTTTTAACACCTTTCCTGAAATACAACGGACAACCTCTCTTACTATTTAATGTACTGGAACGCAAATTCATTATTTTCGGAATTTTTATAGGTCCGCAGGATTACTGGCTTTTCGGATTAACGATGCTTTCCTTTATGGTTTTTATCGTACTCTTTACTACCATATTCGGAAGGTTATGGTGTGGCTGGGCCTGCCCGCAAACCGTATTTATGGAAATGGTTTTTCGTAAAATTGAATATGCTATTGAAGGAGATGCAGGAAAACAAAAACTATTGAACAAAGCCTCATGGACAACTGACAAAATCCTGAAAAAAGGAATAAAATATACAGTATTTCTTTTTGTATCATTCCTGATTGCCAATTTGTTATTGACTTATGTATTGGGCATAGATGAATTAGCTAAAATTATCCGTGAACCAATTGAAAACCATATTCCGCTTTTTTCAGGAATTCTGAGTTTTACAGCTGTTTTCTATTTCAATTTCGCGTGGCTTCGTGATCAGGCTTGTACAGTTGTATGCCCTTATGGACGTCTGCAAGGTGTTTTAATGGATCGTAATTCCATAGTAGTTGCCTATGATTATGAAAGAGGCGAGCCACGCGGAAAAATACATAAAGGACAGGATCGGCCGGAAGGAGATTGTGTCAGTTGCCACCAGTGTGTAGCAGTGTGCCCAACCGGAATTGATATAAGGAACGGGATGCAAATGGAATGTGTGAATTGTACAGCATGCATTGACGCTTGTGATTCTATCATGGATAAAGTGGGTTTTGCTCCCGGCTTAATCCGTTACACGTCCGAAAACGCAATTGTTAACAAAACCAATAAACTGATCACGAACCGCGTAATTGGATATATAGCCGTGTTGATATTGTTATGGTCGGGATTGGGGTTTATGCTTATTTCAAGGACGGATACACAAACTACATTATTCCGTGCCCCGGGCACTCAATACATTGAAAATAAAGATGGTACGATCAGCAACTTGTATACTTTCAAAATTTTCAATAAAACTAACCAGATCGTAAAACCAACGATTCATCTGAATTCTCCGCAGGGAAAACTGATTTTTGCCGGAACTCCGGATCTGACACTTGATGGAGCAGGAATGTCTCAGGGAACTGTGTTTATTATTATTCCGAAATCCGCATTGACAAGTAGAAAAACAAAACTGAAATTATCGGTCTATCAGGGAAAAGAAAAGCTTGAAAGTTTCGAAACGACTTTTATGGCACCTGAGGATTAAAAAGCTTATTAGTTTCCTCCATCTGTTTGAATAGTAACGCTGTACAACAGGCACTACCAGTATGTAGCAGCAAGCAAAAACCAATTATACATTGCCCCGTCAGGGCTACATATTAAACACCACATTTCTATTTTAAAATTCCATTATTACATATTCAAATACACCATGAAATTCAACTGGGGAACAGGAATCGCAACTTTGTATCTGGGATTTGTAGCCATGATACTTGTTTTGGTTGGCATGAGCATTAACCAAAAAATTGATCTGGTAACGGATCATTACTACGAAGAAGAACTTCAATTTCAGGATAAGATAAATAAAATCAGCCGGGCAGCGTCATTGGCAGAACCGCTTGCCTGGGAGGTAAATGCCTCCGGTGTGATAATCCATTTCCCAAAAGTATTGCCAGGAAATGCTATTACCGGAAAAGTAAGACTTTACTGCCCTTCCAATGAAAAAAATGACCGGACTTTTCATCTTGACTCAAAAAACAATGTGCAGCTTATTGCAACTTCCAAAATTCCCGGGAGCCGTTATCATTTACAGATCGACTGGAAAAGCGGTGAACAAACTTACTGGAATGAAGATGTAATTCGGATCAGTCATTTAACAGAAAAAGGGAGTAAAAAGTAAAAAGTTTTTAGTTCAAAGTGACATGATCAGGATTTCAAACCATACCTGAATTCCGGCTTTTTTATTTTAAATGCAAGACTTTAAATTATGACAAATGCACTTCCACTTCTGGCTGTAACGATGGGACTGATGAGCAGTTTCCATTGCATTAGCATGTGCGGGCCAATCGCATTGACTTTGCCTGTCCGGAAAGGGAATTTTTGGCAAAAATTTGCAGGATTATCTGTTTACAATGGCGGTCGCGCAATCAGTTACGCGATGCTTGGTGCAGTAATTGGCTGTGTCAGTTCGTCGTTGGTATGGATCGGTTACCTGCGATATCTTTCTGTTTTTGCCGGAATGTTAATGCTGGTTTATGTATTCTGGCCATCCAAACTAGATTTATATTTTCACCCACCGAAATTCTGGCAAGAGGTTATTAATCATGTAAAAAAAGGAATGTCCGAAATGTTGAAAAGCCGAAAGATACATGGCTGGTTTATGCTGGGAATGCTGAATGGCCTTCTTCCGTGTGGTATGGTTTATCTGGCATTAATGAGCTCTGTTGCTACGGGCAGCATTTCCGGCGCAGGCACTTTTATGTTATTATTTGGAATCGGCACATTACCAATGATGATGGCAGTCGGTTTTTTCAAAAATTGGTTTACACCCGTTCTTCGTACACAAATTCGAAAATTAACGCCGGTTATCCTTGCAGTGGCAGGAATCTGGTTGGTAGGCAGAGGAATTTTTATTCAGTATCCGTCAGTTAATTCCGGTTCTTCAGCACAGATTACGATTTGTCATGGGAAGTGAATTTGTAGGAATTGGCAAAGTAACTATTCCTAATATTTTTTCTCCCACGTAACACCTCATACTTTTTCTTCTGAACATTCAAACAAAACCCCGCTTCCCAAACCAGCAAAAGTAAGTTTTTTTCCTGACCAAAGTCATGTTTTCCGAGTGGACACCTGGCTAGTTTTGGTCTATCAATATTACATCAAAAACTACTTTTTCATGGATAAGGATTTGCTGTTCAAATACAATACACCGGGGCCGCGCTATACCAGTTATCCGACTGTTCCATATTGGCAAAAAACGCCGCCAAACGAAGAAAAATGGAAAGAACTCGTTCAGGATGCTTTTGTGGTTTCTAATCATAAAGAAGGAATCAGCTTGTATGTACACCTTCCGTTCTGCGAAAGTCTGTGTACATATTGCGGTTGTAACACCAGGATAACCGTCAACCATGCCGTTGAAACAAAATATATAAATGCCGTTTTGAAAGAATGGGAAATGTATTTCTCCATTTTTGGGGAAACAATACCTGTCATTAGAGAAATTCATCTTGGTGGCGGTACTCCAACATTTTTCAGTCCTGAAAATTTAAAAAAACTGATTAATGGCTTGACACAAAATACGACAGTTCATCCCAGTGCTCAGTTTGGTTTTGAGGCGCATCCCGGCAATACCACTGACGAACATTTAAAGGTTTTATACGAAGTTGGTTTCCGGCGTATCAGTATTGGGGTGCAGGATTTTAATCCGCTGGTATTGGCCATGATCAATCGTCAGCAAACTTATGAACAGGTAAACCATCTGACCCGAAAAGCCCGTGAGATTGGCTACACTTCTGTTAACTATGATATTGTATATGGCCTTCCGCAGCAAAAAACATGCTACATGATGGAGACAATGATGAAAGTAATCCGCCTGAAACCAGATCGGATTGCATTTTACAGCTATGCCCATGTTCCATGGATTAAATCCGGACAAAGGAATTTCACCGAATTGGACCTGCCGGATGCCGATAAAAAAATGGCCATCTACGAAACCGGAAGAAATGCGTTGGAACTGGCCGGATATCATGACATTGGTATGGATCATTTTGCTCTGGAAACGGATGAATTGTATAAAGCACAAACTGAACAGCGTTTGCACCGGAACTTTATGGGATATACCGATACACGGACACAACTTCTGATCGGCCTGGGTGCTTCTTCAATTAGTGACACCTGGTGGGGATATGTTCAGAATGAGAAGAAGGTTGAAGATTATTATAAAAGGATAGATGCAGGCCAGATTCCTGTTTTTCGCGGGCATGTACTTACAAGGGAAGATCTTATTCTCAGGAAACACATTTTGCGGCTGATGACACAATTTGAAACATCCTGGTCAGCTGAAAATGAAGTATGTGATGAGGTTTACCATGCCATAGAACGCTTGTCTGAAATGGAGTTTGACGAACTGATTGAACTTAAACTTTATCGTTTGCTCATTACTGAAAAGGGAAAAGCGTTTGTCAGGAATGTTTGTATGGCTTTTGATGCAAGAATGTGGGAAAATTTACCGCAGACCATGTTATTTAGCCAGACAGTTTGAGATTATTAAATTAATAATATTCAGTAATCAATAAACAATTGTCAAGGTTGAAGATTGTTCATTGAAAATTGAATATTGTTTTTAAATAAAACCAGGGTTCCGTTTTTCATAATTTAAAATCCTTGCTCCCTTCACCTTTGTCCTGTACTTTGGTATGTTTGATAATGATATTTTAATACATACCAAGGTGATGACACGGCATATTGAAATGCTTGATGCCCTCTTTAAACATGCAACGGAAGGTATTGTTGTAGTGAATAAAGGAGGTACAATTGTGATGCTGAATCCAAAAGCAAAGGAGCTTTTTGGTTATGCAGATTTAGAACTTATTGGCAAGAAAATTGAAATACTGATCCCAAAACGGCTCACCAGAAATCATGTTGAATATCGTGATGAGTATATGGAAGCACCTCGCGCCAGAGGAATGGGACATTTGATGGACGACCTTTTTGCTTGTCGCCAGGATGGTACCGAATTTCCTGTGGAAGTAAGTCTAAGCCCTTTCAAAACCAGCGACGGAGAGTTTGTTGTTAGTTTTGTCATTGATATTACGGAAAGAAAAAAACAGGAAAACAGGATTATTGAGGCTAATCTTGAAATAAAAAAACTGAATGCCGAACTGGAAGAACGTGTAGAACAGCGCACCAAAGAACTTGCCACAGCAATTAAAAAAGTGGAAGAATCGCAAGGAGGAGGTAATTCGTGCCTTGAAAAAAGAACGCGAACTGAACAATATGAAAAGCCAGTTTGTGACCATCGCTTCCCACGAATTCCGGACTCCGCTGGGTACCATTTTATCATCTGCTTCGCTGATTGGAAGATATTCTAAAACAGAAGAGGAAGACAAACGGCAAAAGCATGTTCAGCGGATTAAATCGGCGGTAACTAACCTGACGGAGATCTTAAATGACTTTCTGTCCATTGGTAAACTCGAAGAAGGACGTGTACAAAGTATTCCTGTTGAGGTGAACCTGCCGGAATTCTGTAAAGGTTTAATTGAAGAGATCAAAGGACTGTGTAAAGACGATCAGCAAATTCATTTTCAATATAATGGAAAATCTGATGTCTGGCTGGATAAACAGTTGCTTCGTAATGTCCTATTTAACCTTTTATCTAATGCCATTAAATATTCCGAAGCCGGGAAATCTATATTTCTCAGGATTGCTGCCGGAGATAAATTGGTCAGTATAGAAATTGAAGATCAGGGAATTGGGATTCCTGAGACTGATCAGGCGCATATTTTTGACCGGTTTTTCCGAGCACATAATGCAGGGAATGTACAGGGAACAGGCCTTGGACTGAATATTGTCCAAAATTATATTGATCTCATGAAAGGTGAAGTTTCATTTTCAAGCAAAGTTGGACAAGGCACTACTTTTCATATAAACCTGCCGAATTATCTGCCGATACAAACCAAAGATTAACTTCATTATAAGTAGCCGCATTTCAGTTTAATTTACTCACGAATAAAAACCAGTTCCTTGGAAACCAAGAAAATTTTATTGATCGAAGACAACACCGAGATGCGGGAAAATACCGCAGAAATACTGGAACTAGCCAATTATGAAGTTTTAACTGCAAAAAATGGAAAGGAAGGAGTTCAACTGGCTAATCAGCACAACCCGGATCTGATCATTTGTGATATTATGATGCCCGAACTGGATGGTTATGGCGTACTGCACATGTTAGGAAAAGACGATGATACAGCTAACATTCCATTCGTTTTTCTGACAGCAAAAGCTGAAAAGGACGATTACCGTAAGGGCATGACCATGGGCGCAGACGATTATCTGACCAAACCTTATGATGATGTGGAACTGCTGAACATCGTGGAGATCCGCCTTAAAAAGAGCGAGCGGATAAAACGTCAGTTTGACCGTTCGGCAGAAGGGCTGGATCAGTTTATCCAGGAAGCCAAATCTTTTGACCTGATTGCGAAACTTGCAGAAGATAAAAAAGTGAAGGTTTTGAAAAAGAAAGAAACTATTTATACAGAAGGCAGTTTTCCTTCAAATGTCTTTTTTTGCAAAAAGGGAAGGTAAAAGCCTACAAATCAAATGATAACGGCAAGGAGTATATTACAGATCTATACAAGGAAGGTGACTTTTTCGGATATCTGGATTTATTGCAGGGCGAATCTTATCAGGAAACAACGATTTGCCTCGAAAAAGCAGAGGTAGCCATGATCCCGAAAGATGATTTTTTCAATCTGTTGCAGGGAAACAGGGAAGTCTCTTCCAAATTTATCAAGATGCTTTCAAATGAAATTAAAGACCGGGAAGAACGCCTGCTTCAGCTTGCTTATAATTCTGTACGCAAAAGAGTGGCACAAGCATTGGTGATGCTGGTTCAGCGTTATCAGGACGATCGTACCAAACCATTTTCTATGTCCATAACACGGGAAGATATTGCTTCTATGGTTGGCACTGCTACTGAAACTGTAATCCGTACTTTATCCGATTTTAAAGACGAACGTTTGGTAGATATGAAAGGCAGCCTGATTACAGTTTTAGAGTACGACAAACTGTTAAGAATGCGTAATTAAACTTCCTGCATATATTTTACCATTAAACCTCCTGCTCTTTCCGAAGCACCGGCACCGCCTACCAATGCTTGCAGCCTGGCATAATTGTCTAATAGGACATTACGGTTTGCTCCGCCTGGCAGAATTAAAGCAACCTCTTTAACCAGCTGATTTTCATTCAGTTCATCCTGAATCAATTCCCGTACAACTTCCTTATTCATGATCAGGTTAACCAGGGAAATAAAAGGAACGCGGATTAACCGTTTGGCAATTGCGTAGGAAAATCCGCTGGTTTTATAACAAACTACCTCCGGAATATTCAGTAAGGCAGTTTCCAATGTCGCGGTTCCGGATGTGACCAACGCTGCCTCAGACACGGACAGGAGATCATAAGTTGCTTCGTACACAATCGTTGCCCTGCCATTGGAAAGATACTTTTCGTACAAAGAAGAAGGTAAATTTTTAACACCTGCAATTGCAAACTGGTAGTCCGGAAAATGCGGCTGGACCGTCAGCATCAGATCAAGCATACCAATAATTTCCTGTTTCCGGCTACCGGGAAGTAAGGCTATAACTGGTTTGTCCTGGTCTAGATTATTTTTTATTTTAAAATAAGGATCAGGTTCAAAAGCTTTGATCGCATCCATTAGCGGATTGCCCACATAATCAACCGGATAATCGTATTTTTTATAAAAATCAATTTCAAACGGAAAGATCACAAACATCCGGTCTACGTTCTGTTTGATTTTCCAGGCACGTTTCTGGTTCCATGCCCATACTTTTGGCGAAATGTAATAGAATGTTTTCAGCCCATGTTTCTTGGCAAAAGCTGCAATCCGAAGATTAAAACCCGGATAATCGATCAGTATAATCACGTCCGGCTGAGATTCCAGAATATCTTTTTTACATTTTTTAAGGAAACCGGAAATCTTGTGCAGGTTCAGTGCCACTTCCAGAAAACCCATGAAAGCCGTATCCTTATAATGCGTCACCAGTTCCATTCCTTCTGCCTGCATCATATCACCACCCCAGCCGCGAAACTCAGCGTCCGGATCATTTTCCTTAATTCCTTTGAGCAGATTAGCTCCGTGAAGATCTCCGGAACGCTCGCCGGCAATGAGGTAATATTTCATGGGTTTTTAGCTGTTGGCGATTGGCATTAAGCTGGCTAGTTTCTGGAGGCGTTTGTAGGAAAATAATCAATTCTCAATGTTCAATCGCAGTAACGGGCCGTTCCCAATTACGTCAATCTGAAAATTGATCATTAACAATTGATAATTATTTTTTTTCTATTCCCCGTAGTATTCAACGAAATTCTTGGGCGTTTCTACCAGTTTAATATAATGAAGCTTTGCGTTGGAAGCTGTTTCAGCAATAGCCGGGGCAAGAATATTCCAGATTTCCAATACAAATATTTCACAGGATGCCATTTTACCAGCCATGAAATCCACATCCAGGTTCAGGTTCTTGTGATCTACTTTATCTATCACCCTGTTTTTAATAATATCTCCCAGCACTTTCAAATCTATTACAAATCCTGTGTCAGGATTAGGCGAACCTTTTACCGTAACAATTAATTCAAAATTATGTCCATGCCAGTTGTTATTGGCACAAGGGCCAAAAACTTCCTGATTTTTTTCATCTGACCAGGCCGGGTTAAATAGCCTGTGTGCAGCGTTGAAATGCTCTTTTCTTGTTACGTAAATCATAAAACTTCCTCTCACAAAATAAATAGGCTACAAAATTACACCATGTATCCGTAGTTTTGCAGATAAACAAGCGGATAACTAAAAAAAATCCTATTTGTATTGAAAACATAGAGTAGATCCGATTTTATGGCCACTCTTATTCTTCATTCTTTTTATAGATTTAATATTAATAAAAGGTAATCTCTCATGATTATAGTAACAGGTGCAGCCGGATTCATTGGCAGCGGGCTTATCAGCCGTCTCAATCAGGATGGTTTCAGAAACATTGTCGCAGTCGATGATTTTTCCAAAACAGAAAAAGCGGAAAATCTTGAAGGAAAAACAATTGTACAGAAAATTGAGCGTAAAGAGCTGTTTGACTGGCTTGACCAGAATTACCGCGATGTTGAATTTATATTTCATATTGGCGCAAGAACAGACACGACGGAATTTGATAAAGAAATTTTTGATGAACTGAATGTCAATTATTCCAAGCAGATCTGGGAGAAATGCGTGGCTTATCAGATCCCGCTCGTTTATGCCTCATCAGCGGCAACGTACGGACTGGGTGAACATGGTTATGATGACAATGAAGCCACGCTTTCTGAATTAAAACCATTAAACCCTTATGGGGATTCTAAAAACGAATTTGACATTTGGGCACTACAGCAGGAAAAGAAACCGCTTTTCTGGGCTGGTTTGAAATTTTTCAATGTGTATGGGCCGAATGAATATCATAAAGGCCGCATGGCATCCGTAATTTTACATGCGTACAATCAGATAAAAGCTACTGACAAAATGAAGCTTTTTCGTTCGCATAATCCTGATTTTAAAGATGGAGAACAAATGCGGGACTTTATTTACGTAAAAGATCTTATCGACGTTTGTATATTCCTGATGCATCACCGCAAAAATTCCGGCATTTACAATCTGGGAAGCGGACAAGCGCGTACTTTCAAGGATCTGGTAATCAATACATTCCTGGCCATGGACAAAACACCGGATATCTCATACATTGATACGCCGATTGATATCCGTGATAAATACCAGTATTTTACGGAAGCAAATATGAATAAATTAAAAGCCATAGGATATACCAAACCATTTTCTACACTGGAAGAAGGAGTGGCAGATTATGTTAAACATTATTTGGCTACGGGAGCGTATTTATAGGCCTGTTCAGCTATCTAACATTTGATAAAATAGTCGGATTTCAATGCCCAATGATCTATTGAGGCGGCAGTTCGCTTTCTATTATATCATTGTTTAGCTGTAATAATTAATAACGATTTCATTTAAATATGAAAATTGAACATTGATTATTGAATATTATTTTTGATCAGAGAAGTGCATTTTCACAAAGAAGAATCATCTGCAAAGCCCGCAAACTTATGATCTTCGTCATAAATTTGTGGGCTTTTTTATGTATTTTTGACCTTCTCAATAAACTCAATCTTGTTTCTTTGTGTTGTAAGAGACGTAGATACAGCCTGATAAAAATTACACCATGAGCAAAGAAGAAGAATTGTTGGAGGAAATCACCAGTTCGGAATACAAATACGGCTTTGTAACTGATATTGAAGCGGACGAAGCTCCTATGGGCTTGGACGAAAGCACGATTCGGTTTATTTCTGCCAAAAAAAATGAACCTGAGTGGATGCTAGAGTGGCGTTTGAAGGCTTTTCGTTTGTGGCTTACAATGGCTGAGCCGAAATGGCCAAACGTACATTACCCAAAAATTGACTTTCAGGGAATAAAATATTATTCAGCTCCGAAAAAGAAAAAAGTTGTTGAAAGTCTGGACGATATAGATCCTGAATTACGCGATACTTTCCAACGTTTAGGGATTTCGCTGAACGAACAAAAAAGGCTTTCCGGAGTTTCTATTGCGGTTGATGCTGTAATGGATTCGGAATCTGTCTTTACTACATTCAAAGAATCACTGAGAGAAAAAGGAATTATATTCTGCGCTATCAGTGAAGCAATTCGTGAGCATCCGGACCTGATCAAGAAATATTTAGGATCTGTTGTTCCGCCAAAGGATAACTTTTATGCCGCATTAAATGCAGCTGTATTCTCAGACGGGTCATTTGTATATATTCCAAAAGGCGTTCGTTGTCCTATGGAATTGTCTACGTATTTCCGTATCAATGCAGCCGGAACCGGTCAGTTTGAGCGTACTTTAATTGTAGGTGATGCTGACAGTCACGTAAGTTACCTGGAGGGGTGTACTGCTCCAATGCGCGATGAAAATCAGTTGCACGCTGCGGTAGTAGAAATTTTCGCACACGAAAATGCAAATATTAAATACTCGACCGTACAAAACTGGTATCCTGGCGATAAAGAAGGAAAAGGTGGTATTTATAATTTCGTAACCAAACGTGGATTGTGTGACGGAGCTGGCTCAAAAATATCCTGGACTCAGGTTGAGACTGGTTCGGCTATTACGTGGAAATATCCATCTGTGATCCTGAAAGGTGATAATTCAATCGGAGAATTTTATTCTGTGGCTGTTACAAACAATATGCAGCAAGCCGATACTGGAACTAAAATGATCCATATTGGAAAAAATACAAAAAGCCGTATAGTATCCAAAGGTATTTCAGCTGGAAAAAGCCAGAATTCATACCGAGGATTAGTTCAGGTATTTAAAAAAGCAGAAAAAGCACGTAACTTCTCACAATGCGATTCTTTGTTGCTGGGTGACAAATGCGGTGCTCACACTTTTCCGTATATCGAAGTAAGCAATCCTTCCGCAACTGTGGAGCATGAAGCGACTACTTCAAAAATCGGAGAAGATATCCTGTTTTACTGTAATCAGCGTGGCATTCCTACTGAGCAGGCCGTTGCTTTAATTGTAAATGGTTATGCCAAAGAAGTTTTAAACCAGCTCCCTATGGAATTTGCTGTTGAAGCACAGAAACTACTGGAAATCAGCTTAGAGGGAAGTGTAGGATAACAGATCCGGTTTTCTTTTTTTAAGATTATAATATAAAAGCCTTTGATTCGTCAAGGGCTTTTTGTATTTTATTGGATTACACAGTAAGATCAAACGACAAACTTCATGACACACGTTCCGCAACTTATCGTTGACCTTTCGCTGATACTTACCATGGCCGGTATTATCACACTCATATTCAAAAAATTAAAGCAGCCCATTGTTCTGGGTTATATATTGGCAGGACTTTTAGTCGGGCCTAATTTCAACTTATTTCCAACCATTACGGATATCAAAACCATTGAGATCTGGGCAGAAATCGGTGTGATATTTTTACTTTTCAATTTGGGTCTTGAATTCAGTTTTAAGAAACTGATGAAGGTTGGGAATACGGCGGCAATTACTGGTCTTTTTGAAGTTGGGTTAATGCTCGTAACTGGTTTTGCAACCGGGCAGCTTTTAGGATGGAGTAAAATTGACAGCCTTTTTCTGGGCGGTATTATCGCTATATCTTCCACAACGATCATTTTTCGTGCATTTGACGAATTAGGAATTAAAACCCAGCAATTTACCAGAGTAGTATTAGGTATATTGGTTATTGAGGATTTAACGGCCGTGTTATTAATGGTCTTGTTATCAACACTTTCTATCAGCCAGCAATTTGCTGGAGCAGAATTATTGGAGTCTATCCTGAAATTATTCTTTTTTCTGATCCTTTGGTTTTTAGGTGGCATTTTTGTTTTCCCAACCTTGCTCAGAAGATACCGCGGACTGATGAACGATGAAAGTGTTCTGATCACTTCGGTAGCGCTTTGCTTCGGAATGGTTTTTCTGGTGACACAAGCAGGTTTTTCTGCTGCGCTAGGTGCTTTTATTATGGGTTCTATTCTGGCTGAAACCACTCATGCTGAAAAAATTGAACATTTATTAAAACCTGTAAAAGACCTTTTTGGCGCCGTTTTCTTTATTTCCGTTGGTATGCTGATCAACCCCGGACTGCTCATCGAATATGCTTTGCCAACTGCTATTCTTGTGTTGGTTGTCATCATTGGAAAAACTACGTTTGTTACTGTGGGTGCGGTCATTTCCGGTCAGCCTCTCAAAAATTCGATACAGTCGGGAATGAGTATGTCTCAGATCGGTGAGTTTTCATTCATTATTGCCAATCTGGGATTAGCGTTAAAAGTAACCAGTGATTTTCTGTATCCCATTGCAGTCGGTGTTTCGGTAATTACCACTTTTACCACACCATACATGATGAAATTGTCCGAGCCATTTTATGAGTGGCTGAACAAAAATTTGCCTGATAAATGGAAAACTTCCCTGAACCGGTATAGTTCAAGCACCGGCACCATTACCAAAACAACACAATGGCATCAGATCCTGCAATCCTATGCACAGACTGTCGTTCTCAATTCAGTTGTGGTAATTGGCATTATCCTTATCTCGTCCAGGCAGCTTGCAGATCTTTTGCATACCCGGATTCCTGAAACTTACCTGACCAATTCAGTTATGTTTGGGATTACATTTTTGATGATTGCCCCCTTTTTATGGGCCTTGATCTTCAAACGTTCTAACCGGAAAGCTTACTCAGCAATCTGGCTCAGCAGAAAATATAGCCGCGGGCCTTTATTGGTTCTTGAACTTTCACGGGTATTGATTGCGATACTTCTGATGGTCTTTTTACTGGGCCAGTTTTTCGCAACACCGGCTGCGTTAAGTATAGCGGGAGGGATAATGGTACTTGCTTTCGCCATATTTTACCAGCGGCTGCAACACTTTTATCATAAAATTGAAGAACGGTTTTTACAAAATCTGAATGCACGCCAGCTGGAAGGCAGTGGAAAATCTAAAAAACTTCTTTTACCCTGGGATGCGCATTTTGCTTTTCTGGAAGTAAGTGCTGATTCTAATCTGATAGGAAAAACTTTGCAGGAACTGGCTATAAGAGAGAATTTCGGAATCAATGTGGTTTTGATCGAACGTGGGAGCAAAACAATACATCTGCCCCGCCCTACCGAAGTATTATATCCATGCGACCGTATTGAAGTTATAGGCACAGATGCACAGCTAGATGCATTCCGCGGGCATGTTGAAGTAAGTACCAGCGGGGATATTTACATTGCTCCTCCGGATACAATTGTGCTGGAACGGATCACTGTTAAAAATGAATATAACATCAGAGGAAAATCCATCCGTAATAGTCAGATAAGAGAAAAAACGCACGGAATGATTGTCGGACTGGAACGTAACGGAGAACGCATTCTTAACCCGGATTCTTCCGTGATTATAGAAATAGAAGACGTATTATGGATAGCTGGTGAAAGAGACCTGATCAAAGAGTTTCTAAACAGAAAAGCAGGAAGTAAAGAAGAAAGCGAACTGGTTTAGAGTTCAGGAGTTTAGAGTTATGAGTGTAAAGCTGTTTTGAACTATGAACTTTCAACTCCTGAACTCTTGCAACAGTCCCTGCAAACCACCGGTGTGAACGGCGACAATGACAGTTCCGGGTTCGAAAAAATCCTGTTTCATAAGGTTGTATAATCCATAAAACATTTTTGCCGTATACACCTGCTCTAACTGAATGCTATGCGTTAATTTAAAGTCTAAAATAAAATCCAGTAATTCCTGCGTCCATTTACCATAACCGCCAAAATGATAATTGCTGAACAATGTCATACGGCCGGCTGTGTTGTTCTTTGGTAGCAGATTTTTTATTTCCTGTTCTAAAAATCCACCGCCTTTCAACGCTGAAAATACCAATACATCGTTACCAGCGGATAATATCCCTGCCGCCGTCCCTCCCGTTCCCGCAGCAACAGCATAATAATCCGGTTTTCGTCCGAGGGTTTCATTAACTTCCCGGGTCATTTCCTGTACACCTTTTAAAGCCATATTTGTTGTTCCTCCTTCGGGAATCAAATACGGATTATTGAATTTTATGCTTAATTCCTGCAAATACTCCGGATCATTTCGCTGCCTGTATTCCTGTCGTGATACAAAATGGAGCATCATATTCTGTTCCTGGCAAAATTGAAGCGTTGGTGTTATTTTTCCAGCGTAATCTTCGCCTCTTACAATGCCTATTGTATTTAATCTGAGAGCGTTTCCGGCTGCAGCCATGGCATACAAATGATTGGAATATGCACCTCCAAAAGTGAGCAAAGCAGCAGCATTTTCAGAAATCGCATGCTGCAGATTATATTTCAGTTTACGCCATTTATTACCCGAAACAGTCGGATGAATAAGATCGTCTCTTTTAATAAAAAGCCTTACACCCGCGCTTTTAATAGCTTCATCAGTAAGTTCCTGCAATGGTGTTGGTAGTGACGGAATGAGTAAATCCACTATATTTTGGTAATTTTGTCGCTTTGGTAATGACGCACGAGATAAAAGAAATATAAATGTTGTTGAACGACTTAGAGATTACCTCCGAAGAAGACGATTTGTTTGAACATTACCGCATTGTAGCCGATAAAGGCCAAAGTCTGATGCGGCTGGATAAATACCTAAGCCTGCATGTTGCGAATGCTTCCCGTACAAAAATACAAAATGGAATTGATGCCGAAGCAGTAAAAGTAAATGACCAGATAACAAAGGCAAGTTATAAGATCAAACCATTTGATGTTGTCACACTTTCCCTTCCGCATCCGCCACGTGATACGGAGATCATTCCTGAAAATATCCCGCTTGATATTATTTATGAGGACGATGTATTGCTCATTGTAAATAAGCCTACCGGGATGGTGGTTCATCCTGCCTATGGCAACTGGACAGGAACGTTAATTAATGCCCTTGTTTACCACTTCCAGAACCTGCCTACCGGAAGAAACGGAGAAGGAAGGCCAGGACTTGTACACCGGATTGATAAAGATACTTCTGGCTTGCTGGTAATTGCCAAAACCGAGTTCGCTATGACTTTTCTGGCCAGGCAATTTTCAGACCATACTATTGAACGAACTTACAATGCTCTGGTATGGGGTGAGCTAAAAGAAGAAAAAGGAACCATAAGAGGTAATATCGGCAGAAATGCAAAAGACCGCCGTGTGATGGACATTTTTGATGATGAAACCCAGGGAAAACATGCTGTTACACATTATGAAGTCGTGAAGCCATTGCGTTATGTTTCTCTCATCAAATGTAACCTGGAAACAGGCCGCACACACCAGATACGCGCTCATATGAAACATATTGGCCATCCTATTTTTAATGATACGGTTTATGGCGGAGACAAAATTTTGAGGGGTATTTCAAACGGTAATTATAAAACAATGGTTGAAAACTGTTTCAGCCTTTTACCGGGACAGGCGCTTCATGCAAAATCATTAGGTTTTGTGCATCCGACCACAAAACAATGGCTGCAATTTGATACCGAACTCCCCGAGAATTTCCAGGCAATCGTTAACAAATGGGAAAATTATGTACAATATCAATAGTGAAATTGTAGTATATTGTAACCGGTAAATCATTTTAAGTATAAATTCTGATCATGAACGTTTCCACCCGCCCAGGTACGATAGAAGACATACCAGCCATTTTTGATCTGGTAAAAGAATTAGCCATTTTCGAAAGAGCATTGGATCAGGTTAGCAATAATGTTGATAAAATGACACGTGATTACAAGGAAAAACTATTTGATTTCTTTGTTGCAGAATCTGACTCAAAAATTATAGGATTATCCCTCTTTTATTTCCGCTATTCTACCTGGAAAGGCAAGAGACTTTATATGGAAGATATTATTGTAACCGAAGATATGCGTGGAAACGGAATCGGTAAAATCTTATTTGATGCAACAGTAACCGCCGCTAAAAAAACAGGCTGTACAGGCATGATGTGGCAGGTTCTGGACTGGAATACTTCTGCTGTAGGCTTTTACAGAAAGTACGGTACCAACTTTGATAATGAGTGGATTAACTGTAATATGGATTTCTAGAAGTTAACTATAATTACTACCTGAGATATATCTAAAATACATTAATATATCTCAGGTATCAAAGTATTCACAGTGCACTTTTTATACTTTTAATTTCAAACTGCGAAGGTCTTGCCGTCAAAGTCATCAAATCTGTAAAACACTCTTTCTTTATATTACCGCTAATAATGTAATTCGGTTTTTTGATGTCCGTGGTTATTTTCAGCGTATCAGAGATATTACACGCACTGACATAAGTCTCGTAAAATATATTATTGTCATAAGAAATGCGAATTACAAAGCTATTACTTCCCAAATAACTACCCTTCACATTTTCAACCACTTTCGTAGTCGAACCGTCACAACCGCAATCTGCATTTGGATCCTTATCTTTGCAGGATAGAGCAGTTATCAATAATAGGCAAATGAAGTAAAACCGGTTTTTTGAGGAAGGTATCATTTTGTCAAATCAGAGTTGCAAAGCTATATTAATATAACGACTTCTTTTATGACAAAAAGGTTGGAATGATAAATTTTAAATACTAGATAAAAATCACCTCAGCAGATCCGGCCTTCTCTCCCGCGTCCTTTTTACAGACTGTTCATAACGCCATTCCTCCACCTTTGCTTCGTGTCCTGACATGAGGATCTCAGGAACCACATTTCCTTCAAAATCCGCTGGTCGTGAATAAACAGGCGGGGCTAATAAATTATCCTGAAAAGAATCCGTTAAAGCTGAGGTTTCATCATTTAATACGCCTGGTAACAAACGGATAATGGCATCAGAAAGTACCGCCGCAGCCAGTTCCCCACCAGAAAGCACATAATCTCCAATGCTGATTTCTTTGGTAATAAACAGATCACGAACGCGCTGATCGACGCCTTTGTAATGTCCGCATAACATGATCAGATTTCCTTTTAAGGATAACTGGTTCACCATTTTCTGCTGCATCAGCTCGCCATCGGGAGTCAGGTAAATAATCTCGTCATAGCTCCGTTCTGCCTGTAACGCCCGGATGCATCTGGCAATGGGTTCTACCTGAAGTACCATACCGGCTCCTCCTCCAAAAGCATAATCATCAATCGTCCTGTGCTTGTTAACAGAGTAATCTCTGATGTCATGAGTTACCACTTCAACGAAACCTCCCTGCTGCGCCCGTTTTAGTATAGAATGTGCGAAGAAGCTATCCAATAAATTTGGAACACATGTAATAATATCAATCCGCATCATCAGGAATGTTTTTCGATGAATCGTCCAGATATACTTCCAGTAATCCTTCAGGTAAATTCACAATTAACTTTTTATTTTCCTTATCTGCCCGTAATACAATTTCTTCCGAAGTAGGAATCAAAATTTCATTACCCAGATAATCCATAGCAATCAGATCCTGGCCGTTCAAGGAATATACTTCTCTTACAATTCCAAGTTCGCCTTTGGTTTCATCCACAACGGTGTAACCTTTTATCTCATGATAATAGAACTCCTCTTCACCCAGTTCATCTAATTCATCCAAAGAAAGAAACAGCGAGCTGCCAACTAATGCCTGCCCTTTTTCAATCGTATTTACATCTTCAAAAGATACAATGGCATTGGCTTGTTTCTGCAAATTGAAATTACTGATAAAATAAGGCACTAACTCTCCGCGTATCTCTACATAAACTGCATCCAGATCTTCGTAATCTTCGGGATAGTCTACATCCAAAAATATAACAACATTGCCGTTCGTACCGTGTGTACGTACAATGTAACCTAGCAAGTAACAATTATCCTGTGTCACTGGTCTTGTATTTAAATGACTTTAAATAAATATGAGTCTGTACGGAAAACCGACAGACTCATAAATCTTAACTTGAATTCTATTTAATTATGAAGCAGACTCATCTTTCTTCAAATCTTCTTCCGCTTCCGGAGCTGGTGTTACAGCAACAGGTTCCTCAGTTACAGTTTCAGCAACAGGAGCTACTTCTTCAGCAACAGGTGCTGCTTCTTCCACTACCGGAGCTGCCTCAGCAACTGGTGCTGCTTCTTCTACTGCCGGAGCTTCTTCAGCTACTGGTGCTGCTTCCGCTACTGCTGGTGCTTCTTCAGCTACTGGTGCTTCTTCTTCCACTGCCGCAGTTTCCTCAGCAACTGATGCTGCTTCTTCTAACGGAGCTTCTTCAACAACTTCCTCTTCTACTACTAACGGAGCAGGAGGCGTGTTTTTCTTAATGATAGCATCTGCACGAGTCTGATTAACCTTACGTTCTGCATCTAACTTAGCATTACGTTCAGTTTCTTTTTTCTGTGATAGAGAATCAGCAGCCGTTGTTTTACGGTCAGTTTTTGATTCTTTCCATTCTGCAAAACGTGAATCAGCAACTTCCTGCGTAATTGCACCTTTATTCACACCAATCTGCAAATGCTTCATAAGCATTACGCCTTCTGTGCTGCAATATAGAACGTGCTGTATCCGTTGGCTGTGCACCTTTCAGTAACCAGTCAACAGCTTTTGCAGCTTCTAGTACGATAAAAGCCGGGTTTGTACCTGGGTTGTAAATTCCCAGTTTTTCGATGAAGCGACCATCACGTGGTGCTCTGGCATCTGCAACAACGATATCATATATCGCCATCTTTTTGCGTCCACGACGCGCTAATCTAATTTTTACTGCCATTTTGTTGTTATTTGCGGGAACTCGTCCCTTTTATTAATCAGGGTGCAAATGTACACAAAAAACAATTTAAATGATCAACAATCAATTAACAATTCTCAATGTTCAGTTGGCATTAATGAATATTAGGAATTGTTAATTGAATATTGATCATTATTGTTTAAACAAAAACGGGAACCGATTTCTCGATTCCCGTTCATTAATCATATTTATTAAATCACTTAGCTTATTTCCTGAAACCTGCAGGATAATTTGAACGCAATGTGTTTTGTGGTAAGATCTTGATCTCAACACGACGGTTAGACTGTAAGCCTTCAACCGTAGTATTTTCTGCCACCGGGCGATACTCACCATAATATTCGATAAGGATACGACTTGGTTCAGCAAGACCAGCACGGATCAGGAATCTTTTAGCTGCATCAACACGACGACGTGAAAGTGATTCATTGTAACTGTCAGAAGCACGGGCATCTGTATGACCAACTAGTACGATACGGCAATTTGTACGCAGGTTCAGAAGCTCAACTACTTTGCTCAATGTTTCTTTTGATGTATTACGGATAATTGATTTGTCAGTATCAAATTCAATGTTACTGAACAACGCTTCGCATTCGTCTTTTGGAAGGTTGTTTTTAATAGCATCTCTGATAATTTTATCAAGATCCATTGCAACTCCACCTCCTGATACAACACTACCTGCCGGAGTGTTTGGTTCTTTATCGAAAAGATCCGCTACTCCATCACCATCTGTATCTGTATATAAACGGGGATCAACTGGTTTCGGCATGTTTACTTTTGCAATAGAATCAGCATCATTCATTGTAGGATTGTAAGGCACAGGAATTAATGACTGTGGATTTGCCCAACGTAAATGGTAGCGTCCGCTTGTAGCATCATACTTACCGTTTTTCGCTCTTACTGCATTTTTTCCTAATTTATATGTCAGTGCCAAAGTAGCCATTCCCCAGCCATCTTTTTTGGAATCACTCGCAGCAAACGTCCATATTCCTTGCTGAGACTGGTAATCACTGATACTTCCAACTGTTGCGTCCATCTTTTCAGTATTCACATAGCTGTAAGTAAAGTCAAGACCAAGATCAAAACGTGGAGTTAGTTCGTAATGTACAGCCATACCAACTGGTACTACCCATTCACGGGTATAAGTGGTTCCGTTACGTTCCCAGGTTCCGGCAGTTTTAGAACTTCCGTCAGTATTGGTTTTTACAGGCCAGTCAACACCAGTTGCCGTATTGATTGCGTGCAAATCAGTATGGTAGTAAATGATACCACCACCTAAGTGAGCATCAACTTTCCATCTGCGTAATTTATTGTATCCGAATAATAAACGGTTAACATTCATTGTTCCATCCACAGTAACCTGAATAAATGAAGGGCTGTTGAATGTTACGTCATAAGTTTTGTTGGTCAATGAGCTTACGTAACCCATTTTGGATCCCCGAAGCTGCCCGTTAAAGCCTGTCAACTGAACCCCAAAAATCGGAGACAATTGTTTGTTGACCGAAAGTCCCCAGCCGCCTGTTAGTTTTTCATCAGGACCAAGCTTGAAATCATATGTTTTGATGTCACCGAAGAATTTGGTGATACCGCCGTAGCCGGTAATAGACCATGTATTCATTTTGTTAGGTCCATCATAAGTACGGTTTTGAGCAAAAGTGTCAAGACTCGAAAGCAACAAACAAACTAAAGCAATGTAAAGGTTCTTTTTCTTCATGGGAAACACCAGTTATGTGATTCAATTATTCACTAATTTTTACTATTAAAACGGAAAGAATAAGCCTGTAAGCCGGATTCTGTTTCCTGAACCGATTTGCACCGGAGCAGGCTTCTACCATTTATCCAGGATTGCGGTCACCCGAAATCTCTAACGATCTACCCGTGTCAATGCTCCGGTTAAGGAACGGGGACGAGTAGCCCCACTAATTAACACCTATTTGATCTTTCAGCCCGTAAGGTTTACCGTGCCTTGCTGGTCACCCAGTAAGCGGTGGTCTCTTACTCCACCTTTTTCACCCTTACCTGCCATATAAAAAACATGCCAGGCGGTCTAATTTTCTGTGGCACTTGCTGTCAGCAAACTGTTCCCAATCGGCTGCCTTCCCGTTAGGAAGTACGGCACTCTGCGCTG
Organism: Dyadobacter sp. NIV53; assembly: GCF_019711195.1. Taxonomy (NCBI): domain Bacteria; kingdom Pseudomonadati; phylum Bacteroidota; class Cytophagia; order Cytophagales; family Spirosomataceae; genus Dyadobacter; species Dyadobacter sp. NIV53. Next base: position 2,328,161 of record NZ_CP081299.1, read on the forward strand.
TCCGGACTTTCCTCCCCGACCATATGCCGCGGCGGTAGAACAGCTTATTCCTTTCGCTCAACCACAAAGCTAAGAAATACTTTCCTTTGATTAGCAGTCAATACACCATAAAAAGTAAAAAAATGTAACAAAAGACTGATAACTAATTTAAAATGTAACCTAAAAACTCTTTAATCCGTCTACGCGCAAATTTACATTCCCTTCTGCAAAAACTACTGAGTAAATATGTTTGGGTGTTAAATATACTTTGTCCGGCATGATATCTGTAAGTGTTCCCTTAACAAGTACACCATCTATGATTTTAAAATTAGAAAGTGCAGCCTGGATTGTCTTCTTCGCATCTGTGATCTGGTCACCTACGGGAACCACCATTTTGTTTTCCATCATCCTGCTAAACTGACCTTGTAATAGCCAGCCAGCGGTTTTGACAATAGTATTTTTCGTATCCAGGTCATAATCAACTCCTTTCAAAGACAGCTTCTGTGTTGCAGGATCGTAATGGGGGACGCCTTTCAAAAAAATATGCCCTTTGATACTTCCGGTGAGGCCTGCCTTTATTACAAGTTTGTCGTTCTGTCCATACATTTCGATAGAAGTGACTTCAACATTGTACTTTCCGCCTAAAAATGAAAATTTTTCTCCCGCAAACCGGGCTGTTGCCAACCGTGCCGCTTCCTCATATGATACGAGGCTGATCAACCCTACCCTGAAATTTTCTGGCACCTTGTCAACAATAGCAAGATTGGGCAGTTTTGGTACAGGAGGAATAACGGGTTTGCTGGCGGAGGTAATGGTTTGGGTGAATCCCTTTATCCCGATAACAGACCGTAATATATTATTTTTTGACAGCAAAGGTGTCATGACTATTGCCGTCGGGGAAATGACCAGCCAGGTATCAAATTCTTTGGAAAGCAATACAGGCTGATGCGCAAGCTGCCACGCAACCGCTACACTTTTCTTGAGCTCAATGTTTGCAGCAACCTGATCATCAATAGCTTTTGTGATCTTATCAAAATTCTTATTAAGCAAACGGCTGGCCATACTCTTAATCGGAATCCGGATACCTGCTACTTTTACATTCGGGTCAGTAATCCAGTCATAGCTGTCAACATAGGTATCCGAATGGATCTGCCAGTCGGGAGAAATTCCGATTTTGGATATAAGCCTGATGCGTATAGAAAATTCAGTGTCTTTATAACCGGACATTGTAATTCCGAGCGGGCTAACTTTATAACCGGCACTCACCCAAATCTTTAAAGGTATTTCAAATAAGAATGAGGAATCAATGGCAACGACTTTTATAGGGCTTATTTTCCAGACTTTTGCCTTAAGATTATCATTATCCTCATCCTCATAGCTGTTGTCTTCATAAATCAGCCCTTTGATTTTTGCATTGATCTGAGCTTCCAGTTCAGAAATCGGAATCTCTACCGGAACATTTAGTACTGATAAATGCTTTTCGCTCTGAATTTCTTTATCCGAATATTTATATTCTTCCATAGGTGCCTTAGGCGTAGTACTCGTTGAACGGCATTGCCATTGACTCAAAACAATGAATATCAACAATAAAACCAATCCAGGTTTTTTGATGATGTTACTTAATTTTAACAAGTGTTGCACCGTATCCGAATTTTTCCTTTTGAGCGTCTTTGTAATACTGGACATGCTGGTTTTTGCTCAGCCTGCGATGTAATTCTGTACGAAGCACCCCACTACCCGATCCATGGATAAATGTGATTTCCTCCATTCCATTCGCAACTGCCCTTTCCAGGCTGTTTTCAAATGTCGTCAGCTGAATTTTCAGCATTTCATCATTTGAGAGCCCTGAAAAGTCTTTTTTTATTTTTTCTATATGCAGATCAATAACATTTTCCGGTTTTTCCAACGCAGGTTTTTCAGGTATATTTTTCTCAATTTCCGCCCCGCCCATCAAACTTGTCCGCAGGTTCTGAGAAAAATCAGGATTGGAAGCCGGCTCTTCTTTTTTCAGGTTTTCTTCATCCAGCTGATAAACAAATGCTTCTCTCCCTAAAACCGGAGCCTGTCCTTTACTTTTGTAAAAGGATTGCGCCCTGCACTTCATTTTCTTAAAAAGCGGTTGTGGCAATATATGTTTTCCTTCTCTATAATACAGGATTTTAAATTCAAAAACCGGCCAGCTTTCAAAATCCTTCATCAGAAGTTCAGACAATTTATGCGAACTACGCGGTTGCAATACACCTCCTGCCAAGCCGTTCGGAACAGATTCATCCAATGCTGTTGCACTGAAAGGAAGAGTCCAGTCCGTATTATTGATCAGATAAGCCGTCAACGCACGATCATTAATGGATGCAAAAGCCAGATAAATTCCTTTTTCAGCAAAAACGGGCGAGCGGGAAACGATTTTATCACTTTGGCTGGCAATCTTCTGTAAATCACCGGCTTTCACCATTCTCTGGGATTCCATTGGTGATATGGTTACGATTTCGTTCCTTAAAACAGGAATCCTGAAACCGTCTTCAATTTCAATTTCAACAACATTTCCCGGTAAAAAAGCATATATAACACCTTCCTCGCGTCCATGGACCAGTCTTACTTTATCTCCTATATTCATATCTGTTTGGCTTTTAGCGGTTGGCAAATAGCCATGCGGCGGACCGCCTTTAACTTACGCTGTGATTCTCAAAATTACATTAATTCTTTACCTTACTGACTGCTAAAAATATAAAGGTTTCAAATCAATACCATTTTTACTTATTTGAAACGCCGGTGCCGGAATTTTAATTGAATTAGCCATAAAACAGATTGCCCGAATGGTTTTATTTCGTGTTTTGATCTTAGTCAGGTCAATATCAAGTGATAAATAATACTGCCGGTATGGACGGTATCCTAAGGTTATACTTTTATCTTTTTCAGAACTCACCATATTATTGATTCCATAACCAACTGAAAAGCATAACCAGGCAGGCCATTGACTATTTTTAAAAAATGATTTTGGGCTTGCAGAATACCAGTAGGTTTGCCCGTTATAATCCTTCAGCCACCTTTCCGAATAGTTAGAACCTAATAATTCTGGCCTTACGGCAGCGAGTGAGGTATAATGGAAAGAAAATTTGGGATGGATGCGTATTTCATCCCAAAGCGCAATTTGCCCCAGAAAAATTACCGAACCAGTAATATTGGCAATCATGTCGCCTGGTGAAAAACCATAATCAGGCGAAAAACCATCCAGGATTTCTATCGGCGTCTGGAAAATGATACCGGAAACTGCTCCGTAAATGAGCATTTGTTTTTTAGAAATTCCGGTTTTCTTATAAATCTCCGCAGTGTGGCGCGCAATCTGGTAAGATGTGTAAACGTGCCCCATTTTGTCCATTTGCAGCCATTCGTATGTATCGTCTTTTACGCGGAACTTCGTAAGCGGGTTTTTATACCATGATTTACTCAGGCCATATATACTACCCAAATATAAAACAGACTGTCCTGCAAATATGGTTCGGAGCAGTTTATAATCAGGGGTTTTGTTAAGGGTAGTATCAACCCGTATGCTATCAGCCTGGGCTGAAACAAATTCACAATTAACAAGTAAAATGAGGGCCAGCAGAATCGATTGAAAACTTAAGCAAGTGAGCTTGTAACTCTTATTTTTTTGTTGATGACAAATATTATTCACTAAAAAACAGCCTTTAATATCCACCATGGTACTTTCTTAATCCCCATTCAATTCCCATCAAAATGACTAACAGGAAAAATAACCATTTCAGGTGTATCAGTTCTACCATTTCTTCGGAGCTGTCCAGGCGATCGGAAGGGCGATTTTGCTTTAATTTCTGTACAAATTGAGCCAATGATGTTGATGGAACAAATTCTCCTCCTGTATTCTTGGCAAGTTCACGCAGCATACCAAAATCAGCCGTGGTATTGTTCATTTCCAGATCCGCATTTCTAATTACAAACTGGCCGTTCACTTTTTCCAGCCCCGCTCGTAATGAAGCAGAAGCCTGAAATCGGTAAACACCTTCACTCAAACCACTGATATTAAACCTTGGATTTTCGGCACTATGTGTATAAGTAAACTGACGGCTTTTTCCTTTTTCATCAGTAATCATAAGCTTTACTTCCTGACCGTAAATCTGTTCGTAAATATCATTGTACACTTCCGTCTGGAAAACAACCTGTTCACCTGCCTCAAATTCCGCACGAACGGGATATACCCGGAATTTCCGTTTGTCTTCCCTTACCGATAATATCTGGATCAGTTTCTGGAAAAGATTGTCGACCACATCCTGTTTGTTTGTAAGGGCATATTCTTCCTGGCGCCATTGCCACAATCCTTCTCCAGCCAAAACTGCAATTTTTTGTTCAGCGGTAGTATTTAAAATTAAAAGTGGTTTGCTGGTATTCAGTGTTCCAACCTTTTGGTATAATATGGTCTCAGTTCCTGATGACAGATTATACTCACCAAATGGAACTGAAAGAGGTGGCAACCGTTCCATTAGTTTCAGACTTTCAGCATCCAGATTCAGCATGTGAAAGGAAGGGTTATATCTGGCCGTCACTTTATCAGTCTGCCCGTTCATAGCACTGATCGTCAACGACCTGTTCAATGTATTTACTAATGGTACTGCCGACTGGTTCCCCAATATGTACAAAATAGGGGTTTTTGCATCAATAAACTTACGAACCATCGCATTTCCCTGACCTAATACATTAGGAACCTGATGCAGGATAACCAGGTCGTATGGCTTACTGGTAACGGGCAAATTGCCCGAAATAGTCAGGATCTGTACATCCAGGTCATAATTATCATTGCTTTCAATCAGGCTTCGCAGTGCTTTTATATCCGGATGCGGCGTTAGCGCGAGTAACAGGATCTTTTGTCGGCCATCAATAATATCAATGTAAATTTCCCTTTTATTATTCCGGGTTGAAGATTCACCCGCAACTGAACCCAGTTCAACTGTATAATGCTGAACTCCTTTTTGGGATGACGTTGTTTTGAAATCATAGCTTTTAAAGAAAGAAGCCTTATCAATCAGCACTTTCTGGGTTTCTATGATCCTGCCATTCTGTTTCAGGGAAACCGTCGTTGTTTTCCCGGCAAGGCCATTCGCAACAATTTCAGCTTTTACAGGAAAATCATTACCTAAATAAGCAACACGGTTACTGATCACATCTTTAATACTAATGTCCAGGTCCGGTATGGTATCCCCGACTGCCAGTGTATTGACTTTAAATGGATAACGGCCAAAAGCAGGTGAAATTCCCTGATTTACAATACCATCAGAAAGAAGCACAACATCTGTGAGATTTCTTCCTTCAAAATTACTTTTAACAGTCTGCAATAAGCCTGACAAATCTGTTTTATTCTTATCAAATCTGATCGAATCCGCTTCGTTATTCTTAACCGGCCTATCCAGAGTTTGTATACTTACTTCAAATCCTGCGGTAGTCAGTTCCTGCGCAGCGGCGGATACATTCTTCAATTGCGCTGCCGCATAACTTTTAACCGATTCTGAATTATCAATCGCAAACACTACTTTGGCTTTATCGATAGTAGTTTCTGTTTTCCGGATCAAGGGACTTAGCAGTAAAAAGCAAATAGCCGTTACAGTAAGCCCACGCAGAAAAGCAAGTCCATAATTCAACTTCTTACCCCATGAAGGAACAGGCTGATACAACAGCCATGCATAAGCCGCTCCCGCAAGCAAACAAAAAATGATAAACCAGTAAGGAGTTTGAAAAAGAAGTTCAGAACGCATATTGAAAAAAAGCAGTTTTCAGTAAGGCAGTAGTCAATATAGCAAGATACAGCAAAACCGGTTACTTTTTACTGCAAACTATGCATTAGCCGTTGTTAAACTTTCATAAAAAATTTTAGGTCAGCATACCGCCATCTACCTGAATAACTTGTCCGGTAATGTATTTGGAAAGATCCGACGCTAAAAAAATACATGCATCAGCCACTTCTTCAGGTTGTCCGCCACGTTTCATTGGTATGGACTGTTTCCAGTCTTCCACTGCTTTTGATTCGATTGCACCGGTCATTTCTGTTTCGATAAAACCAGGTGCAACCGCATTAGAACGGATGTTACGTGATCCTAATTCAAGTGCAACGGATTTGGTAAAACCAATAATTCCGGCTTTTGAGGCTGCATAATTGGCCTGTCCGGCATTTCCGCGTATCCCAACTACCGATGTAATATTAATGATAGAACCACTTTTGGCACGCATCATCGTCTTGGTTGCAGCCTTGGTCAGGTTAAAAACAGATTTAAGGTTGATGTTGATAACTGTATCCCAGTTTTCTTCACTCATACGCATTAGCAAACCATCACGCGTAACGCCTGCATTATTAATCAGAATATCGAGCTTACCAAAATCAGCAACTACATCAGTAACCAGTTGGTCAGCAGCCTGAAAATCAGATGCATCGGAGCGATATCCTTTTGCTTTAATTCCAAATTGTTCCAGCTCCTGAGCCAGAGCCTCCCCTTTTTCCACACTGGACAGATAAGTAAAAGCAACATTAGCGCCTTCCTGTGCCAAACGCAAAGCAATAGCGCGTCCTATACCACGTGAGGCCCCGGTAACCAAAGCCACTTTATTTTCTACTAATTTCATTTGTTAAGATTTGAAACATTTAAGCTTAAGAATACCGCTATAATTTAGTCGTGTATCCGAAACGGTGAATTAACGATTGGCAAAAATAGAGTATTGTAAAGAGATGGGCAAAAAAGACGGTTTTTATTGATTTCTTTTAGGTTTAAATATGAATAAATATTCTATTATACTTTCAGAATGGATTTTAACCCACTATGCATAACCATTAATCCTCTTTCTCTGCCAGAATTCCTCCATTCCCAAAACCTTCCTGGCATTGTCTTTGTTCGATAATTATTAGTTTAACTTACGAAATGGCTGAAACAGGTCAGAAAAAAATTTATACAAAATGGCAGAATTAATTAAAACGGCACTTATTACCGGAGGTTCAAAAGGAATTGGATACGGTGTAGCAGAAGTGCTGATTAAAGAAGGTATACGGGTTGCAGTTACAAGCCGGACTAAAAAAAGTGCTGACGAGGCCGCCGCTTCTCTTAATAAAATCAAGGAAGGATATGCATTAGGTATTGAATCCGATGTGAGAAACCTGGAATCACAGGAAAAAGCTGTGGCTGCGGTACTTGCTAAATGGGGACAACTTGATTACGTAATCGCCAATGCTGGAGTTGGCCACATGGCTCCAATTCAGGAATTAACTGCTGAGCAATGGCACGAAACTATTGACATTAACCTGACCGGGGTGTTTTTCAGTGCCAAAGCATCTCTTAAAGCACTAACAGAAACGAAAGGATATTTTATCACTATTTCGAGTCTGGCGGGAACAAACTTCTTTCCAAATGGAACAGCATACAATGCGAGTAAGTTCGGTGTGGTAGGCTTTTCACAAGCTATGATGATGGACGTGCGAAGCGCTGGTATTAAAGTAACAACCATTATGCCCGGATCCGTTGCAACTGAGTTTGCGGGACATGAGCCTTCTGAAAAAGACGCATGGAAAATCCAGCCCGAAGATATTGGCCAGATCGTTTCCGACCTGATTAAAATGCCTGCCCGTACGTTGCCTAGTAAGGTTGAAGTACGGCCATCAATTCCTGGAAAATAATTGTTTTAGAGTTAAAAAAGAGGGGAGTAAGCTGTATTACTTCAAACAATAACATCAAAAACCTTCACGATTAACATAAAAAAGTGTGTCTTCAAACGAGGACACACTTTTTCAATTACCAGAATATAATTATCATATTTAAGAAGCTTAGCTGAACACTTCTCTGAATAGTTTCAGGCTTTTAGGAACTGCTGTGCTTGCATCTTCTTTCCCTTCCATCTCCAGGGATACGTATCCTTTGAAATTTGCTTTCCTGAGGATCGCAGCAATTTTCTTATAATCGAGGTTCAGGTCATAATAATGCCCTCCTCCATAATATGTTTTGGCTTGTACAATAGTTGCGTAAGGTGCCAGTCGTTCAAATTGCGGATAAGGATCTCCCACAAAATTACCTGTATCCACATTCATACCCATAGCAGGCGAAGAAGACAATGGTTTATAAATTTCCAGCAGGTAATCAATATTGGATGATAATCCCCAGTGATTTTCTATAGCCAGGATTACCCCCGCTTTTTCGGCTGCAACCAGGCATTCACCGTATGAATCTATACACCATTTAATAGCGTCTTTGTCTGTATAACCTTCGATTGGTGGTTCCTGGCCATCTTTGTAATAAGCAGCATCGCGCGGTTTAGTCCGCCAGCTGCCTGTGTTCATACGAACACAAGGAATGCCCATCTGCGTAGCCAGATTAATGCAGCGAATCGTGTGCTCCACATCTTTCTTGCGGTCTTCTGCTTTGGGTTGTACAAAACTCTGATGAATTGAAAGCATCGGAAGTGACAAACCATTGTCAAAAGCCAGGCGTTTCAGTTTATTCATGTAAGGAATAGTCTCATTATCCATTTGGCGGTGTAATATTTCAACACCATCAAAACCCATACGCGCGGCATCTTCAATCACTTTTTCAACAGGGTATTTTTCTTTCTGAAAATGCCAGTAAGAGTAGGTGGAAACAGCCAGAGGAATTCTTCTTGCAACAGGAGCCGGCATAGGTTCAGCTGATGCTGCCTGTAATGAATTCCCTGCCAAAAGTGCAGCCCCGGCCAATGCGCTGGTTTTTAACCAGTCTCTTCTTGAAGAATTATCCTCTTTGACAGATTGTTTTAAGTTGAGCATAAAAGATGATTTAGGAATAGAAATAACGGTCAAAGTAAAAAAAATCCCCGAAGTTCTTTGCGAGCATCGGGGAGATTTTTTTAAGGATTTTGTTTCAAAACGGCTGAGCCCATAATATCTATCTGCGCTTGTGGAATCGGGAAGTATTCACTTTTCCCTTTTACAAATGTTGCTCCGGTCAGATAAGTTCTTTTCTTACTTTCCTTCGCAATGTAAGCGTTCAATACTACGTCTGCATTTCCCCAGCGAACCAGGTCGAAGTGACGGTGGCCTTCCATAGCCAGTTCAACACGACGTTCAAAACGCACTGCTTTTCTTGCATAATCCTGACTTGCAAAAACAGGATATGGTTTTACCAGATAATTGGCTGCATTTGTTCCGTCCGCTTTTTTTACGACCTCGGTAGCAGCACGTGTCCTGATCTGATTGACAATTGACAAAGCAGTTGCCAGATCATTTTCTTCTACCGCGATTTCAGCACGCATCAGAAGAATATCAGCAAAACGCAAAGCACGGTAGTTATTAGAATTGGCACGTGGAGACTCTGCACCAGCGTTTTCACCGCTCGCAGCAAAAAACTTTTTGAAAGTATAGGGTCCTGCAAAGCTCTGGTCACGGATCCAGTTTTTTCCCGGATGTACACCCCAGTTAAGAAAAGGCAAGCCTCTGCGTCCTACCGTCCAGTCTAATCTTGGATCCAATGTTCCGTCATATGGAGTGAAAGGATCGCTTGAAGCAAGGCCTTCGTCATTTTTTACATCAACATCATTGAAAGTATCCAAAAGAGGCAAACCACCTGCATCCGTTTTAAATGCATTAACCAGATTTTGTGAAGGCTGGTAAAATCCGCAGCAACCGCCCGGGCCAGATCCATATGGAAAGTTCAGGTTATCGCCCCAGCTTCCGTTTTCTCCACTCCCACCATCAGCAACGGACATCTGTACTTCAAATACCGATTCACTGTTATTTTCAGTTGCGATTCTGAAATTGTCGTGATAGTTTGCTACCAATGCAAAAGGGCCGTTTGTAACGACATCAACAAGCAAAGGTTTTGCTGCTGTATAGTCGCTTTGATACATATGCACTTTCGCCAGATAGGCCTTTGCGCTCCATTTGCTTGCTCTTCCAACCTGTGCTTTTGTAGCAGAAAGGTTATCAACCGCAAACTGGAAATCAGCTTCAATCATCGGCCAGATGTCTTTATCGTTCGGCAGGTTGATATAATCTGTCACCGTCTCATCCACATAAGGAACCATGTTCCACATCTTTTTTGCTTCGAAATGATACCAGCCGCGTAGAAATCTTGCTTCAGCAGTAGCTTGTGTTTTTTCAGCTTCGTTCATATCCGCTGCTTTGCCCACCAGGCGCAACACATCATTGGAACGCGAAACACCATCATACAAGGCAACCCATTTTTCATTAAAACCACCAATATCCGCCTGCTGAATGTATTTTTCAATAGTAGTGATCTGGGCAAGGTCACCCACGTCACTTCCTTTGTAGCCATCATCCGATGCAACGGTTCCATAGATCCAGTTACTCACTGCCGAGAAGTAAGTTCCGCCAGAACCTACACCGTCCAATAAGCTATATGCACCGATCAATACTGCATTAACACCCGTTTTGGTTGAAAGTAAGGTTTCGTTTCCTACACCAAGCGGAGTAGTTTCCAGAAATTTATCTTTACAGGAAGTAACTATTCCCATGCAGACTAATGCTGTAAATACTAAAATTTTCTTTTTCATATTTTTTCGATTCTAAAAATCTATAATATTTTTTATTAAAACCCGAAGTTGATGCCAACCTGATACATTTTAGATCTTGGATAGTTACCCTGATCCACACCCAATACAGTAGTTCCCGGCGTTGAACCAACAGATGTAACCTCAGGATCAATACCGCTGTATTTAGTGATAGTAAACAGATTTTGTCCCTGCACATAAATACGCGCGCTGGTCAGACCCATTTTCGATAAAGCTTTCGTTGGTAATGTATAACCGATGGTCAGGTTTTTCATTCTGAAGTAAGAACCATCTTCAACAAAATAGCTTGATGGCTGCTGGCTTCTGCTGTCATTGGCATCCAGTATCGGCAATACTGCATCCGGATTTTCAGGAGTCCATGAATCATTCAACATACGAAGACTTCTGTTACCGGCCTGATTGTTAAAGTCAGTCCAGCGTTTTACCATATTGATAATGCTGTTGCCTTTTACTCCCTGGAAGAAAGCAGAAAGGTCGAATCCTTTATAACCCAGGTTCAGGTTAATTCCGTAAGTAAAGTCAGGATGTGGATTTCCAAGGAATTTTCTGTCTGCATCAGTAATCGTACCATCACCATTGGTATCGTGGTATTTATATTTACCCACTGCTGCATAGCCCGGATATTTCACTCCACCGTCCACTTCTCCCTGATTCTGATAGATTCCATCGATTTGCAAACCGTAGAAAGAATACAATGGCATTCCTGCAACTGAACGCGTCCAGGTGTAACTACGGATTGTTGGCCCTAAAAGAACTGCGGAAGCACTGTTATTCAACTTTACAACATTGTTTTTGTAAGCTGAAATATTGGCACCAATTCCGTAAGTAAGATCACCATTCAGAGCTTTGTTATTAAAATCAATGGCTAAGTCAATTCCCTTGTTGTTCATTTCACCAACGTTTACGAAAGGAATTACTGCAACTCCCTGTGTAGCCGGTAAACTTACCTGATACAACATATCAGATGTAGTACGGTTATACAAATCAAGATTAAGACCAAACATTCCTTTCAGGAAAGTCGCATCAATCCCAACGTTAGTCTGCGTTGTAGTTTCCCATTTTGCATCCTGGTTTCCAAATGCCTGCGTATCAAATCCGGCCTGAACAGAACTGTTTGAACCGTCGATTGCGTAAGAAGACTGGTTTAGCGTGGAACGGTAAGTACTGAAACCATTATAGTTCCCGATTTCCTGATTACCTGTTTGTCCCCATCCTCCCCTTATTTTCAGATCATCAATCCAGGTCAGCGGTTTCATGAATTCTTCTTCTGAAAGCCTCCATCCTGCACTGAATGCAGGGAATGTACCATAACGGTTATTTGCTCCAAAACGTGAAGAACCATCACGTCTTACAGTTGCTTCCAATAAATAACGGTCTTTCAATGCGTAGTTTACTTTTCCGAATATGGAGAAAAGCGACCACTGATAACCTGCACCCGTATTGTTAATACCAGCCGATCCTGCACTCAGATACATATACTGTGGATCTTCTGAATAAAACGTAGTACGGGTTGCAGAGAAATCTTTTCCTGAACCTTTAATAGCTTCCGTTCCTGCTAATACATTCAGTTTATGGATTGTTCCAAAAGTTTTGCTGTAATTCAGTGTGTTAGACCAGGTCCAGTTCACATCATAGGCATAAGCATTTGTCAACGCGTTATTTGATTCAATTTCTGCTTCTTCCAAGTCCAATAAGGTGTAAGCAGTTCTGTTGGCATTGGTAAAGTCAATACCAATACTTGTTTTAGCTACCAGGTCTTTAAAAACATCAACTTCTGCGTACGCATTTCCAAAAGCCCGGAAAGTGTTAACTGAGTTGTTTCTGGTACGGTACAATTGCGCAACAGGGTTTGTAGCCGGTCCGAGACCTGATGCACGTGTAGCAGCAAAATTACCCATGATGTCATACACCGGAATGATAGAAGGAATACGGAATCCATTTCCGATCGGGTTTCCATCCTGGTTGTTGGTTGTACTTCCGGTACCGTTATTACTGTAATAACCTTTGTTTTCAGTATAACTTACTTCCAGATTTTCTCCGAAACGGATTTTCTTTTTGAATAGAAATTCCGTGTTTGAACGCAAAGAATATCTGTCAAAAGACGTATTTTTTAGTATACCATCCTGTTTGAAGTAATTCAGGGAAAGCGCATATCTTCCGGTTTCGGTTCCACCCGTTGCTCCTACGTTATACTCCTGAATAGCAGCGTTACGAAGTATTTCTTTTTCCCAGTCTGTTCCCTGCTTATTTGCTTTAACAATCTGGTAAAATCCTGTACGATTGTAATTATAAAGAGATGGATCAGTTGCAGGATTTCCCTCAGATAAACCATATTGTGCCCCGGCAAGGATATAGTCAGGAACCACTGCACTAGCACCATTACCATACTGTGGATGCGAAGGATTTCCGTTTGTAAGTACACCTGCATTTTTACGCTGTGTCCAGAGAAGATCACCAAATTGCTGCGGATCAATAATAAGGTCCAGGTTCACTTTCCCGGTTTGAACACCAAAACGGCTGTTAAAAGTAAACTGAGGCGCGCCTGCTTTTCCTTTTTTAGTTGTAATGATAATTACCCCATTAGCTGCACGCGATCCGTAAATAGAAGCCGAAGAAGCATCTTTCAATACCTGCATCGATTCAATGTTGTTTGGGTTGATGCTGTTCAGTCCGCCTTTTGTTGGCACACCGTCAATCACATACAAAGGATCATTGTTGTTAACAGTACCAAATCCACGGATACGGACAGTAGCTTCACCACCCGGCGTGTTGTTGGATGTAACAGTTACACCGGCTACTCTTCCCTGTAATTGCTGCGCAACGTTTGGTGCCGAAACTTTTGTCAGTTCCTTGGCATCTACGGTTGATACCGCTCCGGTAATGTCTCTTTTGGATTGAGACGAATAGCCGGTTACAACCACCTCACTTAAAGATTTCACGTCGGACTGAAGCGTAATATCTACCTGAGATCTGTTGGCAATATTGATTTCCTGGGTTAAAAAACCAATTGAAGATACAACCAATGTGGTACTTCCGTCTGGCAGGTTAAGAGAAAACAAACCATCTGCATCAGTTGTAGTTCCTACGGCACTACTGCCTTTCAAAACAATAGTAGCACCTGGTATAGTAGCTCCTGTTGCATCAATTACCTTTCCTTTAACCGAAAAATCGGCGGAAAGCATCGTATTGGCTGTTGCTTCGGAATGAGTAGGTAACGTACCCGTCGGCTTAGCAGATAAAGCCGAAAATTGGATATTGGTTACAACTACCATTATGAGACTGGTTCTCACAATTTTAAGCAGGTAACTTCCCCGGTAAAAGGTTTTTTTCATACTTTTGTTTGTTTTGTAAATGGTAAAAAATTGGCAAAATAATTCCCTTGTCCTTTTCAGGATATTCTGAGCTTAGCGGCATAGAGTGGGGATTTTAAATTGGGGTGGATGATGCTGGAACATCATTCACCTTTTTTGTTTATTCAAATGTTATGGGATTTAGGTTTATACTAGCTGACGGATTTATAATCGAATTTATTTTCTCAGTGAGAAGCGCATGGTATCATAAGTTACAATCGCTTTTAATAAATAGGGAAATAGTGTGTAGAACTACACCTTCATAACCAAAAGTAGGCAATACATGTTTTATATAAAATAGTGTATTGCATTTTATTAGAATAACAAAATTTTATTGTTTTATTCTACAAATTCTCATTTGAAATTCAATACAAAATTTTCTTAAACAGAACTGTGCTAAGAATGGAGCACAACAAGCCGAATTATTTTGAGCCTCGTAAATAAGTATATTTTAGTAACAACGATTTTTATAATCGGTAACCAAAAATATCATGAGAACAAATTTCAGTCTGCTGTTTTTATCGGCACTTCTTTTTTCATCTGCCATTTACGGACAATCTGCAAAACCAGATTACAAAAGCCGGATAGTAGCAATAAGGCAAAACATAAATAAGGTACTTTACGAACCTGAAACCGGTCTTTACCTGGAAACCAACGGTAAAAACGAAAAGCCGCATTCTTATTTGTGGCCATTGTGCGCATTGTTACAAGCGGCTAATGAAGCAGAAGAATTGGAGCCGGGAAAAGAATATATGAAACCTGTCCTTGCTGCAATTCAGCAATATTACAACACAGCACCTCCTGCGCCGGGTTACCAGGCATATGTGAGTAAGGAAGGCAAAGATTCCAGGTTTTATGATGATAATCAATGGATTGCCATTGCTTGTATTGATGCTTACAACCGAACCAACAACAGAGCCTATCTTAAAATTGCAGAAGAGATTTACACATTTATGATGACAGGCTATGACTTGAAATCAGGAGGCGGATTGTATTGGAAAGAAGATGAAAAGAATACTAAAAATACTTGTTCGAACGGGCCGGGAATATTAGTAGCACTGCAACTGTATAAAATCACAAAAAATAAAAAATATCTTACAACAGCTACCGAATTATATGAGTGGACAAACAGGCATTTGCGCTCACCAGAAGGGATTTACTAGGATGCGATCAAAATCCCGGGTTTAAAAATAGACTCAGCAACTTACACTTATAATACCGGCACTATGCTGCAATCCAATGTACTTTTGTTTGAGATCACCCATGACAAAAAGTACCTGGAAGAAGCACAACTTATTGCCAAAGCCGCTAAAAATTATTTCTATAAAGCTGGAAAATTACCGGATAACTATTGGTTTAACGTCGTGTTGCTGAGAGGCTATGTAGAACTTTACGAAGTAGATAAGAATAAAGAACAGCTGGGATTTTTTATTGAGGAAGCCGAAAGGATATGGAGAGAAGAACGGGATGAAAACAGTTTATTAGGAAGAAAAAAGGACAAAACTTTAATAGATCAGTCTGCCATGATGGAAATGTATGCGAGGCTAAATAAGTTAAAGCTATAAAACTTAATTTTTCTCAACTTCTTAATGGTTCGATTTGAAAGTTTAACGGCACCGGCCGTCCGACATTAAGAAGTTGAGAAGGATTAAGATAAATTTACTCTGAATCCTTATAAAGCCCGAATTCACTGATTGCTATACTGACAGGCGACTTGGTAATACGCAAACGGAATTTCTGACCGGTAACAGGAACGGCTAGTTTTACCAGTCTTTTGGCTCCGACACTTGTTCCTTTGTGAACTTCCTTCCAGTCGCTTCCTTCCCAAACATCTACGGCAAACTCTTCGATACGTTGCCCGAGTTTGATATATTCCTGTAAACTGATAATATCAAAAGTTACAGGCTGACTTAGCTCAACAATAACTTCCGGAGTTTTAAAATCATCGTCTGTTGCCCAATAAGTGTCTGGCTTACTGTCCAGTATGTTTTTAGCACTGTAAATACTGTTGTACCCTTTCACGTTAACCGCTTTCGAACTTGCACGCGCAATCAGATTGGTTGCAAAAGTTTTACTGACATGATCCCCAAAAGATTTCAGAGCAGCTACATCATCCGCATGTAATTGTCCACGGGTGTCAGGTGCCAGTCCAAGGTCGAGCCCAGCTCCACGTCCAACACTTTTAAAATAAAGATCAAATAATTTCTCAGGTGTTTTAGGTTTCTGATCCGGGTGATAGAACCAGCCTTTGCGAAGTGGCACATCACATTCAGCCGGAATCCAGAATTTACCATTGCGAGTTCCTCCCGGATTTTCATCTGCATTTGCCTGTCCCGGAACTGCGACATTCTGTCCTTTCAGAAGGAACCGGAGTCAAAGTTGCCCATGAAGTTTCCGCAGCTTCTCCGTCTTCATTTCCTACCCAGCGCACATCCCATCCAATATCACTGAAAATATTAGCCGTTGGCTGTAATTTACGTGTCAGGTTTGTCCAGGTCGAATCCCACTGGTAATAAGTTGTATTGTCGATCGACCGTTTTTCTTTCGCACCACCATAATATCCGTCACCGCCATTCGCACCATCATGCCAGGACATAAACAGCGGGCCGTAGTTGGTATACAATTCTTTAAGCTGTTCACGATAAATAGCCAGGTATTCCGGCGTTCCATATTTGGCATTATTCCGGTCCCAGGGAGAACAGTAAACGCCAAATTTAAGTCCATGTTTCCGCGCCGCATCAGCTACTTCTTTCACCATATCTCCTTTACCGTCGCGGAAAGGGCTTTTTGAAATATTGTATTCCGTAGTTTTTGTGGGCCACAACGCAAATCCATCATGGTGTTTAGCGACAAAAACGATACCTTTTAAACCGCCCGCTTTTGCAGCCAGGATTATTTGTTCCGCATTAAAATCTGAGGGATTGAATGATTTTGGATCAGCGTCACCGTATCCCCATTCTTTATTTTCAAATGTTGTAGGCGTAAAATGCATAATGCCGTAAACTTCTGTTTCGTGCCATGCAATCTGCCTGGGAGCTGGAAGTGCACCATAAGGTTTGGGGGAGTTTGAGCAAACGAAGTAAATGCTGTTAGCAGAAATAATCCGGCTATTTGTTTTATCATTTTGGAGTAGTATTAAGTCAGGTAAATTAGATTCAGGAATTCAGTTGGGCAGCCAGAAAAAGTGCCCGTTACAATGGATAGATAAATATCTGACAATTTTTTGATTCTCTTGACATATCTGTTCACACAAATGGCAAGGCTGTGAAATGCGTTTTAAATTTTGTCATCATCTTCTTTTTTATAGCCTTCATAATAGTAGGATTGTTCTATTCCCTTAAAGATGATTTCCTGATTGTCTATCTCATTGGTTAAATTCACGGACAGCAGTGTTCTCAATTCCAGATCGTTGACGGGGCTTCTTTCCATCGCCTCTAAATAGAGCAATTTGTCTGCGAATTGCCAGTTTACGAGTTTTTTCAGTTTCGCTTTCAACAACATATCCAGCCATATCTGCATAGTTCTTCCGTTACCTTCCATAAACGGATGAGCAATATTCATTTCAACATATTTGGCAATGATCTCGTCAAAAGTTTGCTCAGGCATTTGTTCGATCTTTGCCAGTATCTCATTTAAATACAATGCATTGCCAAATCTAAAACCCCCTTTTGATATGTTTTTACTGCGTATTTTGCCAGCAAAATCATACAAACCGTCAAAGAAGTATTTGTGTATTTGTTGCAGACCTTTCGTTTTACCAACTTTAATTTTGTCAATATCTCCTGTTTCAAATAGGCGGTAAGCTTTTTTGAGGCTGTTTTTATCTATGTCCTTCATGTAGGTTTTGGAACTGGGTGCAGGCTTCGTTTGTATAGAATCGTACATTATCAAGTGACTGCAACTTGTTAATTATCAATAAATTATGTCTCCAAGGTAAAACTGCGACAGATTGTCGCAGTTTTAAATCTGTACCCGTGTCTTCACGGGACTTTCATTGATGATAAGTTGGAGTATTGACAGTTCTATGAAGACACAGACCATGGTTAAGGTGCTGTATTTATTCGTCCCACTTGTCTATTAATTCAAATTCGTTCTCTTGTAACATTTTGATAAACTCTTTTCTTGTCAAACTGTCTGAAAGCCTATAATGCCAATGAAGAAAACCAAATTCTAAATTATAAAATTCACGAGTTTGTTCATATCCTAATTCAACTATTTGTCCAATGAATTGTTTGAAAACGTCTTCATCTTTGGTATGAAGTTGTATTTTTTTGTGATCGTCAAGTGTCAGGTTTGTTTCTCCTTGTGAACAATGAACAACTACTTTGATATAGCCATTTTTTAGAGTATTGATTTCGTGTTTAGTAAGGAAGTCAATGATTTGTCCTTTCTCTACAAAATGTTTAGCAACCCAAAGCTCTGTTTTGTCATTATCCCAATGATTTTGAATATAAATCCAAAATCCGTCAACCAATGGTAAGAACTCAATCGTCTTTAAAAATACTTCTACAAATTTTGCTTTGCCTACAACTAACTCAAATTCAAAAAATCCATTCTCGTCTTGTCCGAAAGCAACGAAATTTTCTGAAATTAAATCGTAATCATATTCTTCATCTCCTGTTGCTTTTGAAATTCCTATTGGTGGTTGAAATTCTTTATCAGGGTCGTCAAATGCAAATGAGTGTGTCTTCTGTCTCATGTGTACTTTGCTTGATAATTTCTTCAACTCCTCTCTATTCTCAATGACTTCAAAATTGTCTAACTTAGAGGCTTCAATTAAGTTTGGATTGTTGAAACCTTCCTTTGAAATGACTTTAAAAGTATTGTCCAATGCATTGCCTAAATGTTGTCCGTAAGCATAGAAATTACCATACAGTCCTGTTATATTGTCTGTTTGTCCATTTATCAAGAAATACCAAAGTTCTTTACGCATGATGTTATTTTAATATAGCACCTAACTAATGTATTGACGCACTTTTTAATTTATACAACGCCTTAAATTGCTAATTTTCAGGATATGATAATGTTTCATTACAAGTGTGCATCTTCTATAACAATCCAAAACACACTCCATAAACCCCAAAAAAATCCGGAAACGCTACCGCATAAAGATAACATTCCCGGACTATACTCATTTAAGGAAACTAAGAAATTTATAACGCAGACTGCATTGCCTATTCAATCACAAACAAATAAGCTGGCTGCTGCCCGATTTCAGCAATTGTTTTAGCAGGGATCTGAACCGAGCCATCTTTTAGTTTTAATACTTTTTTACTACCGGCCAAAGTGATTTTAGCCGTTGCAGGAATAGAAAGTCCTTCCGGTTTCAGGCTTGCAGGAATTGTTTCGCCAGCTTCCGCCAGATAGAAAGCATAAGTTGTATTTCCCTTTTTGGTATACGCCCATTTTCCTTGTCTGTATGGCGCTAGTGGTTTTGTTTCGTAAATTCCGATGCTGTTTATATTCATCCATTTACCCATTTCTTCAAGACGCTGATAGGCTTCTTCATGCCATTCTCCATCTGGTCCGGGTGCAACGTTCAATAACAAATTGCCTCCTTTTGCGACAATATCAATCAGGGTATGAACCAGCTTGGTTGTGGATTTAAAGTTTTCTTTTGGAATATACGACCATGAATCTCCCATAGTCATGCAGGACTCCCAGGGAATCGACATGTAATGATCCGGAATCTGCTGTTCGGGCGTTACATAGTTCTCAAATTCACCGGTAACAGTACGGTCAACAACCAGCAAACCGGGCTGATGTGATCTTGCCATTTTTGCAATGCGGGCCATATCAATATCCTGATCGTACGGGATACTTTTTTGCCAGCTGATATTCGGGTCAATGGTGCTTTTTGGACGAATCCATCCGCCATCCAGCCAAAGAATATCAACAGAGCCATAATCTGACATTAATTCTTCGATCTGATTGTAAGTAAAATCCTTGAACTTGTTCCATTGGTCCGGATATTTCTTTGGATCATAAGAAACGTTTCTATCCTTCGGCGGGAAATATTTCCACCAGTAAGATGCCGTATTCCAGTCAGGTTTGGAGAAATAAGTGCCCGTCATAAAACCCTGGTTGCGAAATGCAGACAAAACTTCCTTCGTCACATTGCTTTTAGGATTCGTTTTAAACGGCGTGTTTGTGATCTTGTAATCCGTATATTTTGAGTCAAACATGGCAAAACCGTCATGATGTTTGGTCGTAAAAACCACATATTTCATACCCGCGTTTTTAGCAGCCTGAGCCCATCTGTCCGGATTAAATTTGACAGGGTTAAAGGTTTTAGAAATATCTTCATACGCTTTTTTGTATTCATACCAATCATGTGAATGAGGCCCTTTTCGTTCACACCAGCCTTCATCTTCCGGGCAAAGTGACCAGGATTCCACCACTCCCCACTGGCTGTAAGTTCCCCAATGCATTAATAATCCAAACTTGACATCCTGCCATTTGCTTAGTTTTTGCTGAACAAGCGGATCGGTTGGTGCAATGTATTTGGAGTGATCCTGCTCAGAATGCTGCTGAGCAGATAATGTATGAACCAGGAAAATACTGGCAACAGAAAGAATGATTGTATAAAATTTCATTGGTTAATTATATTGTAAAAGGCCTTCATTATAATATTTACAAAAAGAGATTTGATTATTGCACATTTAGAATTGAACATTTCTCCAATTAAGAAAAATAGCTTTGCGCATTAATCACCTTCCCCTTTCCTCCTTTTTCAGTAACAGTATAATTAAATCCTTTTTGAACTGAGTATGCTCCTACTTCGCCTTGTTTATTAATAGCAATAAATCCTACCTGGAATGTTTTGGCACGTTCAGGATTGGGTTTGACAATACGTTCAACTGCTTTTTTACAAGCAGCTTCCGGTGAAAGGCCTGTACGCATGAGTTCCACGACTAAATGTGTCCCACAAACGCGGATCACTTCTTCGCCCTGTCCGGACGATGTGGCGGCTCCAACTTCATTATCTACAAATAATCCGGCACCTATAATTGGAGAATCTCCTACACGTCCACGCATTTTGAAGCCCATTCCACTTGTAGTACACATGCCCGACAAATCGCCGTTAGCATCCAGGGCAATCGTCCCCATGGTATCATGATTGAAAGTCCCGTCGTCAAAACGGTTGGGAGCAAACGGGCCGTGGCCTTTTTCTTTTGGGTGTGATTGCTGATGCTCAATGTTGATAACCGGCTTATATTCCCTTTTTTCAACCATTCTTTGTACGCTTTTTCTGCATCCGGTGAAAGTTTGTCCGGTTCCAGTTTAAATCCGTTTTCCAACGCAAACTGCTGTGCGCCTTCGCCTGCCAGAAATACATGTGGCGTAGTTTCCATGAGTTTCCGTGCCACTGAGATCGGATGTTTTATCCTCTCCATAAATGCAACAGAACCACAATTTGCTTTTTCATCCATAATACAGGCATCAAGCGTTACATGCCCGTCACGATCCGGATTTCCCCCCAGCCCCACACAGCAATTGATATCATTTTCGATCGCAATTGCTGCCTGTTCCACTGCATCCAAAGCTTTTCCGCCTTTTTCAAGAACAGGCCACGCACTTGCATTGGCGATTTGTCCACTGTCCCAGGTAGAAACAACAATTGGTTTGTTAATAACTGTACCGGCAAATAGTTTATTGATCTGTGTAAACGGAATTGCCAAAGCTGATAAGCGCAAAAAGGAACGGCGGCTGGGAGTCATGAATATAGAGCAGTTAGATATTTTTTAACGTATTGTACGCTACACTTCATATCGGCATCGATACTGGCTTTCGGAAGTTAACAAACCATACAGGGGCACAATTTATTAAAAATATTTAAGAAGTAGGCAATGAGCAATATTTACCTTTAAAATATTCTATTCTGACTACAAACATGTAGCCGCTATGCAGGCAATGATTTACCAAAATAAAAATCAGTCAATCATTTTTTTTAACGTCAACAGCAGAACGGTATTTTTGAAACGGTATTTTAAGCAGGTTACCAATCTGGCTGTGTTCATGCGGTTCAGGATGTGTGTCAATTCCATAGACAATTTCCTTTTGTTCAATCCACATGAAAGTGCCAAAAATCCTGTCCCAGATAGAAAATATATTCCCGTAATTTGAGTCCGTGTAGGGTTGTACATAATGATGATGAATATGGTGCATGTTGGGCGTAACCATAACCAGACTCAGCACATTATCCAGCCATTTTGGAAGGATGATATTAGCATGATTGAATTGGGACAAAATAACCGATAACGATTGGTATAAAAATACCAGCCACATGGGCGCGCCAGCAATCAGAATAGCAGCGGTTGTAAACATAAACCTGATCAGGCTTTCGCCGGGATGATGCCGGTTGGCAGTTGTAGTATCTACGTGCTGGTCGGCATGATGGATAATGTGAAAACGCCACATCCACTTTGTTTTATGCTGGGTCCAGTGTGCCAGCCACGCCCCTATCAGATCCAGTAATAATAATCCCGCAATTGCCCGTGCCCACAAAGGCATTGGTGATAACCATTGTACGATCCCAAAACCAGATTGCACAGCCCAGTCGCTGGATTTTACGAGTATAAAAGCAAGAGGAAAGTTTACCAGAATGGTTGTTAATGTAAAAAAGATATTGGTTCCGGCGTGCCTCCATTTATTGTATGGAAAGCGGAATAATGGCCATGCGCCTTCAATGAGCCAGAAAAACAGAATGCCCCCTATTAGTATCGCACTACGGTGAGCGGAAGGTATGTGTTCGAAATAGTTGATAATGGTCTGCATTCGTCAATTATTTACAACATTATATATTGTACAAATTTAGCTTTTTTTAGAATAAATAATTGAATTGAAAAAGGCCGATTTATTTTTATCGTAATTACAGAAAGATTAAAAAAATTGTCTCATCAAACTAACTGATATGACACAATTACATATTTTACAAGATATAAACACCGAAAATAATATATAATGGTACTGGAAGTCCGTAATGTGCAGCAGCGATATGGCTCGCTGGAAATTCTGAATATAAGTTCATGGCAAATAGATTACGGGATATTCTGGATTCAAGGAGAAAACGGAGCGGGCAAATCAACGCTGTTCCGGACATTATCGGGCATGCTGCCTTACAATGGCGAAATAATTCTGGATGGGAAGTTCGACCTTAAAAAGAACCCGGTTGATTACCGGTTATGTTTAAATCTGGGAGAAGCGGAACCATTATATCCTTCCTTTCTTACTCCGGCAGATTTGATTGCATTTGTTGCAGAAGCAAAAAATAGCCCGGCCGGACAGGCAGAAATGTTAATTGATGCGTTGGGAATCAATTATTTAAAAAATCCTTTTGGAAGCTGTTCCAGTGGAATGGTAAAAAAGGTATCATTGGCAATCGCTTTTCTTGGAACTCCTTCGGTTATTATTCTCGACGAACCACTGATAACCATTGACCATGAAGCGAGAACATCACTTTTTGCATTGATAAAAACGTATTATGTCAATGGGGTAACGTTCCTGCTTTCCTCTCATCAGGCATTCCGGCAGGAAGGACTTGAAATAACCGGCAGTTATGCGTTGAAAGAAAAATCACTTCACCGCATAACTTCCGTATGAAAACAATTCTGATATCAACCGTTTCGGAGTTTTTTAAACAACGTGCAGGAATGTTTTTCGTTTTAATCGGAATCTTGTTTGGCTTTTTAAGTGGCAACGAACATCACGCATTTGCAGCGTTTTTCCTGACAGACCGGTTTGGAATGGTCTATTTACTGATTGCCTGGCTCCTTTACACATTACTTTGCATACATTTTTTATTAAATCTCTGGAAACAGCAAACCTATGGATTCGTTTATTTTACTCGGCTCTGGAGTAACCGCAAACGTTTTTATCGTTTTATAATACTTGCTTTTGGGTTTATCCAGCCGTTGCTTTATTATGGAATTTATCTGATTTCAATTGCTGTTCAGGACAAACTTTTGAGCAGGGTTTGGCCTATTTTTGTCTTTTATGCATTTTTAAGCCTGGCGATTGTTGCTTCTGCCGAATGGAGAATCAGAAATCCGCGCCTGTTTGTTAACAAAAAAGAAGGAATAAGTAAATTCCCACGTCCTGTATCATGGATCTATTGGTCGTTGGAATGGCTCATCAGGGAAAAGGGAATCACTTTATTAGTGTGCAAAACAGGTTCAGCAATTGTATTTGTTGGAACGCTACTTTATTATGGAACCGATCCATCTTATGATTTGCGGCTTCCGGCAATCGGCTTATCACTGGGATATCTGCTTAATATTGGCCTGTCTTACGAGTTGTTTCAGTGGGAAAATTCAATTTGGCTTTGGAACCGGTCTTTACCGACTTCTATGAACCGGCGGTTTGTCAGGGCACTCGTCTTACATATGATCATTATATTACCTGAAACATTAATTGTACTTCGTTATAATGTCCTGAATTTTTCAGAAACCGCACAATTGTATGGTTTAGGATTAGCCATAATTATGCTTTTTCATACTTATCTATATAAAAAAACCGGATTACTGGAAGATACCATGCAGGCAGTACTGATTGGTTTTGTATTACTGACGCTATTGGTTTTATACAAAATACCAATTCCGGGAATTACTTTGGCTTTATTAGTATTTACGTATTTTGTATATCCCAAGTGGCAGGCAAAAACCAAAAATATTGCCTGATCAGCAATTGAGGATCGGGTACTTTTTATGATCAAAATGAAAAATTTAAATTGGCTCTAAATAAAAGCTGGGACGTACCCGGCTATTTTTTATTCTTTGAAAATTAACAATTTGATTCTACTTTTGTAGCCTGAATAGCAAACACTTGTTTGCTATTTTATTGAAAATATACTCTACAATAATAGTATACCAAATAGACTTTGAAGGAAGCAGACGATTTTAAACCCTCATCGGACAGCAGCGAATCAACGGACTGGGAATCTATCCATATAGCATATATTGCAAGTGGTGACCCTGAAGAAGACCGGCGTTTAGCGACCCTTGCAAGAGAAAGAGGGCAAATCGTTTATTTAAGAGATTTACCAGAAGAATCTGACAGTCTGTTTAATAAGGTTCCTGTAAAATCCGGTTTAAAAACCAGTCAACCGCAGAAAGAGCATAAAACACCGCTCACCTGGGAAACGGTTCAGCAGAAAATATGGGCTGCAACCTTACGCAAACGAACCCGTACCGAAATATTTGTAAATATTTTCTCGGCAATCGCCTTAATGATTGTTGGTCATTTGCTATTTAAATTCATTACATACGACCGGCTTTCCATCCTTTGGAATGAACTGGAATTAAATGAAAGCTTCTTTTATTATGTGTTGGGCGGCTTTATAGCACAAATGATTGATGGTGCACTTGGAATGGCTTATGGCGTTACATCTGCAACTTTTCTGCTTACACTCGGCGTTCCCCCTTCTGCTGTAAGTGCGAGTGTGCATACTTCCGAAATTTTTACCAGTGGTGTTTCAGGTTACATGCACCTCAAATTTGGCAATGTTAATAGTAAATTATTCAAGAAAATACTTTTTCCCGGTGTAGCAGGTGCCATTCTGGGTGCTTATCTCTTGTCTTCGCTGGAAAAATACATCTATATCATCAAGCCTCTTGTTGCAGTTTATACTTTAATACTGGGAATTCTTATTATTCAAAAAGCGTTGAAGAAACGTATTGAAAAACGGCCAATTAAAAAAATAGGATGGCTTGCATTGGCTGGCGGAACGCTTGATTCTATTGGAGGAGGTGGTTGGGGTCCAATCGTAACATCAACATTAATTGCCAGAGGACGTCACCCTAAATACACCATTGGTTCTGTCAATCTGGCTGAGTTTTTTGTTTCATTGGCAAGTTCGGTTACGTTTATCAGTATAATTGGATTCTCTCACTGGCAGGTAGTATTAGGATTGATTTTGGGCGGAATGGTTGCTGCTCCTATTGCAGCGAATTTGTCAAGAAGATTACCGATAAAAACAATGATGATTATGGTTGGAACGATTGTGATCATCGTAAGTATGAGGATCATATATATGGTGCTTTTTTAGCTGATAGCTATTAGCAACACCAGAACAAAATCCAGAGTATTAATATAGATTTATTACCAGAAACGAATATTTAATCCAGTAAAAGGCTAAATGCTTATGGCGGTTCGCCGTGCAGCAATCGGCCAACAGCTTAATTCATGAAAAAGCAAACAAAAGCAATACGTACCCAGTCTAAAAAGACACATTATCGTGAGCATTCCACTCCTTTGTTCCTGACAAGCAGTTTTACTTTCGAGAGTGCGGAACAAGGTAAAGCACTTTTTGAAGAAACAGAAGACGGCAATATTTACAGCCGTTTTTCAAATCCGAGTGTACAGGAATTTGTGGACAAAGTTTGTCTGCTGGAAGATTGTGAAGATGGTGTAGCAACTGCTACGGGTATGGCAGCGGTGTTTGCAAGTATGGCTGCTTTGTTAAAAAGCGGTGATCATATTCTCGCCTGTCGTGCATTGTTTGGTTCAGCGCATCAGATCATTACACAGATTATCAGTAAGTGGGGAATTACATATACTTACCTTGATGCGGACGCAAGTGAAGCAGAATGGGAAGCAGCTGTAATGCCAAACACCAGAATGATCTATCTGGAAACACCCTCAAATCCAGGTTTGGATCTGGTTGACCTGGAAATGATTGGCAGGATTTGCAAAAAGCATAAACTGATATTTAACGTAGACAATTGCTTTGCTTCGCCAGCTTTACAAAATCCGGTAGATTTCGGTGCCGATCTGGTTGTTCATTCTGCTACCAAATTTATGGATGGACAGGGTCGTGTATTGGGCGGTATTGTAGTTGGGAAAAAAGAATATATTAAAGAATTACGCTTTTTCTGTCGCCAGACCGGACCATCTATGTCTCCGTTTAATGCGTGGGTATTAAGTAAAAGCCTGGAAACATTGAATCTGAGAATGGAAAAACATTCTTCCAACGCACTGGCTCTGGCAACTGCTTTGGAAAGTCATCCGGAAGTTAAAATGGTAAAATATCCGTTTCTTCCATCCCATCCTCAGCATGAATTAGCTAAAAGGCAAATGAGTGCTGGTGGTGCTATTGTAACAATTGATCTTGAAGGAGGTTTTGAACGTGTTGCGGCATTTATGGATGCTTTGGAGATTGCATCGCTCTCTTCAAATTTAGGAGATACCAGAACAATCGTTACAAATCCTTATACGACCACGCATGCCAAATTGAAAGCTGATGAAAAACTAGCTTTGGGAATTACCGAAGGATTGATCCGTATTTCAGTTGGGCTGGAAGACATTGAAGACCTGATCGAAGATTTCAACAATGCAGTAGAGGTGTCGGTAAAAAGTGATATATTGGAGTAAAATCGTTTGTTACTATGAAAACGCTAACAATTAATTTGCCAGAATCTGTCGAATCGGAAGAATTCGAGTTAAAAATGATTTTTGCAGGGCAACTTTACGAACGTGGCAAAGTCACTCTTGGGCAAGCTGCTGATATAGTGGGAATTAATAAGCGCACTTTTATAGAAATTATGGGTCGGTTTGGATTTTCAATATTTGGAGATTCAGTTGAAGACTTAAAAAGTGACATAGCCAATGCCTGAAAGTTTGGTTATTGCTGATACCAGTTGCCTGATTCTTTTGAGCAAAATAGATGAGTTAAAAATTCTCAAAGCCAATTATGAAAGAATAATAATCACCCCGGAAATTGCAAAAGAATTTGATCAGGAAATACCGGGTTGGATTGAAGTTTTAGAAGTTAAAAACAAGGGTTTACAATTGATATTAGAAGATTCATTGGATTTAGGCGAGTCGACAGCAATTGCTTTATCTTTTGAAATTGAAAATTCTACCGTAATTCTAGATGATCTTAAAGCAAGGAAAATAGCTACCAAGCTAGGAATAAAGATTACAGGCACAATCGGTGTTATTGTAAATGCAAAACTAAAAGGTACAACACCATCTGCCAAGGCAATATTAAATAAGATTTTAAATACTGATTTCCGAATCAATTTGAACACAATCGATGAAGCAATCAGACAAGCAGGCGAATCACCATGAATACAAACACATCCTCTCTGCACGCAGCCATTGAAGGCAAAAGTGAAACCGAATCACTGGCTATTCTGGCTGATCTTTTTCCAGGTGAAGTCGTATTTTCGACAAGCTTGGGTTATGAAGATCAGGTTATTACGGACTTCATTTTAAAGAATAATCTGAATATTACCATCTTTACCCTTGATACTGGCAGGATGTTCAATGAAACGTACATGACGCTGCAAAAAACGAACAACCGTTACGATTCAAAAATAAAGGTCTATTATCCTCAAACGGATTCAGTAGAAACATTAATGAGCTCAAAAGGGCCATTGAGTTTTTATGATTCAGTAGAAAACAGAAAAGAGTGCTGCTTTATCCGTAAAGTGGAACCTTTAAACCGTGCTTTGAAAGGAGCAAAAATATGGGTGACGGGTATCCGGGCAGAACAGTCGGGAAACCGTCAGTCAATGAGTAAGCTGGAAGTTGACGAAGCGCACGACCTGATTAAATTCCACCCAATTCTTGACTGGTCATTTGAAGAAGTAAAAAATTATGTGAAGTCTAACGGAATACCTTACAACCCACTTCATGACAAAGGTTTTGTGAGCATCGGCTGTGCGCCATGTACACGTGCAATTCAGGAAGGCGAGGATTTCCGTGCCGGACGCTGGTGGTGGGAAGATGAATCAAAAAAGGAATGCGGATTACATGCGAAATAACGGCTATCGGCTATCGGCTATCGGCTATCGGCTATCGGCTATCGGCTATCGGCAAAGCTGTCCCCAATATTGAATAGTTCAAATTTAAGTAAAGAATTTTATAAGGCTAAGAGCCAACAGCGGTCCCTCGCGGCTTGTAGCTAAAAGCTAAAAAAAATAAGTATGTCAATTTCAGTTAAAGAAATGTCCGATATCAGCGATCAGGAAGCAGATGAAAGACGTAAAACGCCCGATTATCTGGATCAGTTAGAAGCAGAGGCAATTTACATTATGCGTGAAGTGGCTGGTCAGTTTGAGCGTCCGGCATTGTTATTTTCCGGTGGAAAAGATTCTATAACATTGGTTCGCCTTGCTCAGAAAGCATTTGCGCCAGGAAAAATACCATTCCCGCTTGTTCATGTAGATACAGGACATAATTTTATTGAAGCTATTAATTATCGTGACGAACTGGCTGAAAAAATTGGTGCAAAACTCGTTGTCAGATATGTGGAAGATACGATTAAAGCAAAAGGCCTGAAAGAACAAACAGGTAAAAATGCAAGTCGTAACTGGCTGCAGACTTTTACTTTGCTTGATACGATTGAGGAGTTTGAATTTGATGCATGTATTGGAGGTGCACGTCGTGACGAAGAGAAAGCACGTGCAAAAGAAAGAATTTTCTCATTTCGCGATGAGTTTGGGCAATGGGATCCAAAACGTCAGCGCCCTGAGCTTTGGAATCTTTTTAACGGCCGTATCCATAAAGGTGAAAATGTACGTGTTTTTCCTATTTCAAACTGGACTGAACTGGATGTCTGGGCTTATTTGAAAAGAGAAAAAATTACGCTTCCCTCTATTTATTTCGCCCATGAACGTGAGTTGATCCTGAGAGACGGAAAGCTGTTAAATAACACTCCTGTTATTGAAAAAGACGAAAACGATCAGATTGTAACCCGTCAGGTACGTTTCCGTACAGTAGGTGACATGACTTGTACTGCTGCTGTTGAATCAAGTGCTGCTACTTTGGATGAAGTAATTGCTGAAATTTCTATTTCAAGGATCAGCGAACGTGGAGAAACCCGTATCGACGACCAGCAAACCGAAGCAGCTATGGAAGACCGAAAAAAGGGCGGATATTTTTAAAATGAGTTTAAAGCAGTCGATGAGTTTAAAGACTCTGAAGCGAACGACTCATAAACTTTGTACCGAGCGGCGGCCGCTCATAAACTCATATACTAAAAAAGTGGATTTACTAAGATTTATAACAGCCGGTTCAGTAGACGATGGAAAAAGCACACTGATCGGACGTTTGCTTTACGATACAAAAAATATATTGGCTGATCAGATGGATGCCATTGAACGCGCGAGCAAAAGCCGTAACGATGGTGAAATTGATTTGGCATTGCTTACTGATGGCCTTCGTTCTGAACGTGAGCAGGGAATTACGATTGATGTCGCCTACAAATATTTCCAGACACCAAGCCGTAAATTTATCAGTATTGATGCACCCGGGCATATCCAGTATACCAGAAATATGGTTACAGGAGCTTCCAATGCAGATTTAGCTGTTATCCTTGTTGACGCACGTCATGGTGTAGTAGAGCAAACACGCCGCCATTCTCTGATCGCTTCCATGTTGGGAATTCCTCATGTGGTCGTGGCGATTAATAAAATGGATTTGATCGGCAATTCAGAAGAAGGATTTCTGGCAATTGAAAAATCCTACAAAGAACTGGCTGAGAAACTGAATATTAAGGATCTGACTATTATACCGGTAAGCGCATTAAACGGGGATAATATCGTTGATAGATCACAAAATATGACCTGGTATAAAGGCGAAACCTTACTTTCTGTATTAGAAACTGTTAATGTACTGAAAGACCAGAATCAGGACGACGGCCGTTTTGCAGTTCAATATGTAATTCGCCCACAAACTGAGGAACTACATGATTACAGAGGATATGCAGGGCGAATTCAGAGTGGAACATTCAAAAAAGGTGATGCTGTTAAGGTTTTGCCTTCTGAAACAGAATCCAGGATCGCTAAAATTGAATTTGGCGGAAACGAAATTGAGGAAGCTTCTGTTTTAGAGTCTGTGACGATATTACTTGAAGATGATATTGACATCAGCCGTGGAGATATGATCGTTTCTTTGAACAATTCTCCGGTTGTAAGCCAGGATCTGGAAGTGATTATTTGCTGGATGGATGATAAAAAAACACTCAAGGCAGGAAATAAATATATTCTTCAGCATGGCACTTCGAGATCAAGATGTTCGGTAAGAGATATTGAATATCAGATAGATATCAATTCCTACGAAAAATTGGATGACGTTGATAACCTGAAACTAAATGATGTAGCGCGAATCGTATTGCGTACGGCCCAGCCAGTCGCTTATGATCATTATCAGACAAACAGGGCAAACGGTGCTGCTATCCTGATAGATGAAACATCCAATGTTACCGTTGGAGCCTGCATGATAGAATAAAATGACATTAATATACTAATCCATAAGGATTAAGAATTGTATCACCATGAGTAATTTAATAATTTCAGAAAAAGTAGCAGCTGTTGCGAAACGCGATATTGTTGATTTGCAAAACAAAATCGATGCTTTTAACACTGGCGAAACCCCGGAAGAAGCTTTTCGTAAGTTTCGTCTGACGCGTGGTGTTTACGGTCAGCGCCAGCCGGGTGTGCAAATGATCCGTATCAAGCTTCCTTTTGGGCGAATTACGGCTGACCAGCTTGTTCGTATTGCAGATACTTCCGATAAATTCGCAACTGGCAATCTTCACGCGACTACACGTCAGGATATTCAGCTTCACTTTGTTAAGCTTTCTGATTCTCCACAGCTTTGGGCTGATCTGGAAGACGCCGGAATTACTTTGAAAGAAGCTTGTGGAAATACAATTCGCAATGTTACAGCCTCCTCAGTAGCAGGTATTGATCCTGAAGAACCGTTTGATGTAACACCTATCGCTCACTCAATATTTACTTATTTTCTTCGTAATCCTATTAATCAGGATATGGGAAGGAAATTTAAAATTGCCGTGTCTTCCTCAGAAAAAGATTCGGCGCTGGCATTTATACACGATGTTGGTTTAATTGCTAAAATGGGTGTAAATGCAGCTGGTGAAACTGTAAAAGGTTTTAAGGTTTTACTTGGTGGCGGACTTGGAGCACAGCCATTTTCAGCACAAACTGCCTACGAATTTTTGGAAGAAGAAAATGTAATTCCATTTATTGAAGGCGTTTTACGTGTTTTTGACCGTTATGGAGAAAGGGTAAGACGACATAAAGCACGGATGAAATTCCTGCTTAATGATCTTGGGCTGGACGAAATGATGGCCAGGGTAAAAGAGGAACGTGCAGCACTTAAAAATAAAGTATTTGCAATCCCTCATGATCTGTTTGAATCTCAGGTTGCTTCCCTGGATTATGCACCGCGTGCTTCCGTAAGTGAAGATGTAATTTTCAACAATGCTGCTGAAAGTATTGAACAGTCCGGTATAGACACATTTAAAAACTGGTACAAAACCAACGTTTTTGAACAAAAACAAAAAGGCTGGTATGCCGTTCAACTAAGGGTTTTGCTTGGGGACATAAGCTCTGACACAGCACGCAGCCTTGCCGATATAGTTAGAAAATATGCAGCTGATGATATTCGTGTTACAGTAAATCAGGGATATATTCTTCGTTTTGTAAAAGGGGAAGACCTTGTAGCAATTTATAATGAGCTGAATAAACTTGGGCTTGCTGCTCCTGGTTTTGACAGTACGATGGATATTACAACATGCCCCGGAACGGATACCTGTAACCTGGCTATTTCAAGCAGTTACGGGATCACTCGTGTTCTGGAAGATGTTATGAAGGAAGAATTCCCTGAAATGATGTACAACCAGGATATTAAAATAAAAATCAGTGGCTGTATGAATGGCTGCGGACAGCACAATGCTTCTAACATTGGATTCCATGGCAGTTCGATAAAAAATGGCAAACTGGTTTTGCCGGCTTTGCAGGTTTTATTGGGAGGTGGTTTCTCAGGCGATGGTATCGGTTTGATAGGTGATAAAGTGATCAAAGTCCCGACTAAACGTGGCCCGGAAGCACTGCGTACACTTTTCAACGATTTTGAAGCCAATGCTTTTGACGGTGAGTATTACAATCAGTATTATGCACGTCAGACTAAAAATTACTTCTTCCAGCTTTTAAAACCAATTGCTGATCTTTCCACGGTTCAGGATGATGAATACCGTGACTGGGATCATGACGAAATGTTTAAAACTGAAATTGGTGTTGGTGAATGTGCGAGTGTTTTGGTTGACCTTGTTGCGACCACTATAACAGAAGGACAGGAAAAACTAAATCTTGCGAAAGAAAATTTCGAATCGGATATTTGGGCTGATGCAATTTATCATGCTTATAATGTATTGATTACCGGTGCAAAAGGCTTATTAATGACCAAGGACGTGAATACCAATACGCAGTATGGTATCATTAACGATTTCCAGGCCAACTTTGGACAGGAATTTAAATATGAGATTCCGGCTGAATATATACTTCCTGATTCCGAAGAAACTCCTTTCCGTTCTTTGGCTTTCAGTATTAATAAATTTGAACCTACCGAAGCTTTTGCTGCTTACTTTATAGGTACTGCTGAGAAATTCCTGAATTTTGTACGCAACACGCGCGAAGCACAATTAATGGAAACCGGAGAACCTGTATTGCAGGAGCTTTCATTTGGAAAAGATAGTTAAGGAAAAAAGAAGTCAACTTTTAAAAAGTTGACTTCTTTAACCTGGCCATTAACAAATCAGTTATTGTGATCCGAATCGGTTCAAATTAAATATATCCATCAGCAGCTATCAAACTTTGAATTAGCAACGATCTGACAGCCGAACGCTGATGGCCGACAGCTCCTTCCCTATGATACTTACACTTATCGGTGCTGGTCCCGGCGATCCTGACCTGATCACCTTAAAAGGGATTAAAGCTTTACAAAAAGCCAAAGTCGTATTATACGATTCCCTTGCCCATCCTACTCTTCTTGATTATTGCCCATCCGATTGTGTCAAAATTTTAGTTGGCAAACGATATGGGAAAACAAGTTGTGGACAGGATGAAATTAATTCAATGATTGTAGAATATGCAACGCAATATGGAGAAGTGGTAAGACTCAAAGGAGGTGACTCATTTGTGTTTGGACGAGGATATGAAGAAATCATTTTTGCCGAACAGCACGGAATCAAATCAGAAGTCATTCCTGGCATTTCCAGCAGTTACGCCGTTCCGGCACTGGCAGGAATACCGTTGACATCCAGAGGTGTAAGTGAAAGTTTCTGGGTAATTACCGGAACAACCAAAAATCATTCTTTATCCAAAGATCTTCATTTTGCCGCTCAGTCAACTGCAACAGTCGTAATACTGATGGGACTGCACAAACTGGACGAAATTGTAGGTATTTATGCAAAATTGAACAAACTGGATGAACCTGTTTCAATTATTCAGAATGGCTCATTGCCTGACCAAAAAGTAGTGACAGGGAAAATAAGTAATATCCAGCCTCTGGCGAAGATCAGTGAGATAGCTTCCCCTGCAATCATTGTGATTGGCAAAGTAGCTGCACTGCCTGATCTTTCATATGAGGCAATTCAAAAAATGATAAAAAGAGAGGATCTTTTACCAGAATAGCATTAGCGAAGATGGAAAAGCCATTTAAAATCCAGAAAATGTTCTTTGCCCTGAAATTCTAAAAAATAAATAATTCCTGCTAATATCAGATAGCTGACAAACAGCCATTTCTTTTTTTGTTCAGAAGGCATCACGATTATGAAAATAGTCATAAACCATAGATGCGGAAAAGCCAACGATCATTAAAATAAAGCAAAAACTCCGCAATCTGTGCGGTAATGCGCATAGGTACGCATCGCAGGAGCCCCCAAAACCAGATACATGAGCCACATACTGAATCCCATCCGGTACAAATACATGCTCAGACGTTTGTCGTTCTTTATATCAAATAATCCTTCTAACACAGTGTATTACCTAATTGTTTGAATAAGTGAAACTAACAATATTTGAAAACAAAAGCTAACATTTTATAAACATACGTTATATATGTAATATTGTAAAAATGTTTGCATGAATCGGTTTTTTTCAAAAATTTTTCTTTTTCTACTAAATTCATTATCCCGGCTTTCCTGGAAAAATGCATTCAGGCTTTCCAGTGCTTTAAAATGGCTGCTGTTTGATTTAATCGGATACAGGAAAGAAGTTATCCGGATGAATCTCAAAAACAGTTTTCCTGAAAAATCAGATGCTGAGCTAAAAGTCATAGCTGAAAATTTTTATCTTCATTTCACTGATATCATCGTAGAAACCATCAAATTCCGTACAGCAAGCCCTGAGGTGGTGAGGGACAGGCTACAAGGGGATATCAGTATGATGGATGATTTTTATGCTAAGAAAACCAACATCATATATCTGATGGGGCACCGTGGAAACTGGGAGCTTGCTAATTTATTCTCGTCGCTTTCGTTTACACATGAATGTATAGTGGTTTACCGTCCGTTACAAAATAAAGAATCTGATGAATGGTTTATAAATCTTCGCACACGTTTTGGAGCAACACTGGTTCCAATGAATCAGATTTTCAAAGAATTGCAAAAGCCAAGAGATAAGCCGTATGCCGTAGTACTGGCCAACGATCAGTCCGCAAATCCAGGTACAGCTTTCTGGACAACTTTTTTGAATCAGGATACAGGCATTTTTCGCGGTGTAGAAACGATAGCCCGGCGTTATAACCTTACCGTACTTTATGCTGATTTCAGCAAAGTAGCTAATAAACGGGGTTATTACCATGTTGACATTACTACAATTACCGACGAACCCAAAACGGTACCCAATAACTTCATACTAAAAAAACAAGCAGGGATATTAGAAGAAAACATCAATACCCAGCCACATAACTGGTTGTGGAGCCATAGAAGATGGAAGCACAAGAAGCCAGCGTTGTTGAAGCCAGAACAATTAGCAATATAATTATACATTATCATCGCTAACTAATTTTACAACTTGGCGAATCACCAAAAAGTCCTATATACGCGGAACTTATTTTATAGCCGGATTGCTTTTATTTTGCAAAATGGATTATAAAAATGAAGAAATTATCCACCAGATTGTTATTGTTTATACTCACAGCAATATCAAAGCTATCATGGAAAAGCCTTTACAGGCTATCGGACTTCTTTCGTTTCCTTATATTTGATATAGCACACTACCGCCGAAATGTGATATTGGATAATTTGCATAATAGTTTTCCGGATCAGGACGAAGAAACGATCAAAAGTATAGCAAAAAAATATTATCGTAACTTTACAGATATCATTTTCGAAACCATTAAGTTACGTTCAATATCTAAAACTGATTTATTAAGGCGTATTGAATTTGACACCTCTTTTCTGGATCATTATTACGAGCAGAAAAAGAATATTGTCGTAGTTGCCGGTCATCTTGGAAATTGGGAAATGCTTAATTTATTTGCTTCTGCCAAATTATCCTACCAAATTGTGGTCGTATATCATGAGCTGGCCAATAATACCTTTGAAGACTGGTTTAAAAAAGTGAGGACTCAGTTTGGCACAGAAATGGTTCCGATGAAAGATGCGTTTGTAAAAGCTTTGACCCCACGCGACAAGCCGTTTATTTATATATTGATCAACGACCAGTCACCGGTTCCCGAAAAAGCATACTGGACCAGGTTCTTAAATCAGGAAACTGGTGTGTTCAGAGGTGTCGAACTGATAGCAAGAAGACTGAACGCGCCGGTTCTTTACATGGGGACTTTGCGTGATGAATGGAAAAGAGGGTTTTATAAGTTTTATTTTGAGCTCATAACTGAGTCTCCTAAGGACGAGCCTAACAACCGTATACTTGAAAGTCAAATTAACTTTTTAGAAAAAGATATCTTAAAACAACCTGATAACTGGCTTTGGAGTCATAGGCGATGGAAACATAACCGGCCTGAAAACCTGCAACCGTCACAGTTACTGGAAGAAAACAAAAAGTGATCAAACCAGTCAAATTTCTTATTCTTCGTTTTTCATCCATTGGTGATATCGTTTTGACCACACCCGTAATCAGGTGCCTGAAACAGCAATATCCGAATGCGGAAGTTCACTACTTCACAAAAAGAAATTTGGCTTCCTTCTGGAAGACAATCCTTATGTAGACAAATTGTGGTTGCTCGACAACAGTTTCAATAAAATGCTGCCAGAACTTCGTAATGAAAATTTTGACTACATCATTGACCTGCACACCAATTTAAGAACGCTAAAAATTAAACTCCTGCTTGGCAAAACTTCATTTAGTTTTGAAAAACTGAATGTTCAGAAATTTTTACTTACAAAATTCAAGATCAATTATCTGCCTGATGAACATATTGTCGACAGATATATGGCCACTCTAAAGACTTTGCACATTGAAAATGACAATGCCGGCCTCGACTACTTTATGCCGTTCAAAGATAATGTAGAGGCAGAATGGCTGCCTGAAACACATCGTAACGATTTCGTAGCATATGCCATTGGTGGCCAGCATTTTACTAAGAAGCTTCCAACACATCGTATGACTGAACTATGCAGGAAAATAAATCATCCTGTTGTTCTTCTTGGTGGGAAAGAAGATTTCGAGGAAGGAGAACTAGTAAGAACTGCTCTGGGAGATCATCTTATATTTAATGCATGTGGAAAATACAATTTTAATCAGTCTGCTTCTATTATTCGGCAGGCACGTATTGTCTTTTCACATGATACGGGACTGATGCACGTAGCAGCTGCATTTAAAAAGCGAGTTTTCTCAATCTGGGGAAATACCGTTCCGGCTTTTGGTATGTATCCTTATAAAACTTCTTTTGAGGTTGTTGAAAACAATAATCTTAATTGCCGTCCATGTTCAAAAATAGGACACAAAAAATGCCCTAAAAAGCATTTTAAATGTATGAACGAGTCGTCATTTGATTTTGAAATTAAAGAATTACCATCCCGGATATAAACATAAAATTGTTTTTAAGAATCAGGGTTTCACCTACCAATAAATATGAACAAAAAAGTAAATATCGGAATAGTTCAAATGAGCTGTACTGACAATATAGAAGCTAATTTTCAAAAAGCAACAGTTAAAATCCGGGAAGCAGCCGCCAGCGGAGCACAGATTATATGTTTGCAGGAACTCTTTAAATCACTGTATTTCTGTGATGTTGAAGACCATAAAAATTTTGAACTTGCTGAATCCATTCCGGGGCCTTCCACTGACACGTTGGGAACACTGGCAAGAGAACTTGGTGTGGTCATCATTGCGTCACTTTTTGAGAAACGTGCGCATGGTTTGTACCATAATACAACAGCAGTTTTGGATGCGGATGGTTCTTATCTTGGTAAATACCGGAAAATGCATATTCCTGATGATCCCGGTTATTACGAGAAGTTTTATTTTACCCCTGGCGATGCCCCTAATGGAGAACCGGAATCGTCGGATTCAACAGGTTACAGGATTTTTAAAACAAAATTTGCTAAAATCGGTGTTTTAATTTGCTGGGATCAATGGTATCCCGAAGCAGCACGGATTACATGTCTGATGGGAGCTGAAATTTTGTTTTATCCAACTGCAATTGGCTGGGATACCAATGAAACCGACCCCATAATCAATGAAGAGCAATATGGTGCCTGGCAGACTATTCAACGCGGGCATGCGGTGGCAAACGGTGTGTATGTTGTGTCGGTAAACCGGGTTGGTAGAGAGGCTGACCAACAGTTTTGGGGAGGATCTTTTATCGCAAATCCACAGGGACGCCTGCTTTATCTGGCACCTCATGATGAAGAAATAACACACGTGCAGGAGCTGGACATGCTCAAACTTGATCATTACCGTACGACCTGGCCTTTCTTCAGGGATCGGCGTGTAGATTCTTATCAACCGATTTTAAAAAGGTATATTGACGAGAAGTAAAAAGAACAAAATATAATTATTTTCATTTCAAGATAAAGAGAGCCTCCAAACCGGGGCTCTTTTTTTCATTTGCAGCAAATAGAATTTTTTTTACAGTTTATTACAACAATCTATTGAAACAGATACTTAGGAAATATTCTGTTAAACACAAATTCATATCAATAAGCTACTTAGCCATTAAAATGATACAAACTTAGTCTACAACCATTATAGATTTTATTCAAAACAAATAAGTTAAATTAAATAATGGATTATTACTATAATGTTTTAAAATAGTTTTGAACAACCAATTATTATTTTAATTAATCTCAATTAATAAATCTTTTCTCTTGCATTTTTCTTGTTTGTCAGTATATTTGAGAAGTCATTATACGAATGACACGACTTCTTAGCTAACAGACATTTTCCAGCCGCACTCGAAACTGTCTTAGTGTATAAAGAGGAACATCAATTGTCAGATCGCCTGAAATACGATGGTTTTCTGAAAGGTTTTCATTTATACAATATAATTATTTCAATAGAGTATCATTTCTCTTAAGCTGGATCAGCAATCTGATAAATGACTTTAACATATTCAAAAAAAGTCCTTATCACCTGGCTTGTCCTTCATTGAAGATAACATTGCTTTCCGGAAAAGCAGTTTTACAGGTTTATGGCTGTGTTTGTATGTCCACGCGAAAGTGTGTGCGGCGCACAGCAACGTGGACACCACACAGCCATAACTTTTCACTTCGATTCACCCATTAATCTAACTCAATCTAACTGGATTACCCATGCGTAAAGTACTACTCCTATTTATTTTAGCAAATCTTTTCTTACCTGCAGCGTACGCCCAAGTACGCGAGATAAGTGGAAAGATCACTGCTGCCGATGACGATCTGGGCTTAGCCGGGGCGTCGATTATTTACAAAGGCACCAATGTCGGCACCAATGCAGATGCAGATGGAAGTTTCAAATTTTCAGTTCCTGGCGACGGTATTTTAGTTATCTCTTATGTAGGTTTTCTTATTAAGGAAGTTCCAATTGGGAATCAAACTGCTTTTATTATTAAACTGGATGCCGACACACGTCAGCTTTCCGAAGTTGTAGTTACAGCTTTTGGTATCGAACGTGAAAAGAAAGCGCTCGGTTACACAGTACAGGAAGTAAAAGGAAGTGCTTTAACTGAATCCCGGTCAAGTAATGTCGCCAATGCCTTGTCAGGAAAAATCGCAGGTGTACGCGTTCAGTCCAACGGCGGCCCTGGCAGCGGATCTACTATACAAATAAGAGGCTCATCTTCCGTTTCAGGAAATAATCAGCCACTTATTGTAATTGACGGTGTACCCATGGAACAAACTGCCAACAAAACATACGGCGGTGGTATTTCAGAAGTGAATCCGGATAACATTAAAGAAATGTCAGTTCTTAAAGGGCCTAATGCTGCTGCATTATATGGTTCCCGCGCGGCAAACGGTGTAATTCTCATCACTACGAAAAACGGCCAGGGCACAAAAGGATTAGGTGTCGAAGTGAACTCTAATATGACTTTTGAGCGTCCATGGATCAAGCCTGATTTCCAAAATACTTACGGCGGTGGTAATGGTTACCGTACATGGTATAACAATGGGTGGAGCGGATCCATTACTGATCCTACCGAAATCGCCCAGTACCGTTCTGTATACGATTCAAGATATCCTCTGGCAGGTTCTGAAGGAACTGACGAAAGCTGGGGCGCTCCTATGGACGGTCGTCTTGTGAGACAATGGTGGACAGGTGACGAAGTTGCGCCACTGACACCTCAACCTAACAACTGGGACGAATACTGGGAGACGGGCCGTACTTTCACAAACAGTGTTGCTCTTTCAGGTGGCAATGATAAAGGTTTTTTCCGCCTTGGATTAAGCCGGCTTGATCAAAAAGGTATTATGTATAACAACGACTTTCATCGTAATAACTTTCGTATTAATTCCGGATATAACCTGACAAAAAACCTGAGTGTTACACTTTCAGGAGAATACATCAAATCCGGGTCTGATAACAGAAGCTATTCAGGAGGACAGGAATTCATTTGGGCTCATCGTCATGTTTCATGGGATCAATTGCGCGATTATGAAAGCTATAACGCTGTACATAACCAGCCTGCAACAGATGCAGAACCAGCTAACTGGCAACATACCTTTTTTACCAACCCATTCTTCTCACAAAAATATCTGCCTACAAGTAACGAAAAGGACAGGTTGCTGGGTAACATCGCTCTTAACTACAAAATCCTTCCTTCGCTTAGCCTGATGATCAGATCGGGAACGGATTTCTGGAGTGAAACGCGTGTGGCAGTTTCTAACTTCAACCGAATCCGTAATGGTGCCCGTACTCCCGGACGTTTCTCGGAAGAGGTTTTACGTAATCAGGAAACTAACTCTGACTTTATCTTTACCTACAACAAAGAACTTAACAAAGAGTTTGGTCTTAATCTGCAATTTGGAGGTATTAAGCGGACTAACTTTTCCAAAAGAAATTATTTCTATGTTGGAGAAATGGTTGTTGATCGTTTGTATACGGCAGAAAACTCTATCCCGAGTACCAACGTAATTGAAAGTAATATTACCAAGTCAGAAACTCAAAGTTTGTTTGGAACTGCCAACTTCTCATGGAGAAATGCATTGTTTCTTGATCTGACAGCTCGTAACGACTGGTCGAGTACCTTGCCAAGTAACGCAAGATCTTACTTCTATCCATCCGCATCTGTTAGTGGAGTAATCACCGAACTTTTCGATATCAAAAGCGACATTATTACTTTTGGTAAGCTTCGTGCAAGCTATGCACAGGTTGGTAATGATGCAACTCCTTATCAGTTAGCACAGACCTTTCCAAAAAAAGGCTCCTGGAATGGTTCAACCCCACAATTTGGTGAAAACATCCAGATTGCAAATGCTAATCTTAAACCGGAAATTACAACAGGTTTAGAATTTGGAGCCGACCTTCGCTTTTTACGCGGAAAACTTGGCCTGGACGTTACCTACTACGATCAGACTACACGTGACCAGATTCTGGGTGTAGAAATTTCCAAGGCGAGCGGTTATAATACACGTATTCTGAATGCAGGTAAAATTACGAACAAAGGTATCGAGGTATCTATTTCCGGCACACCCGTTAAACTTTCAAATGGTTTTAGCTGGGACGTATCATTAAATTACTCTCGTAACCGCAATAAGGTAATTGAACTTGCAGAAGGCTTAACAACTTACACACTGGCTACACAAAGGGGTATGTCCTCAGAAGCACGTGTTGGCCAGGCTTACGGTACATTCTATGGTGTTGGATTCAAAAAATCTCCTGATGGCCAGGTAATTTATGATGCAAACGGCTTACCTGTTACAATCGCTAATCAAAGACTGGGCAATATTCAGCCTGACTGGATTGGTGGTATCAATAATACATTAAATTTCAAGGGAATTTCTTTAAGCTTTTTGATTGACGCCCGTATTGGTGGTGACATTTATGACGAAGGTACCGGAACCGCCCGCTGGACCGGACAATATGCAGAAACTGCTCTGGGACGTGAAGAAGGTGTGATTGGTCAGGGTGTTCGTGAGGTAGTTGGTACTGATCAAAGCATTACTTATGTACCGAACGACATCATTGTAACTGCCAACCAACTGTACGGATATAATAACCCTCGTAACTATCACGAGTCGGCTATATTTGATGCGAGCTATGTGAAACTTCGTGAAGTATCATTAGGCTACTCCTTCAATCCGTCATTCCTGAAAAGAATTAAAATCCAGTCTGCCAAGATTTCACTTGTGGGACGTAACGTGTGGATGATCTTCAAAAATACACCGCATATCGATCCTGAAATTGATGCAAAAGGAGGAAACGCACAAGGGTTCGGTTATGGAGAACTTCCAAGTTCACGCAGTGTTGGAGCGAACTTATCATTCTCTTTCTAAAAGCAGCTATCTAAATCATTGACTCAAAAGAATTTCCTGATGAAAAATATACTAAATCACAAAACCATTTGGATGACTGCGTTGGCTGGGATATTGACCGCCACAAGTTGTACAAAAGATTTTGATGCAATGAATACAAGCCCTAATGCTCCAACTGCAATTGGGCCGCAGTACCTGCTCCCTACCGGGATTGAAACTGCAATTGACCGTTACTGGGGACACAGAGAACGTTTCGAACGTATCAATATTGATGCTGCCGAATTATACGTTCAGCACCTTACCAGAAATATCTATAGCAACGAAGGTGACGACTATACAGTTGGCCCGGCATTGCTGGCAAATAACTGGAAGGGTTTCTACAATGATTCCCAGCTAAATTTTCAGCGCATTATTCTTCAGACTGGAGAAGGTTCTGCAAACCCAAACCCAAATTATGAAGGTGTTGCACTGGTAATGCGCTCATGGGTATTCTCCTTGCTTACTGATATGTACGGAGCAATTCCTTATTCAGATGCAATTAAAGGTACAGCCGAAGAACCTGTTTATACTCCAAAGTATGATAACATGGAGGCAGTATATGCAGGAATTTTGAGTGACCTTAAAATGGCTAATGAGAAACTTACTGTGGGCGGTCCGGCCGTTGCGGGTGATATTCTTTATTCAGGGGATATCCTGAAATGGAAAAAATTCGCAAACTCCCTGCGTTTAAGATTGGCGAATCGCCAGGCTGCAAAGAAATCGGCTGAATCCCGTGCTATTATGGCAGAAATACTTGGAGACGCTGCCAAGTATCCGATTTTCACAAGTAATGCTGATAATGCTTCATTAAAATGTACCACTGTATTGCCGAGCAATAATGAGTGGAACCAAATTTTAATCCAGGGTGGCCGTACAGACTGGAACATCAGTAAAACGCTTGCCGATAAAATGAATTCTCTTGGAGATACGCGTATTACAGTTTATGCCAATCCAAATAAAGATGGTTTATACCAGGGCCAT
Source organism: Dyadobacter sp. NIV53 (assembly GCF_019711195.1). Classification (NCBI taxonomy): domain Bacteria; kingdom Pseudomonadati; phylum Bacteroidota; class Cytophagia; order Cytophagales; family Spirosomataceae; genus Dyadobacter; species Dyadobacter sp. NIV53. The sequence continues at coordinate 2,371,724 of NZ_CP081299.1, forward strand.
CCAAATGGATTACCGGATGCAATTGCAACATCTTACCTGGCTACCAGCTCAACTATCGGAAGTGCTTTTACAAAAGCGGATGCGCCTGAAGTTATCATGACATTTTCTGAACTGAATTTCATACTTGCTGAAGCTGCTTTGGACGGTGACATTACCGGTGATGCCAAAACTTATTTTGAAGCAGGAATGACGGCATCTTTTAGTCAGTATGGCTTAACAATTCCAGCGGCATTTCTTACTGCTGTCGGTGCTGTATCCAAAGAAAAAATAATTGAACAAAAATGGGTTTCTCTTTTTGCACAAGGTGTTGAAGCTTGGACAGAATACCGCCGTACCGGTTTCCCGGTTTTCCCTTCACCTGATCCAAGAGCAGTTCTGAAAAATGACGGTGTTTTACCAACACGTTTCAATTATCCAAGTTCGGAATATTCATTAAATGCGGACGCCGTAAAAATTGGGGAAACACTTAATGGCGGGCCAAACGACATGAAAACTAAACTATGGTGGGCAGAGTAAGGTCGGCCTTTAAACTACATTCACAGATAATTCAGTATTTATGAAAAATATAAAAACGTTTGCCGGCTCACTTTGCCTCATTGCAACAATCACTTTCGCAACGCTATCATGTAAAGTGGAAGATCCAATGCTGAACAGCGTGGTTTCACCCGTATTGGTTGATGTCGTTGGTGCAACTTTCGGAGCGCCTATTTCGGCCACTGCCTCTGTACCGACTGACAGCTCAAGCCAGGAAATTACTGTCGCATCAAGATTATTTGAACTTGATAAAACCAATATCCTGAATAATGAAATAGGAATAGATTCCATACCAGTTTCAGCAATAGCACTTTCTATAAAATATGAACTGACAAAATCAGTAAAAGCAGAAAAATTTACGATCAAAGGGCAGACTTACACATTTACCCCCGAAACATACAAATCAAGCGGAAACTGGGGAGAGATAACCAGCGATGGAAACGGATTGGTTTCGTTAAAAACGAGTTTCAAAAAGCTTGGATTTGAAGGCAACAGGATACAAAGAAAAGGTGACATAATTAAGGTAACCTGGTCCGGAACGCATAAAGGAATTGCATTTACCCGCTTTTCACAAATTGCAGTGACCGAAAAATAATCAAAAGAAAGTTAGCTGGTTATTAACAATTTAGCTGACTTTCTTTTAATTTCAAATATTGTTTATAAAATTTTGAGTTATATAATTTTTGCAAAATTTATTATAACAAAAACCACCTATTACTAACTATTAATATAATGAATCAAAAAATTGACCGTCGCAACTTACTAAAATCCGGTTTAATGGCAATCGGAGGAATGACGTTGGCACCTCACCTTAGCATGGGTGCATTTTCTAACTCACCTTTTTTCCTGGATCCTGAAAATCGTATTTACAGAAGCCCGATGGTGAGGGAACATTTTTTACCGGCAGATTTCAAAGCACCTAAGATTATTGCAAGATTAAATGCTAACGAAAATCCTTACGGGCCACCAATGTCTGCCCAAAAAGCAGTTGCAGATTCCGTAAAGTTCGGGAACCGTTATGCATGGAAAGAAATGTTCGACCTTATTGATAAAATTGCTAAAAAAGAAGGCGTTCCTGCCGATCATATCATGATGGGACCAGGATCTTCTGATCTTTTGGAAAAAGTAGCTATCGTTACATTTATGAAAGGCGGTAACATTGTATCTGCTGATCCTTGTTATATGTCATTGGTTAATGTTGCCGAATCGGTAGGTGCAAAATGGAAAGCAGTTCCATGTACAGCTGACTGGTCACATGATCTGAAAGCTATGGAAGCTGCGATAGATAAAGATACAAAACTGGTTTACGTTTGTAATCCTAATAACCCGACCGGTGCTATTACATCAGGAAAAGACTTATTGGATTTCTGCTCACGCGTTTCCGAAAAAGTGCCTGTTTTTGTTGATGAAGCATACATTGAACTTGCAGTAGGTGCCGACACGCAAAGCATGGTTTCTCTTTTGACTCAAAAGAAAAATGTAATCGTTGCACGTACGTTCTCAAAAATTATGGGAATGGCCGGTATCCGTGTTGGATATATGGTCGCACTTCCTTCATATATTAAAGAGATTGAAAAAATCACCCGTGGCGGAATGGGCATTTCCTACACCTCCATCTTTGCAGCATCTGCAAGTATGGACGATAAAGAATTCCAGGGAAATACCCGTAAACTAAACCACGAAGCAAAAGCATATTTGTACTCAAATCTTGACAAACTGGGATACAAGTACATCCCGTCATTCACCAATTTTGTAATCTTTCCGATCGCCATACCTGGCAAGGAAATGATGATGAAATTGATGGAAAAGGGCGTAGCGATACGCACTTTTGACATTCAGGACAAACCTTGGTGCAGGGTAAGTATAGGTACCATGGACGAAATGAAAATATTCGTAAGCGCTCTTGGTCAGTTAAGTTAAAACAAAGGCCGGGGCTCAAACCCGGCTTTTTCCTTTTGACACCAACTATATAATAGATTTTAGATAGTATCTTATATAGTTGGTTTTCAACATTTTAATAAATCCTCCCTAAACCCTGATGAAGTACAAAAATTTGATAATCCAAAAGTATTATAATCATGAGTGATGCATTGCAAAAGACTCTAACACTCCTATTGCTGATTGCCCTGGGCCTTGTGCTTAAAGGAAAATTCAAAAACAAAGAGCAGACAAATGGCATAAAAGAAATCATTTTGTCCGTCGCACTTCCTTCTACAATCTTTATCTCCCTGATGAAGATTGAAATGGATTCTTCCATGATCATTATTCCCTTAGTGACCCTGGTTTTTAATTTCCTGATGTTCTTTTCCGCACCGCTTGCCTTTGCATTATTTGGTATTGAGAAAAACAGTCCAACAGGAAGAACATTAATGATGCTCATTCCGTCACTTGCACCGGGTTTGTCCTGCTTCCCGTTCATTGCAGAATTTTTAGGAGAAAAAAGCCTTGCAATTGCTGCCCTGGCCGATGTTGGAAATAAGTTCTTTGTACTTATTTCACTGTATATCATGGCCATGAATATGTTTCTGAAAAACAGTGAAGAAAAAAATGAAGCTAAAATGGGAAGCAAAATCAAAAGTTTGTTTCTAAGTATGTTTCAGGAACCAATCAACGCACTTATTTTTCTGGCCATTATTCTTTTGAGCTTAGGTGTAACGTTCAAAACATTACCTCCTGTTATAGCTGATCTGTTCGATAAAACCAGTGCCATGATGACTCCGCTGGTATTGTTATTTATTGGACTTGCCGTGCAACTAAAAGAAGGCAAAAAGCGTATAGTTGCAAGTATACTGCTCTTCAGAGCTGGCAGTACAATGCTTATCAGTGCAGGAATGATCTACGTACTTAACATTAGTGATATATCAATGATATTGCTTGCAATTGTGATTCCTTTGAGTGCAGCAAGTTTCTGGCCCCTGGCGCATATTTCCGCTTTCAATTTACGTGAAGATGCGAAAGATGTACCAAGAGAAAAAAGAACTTTTGATCTTGAACTGGCAGTGCTCCTCATTGCTTTTTCTTTGCCGTTCTCAACTATTCTTATTCTTGCTATATTATCTTCGGGTCAGTTTTTTGCACATACCTCAACGCTTATAACAGCCGGCTTAATATTAATTGCCTTAGGTGCGTTGCCAAACCTTTTGAGTAAAGTGTTCGTAAAAATGTCCAAGGCTTAAAACAATTATTAAAAAAATATGCGCATTCGCAAAAGTATTGTTATTGTCATTTTCGCATTATTGTCACAAAATGTACCTGCACAATCCGCAAATACCGTTTCAGACAACAACAGGTCTGAAAAGAGGTTCAGGATTTTCAAGAAAAAAGATAAGCATAAGTATTTTTCAGACACCGCACCAGTCATCATGGCTGATGGAAGTACCAAAGCAATTGCAGATGTGAAGGTGGGTGAAAAAGTAAAAACGTGCCGGAATGGAAAGAGCGTAATTACGCAGGTAAAGCAGGTCGATGTTTACAATACTCCGAATTCATCGCTTACAGCCGTTTATCTTCGTCCGGCAAATGACGTTACGATTAAAACCAAACTGGTGCCTGCACTCTTACTGGAAGCAGCTCCGCACCATCTTGTGCAAACCAACAAAGGCAAAAAAAGTATGAAAAGTTTGTCTAAAAACGATGTTTTGTATCATTATGAGCCTGCAACCGGAGTGGTATCAACCTGGAAAGTGGGCGTTGTTCAAACAAATGCCCGTAAGGTAACGAAAGCATATAATCTGACAACGGTAGAAGGTACTTATATCGTTGATAATATGGTGATGGCACAGTAAGCATTTGATCCGCCGAAACTGAATTTAAAATATCCAAAGCCCGGATTAAACCGGTGCTCTGGATATTTTTTTGATAAAACTTAATCCGTAAAATGCATATATTCCATTGAAAACAGAGTAAGACCGGATAAATTTTTACGACCTTTGCTGCTCAATCAATATCATTATTTTCATTATATATTATTATTGTGCCCACAAAAAGCCTTTTAACCACTCCTAAGGAATCCGGATTTACGTTCCCCGCCGAATGGCATCCACACCGAGCTACCTGGCTTACTTTCCCACACAACGAAGCTTCATGGCAGGGCGACCGGCTGGCAAAAATGCGTCCGCAATATCTTGAGTTCATCAAGGCGATCAGTCAGGGTGAAAATGTGGGAATCATTGCCAATGATGAAAATTTGAAAAATTTTATCATTTCTGAACTCGATAATATTCATGTAGATCTGTCCAAAATAGAGTTCATCATTAAACCAACGAATGACGCCTGGTGCCGCGATCATGGTCCGGCATTTGTGATTAATCCGGAAACAAAGCAAAAGCTGATCGTGGATTGGGGACATAATGCATGGGGAGGAAAATATCCGCCGTACGACGACGATAACCGTACACCTCAGGTCGTAGCAGAATATTTAAATTTACCAGTTGTACATCCGGGTATCATCATGGAAGGCGGAGCTGTGGAATTTAACGGAGCAGGTAGTTTACTGACCAGTAAATCGTGTCTTCTGAATATTAACCGTAATCCGCATTTAAACCAAGGTCAGATTGAACAACATCTTTATGATTATTATGGGGTTGAACAGATTCTATGGGTAGAAGAAGGTATTGCGGGTGACGACACAGATGGGCATATTGACGATACAACCAGATTTGTAAATGAAGATACCATTGTAGCATGTGTTGAAGAGGATTCGAGTGACGAAAATTACGCTATCCTGCAAACCAATCTGAAAATGCTTAAAGCCATGCGCTTGTTAAATGGAAAGCAGTTAAATATCATCGAATTACCAATGCCGAAAGCTGTAATTATTGATGGTTTCCGTGCACCGGGCTCCTATGCCAATTTCCTGATTTCCAACGCCGGGGTGATTGTTCCGGTTTTCAACAATCCGAACGATACCATTGCGATTGACATTTTAGAACAAGCATTTCCGGACAGAAAAATAATCCCATTAGAAGCGACAGAAATTATCTGGGGACAGGGAAGTTTCCATTGTCTGAGCCAGCAGGAGCCGTTGGTTTAATTTAACTTTCAAGGCGTTGCAAACGCTAAACCACAAGCACCGCGATTGCAAATCGGAGTGAGCAACTTATTACATAAATTTTCAGCTTAAAAGTGTGCAGGGATTTCTAACCTCTCATGAAATAGTTTTGCCAGTTTTAATGTCAACGGTTTTTTTCGGTTTAGTAATGCAGAAACCTAACTTTTGCTTCCGACCCATTCAACCAGATCTTTACTTTTCAATCCTTTTTCATCCATTTTCAATTTGATTGCTTCAATAGGATCAGGAGAAGGTATTTTATAATAAATATCTTCATATGCTTTAATAATCAATAAAGCAATTTGTAAAATATTTCCCTCCCTGCTATCAGGAGCTGGCACATTGTCAAACTGATTATCAACCCAGTCGAGCATCATTTCATATTCCTCGTCATTTTTTATTGGTTTTAATTCCATAACGTTTTCAGTTATTTAAATTTTATATTTTTCACATCAACCTTATCATATTCAGCGTGAGTTCCAAACCATTTTATCTGAATTGTTTTATATTCAAACACCATTCGAACTATCAGCCTTTAATGATTACCCATAACATTAAATACTACACGGTCGTCTCCCACCAGACTTGCATTGCCATAAACAGACTTTAACTCCTGAAAACTTGTAAACTGAGAATTTGCCATCTCATTATACCATTCCTTCAAAGCATCGGCAGCACGTAGATATAAATTACAATAAGCTAGCAATGTTTTTCGGGCAATAATATTAATCCGCTAACACCGCTTTGCAATCGGTGCGGCCCGCGCAGGGTTCCCATGGCTTCGCGTTTGCAACGCGTTACTCCCCCAACCCTTCCCAATCCCCGGCCTCTTGCAAAAAAACATTATAATCTACAAAGCCTTTAATACCATCGGCCCAGCCTCTTTCACTGTGCTGCCAGAATAAAACCTTTGAATCCAATGTCAGATCGTTGAGATCGGTTCTTGAATAACCGGCCAGCCAAAGCGGATAATCATCAAAATTTCCGGCTATGTATTTCTTGTAAAAATGAGCATTGACGTAAATAATGGGTTTTACACCGTAATGTTTTTCAATCAGAACCAGCCAGTTACGTACGCCTTTTACAATAATTTCATTGGGTCTTCTGGCGTCGGTTTCCAGATCGAGCACGGGTGGCAAATCACCCGCTTCCAGCCGAACCTGGCCAATGAAATTTTCCACCTGTCTGTCGGACATGACTCTTGGATTATAGAAATGATAGGCACCTCGTTTCATTCCAACCCGTTTGGCCTCACTCCAGTTACGCTGAAATTGTCTGTCCAGATGTGTGGCTCCTTCTGTTGCTTTGATATAAACGAAATCAACTCCGGCTTGTTCAGTCCTTGAATTTTTCAGTTTGTCCCAGTTGATTTTAGCATTATGGTGCGAAACATCAATGCCGTGTATGGCGTATTTAAGCGGGAGTTTTATGCCAAATTTGCTTATGAATTCCCATTGGTTTTCGTCCGTACTGTCTTTCCACCATACAATTGTACCGATAAGAATAGCGATTCCGATAACAATTGCCCAGCCTTTTGCCGGTAACGGCTTTAAATAGTTCGGATTTGTTACCTTAGGAGTGTTAAGTATTCTTTTTGCCATAGGATGTAAAAGTACAAAAAGATGATAATTGGCGTTGCTATTAGTTGCATGAACAACGGATTGTTTTATACTTTGCAAAAAAATCAACTATGGAACCAGCATTATTGAACGAAGTCCCTTCACTGGATCTGGCGGACTTTACATCGGGAGATCCGGAGCAAAAGAAAAAATTTGTCGCAGATCTTGGCTCGGCATTTACCAATATAGGTTTTGTTGCTGTTAAAAATCATGGATTAAGTGATGAACTACGTATACGGCTATACGAATCCGTACAGCGCTTTTTTAAACTTCCCGACGAACAAAAGAAAAAATACGAACATCCCGAACTCTTCGGACAAAGAGGATATATTGGAAAGGGGAAGGAAACTGCAAAAGGTTTCAAAGTGGCGGATTTAAAAGAATTTTACCATGTGGGGCAACCCGAACCAGTTGGCACAATGCCGGCTAACGTGTTTCCCGGCGAATTTCCTGAATTCAAAGAATATACACTGGAGGTTTATAAAACATTTGAAAACGCAGGAAAAACATTACTTCGTGCGATCGCCATTTATCTGGAACTACCTGAAGACTATTTTGAAGATAAGGTAAAAAACGGTGATAGTTTGCTTCGTGCTTTACATTATTTCCCAATTCCCAATCCTGAACTTGTGCCTGAGGGAGCTGTAAGGGCGGCTCCTCACGGAGATATCAACCTGATCACGTTGCTAATGGGTGCCAGTGCGGAAGGGTTGGAAGTCTTACGCAGAGATGGAAAATGGATTGCAATTACGGCATTGCCTGATCAGATCGTTGTAAATGTGGGAGATATGCTGGACCGCCTCACCAACCATAAATTGAAATCCACGATTCACCAGGTTGTGAATCCTTCCCGTGAAAAAATGGGTACTTCCCGCTATTCTATTCCATTTTTTATGCATCCGAGGGCGGATATGGATTTGAAATGCCTTGAAAGCTGTATATCTGCTGAATATCCAAAAATGTATGTAGACATGACTGCAGGAGAATTTCTTGATGAACGTCTAAGGGAATTAGGACTGAAAAAATAACCCGACACATTGGCCCATCCTATCCGGCACTTTCGTTATCTTATTTACCTGTTGGACATTCTTTTGCTGTCGTGTACGGCATTTGGAGGTCCACAGGTGCATTTGATGATGATGATAGAACGGCTCGTCAGGAAACGAAAATACATTACTGAAGAAGAATTACTTGAATTACAGGCACTTTGCCAGGTTTTGCCGGGTCCAAGCTCTACACAAACTGTCACTGCCATTGGTTTGAAAATAGGCGGGCAGCCTCTTGCTTACCTGACTCTGCTCGTCTGGTCGATTCCGGCGATGGTGCTCATGACAATGGCGGCGATTGGCATTCATTACCTTAATCAGAATCAAATATCCTTATCCTTTACAAGATTCGTAGGGCCAATGGCTGTGGCATTTTTAATGTACGGAGCTTACGCAATCGCTAGAAAAGTAATTCACGATGCACAATCCTGGTCTTTTTTAATTATTTCAATTATTCTTGCCTACTTATATCCATCGCCTTATATGACGCCAGTACTGATCATTTCAGGTGGAATTGCAGCCTCTCTGAATTTCAGAAAACACGAAAAAATGGAGCGGGGACCTATCAGAATTGCCTGGCGACCCATAATCTTCTGGATTTCTGTACTCATTGCAGCTGCGATTGTCGGTAAAATAACTAATTCATTGCCAGTACGTTTGTTCGAAAACTTTTATCGTAACGGTAGTCTGGTATTTGGCGGAGGGCAAGTACTTATTCCGATTTTATATAACGAATTTGTAGAATTTAAGCATTACCTGACCGAACAGGAATTCCTTTCCGGAATGGCACTCACACAGGTTGTACCCGGACCGGTATTTTCCATTGCCACATTTGTAGGTAGTTTGTCCATGCAGCCTCATGGCATTACCGGACAGATTATCGGCGGTTTCGTATCCACTGCGGGCATATTTCTGCCGGGCACATTCTTCATATTTTTCGCCTATCCGTTTTGGGACCAGTTGAAAAGATATCGTGGAATCCGCGCTTCATTACAGGGAATTCATGCAGCCAGCTGTGGACTGACTATCGCCGCAGCCATATCCATGTTTGAACCCATGGCCAATAACTGGCAGTCTGTTGCAACTGTAATTGGAACCTTACTGATTTTGTCATTCACCAAAGTACCTTCTTATCTGATCATTATTGCAGGTTTGCTTTTAGGCTTGATTATCAGATAAACAATTATTATTTGCCAAAAACTGATTCCTGAATAACTTCACCAATTACATTGTTTTAGTCCTTAGGTTTTCCAAACTTTGGATACTGGTTCTGCATATATCCTTTTTCATGAAAAAATCTATTATAGTCTTCTTATTATTATTTTTCCTGTGTTTTCAATACAGTAAAGCCCAAATAAGTTCATCCCCTGCATTTCTAAACAAAAACCGTCAATGGGTTGATTCTGTTTTTGCTTCGTTGTCTCCCGATGAACGTATTGCACAACTTATTATGGTAGCTGCCGTATCAGATGTAAAGCGCGCAGTGATTGACCCAAAAATCAGCAATCCGGCATTTGTTGAAAAACTCATTCGCGAAAATAAAATAGGCGGTATTGTTTTTTTTCAGGGTGGTCCGGTTCCACAGGCACGTTTGACAAATTATTACCAGTCGATTTCGAAAGTTCCGCTTTTGGTTGCGATGGATGCTGAGTTCGGGCTGGCAATGCGTATCGACAGCACAGTTCGCTATCCTTATCAGATGACATTAGGCGCCATTCAGGGAAACAATGATTTAATTTATGAAATGGGTGCACAACTGGCGAAGCAGGTGCGTCGCCTTGGAATGCATATCAATTTCGCACCGGTCGCAGATGTGAATAACAATCCAAACAATCCTGTGATCAGTTTCCGGTCATTTGGTGAAAATAAATATAAAGTAGCTGACAAAGCGGTTGCTTACATGAAAGGAATGCAGGAAAACGGCTTGCTGACCAGCGCTAAACATTTTCCCGGACACGGTGATACCGGAACAGATTCTCACTTTGATCTCCCACTGATAGCACATGATATGAATAGGATTGATTCTCTGGAATTGTATCCTTTCAAAGCTTTGATAAGCAATGGTATAAGCGGCATGATGATTGCCCACTTGAGTATCCCTGCACTCGATAACACACCAAACCTTCCTTCTACGTTGTCAAAACCGATCGTAACCGGCCTGCTTCGTGACAAGCTTGGTTTTGAAGGCCTTATTTATTCTGATGCCATGAATATGAAAGGTGTTACCAAATATTTCCCTAATGGAAAAGCGGATGCAATGGGCCTGGAAGCAGGAATGGATGTACTGGAATTTACCGAGGATGTTTCCAAAACAATTACTGAGATCAAAAAAAGCATTGCAGAAGGACGTATTTCCCAGGCCGAAATTGATTCCCGCTGTCGCAAAGTACTGGAAGCAAAAGCATGGGCAGGGTTGAATCACTATCAGCCTGTTGATATGAAAAATCTTTATGAAGATTTAAATCCAAAATCAGCGGAACTGATCAACCGGTTGTTGACTGAAAAAGCATTAACTGTTCTCAAAAATGAGAATGATATATTACCGTTAAGAGAACTTGATACACTAAAAATTGCTTCTGTTTCTCTGGGAGCCGACAGCATTACAGTATTCCAAAAAACACTTGGATTATACACAACTGTTGACCATTTCTCAATTCCTGCCAAAGCTACCGAAGCACAAATGGCAGATCTGCGCTCGAAATTGGGGGCTTATAATTTATTATTAGTCGGTGTTCACCTGAGCAGTATTTCTCCGCGTACAAATTATGGTTTGACGGATCCGATGAATGCCCTGTTGCAGGAACTTATTGCAACGAACAAAGCCATAGTTTCCGTGTTTGGAAATCCGTATGCATTAAACAAAATGCAAAAACCGGAAGGAGCCAAAGCATTAATTATGGCTTATCAGCTCACGCCATATACACAGGACCTGTCGGCACAACTGATATTCGGTGCTATTCCAGCACAAGGAAAGCTGCCTGTCACAGTGAACACCTTATTTCCGTATAACGCAGGAATAGAAACACCCGCAATCGGACGGATGAAATACACCATACCTGAGGAAGTAGGCCTGGATTCGAAAGTAATCACATTTAAAATTGATTCTATAGCGAACGTAGCAATTACCCAAAAAGCAACGCCGGGATGTGTTGTACAACTGGCGAAAGACGGGAAAGTATTTTTCAGGAAATCCTATGGAAAACATACTTATGAAAGCAATGAAGTTGTAAAGCTGACTGACCTGTACGACCTGGCTTCTGTTACTAAACTTACAGCTTCCACATTGGCCATATTAAGCTTGTACGATCAGAAGAAATTTGATCTGGATGCAACCATGAAGGATTATTTGCCCGATTTTAAAAATTCAAATAAGGCTGACCTGGAATGGCGTCGCGTGCTTACTCACAGTGCACGATTAAAAGCTTTCATTGTATTGTGGAAAGAAGCACAAAATCCGGATGGTACATGGAAGAAAAAAACTTTCAGTACAAAAAAATCAAAACGTTATCCGACCTCAGTTGTGGGCGATAGTTTGTTCATTTTTAAAAATTACAGCAAGACGATTTTTAAATCAATCAGGGATTCTCCTTTGAATGAGAAGGAAGGTTATGTATACAGCGATTTGTCATTTATTCTATATCCCCAGATTGTACAAAGACTTGCAGGTGAAGATTTTGAAAGTTACCTCAAAAATCATTATTACCACAAACTGGGCGCCAACACATTGACTTTCAATCCGAAAAGATTTTATAAACCGGAAGATATTGTTCCTACCGAACGGGACACATTTTTCCGTATGACACAACTTCACGGTCAGGTTCACGACGAAGCGGCTGCAATGCTGGGCGGATTGAGTGGCCATGCCGGTTTGTTTGGTGATGCGAATGACGTGATGAAAGTATGGCAGATGTATTTACAGCAAGGTTATTATGGCGGCCAGCAATTGATCAGTAAAGACGCGATTTTCGAATTTACACGTTACCAGTATCCTGAAATGGGAAGCCGGCGTGGAATTGGTTTTGACAAACCATCATTCAAATACACAGGCAATGCGCCAAAATATGCGAGTCCGTCCAGTTTCGGACATACCGGATACACGGGAATTATGACCTGGGCTGATCCTGCATGGGGATTAAATTATGTCTTTTTATCAAACAGGGTCTACCCTACCAGGGCCAACAATAAAATTTCTGAACTGAGTATCCGCACTGCAATAATGGACGTGGTATATGAGGCGTTGATGAAATAACTTCCGCAGTTGGCTTTTGGCTGTCAATCCTGATTTATTAGTCTTTAAATTATTCTTTGAAGACCTATTATTTTGCTCAAATTTTACTCTGAAAATGAAAATACTTCTTATAATTTCAATTCTTTTTTTAACAAAAAATACATTCGCTCAATTTATTACTCCTTCTCCTGAAAGAATCACTAAACACATTAATTACCTTGGTTCTGACAAAATGAAGGGCCGTGGAACCGGAAGTAAGGAAAATGCGAAAGCTGCCGGATATGTTGCCAGGCAATTTAAAAAGATGAAACTTAAGCCGCTCGGAACTGACGGTTATTACCAGCCTTTTACAGCAAAAATAAGGCGCGTAATAGTAGAGGACAGTCTACCGGAAACAAAAAATGTGATTGGCTTTCTCGACAATGGTGCCGTTAATACAATTATAATCGGAGCACATTTTGACCATTTGGGAATGGGATTGCAGGGAAGCTCGAAAGCAGAAAAACCCGAAGGGCAAATTCATAACGGAGCCGACGACAATGCATCTGGTGTAGCCGGACTGCTTGAAATGGCTAAATATTTCTCAGAAAATAATATAAAGGAGACTAATAATTTTCTGTTTATAGCCTTTGGCGCCGAGGAATTAGGGTTACAGGGATCACGTTATTTTGTCGATAATCCGACAGTACCGCTCGAAAAAATAAATTTTATGGCTAATATGGATATGATTGGCCGATATGACCCAAAACGTGGTGTGGGAATTGGCGGATATGGTACGAGTGAACAATGGCCTGGAATTTTTAAAAATATAACAACTGACACCAAGTTTTTTACAGATAATGCTGGAAGTGGCGGATCAGATCATGGTTCTTTTTATGCTAAAAAAATCCCTGTCCTGTTTTTTCATACCGGCGGCCATGATGATTATCACAAGCCAACTGATGATCCTGACAAAGTAAATACAATTGCTGAATCCGGGATTCTCCTGATTGAAATACAATTAATTGAAAATGCATTAAAACTTCCTAAATTGAAGTTCCAGGAAGTGAAAAATTAAATCTATCAGTGGTTAACAAATAAGAACCGGATAATTACTTTCCATTTTATTCGGTACAAGATTTTAGGGAAGTTACTTCCCATATATATTATCGTCCAGAGATTATAATTTTCGCATTTCAAACGCCGGTCTAATCCACATTCCGGAACTGAATTGCATATTCCAAATTTGTAAAAAACGCCTAAAATTTAAATAGTTTGTACGGATTCATTGCTCCCGCATTCGCTTATAGTCAGCCTTACGTATCACCCGAGGATCTTTATGGAACCTTGTTTCATGATGTTCAGCAGGCGCACATTTTTAAAGACTCAAAAACTTTTGCGGATTGCATTCCGTTGGAGGACCCAATCCTGATCATTGAAAAATACCACCATGAAAAGGATGGTACGGATTTTAGTTTAATAGATTTCATTAACCTCCATTTCAGACAGGCAGGTGAAATAAAATCAGAATTTAAAACAGATATTACGGGTACTACCGAAGAACATATACGCAGTTTATGGACGGTACTGACACGCCAGCCCGAAAACCAGGAACGCGGCGGGTCACTTATACCATTGCCGTTTCCATATGTAGTTCCGGGAGGGCGTTTCAGGGAAATTTATTACTGGGACAGTTATTTTACTATGCTCGGGCTTAAAGAATCTGGAAGAACGGACCTGATCGAAAGTATGATCAATAATTTTGCATATCTGATTGACACACTTGGCTATATTCCCACCGCAAACCGTACATATTATTTAACCCGTTCCCAGCCGCCTTTCTTTTCGCTGATGGTTGGGTTATTCAGCGAGATGGAAGGAAAAAAGGTTTTCAAAAAATATCTTCCACAATTACAGCAGGAATATAATTATTGGATGGACGCAGGAAATGCTCCGCATGAACCATTTACAGCGCACCGCAGGGTTGTTTTTATGCCATCGGGTGCTGTACTTAACCGTTATTGGGACGACAAAGCAACTCCGCGTCCTGAATCTTATGGCGAGGATCTTGAAATTGCCGGCGAAGCAGAAGAAAAGTACCGTTCAGTAAAAGAGGAAACTTACCGTCATTTGAGGGCAGCAGCAGAATCCGGCTGGGATTTTAGCAGCAGATGGTTTAAAGATGAAGATGATTTTTCATCCATACATACAACGGATATTCTGCCGGTTGATCTGAACTGCCTGATGTATAATCTGGAAAAGACGCTGGCCGAAGCTTATTTTCTGAACGAACAGCATGATATGCATCAGGAATATCAGGAAAAGGCAAGGTTACGGTTTGAAGCGATTCAAACTTATTTCTGGGATGATCTGCGTAATTTTTACATGGATTATGATTTTACCAAAAAGAAATGCACCAATTCCATTACACTTGCCGGAACATTTCCTTTATTCTTTAAAATCGCTACAAAACAACAATCTCATTATATCCGGGGATACATACGTCTGAACTTTTTAAGATCCGGAGGACTCCTCACAACACTCGTAAGGTCAGGCCAGCAATGGGATGCACCCAACGGATGGGCACCGCTGCAATGGATAACTTATAAAGGTTTAAGAAATTATAACTTTCACAGAACGGCTAATGAGTTAAGTGCTGAATGGCTGACATTGATTGAAAAAGAATTCAAACATTCTGGAAGAATGCTCGAAAAATACAATGTATCGGACACAAACCTGATTGCCGGCGGAGGCGAATATGAAATCCAGGAAGGTTTTGGATGGACAAATGGTGTATATCTGCGTATGAAAAATAAAAAAAGATAATAGCTAACATCTCAACAAGTGCGGTTTTACTTCATCCATATAATTATCTTGAAAATTTCCAGACTGATCTTCATTTAATAGAAATTTTTTTTAATACCTTGGGGTAAATTAACACCCATTGACCATCTTCATGAAATTACCTATATACCAAATTGACGCGTTTACCGATCGCCTTTTTTGTGGGAATCCAGCTGCTGTAGTTCCTCTAAACGAATGGCTATCGGATGAGGTAATGCTGAATATTGCAGCCGAAAATAATTTAGCTGAAACTGCTTTTTTTGTTCCAACCGAAGCTGGATTTCATATCCGGTGGTTTACTCCTACAATTGAAGTAGATCTTTGCGGACACGCCACATTGGCTTCGGCTTATGTTATTTTCAAAATACACGATTATAAAGAAGACATTATTCGTTTTGATTCTCGTAGCGGTGAACTTACCGTAACACTTAACGAAGACTGGCTGACACTTAACTTCCCGGTAGATCATTATCATATTGCAGTTCCGCCACCTGCACTGGCAGAAAGTTTTAATGCGATGACAATGGAGGAAGTATATAAAGGAAAATCTGATTACCTGGTTGTTCTGGGTTCGGAAGAGGAAGTAAAAAACATGGATTTTGATATCATTGTTCTTTCTACCATTCCTGCTCGCGGCATTATTGTTACAGCTCAGGGAGATGATGTGGATTTTGTATCACGCTTTTTTGCTCCACAATCCGGGGTAGACGAAGATCCTGTAACAGGTTCTGCCCACACGACACTCATTCCATATTGGGCTGATAGATTAGCAAAAACAACCATGACTGCTAAACAAATTTCCAAACGCGGCGGTTACCTCAAATGCGAGCTGGATGGTGACCGTGTTAAAATCGGGGGACAAGCCAGATTATATCTGCGGGGAGAAATCGAGGTGGAAACTTATTAATTAAAATTTCCTTAAGCTTCCTGAATAAAAAAGAAATGATCCCGCTATCTTCTGGCGAGATCATTTTTTTATGGTTTTTCTTGAATTTTTACTTTCCTACGTATTTCTTTCTTTGCCCTGCATATAACCCTGCAATTACCAAAACAGTACCGATGACTGTATAAACCGTAACGGGTTCATCCAATAACCACCAGGCAAAGAAAAAACCAAAAAGCGGACAAAGAAAGAGCCATAGTGATGCTTTTACAGTATCAATCCGTAAAAGATAAAACCAGCATATCAATCCGACAATTGATACGGCAAGGCTCAGCCACAAGACTGATCCCCAAAACTGGGTATCCCAGTGTGTATTAGAAAAATTTCCAAAAAACAGTGTTACAGGTAATAAAAAGATTCCCCCCAAAAATACCTGCCAGCCATTGATCAGCAGATTTGGTAATTTCCATTGAACAGTAGCATAATAAACACTGGCAGCGGATACTGCCAGCATACTTACCAACAATAATATTACACCAGTAAGTGTTGTAAAACTGTTTTGCAGGAGCGGATATGTCGCTATGGCAATTCCGGTCATTCCCAAAATAATACCAAACCATTCTTCCTTTTTTGGACTGCGTTTTAGCCACCATGAGGAAAGTAAAACGATCATAAGCGGATTGATAGAAACAGCCAGACTGCCGATTCCCGCCGCAGTAAATTTCATCGCATACACGTATAGCCCTAAATAAAGCGTTGTATTGAGAAATCCGAACAAAGCAAGCTGAAAAAATTCCTTTTTGTCAGGCAAACGATAGGATGGATCTCTTGTAAAAACATAAGAAAAACCTAACAACAACCCTCCGGCAATAAAAAAGCGGACATTTGCCAATATTAAAGGAGGAGCAGATTGAACACCGAATTTGGTTGCGACCGAAGCAGAAGCCCACAAAATGGAGAAGAGAAGACCAATACCAATGTTTTTCACACTAAAATTAAATTTTATTTCAAA
Source organism: Dyadobacter sp. NIV53 (assembly GCF_019711195.1). NCBI lineage: Bacteria > Pseudomonadati > Bacteroidota > Cytophagia > Cytophagales > Spirosomataceae > Dyadobacter > Dyadobacter sp. NIV53. The sequence continues at coordinate 2,388,919 of NZ_CP081299.1, forward strand.
AATACAGGAAGCATACCGGCTTCAGCCTTCACTTTTCATATTTTTGAAAATGATTTGTAAAAAAAGTACAAAATGGATCTGTTTATTTCTAATCCTGGGAATATATTATCCTTCTTTTAGCCAAAGCCAATGGACCTACGATTTCAATAATGGCCTGAATCCTCTTGAAAGTGCAGGTCCGGCTTTAAAGAAACTGGGTAAACCGGGGCAATTTGTAAAAGAAAAAATCCTGAATACCGAAGATCTTTTCAGAACGGTTTACCAATTTGAAAATAATAGCGGATTACAGTTTGATAATGTTGTGGCTAAGGGATTCCTGAATAAATCATTTAGCATTGAAATTTATTTTAAAATGGATTCGCTCAATAGCTGGAAGCGTATCCTTGATTTCAAAAATCGCAAAAGCGATTATGGAAGTTATATTTATGATGGTAAACTCAATTTCTACGATTTTGCTATCAGTGAAAAAGCACCTGTAAAAGCCAATCAATATGTTCATTATGTGTATTCACGGGACTTTCAGACAAAAACCATAAAAATGTATATCAATGGCTTGTCCAAGGTCGAATTTACCGATCCGGGAACGGAAGGCGTGTTGGATACAGACCAGGTTCTTAATTTTTTCCAGGACGATCTGGTTGCAAATCATGAAGCAAGCGCAGGATCTGTTGCATTAATTCGTGTGTATGACCGTGTAATGACACCGGTTTTTATTCGGAGGAGTTATCAGACACTTAGCAAATCGGTCAGGATTCCGGAAGTGGAAGAAAAAATAGTTAAAGAGGAAATAAAACCGGAGCCCGTAAATATCCCAAAAAGGGATCCTAATCTGGTAAGTGTAACCGGGAAGGTTTTTGATGGAAGAAATCTTGGCATGATAGAAGATGTGAATGTATCAGTGAGAAAAGCAAAAGACGATTCGCTGGTAGCACGTGTTAAAACGATCAACGGTGCGTACCAGGTGCAGCTTCCACCCTTTCAGTCCTATAAAATATCGGTGGATGCACCCGGATTTCAAACGAAAACTTTGGCCGTTAATATTTCTAATAAAAAAGAAGAAATCAAATCCCTTTTCAGTCTTTCACCCGAAAGATATGACAGGCCAATTGCTACACTTTTATTTACCCAGAGCCTCGAAGTATTAGAAAATGAAGCAAAGACCAGACTGGATTCCATTGCAGCCTATTTTCAAACTCGAAAAGACCTCAAAATTATGTTGAAAGGGCATACGGATAATATCGGGGATTTTGATAAAAATATCATTTTGTCAGGCCAGCGTGTGCAGACGGTAAAAGATTACCTGAATTCAAAAGGGATAACCAATGATCGTATTGAAGGTGTTGGTTACGGATCAACCAGGCCGAATTACAAAAACCAATCGGAAGAACAAAAAAAACTAAACCGAAGAGTAGAAGTTTGGGCTGAGCCTATAAAAAGATAAAGCCATCCCATTGAGACGGCTTTATACTGACTATTCCTAAACCCTTAACCTTTTCTTATTTTTAATGCTTTGTATTAAAGGACAATAAACGAATTCAATATTTTAACAACCAAAACTCCGGTCTATTTCCTGAAATTATATCTAAATCAAAATCTACAATACTCTTTAATTTCATTTGCCATTCTGGTCACATTAAATGTAGGTGAGAAATTAATCTGTTCTAATAATTTAATTAAACCTTAGACGGCGTTTAATTCTATAAAGTCACAACCTCTTCAATAATACTGCATTTTTTTAATGAACATATTCAGGATAATTTTTACCTATATACGAAGTAAGTTTTACTTCAGTTCAATTAAAAAATTCTTTTTTTCTATCTGAATTAGAATATTATTGTTTCCGTTGTAACTATACTGTAACACAGACAGTAATAATAATATCTATTGTTTTACAAAGATATAATATTTCCGAATGTTTTCATGGTTTTATTCAATTTTTATTTCAAACTACCAATGCGTAAATATCTTAAAAAATTTTAATATCTCAATCAATACTAAATATCACTAACAGAATATTATATCGTATAAAGTGCTAAATATTGGGAATAATTAGACCTTTAAACATGCAAACTCAAAATAAATCCAATTATAATTTTGCAAAACCGATTTTACACCATACAAACCATGTCTTGAAATATTTATATTATATTAAAAAAGTACAATCATTGATTATAATTATTCATTGTCGCTTGTATTCCCAAAGTACAAAAAGACACAACCATATCGTCCGCCCTGTCTAAAAAGATTGGCAATTCAATCATTTCATCTTTTGAAAATGGTTTCAAAACGTAATCTATTTGCCTGCCTCGTGGAAAATCATTACCAATTCCAAAGCGTAAGCGAGCATATTCGGATGTTCCCAAAATTTCTTCGATATTTTTCAGGCCATTATGCCCGCCATGACTTCCTTTTGGTTTTATCCTTAATGTTCCAAACGGAAGCTGAAGCTCATCAACAACTACAAGCAGATTTTCAGTTGATACTTTAAATTGATCCATATAATAGCGGATTGCTTTTCCGCTCAAATTCATAAAGGTTGTCGGTTTAATAAAATAAAACTGTCGCCCCTTGTATTTCCACTCTGCAACAAATGCCAGTTTTTCAAACGAAAATGTAAAATCATGTTGTGCTGCCAACCTGTCTAAAACCATAAATCCGGCATTGTGCCTGGTGAATGCATACTCAGGGCCAATATTTCCTAATCCGGCAATCAAATATTTCATGTAATAATTAAATCTTGTTGATAATGTTATGATAAAGGGAGTCATTCAAATTTGTTACAAAAACTCAGCCAGCACCAATTTAATAAATGTATTGCGTATAAAAATTTTTGATTTCATAATTGTCAGGTTAATTTAGGCTAAAATTCAGGCAAATTTCATGATACCCCAAAAACGATTAATATTAAGCAGTCCCTTTTAGAAATCATGACCAGCCGGTTATGTCAGCAACTTATTGAGAATCATCAGGATTTTTCTAATTCGGTGGTAATGGGTTTGCAACCAAGAGGAATATATTTTGCCGAACGAATTATTTCAGAACTTCGCAGGATAACCGAAAAAGATATTCCCTTCGGTTATCTGGATGCTACTTTTTACCGTGATGATTTCCGGCGCCGCGACTCTCCTTTGATGCCTAACAAAACGAATATCCCCTTTTTAATTGAAGGTAAGCGGGTAATTCTGATAGATGATGTCCTGGCAAGCGGACGTATGGTCCGTGCAGCACTGGACGCCATGACCGCTTTCGGACGCCCAAAAATGGTAGAATTACTGGTATTAATTGATCGTCGTTACAATCGTGAATTACCTATTGAGCCTGATTATGTAGGTATGAAAGTCAGCACCCTGGAAAGCCAGCGTGTGCAGGTTGAATGGAAAGAACAAGGCTTTGATGCCGATCATATCTGGATGGTAGACTGAAAATGAGTTTAGAGTTTGGGAGTTCAAAGTTTAGAGTTGAAAACTATTTTTACTTTAAACTTTGAACTCAACATCTATCGGGGCCTGGCTGCCTCTTCGGGATTTGCAGTTTTGCCAATACTTTCGGTTTTGTATGTAAGCTTGTCTATATAGAAAACTTCCCTGCCCTGACCAACGGATGAAACACCAAGGCGCTGCATTCCATAGGCCAGAAAATACTGGCCATACCAGGGAGATAGATAATTGTCCTCATTATTCAGGACCTTCTCCCGTTCTGATTTTGGCGTTATTTTAAACTTCTCAGTTTCTACAACAACCTTGTTCCGGCTAATTACTTCTGTATGAATTTCGCCTTCCTGAGGATAGGCCAAAACGAAATAATCATCAACACGGGTTACCTGCACCATTTCCTGTAGATCAAAACTGGTCAGATCTTTAATCGTGATACAATTGTCCCAGATAAATTTCCCGTTTCTGTCAAAGCTGCATACAATAGCATGCGTATAGCGGTATCCCTCCATGGATCGTGACATATATGGCCGCGTCAGACCTCCGGAAATAATCGGGCTGGAAGCTTTCTGATTTGGATAATATACTTCTGCTACGAGTACAATTTCATCCTCCGTCTGTATCAGTTCGTGAACTAAAAGCCGGTAACGAAACCTGTTTTCCTTACCCATACTTTTACGCTTGCCAATACGTTCCAGCATTCGCTCGCGGCGTTTGGGCTTCATGTAGTTGAAAAAATTCTGCAATTCGGAAAATTCTATAAATTCTGGCTTATCAGGTTCATTATCGGTAATATGTGTTACATATAAGCCTTGGGAATATTGGGTACAACCCACGGAATAATTACCAATCAGATAAGAATCGTCAGGATTTAACGGCACTATCTGTCCTGAGATAAAACTATTACGCGGATCGCTCAGCGTTGTTCTTTTAAGTAATTTTCCGTCGTAGTTATATGTTTTTATCTCAAAGACGCAATTTTTCTTTCTGTAAGCATAAGTGATCACATTAATATATCCGTCCCGTTCATTAATATCAACATTGTTAAGTTCTGTATTTTTTTCGTAAAGCCCGGGAAGTACGCGGGTCGTATGGTCAAAAAACGAATGTACGAGCACAACCGGACGTGACCGGTAATAGCCTGAAATCAATGCCTTGCTGCCCAGAACTTTAAATTGCTGCACATCTACCCCTGAAAGAAGATTAGCCTTGTGAACATCAATAGAACCATCGTTAAGGTTAAGCTGTAAAAACAGGAAACGGTCTGTATCCGGCTCGGCGAACAGCCAGTATCCGGTATGCTCACCTTTGTGGGCCATTACAGGAATATATCTGTTGTCCAGTTTGTAAGATATTTTCCAAACAACTTTCATGGTGGTATCGTACTTTACAAACTGCCATTCCTCATTTCGGTTAAAAACTTCATCTCCCCTGATCACTGACAAAAGCCCTTGTTCGCCAAGACTAAACACCTCAAACTGCTCCGTAGAGGATGAACTGGTTGGGATTTCAAGCCTGTCCGACTGCTCTAATTGTGCGTACACCCGGCCGGAACAAACGATGCCAAAAATTGGTATCAGACAGATGTGAATATGAAATAGAAATCGCTTATTCATAACTTCTTTATTCGGGGTGTAAGTCGGTTCAATATTTACCCTAATTTTGCATCAAAAAGGATAACAATATCATTAATATTAAAAATATTTTTATTCAAATAAAAAATTAGAGGAATCTATTTGAATTTCAGAAAGTACTTCAGGTTTATTTTAAAATAATTTTCATGACGATTGAAGCGATACTAAAAGAAGACATACAAAAAGCTATCCTGCAAAATTTCGATATAGCTACTGACGAGGTCATACTTCAGCCCACAAAAAAGGAATTTGAAGGATTTTATACCTTCGTTACTTTTTCTCTTACAAAAACAACCAGGCGTTCCCCAGCCGAAATCGGACAGCTTGTCGGTGCCTATCTTGAAGAAAATTCTTCCATTGTATCCAAATGCAACGTGGTTCAGGGATTCCTCAATATCAGTTTAAAGGATAGCACCTGGATGCATTTATTTGAAGGTATTTTCTCAGATCCTGATTTCGGCATTTCACCTGCAAACGGTCAGTCGGTCATGGTTGAATTTTCATCACCAAATACCAATAAACCGCTTCATCTAGGCCATTTAAGAAACAATTTTCTAGGCGATTCTTTAGCAAAAATTCTTAAAGCAAGTGGTTACGATGTTGTAAAAGCTTGCCTGGTAAATGACCGTGGAATCCACATTTGCAAGTCTATGCTGGCTTACAGGGAATTGGGAGATGGCGAAACGCCTGAGTCGTCCGGATTAAAAGGAGATCATTTGGCTGGAAAATATTATGTTTTATTCGACAAAGAATATAAAAACCAGATCCGCACACTCGTTGAAGAAGGAATGACTGAGGAATTAGCTGCAAAAAAGCACCCTGGATTTTGGAAGCGCAGCAACTCCTATTGCTCTGGGAAAATGGAGATCCTGAAACAGTAGCCCTTTGGCAAAAAATGAATGGCTGGGTTTATGCAGGTTTCAACCAGACCTATAATAAGATTGGTGTTTCTTTTGATAAAACGTATTACGAATCTCAGACTTATTTGCTGGGAAAAGACATTATTGAAGAAGGATTACAAAAAAACGTTTTCTTTAAAAAAGAAGATAATTCTGTTTGGATTGATCTTACCGAAGAAGGACTTGATGAAAAACTGGTATTGCGTGGTGACGGGACTTCGGTTTATATCACCCAGGACATAGGCACTACTGAACTTAAATATGGCGATTTTCACAGCAATCGTTATTTATGGGTAGTAGGAAACGAACAGGATTATCATTTCAAGGTTTTATTCGCTATTCTGAAAAAGACTGGGACGTCCATATGCATCTGAATGTCATCATATCAGCTACGGAATGGTTGATCTGCCTTCGGGAAAAATGAAGTCCCGTGAGGGAACAGTTGTAGATGCCGACGAGCTGGTTCAGCAAATGATACAGACAGCGGCTGACAGAACACAGGAACTGGGAAAAATAGATGATTTTGAAAGCGATGAAGCTATAAAACTTTATGATCAGCTGGCTTTAGGTGCACTAAAATACTTTTTACTAAAAGTAGACCCAAAAAAACGAATGCTTTTTAATCCGGAAGAATCTATTGATTTCCAAGGACATACAGGGCCATTTATCCAATATACCTACGCACGTATCCGTTCGATTATTCGTAAAGCTGAACAGGCAGGTATTGTGACAGAGCTACCAAATGAAAGTTATCAGCTGCATCAGGTGGAACGCGAACTGATATATTCTTTATCACTTTATCCTTCCCGGATTGCAACAGCTGCAAATGATTTTACACCCTATATTATTTCACTTTATGCATATGAGCTGGCGAAGGTTTATAACCAGTTTTATTCAGAAGTTTCCATTTTTGCCGACCCTGATCCGGAAGCCGTGAAATTCAGGGTTGCATTATCCAAAATTGTATCTGAAACGATTCATAAAGCTTTGTCGTTATTGGGAATAGAAGTGCCCGAGAGGATGTAATCGAGGATTAAACAAAATTTCAAAACCTATTTAAACATAACCTTTTAACCAAAAATCAATTACTCTTATGGATCTTTTAAAGACGGTATTTATTATGATTACTTCTCTGATAACGGGAATTTTTGCTGATAAGAGTGATATGGCAAAAAAACCTGTTGATGCCATTGTTGCAAAACAAACGTTGTATGATTTTAAAGTAAAATCCTTGGTTGGTGATAAAACTGTGGATTTAAGCAAATACAAAGGAAAAAAGTTGTTATCCTGAATGTTGCTTCTAAATGCGGATACACCAAACAATACGCTGACTGGGAAAAATTCAACAAAGAACATGGGGACAAAGTAGTAGTATTAGGATTCCCTGCTAACAATTTTGGAGGACAGGAACCAGGTACAAGTGAAGAAATTGCAACATTCTGCTCAAAAACTTACGGTGTTTCATTTCCTATGTTTGAAAAAGTTTCCGTATTGGGTGATGACCAGGCTCCTATTTACAAATGGCTTACAACCAAAGAATTAAACGGGTGGAACGATAAAGTGCCAACCTGGAATTTCTGTAAGTATGTTGTAAATGAAAAAGGCGAACTGACTAATTTTTTCGCTTCTAAAATATTGCCAACCGACCCTGAATTTTTGAAAGCTGTTGGAATATAATTTCTGGAAATATTATCAATACTAAATCTTAACACAGCATTACAGCATTTGATCAATGCGGATATGCTGTGTTTTGCATTTTATACATCATTTGAATTCTAACAAGCATTTATATTAACGATGAAATCCTGGATTGAAGCAGCACGGCCACGAACTCTGCCACTGGCATTATCCTGTATCTTAATGGGCAGTTTTCTGGCAGCCTCAACCGGCACATTTAGCTGGACAGTTGCTGCATTAAGTGTAATTACAACAATACTTTTACAGGTATTGTCCAACTTTGCCAACGATTATGGTGACGCTGTCAACGGCAAAGATACAGAGCTTCGGGAAGGGCCGATCAGAGCAGTACATTCCGGCGCTATTCCGGCTTCTGCTATGCTGAAAGCGATCATTGCATTTTCAATATTGGCCTTAATTTCAGGAATATCACTGTTAACAATAGCTTTGCAGGATGCTCCGGCAAATACTTTCTGGGTCTTTCTGGGAATTGGAATTTCGTGCATTATTGCGGCTATTACATATACAGCTGGTAAAAGGCCATACGGCTATGTAGGCCTCGGCGACCTGTCAGTACTAATTTTCTTTGGTTGGGTTGGTGTTATTGGGAGCAGCTACCTGCATACATTAGTATGGAACTGGGATTTAATACTCCCTGCCACCAGCTGTGGACTTTTTGCTGTGGGTGTATTAAATATCAATAATATCCGTGACATAGAATCGGATAAAGCAACCGGTAAAAATTCAATCCCGGTCAGACTTGGCCGTGAGAAAGCAATTTTATATCACTGGACTATTTTGATTGTTGGAATGCTTTGCGTTCTCGTTTACACGTTACAGCATTTTTCAGGATATACCAGTCTGCTTTTTCTGCTGAGTTTCCCTTTATTTATTAGAAATGGCCTTGCAATTTCCAGACTAAAAAAAGCAAGCGAACTGGATCCGTATCTGAAACAAATGGCCTTGTCTACCTTGCTGTTTGTGATCTTGTTCGGATTAGGGATTGTTTTGTAGGAACTGTAATTAAACTACGGCATTAGAGCTACCAGGCGGTTATCTAAGTCGTTGTTTTATCCGTGGCACGGCCGATCTATCAGGCTCATGCCGGCTTCGCAAATCAGCCGTGCTATGCATAAGCAACCATCTTCTTTATTATTTATTTATAAATAATTTGTCTATTTCAAAAATGGCTTAATTGCTGCTCCCAAAATCGAATAACCTTTCGCATTCGGATGCAGGCCGTCTGAAAAAAGCGCTTCATCAATTTCCCCATCTTTTTGTAAAAATACACTTCCCGGATTTATAAAGCGCACATCGCTTGCTCCGGTTAATTGTGCCAGTTTGGTATTCAGCCCGGCAACTCTTACTTCCTGATTTTTTCTAGGATAAATTCCCATCATCAGGATTTCTGCCTGCGGCTGGCGAAATTTCATGGAACTGATCAACAGCTGCCATCCTTCAACAATCTCATCATCCGTGTTATGTTCAAGGTTGTTTGTACCAATGTTAACAAAAATTTGTCTGGCATTAAATCCATCCAGTTCTCCATGGTAGATTCTCCATAATACATTTTCAATCCTGTCCCAGCCGTAGCCCATATTTGTTACACCCGTTTTACCAAAGGTTTCATTCCAGGAATTTTCTCCGGTTGCGCGTGGCCCTTTTGGCAAACCACCCCAAAAATGAGTGATTGAATTTCCTATCAAAATAGTTTTTGGAGGAGTCTGTTTATTTAACTCTAAAATCTCTTTGTGCCTCGCTTCCCAATCGTAATTAGCCAGTTCCCGCATTTGTGTACGGGGAATTGTAGTCACGATTTCACCGGCAGGTTCATGTAAAATTTTGCGGATATGCTTTTCATATCCATCAGCATAACGCATCATTCCCAGATCTGTCGGATGCGTCCCGTCTACCATCGTCTCAATATCCTGCCCAAAGTCTTCTTTTGGAATGATGTAAATTTCCTGTATCCCCTCCGATTTTAGCTGCGCAAACGCTTCACGCAAAATCTGATTTACTTCCTGATAATATTGACGGTTTACCTTATTGATATCTTCGTCGGTATAACCGGCATGCTCAGCCATTGCAATAGGAACTCCTGGCCGTTTTTTTCTTATTGTTCTGACTCCGTCCAAAATTCGCTTTCTCACTTCTTCTGCGGGAACACTCGTTTTAGAATCCGGCCTGATCGTCAAATTTGGCAGACAATCCAGGATATACATTTTTGCGTCAATTTCGGCTACCAGATCAATCATTTCCTTCTCCATCTTTCCATTTCCTGAGAAGCCAAGATTAATAAAAGGACGATCTAACTTTCGTCCCAGTATTGCTGTCCAGGCCATACCCGGCCGCGAGGCACAGGCACCCTGCATGATAGACGTCCCATAAGCAACAATTGGTTTGTCCGGACGAACTGCCAGAGGAGTGAATGTAGCACCTTCCTGAACCCCTATTTCCAGCCATTTTACATTGTTGTACAATGGCAGGAATAAGCGGTATTCACGGCCTAATTTATGATAATTGTCATTAGGTTCAATATTTTTAAAATCGTAAGCAATAGTATCTGCGAAAGCATATTTGCCTGCACACCAACGCCAGTCGCCATCACTTGAAACTGCATACAAATCCACACCACTTACACCAGTGGCAGGCATATGAGGCAAAGCTTGTTTTCCTCCTACTGTATAACGAATTTTGAATTCAGCTGCGTTGGATCGGAACCGTATCATCAATCCGGCCGATTGCCTGGATAATCCCCAAACTTGTTCCGTGGCTACTTTTTCCGCACGTGCAGGTAAGCGATCATATGGGTTGTTGAGTTCTTTTGGCCACGCCTGCCCTTCTAAAACCGGAAATACTGCTGTTGCTGGGTTCCACCACGTGAAGTTAGAAGATTGGGAAAAGGATAAATGGCAGAAAAAAAATAATAGAAATAATAATGCAGAAATTTTAATTTTCATAAAGCAAAAAGGACACAGATGTATAGCTACAAAAGTGTCCTTTTAAATCGTTTTTACTATGGAAAGTGCAATTATTTTATAATCACTCCGTCGGCTATAAAAGTTAATTCCTGCTTTGGCTCGGTGATTTTAGCAATTTCCTCTTTACTTTTTCCCGCATCCTGCGCATAATGCTGCAAGTGTTCTACCGGCACTGTTTTCTTTTGTGCTTCCCCTTCAAATACAACTGTTTTGCCGGCAATGTCTTTTGGCACAAAAAATGCATAATCTTTAAACATCACACGCATTGTTTCACCATCAGCCATTTTCACCTTCATCCAGCAACCTTTTACCTGGCACACAGATTCCACAGTGCCTGTTACTTTTGCCTGCATGGCTTCTTCATTTCCCATTTTTTCGGGAAGAGCACTTGCCTCAATGGCTTTTTTATCATCTATTTTTTTACCAAAACTATCTGCATTTTGTGCCTGTGCAGTATATACAGATAAAAATACGAATAGAAATATAATGAGCTTTTTCATGTTTTTGATTGATTAAGTCCCTTACGTAAAATTAATATAAATAAGCAGATATTCTGGCTTTGTCTTTATAACCTGCCAGAAGCAGAAGTCATTCCAATACCTCCAGCCAGCCTTTGCAATGATTACCATTCGGGGTATCCACCACATAATAGTAAGTACCATTTGCAATTCCTTTTCCCCAATCATTCTTATAATCCACAGACTTATAAACCATTTTTCCCCAGCGATTATAAACTTCCAGTGAAGATTGCGAAACCGGGACAATGAAAAAGTCATTTTTCCCGTCTCCATTTGGCGTAATAACGTTGGATAAAATAAAGGCCGGATCTGCGGTCACTTCCTTGGTAACGGTTAAAGCACAGCCGGCTGCATTATAGGCAGTCAGTGTCACCGAATATTTCCCCGGTTCTGCGTAAATATAATTTTCAACATTGGGATCTTTCACAATATTGCCGGCTCCAAGATTCCACTGAACCTTTGTTGCATTGGAAGTGCGGTTCATCATTGAGTATTTGAAGGGCTCATTGCAGGCTTCACCGGACTTTATAATCTCAAAATCAGGCTCATATGTACGGTCAACTTTAACAGTAATTTGCCTTAATGGCTTACATCCGTCTGCATAAATCCCCTGTACAGTATAAGTAGTCGTTACTGAAGGAGTCACTGTTACTGAATTGCCGCTCGTTTGTGGCAAACCTACATTCGCCAGCCACACAAATTGCTGCGCATCACCTGTAACAGAAAGAATTGCAGATGCTCCTGCACAGATTTCCGTATCAGGCATATCTACAAAATCAATTTTCTTTTCTACTTCAATATGTACTTGTCTTTTTACTTTACAGCCGCTGGCATTACTTATTTCCACAGTAAAATCCGTACTCTGATTAATGGTAACTGTTGGTGTAGCACTTTGAGCATTATCCATCCCGGTAGCCGGTGTCCAGCTATATGCAGTACCGCCATTCGCCCAAAGCTTTACGGCAGTATTTTCACAAACCGCTGAATCACTTTTTACCGTCGCATTGATTGTTTCTACTGTAATGGTTTTTTGGGCGATATCAACCCTTTTGCAGGTCAGCCGGTTATATGCCTTTAAAGTGACTGTATATTCGCCCGGAGTTTTAAAAATATATTCTGCCTGTTCTCCTTCGCGCGAAATTGTGTTTCCCTGCACTTCCCAAATGTAATCCACACCGCCTTCGCTGGTATTTACAAAAGACAAAGACAATGGAGCACAGCCGCGTAAAACATTTTTTGTTGTTCCTTCGTAAACATCAAAATCAGCTTTGAGGCGATCAATGTCTATTTTGAAAGCTGCATTGTTACAATTTGGACTATTATTGGTTTTCGACCAGGCCTGTGGTGTCACAGGGAAATTACTTCCTCCGCATGCACAGGTTGCATGATATATCACACCGTTTTTATCAAACCGGCTTGTACCTCCATCCACATGATCGCCCGAAATATTTGTATTATGGCTTGTATTTCCAAAATAAGTAGCGTAAAGTAGCGTTTTTGCACCCGTTTCAAGAATTGCGATATAAAAATTATTTCCATTGGTAACTGTCTGAATTGCATCCTGGGTTACTTTAAGCCCGACTGTACTGCTGGCTAGATTGTGTCCTGTTCCGTAATTAACATTTCCACCCCATCCGGCTATATAAATATTCCCGCATTCATTTACTAAAAACGCCGTCGGTGAGATATCGGGTGTTCCTCTACCTGAACCTATAACAGTAGAAAAAACAGATTTTGATAAATTGCCGTCAAGCTCATGAATAAACTGACCACTTTCTGCATTGCTGTACACACCGGAACTTACAGGATAATTTCCCTGAGACAATCCGTAAACATATACATTGCCGCTTTGATCCAGATCCAGAAGGTAAGCACCGTCTGCTTTATCCGTTCCCAGGTAAGTCATTCCTGTTAATTTATCTGCGCTGAATCTCGCAATGAAAGCATCTTCTGTTCCGTTTAACTTGGATTGAAAGGCTGTTGCATGAACGGCAAGATTGGTACTTTGGGTGATGCCTGTCACATAAATATCCTCATTGAGCGCAAGTTTTACAGAAAAAGTAGCATCATATTCGTTTCCCCCTACATATGTACTTACAATCAGGCTGTTCAGATCAGAAGAAAATTTGGAAAGAATACCGTCCTGGCGCCCGCCGAGTTTATTTTGCAATGAATTTACAATCGGGAAATTGGGGGAATTTGTCGTTGAAACTACGATCACATTATCATTTTTATCAACTATTATTTCCCCCCGAAAACTATCTCCGTAATTAATAATACTTACATTATCCTCCGTACTGATACCGTCGTTTCCACTTCCTCCCAAAAAAGTTGATCCCGTCAGTTGTTTTCCATTCGCTGATAGTTTCGAGATGAAAATATCACTTCCGTTTGACATATCCAGTCCTGAAATTGGTGTTGCGCTAGTACCGCCGCCAAATGCTTTTTGGAAAGCACTGGTATGTACAGGAAAATCTTTTGACGAAGTAGTGCCCAGTATGAGAAGCTCTTTTTTACTGTTTACAATCAGACTGGTAGGCAGGTCAGTATTGTTGCCACCGAGATAGGTAGCATATATCAGGTCACTTCCATCCGGATTGAATTTCATAATAGCCACGTCGACCAATCCCTGAAAACGAACCTGGTAAGCACCCGTAGTAACCGGGAAATTTGCCCCGAATACCGTTCCTCCTGAATAAAGATTTCCTTCATCATCGTAAGTTGCGGTATGCCCCCAGTTATCAGGCACCGAACCTGAATAAGTTGAAAAAATAAGCTCCGGGTCAATGGTTAACGCCTGCAATTTATCGTATCCTTTTGGCAGAGAAAAATGAAAAACGTTTCCTTCACTCAATTCAAATCTGGAAGCAATCTCAATATTACCCTTATTTACTTTTTGAAATGAATATGGTTCTGCTTCTTTAAATTGCCCCAGCGAAGTTTTAATAACTGCTTGTCCGGTTTCATTCAGGGAAATCCCGGAAGCACCTTCATACTTCAATTTTATTTGTGACGGATCAGCCTGAGGACGGACAATGAATTCGTATTTTAAAGTAAACTGATGCATGTAAATCCGCATATCTATTCCCGGATATACATTCTCATAAACCACTTCTCCATATCCTTTCACATCACTTGTCCACGATTTTGCATCATTTCCAATAAAATAACTGAACTGAACAGCAACGGGATTTTTAGGAATATGCTTTATTACTGTTGCTGCATTTTGAAACCGCACTTCCACGCCGTGAGCAGAAATGGAATTAATATCAGAAGTTTTTGCGGTTGGAAAAGGGGTTTGTTTAGCAGGAGCTTTACCATGTTGGGAGGCAACCTTGGATGCGTCATAAAACACATATACCAGGGAATTGTTTTTCAAAAAAAGGAAACCTCCGGGAATTTCAGTACGAAACAAAATATCAGATTCCCATTGTCCGCGGTTTTCTATAAAATACATTCCTCCTGCCCGCGCGGAAAAAGATAAGGCCAGAAAAATTAAAACAGGAAACAGAAATCGATGTACAGTTTTGATCATACCCTTTTCTTCCTACATTTTTTATTTGAACGCTGAAACTGAAATGATATTTTTACAAAATTCATATTCCTGACTAACATTCGAACCGAGTAAAAGAAGCTGGTTTTCAGTATGCAAGGTCACATTATCCAGATACCAGTTAAATCCCTGCGCATCAAGGTTGGTAGTGGGTTCATCTAAAAAAATCACGGGCACATCTGACATGAAAGCAAGGCCCAGTTTTAACCGCTGTTTCATGCCAGAAGAAAAATGCCTGATAAGTTTATTACTTGCATGCGAAAGCTGGATGATATCTTCAAATTCACCTGATGAAATTTTGTTTTTCAATGGTTTGAACCTGGTATGAAATTCGACCATTTCCCGCAACGTGAATTCTTCAATTAGCTCCATATATGGTGCCGCTATTACAATATGCTTATACCAGTCATCCGTATCAATTTCATTTCCATTATCGTCAGTATAGCGTATTGCGCCTTCCGACTGCGGGAACATTCCTGTAAGTAATTGTAATAATGTAGATTTTCCGCTTCCGTTAGGCCCAACAAAAGTATATTTCTGCCCGCTGAGAAGCTCGAAACTCGCATGACGAAAGATCCACTCCCGGACGAATTTCTTACCAACATTTTCAACTGATATCTGCAATTTGAACCTAAAACGTTAGAGGATAAAAAATGATAATGACCAGGATCTGATTTTACATTTTCAGGTAATAATCCCAGGCTGCTTTTGCGATCTGGGCAATCACGCCGTCACGCGTTTTTTCGTCAACCGGTGTTCCGGAGACATATACCACTATCGCTATCTGTTCACCATTAGGAAGTGTCATAATCCCGACATCATTAGTAGCAGCCATAATACCCTTATCATTGGTGCCGGACGCGCCTGTTTTGTGCGCCACTTTCGAATCTTTTGGTAATAAACCTTTTATTTTATTAGGACCGGTTGTAGTTTCAGTCAGGATCTTCCA
The DNA here is from genome assembly GCF_019711195.1 of Dyadobacter sp. NIV53. NCBI lineage: Bacteria > Pseudomonadati > Bacteroidota > Cytophagia > Cytophagales > Spirosomataceae > Dyadobacter > Dyadobacter sp. NIV53. Next base: position 2,404,561 of record NZ_CP081299.1, read on the forward strand.
AAGGAAATCAGAACTGGTTTTCGAAAGGTTTTTGCCCTGATAAAAAACATCAAGCAATTTTAACATGGCAGAAGGACGGCACCAGTTGGTAAACTGAACCTCCCACCCTTTTGACATCCCTGCTTCGGTAGCAACGATATTCATTTCCTTAATCCCCAAGCCTCGCACGTAATCCTGCACTTTCTCCGGCCCTCCAACTAACCTGAATAATATATCACAGGCATTGTTGTCACTGTTAGAAACGGTGTAGCTCAGCAATTCTTCAATTGTAACATCAATGTTACCTTCCGGATATTTTTTCTGCAAAGGGCTCCATGTGTCAGGATTCAGTTCTTCCCTGGTAATATGTATTTTTTGATCCAAAGTCAGCTTTCCCTTATCAATCTGATCGAGTACAGCCATTCCCAAAGGAAATTTAAAAACACTTTGCATAGGAAATTTATGCTTTTCATTGAGCACAATCGTTTCCCGGCTTTTCAAATTCATAATGCCAACCCCAACAATGCCTTTTGCGTCTTTTGAAATAGTTTCAATTTTTTCTTCAGATCATCCTTCTGAGCAGTTACAGAGTGATTTAAGAGAATAGACAGAATAAATAAAACGGGAAACGACACTTTGGTCAGGAAATTCATCTTCATTTTTACTTTGATAACGATTATTAATGTGGTTCAGGAAATTCCGGCCGCCAGTTTTTAATTCTTAACTCTTAACTCTCAATTTTCAATTCTCAATTCCTAACTCTCAACTCTTAACCCCCTTCTCTTTTTCCTCAATAGTCAATCGTACCAATTCAATTCGGGTATCCTGCATAGAAACTACCTGGAACGAATAAGGCGGCAAATCGAGCGTATCATTCACTTCCGGCAAATCGCCATGATGGTGGATCAGCATCCCGGCCAATGTATCATAATCACCCTCAGGAAGTTCCCATCCGTATTTTTCTTTCAGATAATCAATTTCGTGACGGGCACTGAGAATAAATGTATGATCATCTATCTGGCGTTCGGTCCAGTCTTCGGTAGAATCATATTCATCCTGGATTTCTCCAAAAATCTGCTCAACAACGTCTTCCACACTCACCAATCCCGACGTACCTCCAAACTCATCCACAACCAAAGCAAGACTACGCCTTTCTTCCAAAAATCGCAGCATCAGATCACTGGCGGGCATGGCTTCGGGAACAATCAGTATAGGGGTGATAATATTACTGATCTCCTTAGGTTTTTTGAACAAAGACAATGCATGACAATATCCCAAAACATCATCTACCGAATCCCGATGAACAATGATTTTGGAATGTCCGCTTGTAAGAAATATTTTACGTAAATCTTCAATACTTGCATTGACATTTACCGCTGATATTTCCGTTCGGGGAATCATACAGTCCCTTATTCTTAAATCTTTGAAATCCAACGCATTGATAAACATCCTTTCTTCAATGCTATGGTCGTCAAAATCAGGATCGTCTGCTGAAATGGCATCGTCACGAAGGGAAGGTGATAAAATATTTTCCTTCACAAAGGGCTCAACAATCCAATACAATGGCGTCATCAGCCATTCTCCGAAGCGAACAGGAAAAGTTTGTAAGTCGAGTAATTTTGAAAAACTTCTGCCTGCTTTTACCCAGCTTGTGTAGGACAGCATCCAGAATGCAGCCAAACCCGAAAATAAAATGATGACCGTTAAACCTTCTTTTAAACCTGAACTAACGGGCAAAATTGTATATAAGAAAGCTACGGCAAAAAAACTACCTAATGCTACTGCCAATAGTCTCAGCATTCTTAATATTCTCCGCCAATAAAGAGTTTGGGTAAGCTCTTCATTTTTTTCATGCCGAAGCGTATAACGATCCATGGAAATATCCAGCAGAACAGAACGTACTGCGCCATAATAGCCTGCCAAAATAAAAAAACAAATCGTAGTAATGATCAGGATGACACTCATTTTTTGACTGTTTTGGAAGATTTCGGTTTTTGCGCAGTCATTGTTATTTCTTCTTTTTTCCTCAATTCCAAAGCAGCTTTTACCCGTTTAAACTGGAAATAAAGCAGGCATAAAATACTTAACAAAAGCAGCCAGTAACTTTCAAACATACCTGCTCTCCTGAATTCAAGGATCCACATCACAAAGAAACCAACGGAAAGAGCAAGTAGTATAGTCTTGAGAAGTTTGGGATTCATAAGCTAAAATATACGTAATTATTTGTGGAGGCCAATTCTTTCTCCAAAACCAGATTCATTCTCAAAGATACACAGATTGCTTTAAATTGGGCTGAACCGGATAAATGTTCCATATATAACATAATATCGTGCGCATATTTCCTCCATTTTCTTTAAAATACCTAACTTGCATAAATTGCCACACGATTCTATTTCAATAAAGGAATTGTGAAATTATTTCTTGAAAAAATATCCTATTTTACTATGAGCGAAACCACAAAACGCTTTGCACCTGGTGTTATTACCGGTGACGGAGTTAGCGAAATTTTCCGCCATGCCAACGAAAACAACTATGCCCTTCCGGCGGTTAACGTGGTAGGTACCAATTCAGTAAATGCAGTTTTGGAAGCTGCAAAAGCTGTTAACAGCCCTGTTATTATTCAGTTCTCTAACGGCGGAGCAATTTTTTATGCAGGAAAAAGCGTTCCTAATACCAATCAGCAGGCTGCTATTGCGGGTGGAATTTCAGGTGCTCAGCATGTACACCAGATGGCTGCACTTTATGGAATCCCGGTTATTTTGCATACGGATCATTGCGCAAAAAAACTTCTTCCATGGATAGATGGTCTGCTTGATGCTGGTGAAAAACACTTTGATCAGTATGGCGTTCCTTTGTACAGCTCACACATGCTGGACTTATCGGAAGAGCCAATTGAAGAAAACATTGAAATCTCAGCAAAATATTTCGAACGCATGGCTAAAATTGGCATGACGATTGAAATTGAACTGGGTGTAACAGGAGGTGAAGAAGATGGAGTTGATAACAGCGATGTTGATAGTTCAAAACTTTATACTCAACCGGAAGAAGTTGCTTATGCTTACGAAGAGCTTCTGAAAATATCTCCAAACTTTACCATTGCAGCTGCTTTTGGAAACGTACATGGTGTTTACAAACCGGGTAATGTGAAACTTGAACCGAAAATTCTTCATAATTCACAGGAATTTATCAAAGAGAAATTCGGAACAGGCGATCTTCCTGTCAACTTTGTATTCCATGGTGGTTCAGGATCTTCACGCGAAGAAATTCGTGAGGCAATTGAATACGGTGCCATCAAAATGAACATTGATACAGATGTACAGTGGTCTACATGGGAAGGCATTTTGAAATACTACAAAGAAAAAGAAGGATATCTGCAAACTCAGCTTGGCAGTCCGGACGGTCCGGATTCACCAAATAAAAAATATTACGATCCACGTGTTTGGTTACGTAAAGGTGAAGAAAGCATGATTGCCCGTCTGAAAGTAGCATTCGAAGATTTGAATTGCATTAACCAATTGGGTTGATAAAAATAAATTCTACTACACAAAAGCCCTCAATTTCACAGATGAAATTGAGGGCTTTTGTGATTTGCAATTTAGAAATATTATTAAAAGTTTTCTAAAAAATTAGTAACATTTAAGATTTGAACATCCTGAAAAGGATTAAGAACCAATAGATCCGAGTCTACGGATATTAAACATGCTGCCTTAGACACTATTGCCAGTTCGAGAAACATATTATCTTTTGGATCTCTGCATTCGACAATTATACACCTAAATCTGATTAAAAACCGGTCGGCTATTTCTTGTCTTTATTCAATTGTAAAATACTTATCAAACTTAGTTCTGAATAATACATTTAGAAATTCATTCCAGGTTGCGTCGGAATAGACAATTTCTCCAATAATTGCAGCTCTTTTAATTGCCAAAGCATTGGATGAAAAGGGAGATAATGAAGCACTTACAAGTGTGTTAGTATCGAAAACAAAACTATTTTTCATTCAGAATAGCTTCCAGCGTATCATCATTAAAGCCTTTACTTTCGGCTTCTATACTTAGTTATTCTAAAAATAGCCAAATATCATCTTTCTTTTTTCAAAAATAGTGCTCAGGAATTGGTCTAATTCCTGAGATATCTGCTGTTTTATTTAAGGACTGGTATTCCTCATCTCTGAGCCAAACTATTGCCAACTGCTAATACTATCCTGTCCATATCCAATGTAATTTATTACACTGCTGCACATTTATTCAAAAAATAATCTTCAATCATTAAGCGTGTTAATGCCGCATAATGTTTTGTTGTAAAAGCCAGTTATCAATCCTCCTTCCTCCCCATAATACGTTCACGGTGCGTTAATCCCCAATTCCGGAGCACTTCTATAACCGGTTTCAATGAATGTCCATAGTCCGTTAATTTATACTCCACTATTACCGGGATGGAATCATATACTGTTCGTTTTACCAGTTCATTGCATTCAAGGTCCCTCAATTCTTTGGATAACATTTTATCTGTAATACTGGGAATTTCCTTAGCGATTTGGGAAAACCGCTTATTACCAAACATCAGTGAAATAATAATCGGCAATTTCCATTTTCCGCTAATAACTTCCAATGCGTCACGAACAGGCAAAATACTTTTAGTACATTCTCCAACAGAGTGCTGAATCACTTTTTCTTTTATTTCCATAAGACTTTTAAACTTATTTCACTATCCTTTTGTATAGTACTTACAAATGTATAGTATATTTATTTAAGTTTGTAACGTAATTTTAAAAATACAAAAAATGAGTGATTTAATTGAAAAACTGAATTGGAGATACGCAGCTAAAAGAATGAATGGAGAATCTGTTCCTGAAGAAAAATTGAATACCATTCTGGAGGCGATAAAATTATCTCCATCTTCGGCCGGACTGCAACCATATAATGTAATTGTAATAAGTGATAAAGAATTAAAAGAAAAAATATTCAATACCGCTGCTCCGCAACCGCAAATAAAAGAATCCTCGCATCTGCTAGTTTTTGCAGCTTGGGAAAAAATCACGGCAAAACAGATTGATGATTTTATAAATCTCATTGCCACCACTCGTGATGTTACTCTGGAATCATTAGCACAATATCAGCAAAGTATCAGTTCCAATATTCTGAGTCGGTCAGAAGATGTAAATTTCAACTGGGCAGCACGTCAGGCCTATATTGGATTAGGCCATGCATTGGTTGCTGCTGCTACTGAAAACGTGGATGCCACGCCAATGGAAGGATTTAATGCTGGCAAATTAGACGAAATTCTTGGGTTAAAAGAAAAAGGTCTTCGCAGTGTTGTAATAGTGACACTGGGTTACCGTGATCAGGAAAACGACGGGCTGGCAAAAGCAAAAAAAGTAAGACGTTCCAGTGAGGAATTTTTTATATCAATTTAATAAGCTAACAGCAGTTGGTGGTCAGCTTTTAGCCATGAAATTTGATTTCTTTCAAATAAGAAATCTGGTTTTATACACAAAAAAATAAAAACAAATACGATTATGAAAGTCGAAATATGGAGTGACGTAATGTGCCCGTTTTGTTATATCGGTAAAAGAAAGTTTGAAACCGCTTTGGAACAATTTCCACAAAAGGATAAGATTGAAATTGAATGGAAAAGTTTTCAGCTTAATCCGGCCATGAAAACAGAACCTGGCAGGAGCATAAACGATTACATTTCAGAGATTAAGGGCTGGTCTCCGGAATATGCACAGGAAATGAATAATCACGTGACAGGAATGGCCGCAGAAGTCGGATTGGAATACAATATGGATAAAGCAGTAGTTGCTAATTCTTTTGACGCACATCGGTTTGTACAGTATGCTAAAACAAAAGGCAAAGGCGATGCTGCGGAAGAACAATTGTTCAAAGCTTATTTTACAGATGGGAAAAATACAGCGGATCACGAAACTCTCGTAGAATTAGGAATTGAAATAGGACTTGATTCGGAAGAATTGCGGGCAGTTTTGGAAAGTACTAAATTCACTGAACAGGTTCGTATTGATGTTTATGAAGCACAACAGGTTGGTGCTCGTGGTGTTCCGTTTTTTGTTTTAGACCGCAAATACGCTGTTTCAGGTGCGCAGCAGCCGGAAACATTTTTAGGGGCTTTAGAAAAATCTTTTACCGAATGGGAAAAAGCAAACCCGACTCCTTTAATTTCTTATGCTGATGGGGCAACATGCACGCCTGAAGGAGATTGTAATTAGTCATTGAGAATATCTATAAATTGGCGTCTGAATGTAGAATTCAGGCGTTTTTTTATATTTTTTGCTTCATAAACTACCCTTTCGTTAAGGAACTTTAAAACATTACACTTCCGGCGCTTTTTGCGCAATTACCTGCCTTTTGTTACATTGCCGGCTTACTGATACATTCAAGTCATGGCAATAGATCGTAATTCTTTACGGGGAAAGCTTTTTATTATCATTTTCGGTGCACATACACGACAGGGAAGACTATTTGACCTGTTTCTGTTGTGGTTTATTATTCTCAGTGTTATTACGGTTTGTCTTGAAAGTGTACCGGAAATACGAACCCAATACCATCCTTATCTGCACGGCCTGGAAATTTTCTTTACTGTTGTTTTTACAATAGAGTATTTTCTGCGGGTTTACAGCCATCCAAAGCCATTTAAATATTTGTTCAGTTTCTTCGGCATCATTGATTTCCTTTCTGTCATCCCATTTTACCTCACTTTTATTTTACCTGCCGGACATTTTCTTGTCACTATTCGAATCATACGATTGCTGCGGGTTTTCAGAATACTCAAACTGACCAGTTTTGTACACCATGCCCAGGTCCTGAAATCAGCCATTTTTGCCAGTTTACAAAAAATTACTGTTTTCATGCTCACAATTATTGCGTTGGTACTCATCATTGGTACGATTATGTATGTAGTTGAAGGAGAAGAACATGGCTTTACCAGCATTCCGCAAAGTATATATTGGGCTATTGTAACGATCACAACAGTAGGTTATGGTGATCTTACACCTCAAACACCTCTGGGACAGGTCATTTCTTCTATTGTAATGATTATGGGATATGCAATTATTGCTGTTCCAACCGGTATTGTAACAGTGGAAATGTCAAGAAACCAGCCTGAAGTAAAAAAGGCGAACACGATTGAATGCCTCTCATGTGGTAAATCAATGCCCGTAAATACTAATTTTTGCAGCAATTGCGGCCATCAGTTGCATGAATAAATTATATAAGAACGTTTTACAACGACTATACATTAAGCCTTATGCACTTTGCTTCTTTATTACTCATACTTTCTTTTCTGGTAACTGGCGTACATGCCGGAGGAATAAAGGGACAGATTAAAACGCAAAAAGGCGAAGCACTTCCCTATGCCGGAATAACCGTAAAAGGAACCAGTAATGGAACAATGGCTAATGAAGAAGGAAAGTACGAGTTTACATTGCCTGCCGGTTCCTACGAAATTATATTTCAGTATCTTGGCTTTAAAAGTATAATTAAAAGCGTAATTATTGGCGATGATTTTACAGAGCTTAATATTCAGTTGGAAGAACAGGCGCTGAATTTGAAAGAGGCAACTGTTGGCAGCAGTAAAGAAGACCCTGCATATAGTATAATGCGGAAGGCAATTGCCAAAGCACGTTTTCATCAGTTACAGGTTCGCGGTTACACGGCAAAAGTTTATTCAAGAAGTACGGCGTTACCCACTAAAATACCATTTCTGGTTGAAAAACGCCTGAAAAAAGAAGGAGTCCAGGAAGGGAAATCTATCATTAATGAAAGTGTTGCAGAAGTAAAATATCGTCGTCCTAACAGTTACAGCCAGCATATTATTTCTACCCGAAACAGTCTGGACAACAGCATTCCGTCACCTAATGAATACATTCTGGCCAGCCTTTACAGCCCCGAAATAGCTGGAACCGTTACTCCGCTTTCTCCAAAGGCATTTAGCTACTACAAGTTTGAATATCAGGGTTATTTCGAAGATCAGGGACAGATTGTCAACAAAATCAGGGTAATTCCAAAAGCCTATGGCGAAGGTGTTTTTAAAGGGAATCTTTTTATAATTGAAGACCGGTGGTCAATACACAGTTATGACCTGCAAACCACCACAAGTGGATTAAATATTGCTGCAAAACAAATATTTACTCCTATTCAGAATGTCTGGTTGCCTGTAAACCAGCAATTTAAAATCAACGGAAGTTATCTGGGTTTTGCCGGTGAATTCCGATACCTGGTTTCACTGACCTATAATAAACTCGACGTAGATCCGGGTCTGAAAGAAGATATTGTTGTTAAAGATGATAAAAATGAGCCTATTGCATCTGCTACTCCTGACAAGAAAAAGGATCTTGAGAAACTGATTCAGGAACAGAAAGAGTTTTCTACAAAAAATCTCCGGAAGCTGACAAAAAAATACGAAAAAGAACAAAAGAAAGAGAATAAAATAGAAAATAGCAGCAGGCATTTGGTCAGGCAGGATTCAATTGTGATTGACTCTATGGCTAATAAAAGAGATACGACATACTGGGAAAATTTACGCCCGATCCCGCTCACAACGTCAGAAGTTTCCAGCTACACAAGCCAGGACAGCCTTAAAATAGTAAAGGACGCAAAGAATGAGAAATCCAGACCGGATTCTGTCTATTTTAAACCCATTCATCTTATTACGGGAAATACCTATTCTTTGGGAAATCGAAATACATTTTATTTTAAAAGTCCTCTTCTTTCTATCAGTTATAATGCCGTTGAAGGCAATGCATTGAACATCATCACTGAATGGCAGAAAAGATGGGGCAAATCTTACCAATTCAGTATTCGTCCACTAGGCCGCTACTCATTTGGCCGAAAAGAGCTTTTTGGTAACGTCGAAACAAATCTTGGAAATAATAAGTGGAATTTTGCTCTTTCAGGAGGGAGAATGGCAACGCAGTTTAATAAAAACAACCCGATTTTAGCATTGCCAAACAGTATTGCCGGACGATTTTTTGACAGAAGCCTGATGAAATTGTATGAGCAAAAATTCGTAAAAGCGGAATATTCATTAAGAAATATCAGTGATGTGCTCAATATTACTACCAGTCTGGAATATGAAAACCGCTATGAGCTTTATAATCAGGAAAGTGCAAGGCCCATCTTCTTTTGGAACCAGTATTCATACACACCAAACAGGCCGGTCAGTAATGAACTAGCAAATACAGGATTCCCTGAACATCAGGCTTTGCTTTTTGATTTTACTGCTACCTACCGGCCATGGCGCAGATATTTGATACGTAATGGTGAGAAGAGATATTTAAGGAGTAAAGGGCCATCTTTCACGGCTAATTACAAAAGCGGGCTTCCATTTGCAGGTGATGTAGATTATACATTTTTGCAGGCAACTATTCGCCAGGATCTAAATCTGGGGCCTCGCAGTAACCTGGATTACAGTTTAAACGGAGGAGGTTTTTTAAGCAAAAAACATATTTATTTTCAGGATTACCGGCATTTTATGGGAAATACCTTTTTTCTGCAATGGGGTGATCCGCCTAACCAGTTCCGTATGCTTCCATATTATCGGTATAGTACGGCTGAATGGTTTTTTCAGGCACATGCAGTCTGGTCTTTGCAACATTTCCTGATCACACGTGTAGAAGCTTTGCGAACCACCGGTATTTCTGAAACACTGCAATTACATTATCTGAAAGTGCCAACCATCAAAAATTATACTGAACTCGTGTATGGTATCGATAATATTCTTAGAATATTACGCCTGGAGTTAGTAGCTCAGTTCCACGACAGCGATTTTCAGGGTTTGGGTTACCGCGTTGGTACTTCTATCAGAATTGGTAGATAACTGCAGGAAGCAGCTTTATTTTTGAACATTGACAGGAGAAATTCCGGGTAAGTATTCTCCTGCCAAATATGACTTCACTACTTCATTTTTTCTCCTTTAAATCTTGGATTTTCCTTTAATATAGTGGGATAAGTATTGTTATCAGGATTAATGTCTGCCATTCTCAGGCTTGGATCAATTACAATACGCTCAATGTCTGCCAGGTTTCTTTCAATGTAAAATGAGTATTCCGGATACGTCCAGCCCCAGTCTGCAAGCAAAGTCGTTTTGGTGTAAATACTTTCTTTTTTCTCTCCACGCATGATTTCCAGAGGAATATAAAAGTTTTCCTGTGTTCCGTCTTTGTAACTTACCACTATGTCCAGAGGCATTGGCATTTGACCGATTCTTTCTAAAACTATGTCCACCTTCCCTGCACCAGGTGTAACTTCTTTGATTCCGTAATCAATTGTTTTGGTTGTACCCACAAAATCCTCCCAATACCAATCCAGTTCCAAACCAGACTCTTTTTCCATAATCCGCTTTAAGTCAGTCGGATTGGGATGTTTAAATTTCCATTCGTTGAAATAGCGTTTCATGCCACTTTCGAGTTTTTCTTTTCCAATGATGTATCCGAGCTGATTCAAAAACACAGCTCCTTTGGAATAACTCGCAATACTATATGCACGATTGGTATTGTAATGATCTGCATGCGTGGTCATCGGTTCCTCTGTACCTGACTTTGCAAGAAACCGGTAACTCGAATTGCTGGTGCGCTGTGCCTCCAGCCTGGAAGGAAATAATTCTGCCATAACCAGGTTTTCTGCATAAGTGGTAAAACCTTCATCCATCCAGCTGTATTTGGATTCATTGGTACCCAAAACGCCCTGAAACCAACTGTGTATGGATTCGTGTACCGTTACGCCAACAAGGCCTCCAAAACTCTGATGGCCCATTATTAAAGTCGCCATTGGGTATTCCATACCGCCATCACCTCCCTGGATCACCGAATATTGCTTGTAAGGATATCTTCCAAACTTTTCATTCATAATTTTAAAAGACTTCACCGCATATGGCTCCATTTGCTTCCAAACATTAGCCAGTGTGTCTGTTTGATAAAAAAAGTTAAGATCCAGATTATCATCCACTTTTACTACATCGTGCTGATAATCCCGATCAGCTGCCCACATAAAATCATGTACTTCCGGAGCTATGAAATGCCAGGTTAATTTTTCACCAGCTTTGTGTTCCACTACTTTTTTGCCGTAGCCATATCCTATTTTATCAGGATTTTGAAGATAACCGGAAGCGGCAACCATATAAGATGCATCTAATGTAATTTTCACATCAAAATCTCCCCATATACCATAAAATTCACGTGCAATGTAAGGATTGGAATGCCAGCCTTCATAGTCGTATTCACACATTTTGGGATACCATTGTGCCATAGAATAGTCTATACCTTCGCTGTTATCCCGACCGGTACGGCGAATCTGAACAGGAACCTGAGCTTCAAATTCAAGATCAAAAGTATGCTGTGTTTTAGGCAGGATTTTTTCAGCCAGCGTTACTTCAAGCACTGTTCCAACGACTTCATACTTCAGTGCTTTTCCGTTTTGTTTGAGAGAAATAATTTTTTCGTAACCGATTTCAGATGGCGACAGTTTTGAAATCCTGTCTTTTACACGGGGATCCGGATCGCTGATCATCCTGGAACGAACATCCATCTGGCTTCCCGGCTGAAATGCATTCAAATACAAATGATAAAATACCTTCGTAAGTGTGTCCGGGGAATTGTTGGTGTAGACAAGTTTTTGAGAACCTTTATATTGATGTTTCAAAGCATCAAAATCAATATTCATTTGATATTTGGCCCGTTGCTGCCATCTGTCCGACTGTGCTGTTACCTGGTGATTATAATAGAATACGCTAATAAAAACGACTGCAAGCAATTTTTTCATTCCAATTATTTTGATCGTACATTAAATAACTTGCAAAATACACCAAATGATTTGATTGATTTTATTTTTCTAAGATTACAGGGCAAAAACAAATTTCTCAGAAGACCCCCAGTATTTTCGTTGGAACGAGTAAGCTGAACGTGCACATTATTTCGACTATAATGGGCATGAATCTCTACATAAAATATGATTTTTTCTATTAAAATTTGATTTTTAAAGCTAAATGAATTCAGTTATTATCGTTTATAATCTGGCATAAAAATGGTAATACATCAGTATAACTATTTACGAACTTTAAATACTTTTGTCAATTATGCTTAAATGGACAGTTATTTTTCTGATTGTTGCCATTATCGCCGGAGTACTTGGCTTTGGTGGGATTGCTGCTGGTGCAGCTGGTATCGCTAAAATTTTATTCTTTGTTTTCCTTGTATTATTTGTACTAAGCTTAATAAGTGGCAGAGTCGGAGGTCGATCCTGATCCAACTATATTTTTGATATAAAAAGGGGAAAACGGATTTAAATCTGTTTTCCCCTTTTCACTTAATTGCATTTATATTATTCCCATTCAATTGTAGCCGGTGGCTTAGAGGAAATATCGTAAACAACTCTGTTAACTCCCTTTACTTTATTGATGATATCATTCGATACTTCGGCAAGGAAATCGTATGGCAGATGTGCCCAGTCTGCCGTCATTCCGTCTACGGATGTTACGGCCCGTAGCGCAACCACACTTTCATAAGTCCTTTCATCACCCATTACACCAACACTTTTAACAGGTAAAAGCATTACTCCGGCCTGCCATACTTCTTTGTATAAATTCCACTTTTTCAGCGAACCAATAAAAATAGCATCAACTTCCTGTAAGATAGCTACTTTTTCGGGTGTGATCTCTCCTAAAATACGAATTGCCAGACCAGGACCAGGAAATGGATGACGACCCAGGATCTTTTCAGATATTCCTAATGTCCTGCCTACTGCCCTTACCTCATCTTTGAATAAGGTATTAAGCGGTTCTACTATTTTCAGCTTCATAAAATCAGGCAAACCACCTACATTATGATGCGATTTGATCGTGGCAGATGGCCCTTTAACCGAAACAGATTCGATTACATCAGGATAAATCGTTCCCTGTCCAAGCCATTTTACATCTTCGATCAAATGCGCTTCCTGATCAAATATTTCAATGAATGATTTACCAATTGCTTTTCTCTTCGCTTCCGGTTCAGAAAGTCCGTCTAATGAATCGTAGAATAAGGATTTAGCATCTACACCCTTAATATTCAGCCCCATATCAAGATAAGAATGAAGTACTTCTTCATATTCATCCTTACGAAGCAATCCGTTGTCTACAAAAATACAATACAGGTTTTTACCGATGGCATGATGTACCAAAGTTGCAGCAACTGTGGAATCAACCCCACCCGAAAGTGCCATTACAACACGATCATTGCCTAATGTTCTGCGCAAATGGCTGACAGATTGTTCTACAAAAGATTCAGAGGTCCAATCCTGTTTGCAGCCACAAATTTTGGCAACAAAATTATACATCAGTTTTTTACCTTCCGCCGAGTGTGTTACTTCCGGATGAAACTGGATTCCGTACGTAAGTTCATCCTCAATTTTGAACGCTGCAACATGAACGGTCTCAGTAGACGCAATCACGTGAAAATTTTCCGGAATGCTAACGATGGTATCACCATGAGACATCCAAACCTGGGATGAGGACGATAATCCGGCAAGCAGGGAAGAATCGACATCATCAATTTTAAGATGCGCTCGCCCATATTCGCGATGCTGTGATGGCTTTACGTCACCACCCAACATGAATGCCATCAGCTGTGCACCGTAGCAAACGCCAAGAACGGGTACTTTTTTCCTGAATTTATCAAAATCTATAGTCGGTGCATTTTCATCACGAACCGAGCAGGGGCTGCCGGAAAGAATGACACCTTTGACATTGGGAGTAAGTTCGGGGAAGTTATTGTAAGGATGTATTTCACAATAAACATTAAGCTCACGAATCCGTCTCGCTATTAACTGCGTGTATTGGGAGCCAAAATCTAAAATCAGAATCTGTTCTGTCATGTAAATGCTATATAAACCGCAAAGGTAGGCAGATTGCCCGAAACGAAAAAAATATGTTTAAACAAACTCTGTTCGTATTGAAGATTTAGTCATTGAAGAAATTTTACATAAAAGTAAAAACCTGTAACTGTATGCCCTATTTTGTATATTTATCAAATTTTCAATATTATATTTATTATGAATCAAGGAACAGTTAAATTCTTCAATGACTCAAAAGGGTACGGATTTATTAAGGATACTCAAACAGGAGAAGATTATTTCGTACATATCTCAGGCCTTGTTGACGAAGTTCGTGAAAACGACGATGTTACATTTGATCTTCAGGAAGGGCGTAAAGGTCAGAATGCAGTTAATGTTAAGCTTGCCTGAACGTAACTTAATATAAAATCAGAAAAGGCCTCGCAGATGCAAGGCCTTTTCCGGTTTTAAGACTTTTGTATTTTTTAAATAAATACTCAATGCTCAATTTTCAATGTTAGGGTTATATAATGATCATTTGAAAATTGTAAGTTGTACATTAATTATTCTTCCTTCTTAATTAAATTGCTTCCAGAATTCTTTCTATTGAAACCAGATAACCAATTTTTTCTTTTAGCTCGCTGATATGAACCCTTTCCTGTTCCATTGAGTCGCGGTGGCGGATCGTGACAGTATCGTCTTCCATCGTTTGATAATCCACTGCAATACAAAAAGGTGTTCCGATCAGATCCTGGCGTGTATAACGTTTTCCGATTGCCGCACCATCGTCATATGTGGTACGGAACGAGGATTTTAAAGAATTTGCAAGAGCCTGTGCTTTTTCGGCTAATCCATCCTTTTTTACCAAAGGAAGAACAGCCACTTTAAATGGTGCCAGCGCCGGATGCAATTTCAGGTAAGTTCTTTGTTTCTCCGTATCTCCTTCACCAACCGTTTCGACCGTATAAGCATTACAAAATGCAGCCAGAAAAAGACGATCTGCTCCCACCGAAGTTTCGACTACGTATGGAATGTAATTACCAAAAGGTTTACCATTTTCGTCCAGTTCAGAATCAAAATACTGTTGTTTTTTCTTCGACAGCTCCTGATGGTTGCGCAGGTCAAAATCAGTACGCGAGTGGATACCTTCCATTTCACGGAATCCAAAAGGAAATTCATACTCAATATCCACGGCTGCGTTGGCATAGTGCGCCAGTTTATCGTGATCATGAAATTTAAGTTTGGCAGCTGGCAAACCAATTGCCTGATGGAATTTCATACGCGTTTCTTTCCATGACTCGTACCAGGCCATTTCAGTACCAGGGCGAATAAAAAACTGCATTTCCATTTGTTCAAATTCCCGCATACGGAAAATAAACTGCCGGGCTACAATTTCGTTACGGAATGCTTTTCCAATTTGCGCTATACCGAAAGGGACTTTCATCCGTCCGCTTTTCTGTACATTCAGGAAATTTACAAAAATACCCTGTGCTGTTTCCGGGCGTAGGTATATCATACTGGAATCTTCCGCCACAGAACCTATCTGCGTACTGAACATCAGGTTAAACTGACGCACTTCTGTCCAGTTTGCAGTACCTGATACCGCGCATTTTATATTTTCAGCAATGATCAGATCCCTTACACCATTCAAATCCTCAGCACTTAGTAAACGGCCCATTTCTGCCAGTAACGCTTTTGCTTTTTCCGGCTCGCCATCTTTTTCATATTGTTCAGCTTTTCCTTCCAGCAATTGATCCGCACGGTAACGTTTTTTGGATTCTTTGTTATCGATCATCGGATCGTTGAAACCATCAACATGGCCCGACGCTTTCCAGGTAAGCGGATGCATAAATATCGCTGCGTCGATCCCTACAATATTGTCATTCAGTTGCGTCATTGCTTTCCACCATGCCGCTTTCAGATTATTTTTTAATTCAACACCATTCTGACCGTAGTCATAAACAGCTTGTAAACCATCATATATTTCGGAAGAGGGGAATACAAAACCGTATTCTTTTGCATGCCCGATAATGTCTTGTAAAGAAGTCGCAGGTGCCTGGCTCATTATACTTTATACTTATTTAAATAAATTGTGACCAAAGGAAATTAGAAACGACAAGCCGTTTTTAAACTAGAACCGGCAAAATTAGGGAATTTGATGGCAATGAATGTGTATGTGTATAAAATTTGTACATTTCAAAACATTTAATTGAAACCCTCTTATGAAAGTTCAAGTAGAAATTGATCAGAAAAAGATTGAAAAAATCAGACGTTTCAATAAAAATCTTCGCACTAAAAGAGAAATTGTTGATTTGGCATTGACTGAATTGATAAATTCAATAAATCGTCAAAAATCAATGGAATTAAGCGGAATAGTTGAATGGGAAGGTGATTTGAACGAAATGAGAACAAATACGTTGCGGTGAATTGAATGATCTCTGAAAACTCTTCCTTAAAAATCCGGAAACCAATTTAGTTTTTCTGCGTCAAAGGCTTGGACTCTCTTAACCTTCTGACAATGATAAAGCGATTTATAACTCAGTTACAGGATTTTTTTTGGTATTTCAAGAAAAGAAGCACGCGGGGCTCTGGTGTTGATGGTGTTCATTTTCTTCTTAATATGGACTCCATTTGTTTTCAGGCGCTGGATTCTGCCCCTATTCCCCATTTCGTCCGAACCTGTAAGTACCCAAAAACTGGATAGCATTGCTACGGAATTGAGTAAAAATGTGAATGTGGATGAAGAAAAAAGTTTTATCCAAAATCAGATTACAACAAAACACCTGAACGTGCAGTCAGACTTTTCTCATTTGATCCCAACCAGGCAACTACGGATCAGTTCACAGAATTAGGAATCCCTGCATTTCTTGCTAAAAGAATTGACAAATACCGTAACAAAGGAGGAAAATTCCGAAAAAAGAAGATTTACTGCACATCTACGATTTTCCGGCTGACCTTTACAAAAATCTTGAGCCTTATATAACCTTACCACAATCCGGATCCAAAACAGTTGCATTAACGCAAAAGTCTTATACCAATGTAACGGGTTCTACTCCGAAAACCTATGCGAATTCATATAGCAAGGAATCTAAATCTTATGTAAAACCCGCCATAGTTCCCTTTGACATCAATACCACGGACACGACACAACTTGTTAAATTGAAAGGAATTGGTACCAAGCTTTCTTTGCGTATTCTGAAATTCAGGGATGCAATCGGAGGATTTCATTCGGCTGCCCAATTTTCAGAAATTTACGGACTCGACTCATTAGCTATGTCGGAACTTTACCGGTATGCCAAGGTTTTGAGCCCGGTTAAAAAAATCAATGTAAATAAAGCTACTGTTGAAGAGTTAGGCAGTCATTCTTATTTGAGAAATAAGAAATTAGCCGCAGTTATAGTAAATTACAGAACTCAGCACGGTTCGTATGCATCGGCAGAAGATTTGAAAAAAGTGAGGATTATGGATGATGCAACGTTAGAGAAGATCCGGCCTTATCTTGAATATTGACAAAAGAAAAGTTTGAGTTTTTATCTTGTATTCCCGGAATTAAAGGTACCAGTCAGGATTTACCTTTTCACCAAAAAAATCCTTTTGACAGAATTCTTAGTGGCACAGCTCAAATAAAAGAATTATCAATTATGACAACTGATCCCAAAATTCATTTGTATGATGCAAGTTTATTAGTTTGGTTAACCACCCATATAATTTAAGAGATATTGATCATGGCAATATGAGAGATAAGTAAAAGGCTTTAAATCAGAAAGGAAACTATTTCACAGTTCCCTTTCCTACTTCTTTCAATATTACTTTTATTCCTTCTTTAAAAATTAGGTTTCAATAAATATTTTGAATAAAAATTGTCAATAACCTTTACAGCTTCATCCGGTGTATCCACAATGCTGATCAGCTTTAAATCTTCCGCATTGATATTGCCTTCTGAAAGCATTGTTCCTTTAATCCAGTCAATCAAACCTGACCAGTAAGTGCTTCCGACAAGTACAATTGGGAAACGGCCGATTTTCTTGGTTTGGATTAGTGTCATTGCCTCAAAAAGTTCGTCGAGTGTTCCAAAACCACCCGGCATCACTACAAATCCCTGGGAGTATTTCACAAACATGACTTTCCTGACGAAGAAAAAGTCGAAATTAATATTCTTGTCCGGATCAATATAAATATTACTGTGCTGCTCAAATGGCAGTTTAATGTTTAAACCAACCGATTTACCACCTTGTTCACGCGCGCCCTTGTTACCGGCCTCCATAATTCCCGGACCACCGCCAGTGATGACTCCGTATCCATGACGAACCAGTTTGGCCGCAATTTCTTCAGCTGTTTTGTAATGTGGGTTATCTGCTTTTGTTCGTGCAGAACCAAATAACGAAACACAGGGGCCAATCTTAGCCAGCTTGTCGAAACCTTCAACAAACTCTGCCATGACCTTGAAAATCACCCAGGAATCGGCACTTTTTATCTCACTCCAGTTTCTGTCCTCAAACGCTTCTTTTATTCTTTTTTCATCTTCAGGAACCGCAGGATTAAGAAGGGATACGTCAATTAATTCTGAATTACTTGCTTTTATTTCTTCACTCATATTTTTTGTACTCAATTTAGTTGTTGACCAGATAGTATTAACTTTGCACCACGATACTTTTAAGACTAAAAACACGTAATACGCCACTTAATGGTTTATATTAAGGGGACACAATTAACAAAAAAGTAATGAGAAAAATTGCTATTGGCTCTGATCATGCAGGGTTTCCTTATAAAGAACCTGTTATTAACTGGCTTACCACCAACGGTTTTGAGGTAAAAGATTTTGGTACATACAGTGCAGATTCTGCTGATTATGCAGATTTTGCTCATCCGGTAGCAAGCGGGGTTGAGGAAGGAGAATTTGAAAAAGGAATTCTTTTATGCGGGAGCGGGCAGGGCGTTTGCATTACTGCCAATAAACATCAGGGAATAAGGGCTGCATTGGTTTGGGATTTGCCATTGGCTTCACTCGCACGCCAGCACAATGATGCCAATGTGATTTGTATTCCTGTACGCTTTATTGAACTCGAAATTGCATTAGCGAGTATCCAGGCATTCTTAAATACAGAATTTGAAGGCGGTCGTCACCAGACACGTGTTGATAAAATAGCTTGTTAAAAAAATTTCAGGCTGATTAGATTTTTCGTTCGTAAATCCCTTTCCACGGGCTTTGAACGTACTGTTTTTGTAATGCCGGAACACGATTCAATAGTTTCGGCATAATATTGGTCTTGTCTATGACATAATCAGGCGGATCCTTTCTGAAATTGGCATATACATGTATTACACTGTCGAAGTTATCAAGATTGTTTAAATCGTAACTGGCCAGATCCCAGTTGAGATAAGGTGTAGCCGTAAAATTGTCAACATATTCCCCTGTATGCTGCCCTAATACAAGAATCCGTTTTTTACGTATGTCGGGAGGTAAAACCGCAGATTTAACTCTTAGATTTTCCAGCTTGCCCATGGACACACCAGGTAAAATCCCTCTCAACCCCTGATATTGAATAATCAGGATTACAGCCCCCATAACCATAAATTGTATTTCATCAACAAAGTTTTTCTTTTTGAAACTTTGGAAATAATGTGTGGCAAAAAATGCAGCCGGCGGTATAAAAATCACAAACTGCATGGGTGCCAGATATTGCATCAAAGGAATGGTAAATACGCCTGCTATAAACCACAAAGCCATTACCTGCTGGATCCTGGTCTGATAATTCACAAACCGTAAAGTAGTAAATATCCGCATATAGCCCATTATTCCAAATGCCAGAGGCAGCAAGAGAGATGCCAGAAGCGAAGAAAAATCATTCAGGTTATACTGTTTCACCTGAAATACAGAAGTCAGTAAATTCCTGTTCAGGCTTTCCACTCCGTTGTTCATATAGAAAAACAGCACTACCATTAATAAAGGAAAAATAGAACCAAATGCGCCTAATAAATGATGCCGGATGGTGGATCCTGTATAAAAAAGCAAAGCCAGAAAAGCCCATATCATAAATATTGAAGCAGGCAGGTAAAACAAGGTTGCTATACCGATATACAAACCCATTTCGAAAACCTGGTTAGTAACTTCCCGCTTTACCAGTATTTTAACAATGGAACCAAAAGCAAACAATAAAAAGGTATTTGCCATTAACATCGGTGACAAAGTACCGAGATCGAAAGAAATATTTAAAAATAAAGCATAAAGGGCACCCGGTATAAATGTTCGTTCAGGAAAAACTTCACGCGCATGAATTACATAATTAAAATACAGGATCTGAATGATACAAACAGCGACTGCAGCTAATTGATATATCCATTGTTCTCTCCCAAAAAGTGAGTCAAGAAGCCAGTAAACCAAACCGGAAAATGGACTGACATTGTCCCACACGTCGCGGTAGAGCATAAAGCCGCGATGCATCTGTTCTCCGACCAGCATCCAGCTAAGTTCCGGAATGAGCAATGGAGCGCCACCTAAAAAAAACGGAAGCCTTAACAGCAAAAAAAATACTACCAGACTGACCGTCTGATATCGTGCATTAACTCTGAAAAAACTTAACAATAAATGACTTGGTTATGTATCCTGTCAGAATAACTTTCACGAAATTACAACGCATGGTTCTACAAAAACAAAATAAGTATGGATATTTGTGGTTATTTAAATAAGAAATAACGGATAATTGTCAGGTAATTCTCATTCGCAGAAGCAGATTGGTACCACACACAAATCCGTACAATAATAAAATGGAAACAAAAAGACAACAAAAGGTAGGGAGACAGATTCAGAAGGATCTGGGTGAAATTTTCCAAAAAGATGCCCAGCATTTAACAATAGGATCGTTTATAACCATTACCGCAGTTCACGTAACACCTGATTTGGGAATTGCACGCGCTTATCTGAGTTTTTTACCTGATAAAAATAAAAATTTCCTTCTTGAAACCATTAAGGAGAACACCCGTTTTATCCGTCAGAAACTTGCTGAAAGAGTTCGTCATCAGTTGCGGATCATTCCTCATTTACAGTTTTATCTTGATGATACAGCAGAATACGCAGCAAAAATGGAATTGCTGTTTTCTGACCTGGTCATCCCACCAGCCGAACCAGATGAAGAACAGCCTGAGGAAAAAGATGAAGAACTAAACTGATCTCCCATTTCCTGACCATGGATCTTTCATACCGAATCGCTAAAAGATATTTCTTTTCACGCAACAAACGCAGTTTTATCAGTCTGATTGCACGTATTGCAATGACTGGTGTGGCGGTTGGTACGATGGCGATGGTGGTAGTACTTTCAGTATTTAACGGGATGGAGGACCTGAACCGTAAAATATTTAAAACTTTTGATTCAGATGTCAAAATCACACCTTTTGAAGGAAAAAGATTTGTGATTTCCGATTCCTTGATGAAGGTTATTAAATCGGTTGAAGGTGTTAAAATTGTAACACAGGTTATTGAAGATAATGCATTGGCGCGATATGGAAACCAACAAACTATTATTCGCCTGAAAGGCGTAGACAGTACTTTTATTGAAAAAGGACAATTAGATACAGCACTTATTGAAGGTTCTCTGAGATTGTATGGCACCAATGGAACTCCATACGCTATTATTGCTGAAGGAGTGAGAAATGCCTTATCTATTTCCCTGGCAGAAATTTTTACACCAGTTGAGTTGCTCTATCCAAGATCAGGAACCAAAACACTCAATATAACTTCGTCGGAAGCTTTTAATCAGATACCCATACGGCCGGGTGGCATTTTCTTTATCGAAACTCGTTATGACGATTATATCATCGCTCCTTTGGCGGTGGTAGAATCTCTGATGCAATATCAGGGACAACGTTCGGCTTTGGAAATACAAACAGTTCCCGGATATTCTGAAAAAGAGGTTAGTAACGTATTGGGTGACAAACTGGGAAAAAATTATGTGGTAAAAGACCGGGACGCCCTTAATGCTGATTTACTGAGAGCTATCAGAGTTGAAAAACTTTTCGTTGCGGTTACATTATCTTTAATAATTCTGGTCGCGGCGATCAATATCTTCTTTTCGCTGAGTATGCTTGCTATTGAAAAGAAAAAAGATGTTTCCATGTTATATGCATTGGGTGCAACACCAGCACTGATAAGAAAAATTTTCCTGGCCGAAGGAGCCATTGTGGCTTTCAGCGGAGCCTCGGTAGGTTTACTGTGTGGCATAACTCTTTGTTGGCTGCAAATGCAATACGGATTTATCTCAATGGGAATGGAAAGTTCACTGGTTGACGCCTATCCCGTTAAATTAATTTGGAGCGATATATTTTTTACAGGAACAATCATCGTTATGATAACCCTTGCAGTATCTTATATTCCTGCAAGAAGAGCAGCAGAAACCGGCCTGATGGCCCGGG
The DNA here is from genome assembly GCF_019711195.1 of Dyadobacter sp. NIV53. NCBI lineage: Bacteria > Pseudomonadati > Bacteroidota > Cytophagia > Cytophagales > Spirosomataceae > Dyadobacter > Dyadobacter sp. NIV53. Next base: position 2,426,766 of record NZ_CP081299.1, read on the forward strand.
TTTAATATCTGTATCATGTTTAAAACACATACTTACTAATTTGATTTTGAACAACTTCAACTTTATGTCCACACAATCAGCGGATATGACCGATAAAACGAATAACTGGTTTGTGAAACACAGCTTCCGGATATTTTTAGGAATAATAGCCTTTTTTGCAGCTTATTCAGCCCAGGCTGGCGGAAACAAGGTTGCAGCGGATACACTGTACCGAAGAAACCCAGGTATGATAACCCCAAAAGGGCCGTACATGCCTGAACGTGCTATGAAAAATGACATCCTGTATACAAGGCTGGATGTTAGCTTCGACTGGCAGAGGCAACAGGTACCAGCCACTGCGATCATTAAATTCAGCCCTCATTTTTATCCGCAAAATACGCTCGAACTGGATGCAAAAGGATTTGATATAAAGGATGTTTCGTTATTGGATTCACTTTCAGATTACGGACAGGTTACCTTAACTGAGGTCAATAAACTGATCCTTAAAAAGCTTGATTTTGTGTATAATAAACGTAAACTGATCGTAAAACTGGGACGAAATTACACCAGAACAGATACAGTTTATATAAAAATAGAATACTCTGCCAAACCAAATGACGTTCTCCGTGACCAACCAGGAGACCATCCTACCGACAAAGGCCTATACTTCATTAATGCAGATGGTATGGATGAAGGCAAACCAAAACAGATCTGGACGCAAGGTGAAACGGAAGGAAGTTCCTGCTGGTTTCCTACCATTGACGCTCCGAATCAAAAATTCACCCAGGATATTTACATTACCGTTGACAGCACATATAAAACCCTGTCTAACGGCCTGTTGATCTCACAAGAGAGTGATAAAGGAATGCGGACGGATCACTGGAAACAAAATCTTCCGCATGCTCCGTATCTCGTTATGCTTGCTGTTGGAAATTTTGCTGTTGCCAAAGATTTGATGCCGAACGGACTGGAAGTAAGTTATTATGTAGAACCAAAATATGGTGCTGATGCACAGGCGATATTCGGCAGAACTCCGGAAATGATCGCTTTTTTCTCAAATATATTTGGGGTTGATTTCCCATGGCAAAAATACGCCCAGGTTGCTGTTAGGGATTTTGTAGCAGGTGCTATGGAGAATACAACGGCAACTGTGCATGAAGAAGGTGTACAGAATGATACTCGGTCTTTAATTGACGGAAACTCTGATGCTGTAATTGCCCACGAGCTCGCCCATCAATGGTTTGGTGATTATGTGACTTGTGAAGAATGGGGACAACTTCCACTTAACGAATCTTTTGCTAATTACTCCGAATATTTGTGGAGTGAATATAACAATGGAAAAAATGAGGCTGACTGGCAGAATATGCAGGAAATGAGACAATATCTTGCAGAAGCTGAAACCAAGCAGGTTCCAATGATCCGTTATTTTTACAAAAGCCGTGAAGACATGTTTGACAGTCATTCCTATGCGAAAGGCGGACGGATATTGCACATGTTACGCACTTATGTAGGTGACGATGCTTTCTTTGCTTCTTTAAAGAATTACCTTAAAAAACATGCGTTTGGAACTGCCGAAATAGATGATCTGCGCATTTCCTTTGAAAAAGTAACCGGGGAAGACTTAAACTGGTTTTTCGATGAATGGTTTCACAGGCCTGGCCATCCGCAAATAAAAATTACTCAGGAATATTCACAGGCAACTAAGAAAATCCTTTTAAAAATTAAACAGACCCAGGATACACTTGCTGCCACGGTTTACAGATTGCCTTTAAAAGTAGATGTTTGGGTGAATGGAAAGAAAAATCGTTATGATGCCCTGATTGATAAAACCACCCAGACTCTTGAATTCCCTGCCGCAAAAAAACCGGATTTAGTTCTTTTTGATGCAGAAGCGCAGCTTCTTGGCGTTGTAGAACATGAAAAGCCAAATAGCGAAATGGTATTTCAATATCGGAATGCAGATCGTTTTCTTGCTAAATATGAGGCATTGGCACAACTGGAAGGAAAGCTGGCAGATACGACCGTAAAAAGCGTATTGATAAAAGCGATGACTGATCCTTTCTGGAAATTACGGCAAATGGCGATTTCTAATTTCTCAGAATATGATGGGCAGGGTTTTATAGAAATAGAAAAAATTATCCAGGACAGGGCGCGTAAGGATCCGAATCCACAGGTTCGATCCGAAGCGATCATTACACTTTCTACCTATGGAGATAATAACAGTGACAGTATTTACCGACAGGCACTCGAAGACAGCTCTTACCAGGTTGTGTCTGTAGCCATGGAAAAATACCTGATGGGACAACCTTCTGATGCGAATGAAATAGCCACCAGATTTGAAAATTCACCGAATGATGCTATCGTTACTTCGGTTGCTAATTATTACGCAGGTTTGGCTCAGCCGGAACGTTACGACTGGTTTTTAGAAAAAATGAAGCCAATGAAACCTACTGAAAAGTATAACTTTTTGCAGGTTTTTGGAAAATACCTGATCAAATCAAAACAGGATGTACAGCGTAAAAGTATCCCCGTCCTGGAAGGTCTCGCAAGAGAAAACCCCTCCTATTTTGTAAGATTCGGTGCATTTCAGGCACTTGGCCTATTAACTGATATTCAGGGGGTAACCGCTTTACGTAAAGACATACGGGCAAAAGAAACTGAGCCAAAACTAAAAGAAATGTATAGTCAGTTTGGGGAGCTTTAAGTTTAGAAAATATGAAGTGAGAAAAAGAAAACAGGATATTAAATTGCTGTTTTCTTTTTAGTATCTACTCTACAATCGCTAACGAAAAATACATGTAAGGTTTAATTTCACCCAACCGCCTACGATTTAATGTAATCAATATAAATAGGGCTTTGAAAATTATACCGTAAAAGTGTAGAATACCAAAGATGTTAACTCAGAAACTCCTCTAAGTATGCCTGACTTTGATAAAGTGTGTCCGTAATGAAAGAAAAGGATATTAAATCGCTGGTCTATAATTTCTATCCAAGAAATTTTCTCTCTGTACACCTTGAAGAGTACTACGAATCGAAAGAGTATCTTTTAAGAAAGCAATATTGTTTCGAAGCCAGGACGAATAATAAGCTCTGGGTGGATTTTAAAAGTCAGATTGTAGAATTAAAACTTAATATGTTTAATAAGCGGATCGGCGACTATTCTGTTTTAGGCGATGTTCCAGCGTATCATCTTGAATTTAGCATTAAGCCAGAAGGTTATGCCAACGAATGGGTGGTAATTTCTGTATCTATTAGCGTAATAGCGAAATATTGGTCTTATCATATCGCTGATATTTTTTTGAATGAACAACCTCAAATCAGATATACTCTCGTTTACAAAGAGGAGACAGAGTGGATTTCAGAGATTGCGAAAATAATTGAACTTACTTTTCAAGAATATCAGTTGTTAACTCCAGACATTCATCAAGTGGTTATCGATGACATTGCAACTTCTTACACTGAAAGTCCTACAATTTTTCAGGCTTTATTTTGGTAACAATTATACAGATATTACGCATTGGGCGATCAGGAGAAAAAGTTTATAAAGTAAAAAAAGTTGCACAAAGGCAAATCTTGAAATAGTCTTGAAGATGGTGCTGAGATTTGATACAAGTGACAAAGGCTTCTCCAATTTGCAATGCAAAAACCCATAACGCTTTTTGTGGCGGCAAGTCTTACTATAAACTAAACAGCCACCGCACTTAACTATTTTACCTTGAACTCTTAACTTCCTACTCCCTACTCATCCTGCCGGATCCAGATAATAGTCCAGGTTCTCTTTGGTTATAATATCAAGAGGAAGAAACTTTATCGGCTGGATTTCTTTCTTGAATATTAAATGGTTGGCTAGCTGGTGAATGCCCCAGTAACCCTGGCCCAATGGATTCTGGTTAATAAGAAAATTGATAATTTCCTTATTCAAATATTCCAGGTTTGGCGCCAGCAAATCGTAACCGATCAGCTTTATATCTTTCAGGTTATTTCGTTCCAGATATGCCGCTACCTCAAAAGCCTTTGAATTCGTGACATAAATTGCAGAAAGGCCAGGTTCACCTTGCCGGATTTTATCAAGATGAATATCAATGGTACCGCTCTCCAGATAATTAATCGCTTCACTTATAATCTTGAATTCGGCATTACGCCCGTCCTGCTGGAAGTAATTTCTGAAACCTTCCTCTTTGGTAATAAGGTGGGCGGAATTGGGAATGTCTTCATTAATGTGTGCAACCAATACTGTGCACGAAAAAGGCAATCCGAAACTCAGGATTTTAGCAGCCAGAAAACCACTTCGGTAAGAATCCTGACCTATGTAACAAAGTGGGACTACACTTTCAATTTGCGTATTAAATAGTACATATGGAATATTTAGATTTCGCCAGTGCTCAAAAAATGGTAAAGCCTCCTTATAAAAAATAGGTGCAATTAAAACGCCATCCTGGCTTTCATTTGAAGCTTCCTTCGCTTTTGCAATAAAGGATTGCTCATCATGAGGATTGAAGATAAACTTCGCAATATTTATTCCATACTGCCTTAATTCTTTTTCCGCTTTTTCCAATCCCTTTTTTGGCGCTTCCCAATAAGAATCCTCATTCGGATCAGGAATCAGTGCAGCTATATTAAATGTCCGTTGGGATTTTAATGATTGAGCAACAAGATTGGGTTCATAATTTAATTCTTTAATAATAGCCAGAATCCGTTCTCTTACATCGTCGGCCACTCTGCCCCGATTGTGCAGTACGCGGTCAACTGTCCCCTTTGATGTCTGTGCTTTTTCTGCAATATCTTTTATTCTGACTATTTTCTTTTTCACAATTAATTGTATCGTCTTGTTTTTGAGGATTTTCATTTACACAAATACTGCAAATGTAGTGCAATTATAAAGATTAGAATGGTATAAACTATCATATGGACAGGACAGCTACGTAATAATTACAGCATTTATTATAATTATTCAAGCCTTCAAAACATCTCCTTTTATAAATCTATAAAAATCTTTACATAATCTTAATACAATTTAGTGTGTTCGAGCACAATATAAGATAAATCAAGTGTGCTCGAACACTATTTAGTTTTTTTGGTTGGTTTTATAAATTTTAATATTTAATTTTACAAAAGATAAAATTCTACGAATATTATTCTTCCTAATACCCATGATCTAATCATAACGTCTATGAAAATCAACTTTATCCCAATTACTTATTGGAAGCGGCCGATATTATTGGCTCTTATCAGTTGTATGTTTACGCCATTATTACGTGCTTCAGTGGTCAATCATCCTCCATTGGCAATTGATGAAAGATTGATCAGTGAAAAACCAGTTCGTTCAGTTCAATGGACTTCAAATAAATCGCTTGAGTATACTGTTAAGGGAACTGTAATTTCAAGTGAGAAAGAAGTATTGCCAGGTGTCACCGTTGTGGTAAAAGGAACTTCACAAGGAACAACCACAGACATGAATGGTGATTTTTCAATCAACCTGTCGACGCCGGGAACTACGCTTATTTTTAGTTTTATTGGTTATGCTACCAAAGAAGTGGTTGTTGAAGGTGCCAAAACTTTGGATATTGTACTGGAATCCGATGCCCGTGGCCTTGATGAATTGGTGGTCGTTGGTTATTCCGCCAAAAAATTACGCTATCTGTCCAGTTCAGTTTCAACGATCAGTAACGAAAAGTTACGCGATGTTACGTCAAATGAATTGCCAAACCTCTTGCAGGGTAAAGCACCGGGCGTTGTGGTGTCATCAGGTTCAGGAGATCCTACCAAACCCGCCAGTATTGTGATCCGTGGAGCAGGAACTATATCTGCCGGTACTACTCCGCTGTATGTAGTTGATGGAAATATAGACGGTACATACAATCCGGTTGATATTGAAAGTGTAACGGTTTTGAAAGATGTTGCTGCAACAGGTTTATATGGATCGCGTGCAGCAAACGGTGTAATTATCGTGAACACCAAAATGGGAAAAGCCGGTAAAACGGAGATCAGCGTTAATAATACGCTTGGTTTTGCAAACGCTACCAGTGGAAATTTCAAACTAATGAATTCCCAGCAATTGTATGACTACCAAAGCACTTTCTATCCAAGAGATGCATCTGTATTAAACACCAACACCAACTGGTGGAACGAAGCATTCCGTACGGCATTTGTAGATAACCATAATATCTCCGCATCAGGCGGCAACGACCGAACGACTTTTTATACCTCGGTTAATTACTATAAAGAACAGGGAACGCTTATTAACAATGACAGGACCGGCTATAATTTCCGGACGAATTTGAAAACAAAGCTTACTGATAAATTAACAGCAGCTGTTCTTTTCAACGGACAGTTTACCAAAGACAACTTACAGCATAGCAACACCTTGTACGATGCTTATGTAAACCTTCCATTTGACCCTGCGTATGACGCAAGCGGAGCTCCAGTTGATGGCCGTTATTATGCTGGCTGGCTTGGCCGCGACCGTGAGAACTTTCTACAGTCGTTGCAATACAATTATGCAACTGGAAAAACTTTGAGAACAAGCCTTGATGTGAACCTGGATTATGAACTGACGAAAAAGATCACATTGTCAAGCTACAACCGCGTCAATTTCGGTAACGAAAGCGGTGTTACTTATTACGACAGACGAACCAAACAAGGTGGTGCCAATGGCGGAGAATTGTACAATACGTCAAACAATTCTAATCGTCAGCTTACTTCCAACCGGATCAGGTATAATGAAGAATTTGGCAAACACAGCCTTGCTTTACTGGGTGCGGCAGAGGCCGAAAAGTCTTATAATGAATACCAGACAGTTTCAGGAAAAGGCTTACCTGCCGGGCATGATGTAATGTCTATAGCAACCGACATCCTGGCCTCACCAACAGCTTACAGCGAGCAGGTCGCTTTCCGTAAATTTCTTGGCCAGGCCGATTATAGTTACGACAACCGTTACTTTTTAGTAGGTTCTTTTGTCAATGAATTTTCCTCACTTTTTGGAAAAAACAATTCATCAGCCAATTTCTTCCAATTAGGTGCATCGTGGGTATTATCTAACGAAAGTTTTCTGAAAAATAACAAGACACTTACTTTTGCCAAACTCCGTGCAAGTTATGGAACAGTTGGAAATGCAACAATTCCAAATTTCGCATCACTTGGATTGTATTCAATATCACAGTCGGCAAGTTATGCAGGACTGCCGGGAGCTTCTCCGTTTCAAAAGGCAATCCTGATCTTACATGGGAAAAAGTTAAATCTTCCAACATTGGCGCCGACATCAGTTTATGGAACAGAATCGACTTAAGTGTTGATGTCTATAACAAAACTTCGGATGACCTGTTATACCAAAAACCGCTTGCTGCAACCACAGGATACAGTTATATATGGATGAATGCGGGATCGGTAAGAAACAGAGGTGTCGAATTTAATCTGACTACGAAAAACATTGTCAGTGGCGATTTCACCTGGGAAACGAATCTGAACATGTCTTTTAACAAAAATAAAGTACTGAGCCTGAGTGATGGGTCCACGACTTTCAATCCGGGAAACCGCCTGCCAATTGCAGCCGGACACGATATGGGTGAATACAACCTGCCTATCTGGGCTGGTGTAAATCCTGAAAACGGAGATCCTCAGTGGGAGAAACTGGTAACTGCTACAGACGGCACTGTTACCAAAGAGCTGACCAATGCATACAGCAGCGTCCAAACTACACAGTCGCGTCAGTTTACTGGCAAATCTGCTACTCCTAAGTTTACCGGTGGATTTTCCAATACGCTGGCTTACAAAGGATTCAGCTTGTCGGCGTTTTTCAATTTTGTTTATGGCAACTGGGTATATAACGACAGCCGTTTTTACTTCGACAACGACGGTTTATATGAAAGTTACAACGTTATGGTACTTCCAAAAGGAATGTCTCGCTGGGAAAAACCAGGAGATATTGCTACACATCCAAAACCAATTGTTGGAGGAAATAAGGATTCCAACCAATCCTCATCTCGTTACCTGGAAGACGGAAGTTTTATTCGTTTGAGAAATGTCAGATTAGGCTACACAATTCCTGTTAGCATAATAAAAAGGATTGGCCTTTCGAGAGCAAATGTATTTGTAAGTGGTGACAATCTATGGACTGGTACAAAGTTTACCGGAACTGACCCGGAAGTTTCGTTCTCACGCGGCGATACTGAATTTACCCAGGGGCTTTCGAGTATTAAGTACCCAATCAGCCGTAAGTTTTTGTTTGGCATCAATTTCACATTGTAAAATCCTGAATCATTATGAAGTTTAATAATATAAAACTGTTTCTTACCATAGGATTGGTGACGTTGTTTTCGGTATCCTGCGAGCAGTATTTCGAACCGACTACAACGATTGACGAAACCACCGCACTGGCTAACGAGTCAGACGTACAGACGGTTACTATTGGTACGTATGCCTTGCTAATTAATGACAATTACACGACGAGCGGGCATTATCTGATGGAATATCCAAGTGATGAAATCGCTCAGGGACAGATATCTTCCAATGACCTTACGCGGCTTTACAGATATACGCATATCAATACCTCATCACATGCTACGGCTTATTGGAGCCAGGCTTACAAGGTGATTGCAGCTGCTAATAAAGTCATTGCATTTGTGTCAAATGATGCTTCGGACGAACTTAAACAATTGAAAGGCGAAAACCTGTTCTTGCGTGCCATGGTTCATTTCAACTTGGTGAGAATGTTTGGCAGGCCATATCCTCAGAACAGCGGTGATAACCCGGGAGTCCCAATCCTTCGCGAAGGTGTGACTGACGAAGAGTTACTAACAATTTCAAGATCATCCGTAAAAGATGTTTACGATTTCGTAATTGCCGACTTGGAATCAGCTGCTGCACTGATGGGTTCGACCAAAACGAATATTTATGGTTCCAAAGAAGTAGCATACGCTTTACTCTCCAAGATATATCTTTTCAAAGAGGATAATACAAATGCTTTGAAGTATGCAAATCTGGTGATTGACAGCGGAAGATATTCTTTACTTTCTTCATCTGATCTGCCAAATTATTTCAAAAAGACACCTGAAAGTAATACTGAAACTATTTTTGCCATCCGCCATACCAATGTGCAGATTGCAGGAATAGGCACTATGTATATCAGCAGTGACCAGGCGGGGAATCCGTTAGGCCAGGGAGTAAGTGGCTGGGCGGAGCTTTATGCATCTAAAAAGTATATTGATTTCATTGGCCAGCATCCGGAAGATATAAGAAAATCTTTCATTATTCCTTATGTTGTTGACGGAACGTTACAATACAATCAGAAGCTTACACCTGCCACACCGATGTACTATATTGATAAATTCACTTTGCAGGACAATGTTATCAATGCTGCTTCGCCGGTGTATTTGCGTCTTGCTGATATCTATCTGATCAGGGCTGAGGCAAATGCAAAGCTGGGTAATACAGCTGCTGCCATTACGGATGTCAACCTGATCCGTACCCGTGCGGGATTGACCGGTACTGCTATTTACACTCCGGCCAATATTACAGCTGCGGGCAAAACCGTATTGGGTGTTGTATTGGAAGAGCGTTATCTGGAACTTGCTTTTGAAGGCCATCGTGTTTATGACCTGTTCCGTAATAACCTGCCAATGGAAAGAAATTATCCTGGTACGCATGCTCAAAACAACACACCAACCACCGATACGCATCAATCGGTGTTACCAACTGATCCAAGAGTTGTTTACTACATTCCTCAGGCGGAAATTAACCAGAACAGCAATCTGATCCAAAATCCTTAAATAACCCACTAATCCTAACCCTTGAACCAGGCGTGCGAAGCAAAATTTCGTACGCCTTTTTATATGTTATTTGATTTCAATACTGACGTCATCGTTATCAACATAAGCCGAACAGGTTAAAATCCAGCCTTCTGCCAGATCCCGGTCAGTAAGCACTTCATTTACAGTCATGTGTAACTTACCACTTTTACAAATTCCGGCACAGGTGGAACAACGCCCGCCTTTACAACTATATGGCAGATGGATACTGGCCTGTAATGCGGCATCCAGAATGGTCGAATGGGCTGGCACTAACAACTGATAGTCGTTTCCCCGAAAAGTAAGGTTAATCGTATGCGGATTGGAAACGGGCGGAGGCGGAGGCATTTTATTAATCACAAAATTTTCCTTCCGGATCTGAACCGAAGAAAAACCCATATAATGTAGCGTAATTTCCATAGAACGCATAAGTTCAAACGGCCCGCAAATGAAGAAACGCGCACGCTCCCGTGCAAAACGTAACGATTTGTTCACCAACTGTTCCAACCGTGTATTATTGATCCTTCCTCTGATCCCATTCCATTCATCCGAAGGCTGGCTATGAATATGAATGACCGTTAACCGTTCAGGATACCGTTGCTGCCAGTCGATAATATGATTCCAAAACAAAGTCTGGCTTTCATTTTGATTGGCATATAATAACGTTACAATACTTTCCTTTTCAATAGTAAGTGCCTGTTTCAAAATAGAGAATAATGGCGTAATCCCACTTCCTGCTCCTATCAGTACAATATCCCGGGCTTCACCATTTGGCTTTTCAAGAACAAACCTTCCTGATGGCTGTAAAGTTTTAAAAATATCTCCTTCCAGAACGGTATCCAGCCAGAAACGGGAAGCCTCACCATTTGGAATTCGTTTTACAGTGATTGCAGGAAAATCATCTGCTTCCGGTGCCGAACTCATTGAATAAGAGCGCCTCACTTCGTGACCACGCATATCTATCAAAAAAGTCAGGAACTGACCTGCCTGATAAATTAATGGCTGGCCATCAGTCCGTTCAAAAACAAACGTTTTGACATTATATTTTTCAATAATAATATGTCTTACCCGTAAAAAAATAATTGAACCGGACATAGAAAGTTAATCTTTCAGATAATGTATTAAGATAAATCAGGCATGTTTTTCAACTGAATTCCATAACGTTTCATACTCAGCCAGTAACGTCCAGCAATGTGCTTCACAAATCCAGTGCATATGAAAAAGAGGCAGATTTGAAAAACGGTATAACATTGGATTTTCGTAAGCAGTTAATAATCCGGCAATGAAAAAGTAAAAACCTTTGAATTCGTCAGAAGTAAAATTTCCCACCGGAATACGCTCTGTTTTAATTCCCAAACGCATCAGCGAAGTTGCCAAAATAACACGATCCATCGGACTTTGAGAAACTTTCAGTAACTGAATTGTATCGTTGATCAGTTTCTGTTTGATATCAAGTAAAATCACCGGGTCAAATGCTGCAACTAATCGTGTTACGTGGTAAACAATTAAGGCCGTTCTCGGGTATTGATGTGCACATCGAAAAGGTATAGTCAGATAACGCCCGGTTTCAATAACCGATCTGATGTATGTCAAACTGGCCGTATCGTACTCATCAAGAGGCAGATTATATTTAAAAATACAATACATGATGTTACAAAGCACACTTATATCAAACTCTATATACATGTTTTTACCAAACCAGGTTGAGTATGCAGTCAGTGTTTTATATTCCGGATAAGTATTTGTTATCTGGCGGCGGGAGCCATTTGCATGCAGTTTCAGTTTGTCTTTTAACCAGATTAATTCTTCCCCTGATGGAGTTGTTGTAAGGTAAATAAAGGCTGTATCGTCAATATCATCCGGAATCCTGAAATGTTCAAACCGGTGAAAAATATGACCATTTGGAAAATGACGGGAAGGTTTTGTTTGCCAGAAATTGTATGTTTTTAAACCATCTTTATTTTGGAAATCAGGATAGTTTTTAACAACCCTATTACAAATCAAATCCACTTTTTCAGCCAATTGCGGCTGTAAGCGATCACGAATAGACTGTAAGGTGAAAGTAATAATGGCTGAGAAGAAAATAGTTGTATCAGGCCTTTTGTAACCAATCAATTTATTAGTCCTGTATGCAGGAAATAATCCATCAGGAAAATACTGATCACCTTTTGATTGCAGTTGCTCTATCTTTTCAATAAAAATCCTTAAAGTGTTATTCATGACCAGAAAACTAACCAATTAAAACAAAAAAAGAAACCCTGCCGGTAAGACAAGGTTTCATTCTTAATTTATTCTTGAAAATTACACACCTTCTGCCACTACTTCTTTAACACTCGGCACCATACGGGTCAGCAGATTTTCAATTCCCGCTTTCAATGTCAGTGTAGATGAAGGACAGCCGCTGCATGAACCTTGCAAAAGAACAGTCACTGTTCCGGTATCTTCATTAAATGACTGGAAATTAATAGCACCTCCGTCGGACTCAACAGCCGGGCGTACATAAGTATCCAGAGCTGCTTTAATTTGCTGAATCGTTTCAGAATCTCTTGAATCTACAATAACTGTATTTTTTTCAATCGTTTTTTCTGCGAAAACGGGATGGTTTTCTTCAAAATAAATCTTGATAAATGTTTTCGTATCGCGTAAAACTTCTTCCCATGCAATTGCCTCGTCTTTTGTAATAGTTACAAAATTGCTGGCTATAAAGACCCTTTTAACGTGAGGAAACTGGAAAAGATCAGATGCTAATGGTGATGCAGTGCCTTCTTCAAAAGTTGATTCAACGCTAGGATAATCAAAAGAAAGGCCATCCGGTACCAATTCGAAATTCAATACAAATTTCATCGAATTAGGATTCGGACTTAACTCGGTATATACAAAAACAGGACGTGATAACATGTTATAAAATATTCTTCTGTGATGGGACTTTAATTCTTCTTCCTAACACCAATATTCCGGTTTTGGTTTAAAATAAATCTGCATTCTACCCAACCTCCGCACAGTCGCTTGTAGTTTATATATCTGAAACCAAATCACAGGCTGATCAGCTGCTTTGGAAATTTTTTAAATCTTACAAAACAAAATTATGAAAAAGTCAGTGATCATTTTTGCCATGCTGTCTGCAGCAATTGCCTTTATTTCCTGTGAAGAAAACAATTTGATTAAATCAAGGACGGAAGCAGTCATGGATAGTATTGATGTGGACACTATTGATACATCGCGGACCGATACTGCATCAATTCCCAAAGACACAGTTGGTACGCACGCAATTTATATATCTTTGGATAACGCCACATTTACTCTGACACCTTTATTAGTTGATTCTGCAAATCTTGGACAAATAGGGTTAAAACTTAATATTGAAAGTGATCAATCTTATAAATGCTTGAATTCACAATTATGGTATCGTGATTATTCAGGTTTTAACCAGGAGGATGGAGTTTGGAAAATAAAAGACGGGAGACTTACAATAGAATTTGTAGAGCAGCCTGGGGCTAAGTATTGTGAAGAAGGTGAACAAAAAGTAACCGGCTCGGCTTATGTATTGTATCCGATAAATGAAGGAAAAAACAACCTGGAAGTGGTAATGAACAGCATAACGTACAAAGGTTCGATTACACGAACCGGGGATATATTTAAAATTGATTGGCCCGACACCAGTGCCATTAAATTCTCAACACATTCTTTAACCAAATAAATTACCAGTTTGTAAAAGCCATTTGATCAGTAGCAAATGGCTTTTATTCAATCCATGGATCATCTTCCGGAAATTTTGGATGGATGCAGGCGCAATGACCGTAAAAGTCAGGAGAGATTATATTATCATTTTTATCCGGCGATGTTTACTTTATGTAAAAAATTCTTTGCGGAAGATCACGACATTCAGACGGCCCTGAACAATGGAATGATGAAAGTTTTTAAAAATGTTAGCCAGTATGATCCGTCAAAGGGAGAATTTTTCAACTGGATGTATACAATTATCCGTAATTCTTGTCTGACAATTTTACGTGACAGAAAGCCGGATGTTAGCGTTGAATTGAAAGAATATATGCTGAATATTTCTCATGAAGATCCGTTTCAAAATTCTGAATGGGAAGATATATTTCTTTATCTCAACAAACTTCCTCCCGCAACAAGAGCCGTTTGCAGTTTATTTTATCTGGAAGGTTTTTCAATCAAAGAAATTGAATACGAAATGCGTATGAAAGAAGGAACGGTTAAATGGCATTTGAACGATAGCAGAAACAGATTACGTGATATTTTTACAAAAAGCAAAGAATCATAATCCGTGGACAATCAAGATAAGCATATCAATCAAAAGCCTGAAGGCAACTATCCGGAACCAGGTGTTCCGGTCGGAGATGCATGGGCGGATATGAAAGATATCCTGGATCAGGAAATGCCGTTACCTGATACTTTAACAACTGAAAAATACATCATTGTAAATTCTCTGAAATTTCTTATTCCGGCTGTTATCATACTCATTGTTTGTATCATGAGCTGGAATTATTATTTTGACAAAAAGCATATTATAGGAAATCACATCAAGCCAGTTGATTCATATTCCTTCTCAAAACGAAAAGAAATATCTGATAAAACGAAAATGAAAGAAGAAAATAATGATCAAAAAGATAACTCATTCATTCAAAAAATAAAAATTGATTCAGGAACTGCTAATTCTGTAAATGCATCGTCAAATACTAAAACCACAAATGCCCCCAAAACAATAGATTCCAGTTCAGTACAACCAGCCACTTTTTTAGAAATTGGAAATAAACCGGTAAGTCAACCAAAAAGCAGAATTGCCAACGAAAACAAAAGATCTGCTTCTATCGGTATAAACAATAGATCCGTTTCAGTGAAACCAGCTAAAATTAAAAGAAGTAAATACAATTCTGGCAAGAATTACAGCATCGAAATATCTGCTTCCAATCCAACTGAAAACGATAAGAATATAGCTGAAAGAAATATAGCTAATCAGCAAAATAATTTTGCCGGGAAATTCAATAATAAATCTAAATTCAACGAGAAAGCTTTTTCAATCAGTTTAAAAGATGATCTGTTAAAAAAAGCGAATGAAACCAAAATGGCTTTATTAATAATTGCAAGATCAAATTCATACAGCAATAAATTGAAAGAAGATTTTGGAGCGATTGATATTAAAAATGTTCCGGTAAAAATATCAGTAAATGAGAGGAAAAGTAAAATTTTAAATTTATTATCAAAGAATATTCAAGCTGGAATACAATGGAATTTAAATCTTCCAATAAAAGGATATGATCAGTTTTTCACCGGAGCTAATAACAAATCCAATCAGTTTTTTACCGTATTTATTCCGGGAATTTGGGTTGAGAAAAAGCTGAATAATGGAAACGGAATCATGCTGAAACTTAATCCTTACAGCCAGTATTTTGGCAATAATGAGGACATTACAAGTTCAACTACATCCTTATCTGATTCTCTTGGAATTACCAAAATCACTAATTCAACAAGGCTCGTCAAGATCAGTGGAATGAGCGGCGGCTTACAATACAATCAACAGATTTACAACAAATTATCAATTGGAATTGGCGCAAATATTTACTGGCAGAACAGAGCTTTATTAAACAAAACCGCTAGCGATTCTGCTAAAATTATTATGAGCGATTCGCTTTATAGTGTGAAAGAAACGTCAAATGAAGGTAAATATTTAAACCTATATTTTGTAACTACCAATATGGAAGTGCTTTACAAGTGGCGAATGTTCCAATTTGGCGGTGGTATTAGTGTTCCCGTTACAAGTATGACCGGAATATCCGACAGAAAAATAAGGCCGGTCAGTGGGCAGTTGGTATTCAGGTGGAGGTTGAAGTGAGATTATGATTCCACACATACGAAAAGTAAATAGACAAGTCCCGTCAGGGCCTTTATATTGGCAGCAATTAATAAAATGCGAAGAAAGGAATGCCGTAGGTATGTAACGTTTCGTACCTAAGGCACTTGGATAAATGTACAAAACCTTAATGCTACCGATATTTAATCCATCTGGGATTTTTGGGAATTTGTATCGTTTTTATACTAAACTCCTGGTATTTTTTCCAAACAATAAACTTCCAACAACAAAAAGCCCACCGGATAATCCGGCGGGCTTTCCTGCTTCATTCTAAAAATGAAAGATCTTAAATTATGCTTCTGCAGTAACTTCTGCAACAGCAGCAACGATAGGCTCGATATGAACAAACGATTTGTCCTGACGAGTCTTACGGAATACTACGTGTCCTTCAACCAAAGCAAACAAAGTATGGTCACGACCAATACCTACATTTTTACCAGGATTGTGTTTCGTTCCGCGCTGACGAACAAGAATGTTACCAGCTTTAGCGAATTCACCGCCGAATAATTTTACTCCAAGACGTTTACTTTCCGATTCACGTCCGTTTCTTGAGCTACCTACACCTTTCTTATGTGCCATGATATCTTAACTTTAATGTTTTTCAATGATTTGTGAATAGACCGTTCAGCTAAAAAAAGCTAACGGCGAACCGCTGAGCGGCCAAAAGCAAATAGCTATTAAGCTACGATTTCGTCAATGCTGATCTTAGTCAGATACTGACGGTGACCGTTCTTAACTTTGTAACCTTTACGTCTTTTCTTTTTGAAGACGATCACTTTTTCACCTTTAAGGTGTTCAAGTACAGTTACTTTCACAGAAGCTCCTGCTACTGTAGGAAGACCTACCTGTACTATGCCTTCGTTATCAACGAGGAGGACTTTGTCAAACACAAGAGCAGCGTTCACGTCACCTTCAAGCCTATGCGTGAAGATTTCGCGACCCTTTTCAACTTTAAATTGCTGACCTGCGATTTCTACGATTGCGTACATGTTAATTAATTATTGGTATACTGGTTTCAAAATTCGAGGTGCAAAGATAGGCACATAACCACAGAATCACAACGCTTTATCCCGAATATTTCAGTTAATTGAAAAATAATCAGGAATACTAATTCTTCACTTTATTTGATGCCTTCATTTTTGCAGGTTTCTCAACCGCCAGAAGATCTTTATAAACCGCTGCATCGCCATATTTTGTGGTTTCCCTGAACTTACTTTCAAATTCAGCAGCTTTTGAAGTATCTCCTTTTAACATATAGATACTGGCCAGCCCCTGATAAGCCCGGGCGCTGCCGGGACGTTGTTTTAATAATTTTTCATAAGACGACAGTGCCTTGTCGTATTGCTTCATTCTAACATGTGCATCCGCAATACTAATCCAAAGCGGATGCGGATATACGGGAGGTTCACTGTAACCAAGTCCGATTTCTTTTTTCTGAGCAGTTTCAAGTATCCGAACGGCATCAGTGTATTGGCCATCCATGCTTTTAATTACACCCTGTAACTGCAATGACATTACATTGAAATATTCAACTGCAATTTTCTCAAGTACTTCTACCTTATCTGCCTGATTTGTGTTCCTGAATAAAAACGCATCAAGTTCTGCTGAAAAGGTTTTTGCAGCACTTATGTTATTCTTTTTTAGTGCATTCATTCCACTGGCATACAATAGCATAGCAGCTTTTTCATTCATTTCTTTTTTACCAAAAACAGAATCCGGATTTTGAATAGTTTGCAACTCGGTTATAGCCCTGTCCCAAAACCCGTATCGCATCTGCATTTCTGTCGGGGCTAAAATAACATAGTGGAACATGCTGTTATATTCTTTTTTCCGGGCAGTGTCCATGGGCATATTTTTCAATTTTTCGGCATAATAAAGCCCTTCTTTATAACGCCCGTCTTCCGAACAGCTTGCCAGCAAATAACCAATGTTATGCAGATAATTCCATGTATCAATTTCGAGTATATTCTGCTTCTTCATATAGGTAGAATCCACTTTTAATGAAGCTATAAAGGAATCATGCGCTCGTTTAAAATCCCCCAATTTATAGTAAATATGCCCCGGCATGTGCACAATGTGGCCGGATTCCGGTGCAAGGGAGGCAAGTACATGAGCAGCTTCCTCTGCTTGTTCAGGACAACAATTCTCTTTCAAATGAATCCAGTAATGCTGTACAGCATGGTTATTAGGATGTGTTTTTAGTACATCCCGCAACAGATATTCACTATACAACTGCCCTTCATTCAGATTCATGTCATTATCATATCCTCCCATTTTGGCAAGTGCAAGAAATAATTTAGCATCAATATCATCAGGATAATTGTGAACAATGGCTTCCAGTTTTTTCATTGCTTCCTTCGCGCCATTTTCTTTGAGTGAATCACCTAAAATTGATGCTTCCGCGTATAATTTTTCATGATCATTTGCCTTGGATTTTAATAATTTCAGTTTCCTTATGGCCAGCTCTTTATCCTTTTTAAAGTCCTCACTTTGGAATCGTACAATGCTTTCCATTAAACCCCAGTAAGGCATAATCGCGGTTGAATCGCGGCGAATTGCTTCTTTAAAAGAACGGTAAGCTTCAAAATCCCAAAAACAATGCATGAGAGCAACACCCTGGGAAAAATATTTTTGAGTACTATCTGAAACAGTCTGAATTTTCAGGTCTGATTTCCCTACTCCATTCATTAGTTCAGGTGGCGGAAGATTATGAATATACTTAGTTTCTCTTCTGCAAGCCTGTATATGATTCAGGTGATTACCAGTCTGGGTTTTGGTATGATCGGAGTGATCGTGTTGAGCATGTGCTGCAAATGCCAGCAGAGTTAAAAATAACGTAAAAATCCTCATAGGAATGATATAAATTAATTAGGGTTAATTGGAATAGAAGCTAAGCAAGTTACGACACAACAACCTGACTTAATACTATTTAAAATCTAATTTGTTATCCGGAAGCAACGGTGGGGAAAAAATTCTATCCCTGCATATAGTTAAAGTAAGCTAACATGCTACCTTTATGAAACACAACCTCTAAAATTGCCTGCTGTATCATTTCGGGCTGTTAACATACCTTAACATTGCATTTGGTTA
Source organism: Dyadobacter sp. NIV53 (assembly GCF_019711195.1). Lineage (NCBI taxonomy): Bacteria > Pseudomonadati > Bacteroidota > Cytophagia > Cytophagales > Spirosomataceae > Dyadobacter > Dyadobacter sp. NIV53. The sequence goes on from NZ_CP081299.1 coordinate 2,445,489, forward strand.
CTTTTGTATCAATTAAAGTCTTGATGACATAAATGAACGATAATAATAAAAAAATGAAAATATACCTGTGGCTTTCGATAGTGCTCCTTTCCGGTGCCGCTGCGATAGCGGCAACAATGACTAAGGCAGAAAATAATACTGAAACAAAACAAAAAACGGGTGGTTATGAAATAGGTGATGCTGTTGCCAATTTTAAACTAAAAAATGTAAATGGCAACATGGTGTCACTAAGCGATTTCTCTGGCTCAAAAGGGGTTATTGTCATTTTCACCAGCAACCATTGCCCGTTTGCCAAAGCTTATGAAGACCGGATTATTGCGTTAAATAGCAAATATGCCTCACAAGGTTTCCCGGTTATTGCGATTAATCCAAGCGATCCGGGAACACATCAGGACGATTCATTTGAAAAAATGAAAGAACGCTCGTCTTCCAAAAACTACGGCTATCCGTACCTGGCCGATGATTTGCAGCAGGTTGCCAAAGCATTTGGGGCAGCCCGTACACCACAGATCTATATTTTACAGAAAAGCGGCGCAACATTCAGCGTTAAATACATTGGCATGATAGATGATAATCCGCAGGATCCTGCCGGTGCAACTAAGTTTTATGCAGAAGAGGCTGTAGCTAATCTTTTAAACAGCAAACCCGTGGTAACGACCATTACCAAACCTATCGGTTGTGCTATTAAGTGGAAAAACCAGTAAGTTTTAAATTGCCCTTTCAGTAAATTTTATGAACAGATTACTCATCTATCTATTCTTCCTGAACTCTAGTATTGTTTCTTCTGCTTTTGCTCAGACCCAAAGTAAAAAATTTTCTACCGAAGGTGAATTTACCAACAACTGTGAAGGTCCGGCGGTAGATAATGAAGGCAATGTATATGCAGTTAATTTTGCCAGGGATGGTACGGTTGCGATTATGAACAAAAAAGGCAAGTCAGGATTTTTCTTAACCTTACCAAAAGGAAGTACAGGAAACGGGATCAGGTTTGGTGATAAAAATACCTTTTATATTGCTGATTTCACAGGGCATAATGTCCTGAAAGTAGATCTTATTACAAAAGATATTTCGGTTTTTGCGAACGAACCAAAAATGAACCAGCCAAACGACCTGGCTATCACCGCAAACGGACATATTTTCTGTTCTGACCCCAACTGGAAAGAAAATACCGGCCAGATATGGCACATTACACCAGATGGCAAAACCAGCCTTGCTGCCGAAAATATGGGAACAACAAACGGTATTGATGTGAGCCCGGATGAAAAAACACTGTATGTCAACGAAAGCGTTCAGCGTAATGTATGGGCATTTGATCTTTCACCGGAAGGAAAATTATCAAACAAAAGATTACTTCACAAATTTGAAGATGGCGGAATGGACGGAATGCGCTGCGATATCCATGGCAATTTGTACATAGCGAGACATGGAAAGGGTGAAGTAGCCGTGCTTTCTCCAGAAGGAAAAGTAATCCAAACCATACAAACCATTGGCAAAAAAGTCTCTAATATCTGTTTTGGAGGCAAAAATGGAAAAACCTGCTACATTACTCTTCAGGATCGCGGCTGCCTGGAAAAATTCAACGCCAAAACCGCCGGCCGCGAATGGGCCATGATGAAGGCATACGCAAAAGAGAAATAATTTAGGTTACACAGAGGGACGCAGAGAAAAAAGGAGAGACACAGAGATTTTTTTTAACTTTCTCTGTGTCTCTCCTTTCAACTCTGTGTAACCTAAATTATTTGGAAAAACAGAATCTCCCCATTAACTTTGCAACTCAAAGTACTTTAAACTACCTGTTATGCTATTAAGAAAACTGACTTCTTATCTTCAAAGCAATCAAAAAGTCGCGCTCTTAGCAATTACATCAGCCTTAGCGATGGCTTTACTAACATTCAGAGTATTGGCAACACAAAACATGGGGTTCGTTTTTCTTACCTGGAATTTATTCCTGGCCTGGATTCCATTGGTTTTTGCAAAATGGGTTTTGGAAAAAGAAAATCTGCGGCCATCTTCCCTCTGGCTTCTTATAGTTTATTTCACTGTATGGCTTTTATTTTTTCCCAATGCTCCCTATATCATAACTGATTTAAAACATCTTCGCTCGGTACCAGAAGAAATGCTTTGGTATGATGCTATGATGATCTTTACGTTTGCAGTTTCAGGTTTTCTGACCGGACTTTATTCTATCCGTATTGTTCATCGTATAATTGCCAGACGGAGCAATCAGCAACTGGCCTGGTTTACAATTGCCGGCTCTATGTTTTTGAGCGGTTTTGGTGTTTTTCTGGGAAGATATGGCAGATGGAACAGCTGGGACGTAATTACCCAGCCAGATGCTTTATTAAAAGGTATTTTTAGTAGTATGCAGGATCCGCTGGCTATCAAACATACTTTCGTATTTTCGTTCGTGCTGATGTTATTGTATTTTGCATTCCATTTTTTCGCTGAACTAAAACAACATGAATCGTCCCGTAAATATTCGTAAAGCAATACGCAGTTTTCGTTATGCCGGAATGGGTATTTACAGTTTGTTTCGCTACGAAAATAACGCCAGAATACACCTCATTGCTTGCGTTCTGGTTTTAATTGCGGGAATATCACTGCAAATTTCTCCCACTGAGTGGTGTACAATTGTTATTCTTATTGGCCTGGTCTGGTCGGCAGAAGCTATTAACACTGCCATTGAAAAACTGGCAGATGTAGTTTCTCCTGATTATCACAGGGCGATCAAAGACGTAAAAGACCTTGCAGCAGCGGGCGTATTAATACTGGCAGTTTCCTCAGTAATCGTTGGGGGTATTATTTTTATACCAAAGATTATTTTTCTTTTAGGCATTTGATAATGATAGTGATATTATTTCAAACAACCCTTTCTACTTAGCAGATCCACATCTTAACCGAATTAACCTCATATTACGAATTTTACAATATGGCATCAAACCAGGACTCTCTACATACTTTGAATGAAATTCGCGACTTAATGGAGCGATCATCCAAATTTTTGTCTTTAAGCGGATTAAGCGGAGTTTTTGCCGGGATCTTTGCGTTAATTGGTGCAACTGCCGCCTATATTCGTTTTAAAACCGATTATTATTCAGATATTTTACAACCTCTTGTAAATTATGATTCGTACACAAAACGGGATGTAATTTTATTCCTTTTTCTGGATGGGCTTGCAGTTTTGTTTCTTTCTCTTGCCGTAGGAATATTCTTTACAGTTAGAAAAGGGCAAAAAAGAGGGCTTACAGTATGGAACGGGAGCTCAAAAAGACTGCTGATCAGCATGTTGATCCCTTTGGGAACAGGCGGAATATTCTGCCTGGCTATGCTGAACTACGGATACATATGGCTGGTTTTCCCTGCTACACTGCTATTTTATGGGCTGGCATTGATAAGTGCCAGCAAGTTTACTTATCCTGAGGTGTTTAATCTGGGTATTTCAGAAATCATCATTGGCTGTATCGCACTGTTTCTTACCGGTTATTCTTTGGTATTCTGGGGAATTGGCTTTGGTGTTTTACACATTATTTATGGTTTAACCATGTATAACAAGTATGATCGCAAAAAACTTACTTCCAATAAAAGTGCAACCCGTGGCGGTTTAGGGATTTTATTCCTGGTGCTGATAAGCTTTTCGGATGGCAACGCCCAGTTTGCAACTGATACCACCCGCAGCCCGGCACGTAAATGGTATGATAAAGAAACTATTTACTTACAGGGAGGAAATAATTTTGTAAAAAATAACATGATTTATAGTGGCAGGAAAGCGCTGTTCAACGAATTTTCGATATCACCGGGAGGTTTGCAATTGTATTTAAAATCCAGAAAAAACCGGAATATTGCTTTGGCTATTTCTCTTATTGGGTCAGCGGGGTCAATTATTTCTCTGGTTTCCGGTAATCGGGATCACTTAAAAACGTTCTTTTGGGTTTCATTAGGAACCGGGATTGCTGCTTCGGTAATTACAATGCAGGCAAACAACCAACGCGATCAGGCAGTATGGCTCAGAAATCGTGACGCACTTATTTTCATGGAAGCCAATAAATAATAGCATATTGGAACTTCATAACAATCACGATTGAATGGAATGGTTAGAAAAATTTAATAAGGTTTTGGAAAGTAAGATCAGGCTTGGTCTTATGTCTGTGCTGGTTGTGAACGATTCATTAAGCTTTAATGAGCTCAAAGAATTGTTACAGCTCACTGACGGAAATCTGGCCTCTCACTTACGTGCACTGGAAGAAACCGGATACATTGAAGTTCAGAAACAATTCATGGGACGGAAACCGCATACAACTTACAAATCAACTGAAACCGGCCAAAAAGCATTTTCTGATCACTTACAGGTTCTGGAAAATATGATTCGGCAGAATTTGTAAAAATTGGGAGGAAGGAAAGGGTTAACGGAGGAAAGGTTAACAGTGAATGGAGAAAAGGAAAACGGACGCTGGCGGGTTCATTGCTAAACCTTTTGGCGTCCGTTTTCATATCAAAGAAAGCTTTTTACTTTTAGAACTTTACAGGAACTGAGAATCCTGATTTGCCCCATTGAAAATCAATTGCGTTGTCTTTTACCCAAAAGGTTAACTTTTCTTCTGCAGAAGGTAAAGTTTTTGCAGGAACATTTACTTTCAAAACATCCTTCCCTTTAATTTCTTCATATTTGTAAGCACCCCACTGGCCCAATTCACTGTTAAGAATGATAGTCCATTCTTTCTCATTTGGTGTTGCGAAGAAATTATAAGTACCCGCTTTTACTGGTTTCCCTGCAAAAGTACCATCCTTTTTGAATGTGATCGTAGTAGCACTGTCTGCACCAATACGCCATACTTTTCCATATTTTTCAAGGCTTTTGCTACTTGCATCTCCAAACAGAACACGGCCTTTCATGGAAGGCTGTCCGTATGCAATAGTAATGTTTTTACCCTGGGCAGTAACTCTTGGGCTAATTGGTTTTTCCTGTGCAGAAACTGCTGATAAACCAACAAATGTCAGGAATAAGGCTAATAATGTGATTTTCATAAAAAATTAAGAATTAATGTAATTCGTTTAGGTGATTTAAAATTTTACATTTAACGAAATACGCTATTCAAAAGTTGTTAACCAAGTAGTTTAGCTCAAATTTTGTACTTTTGAAAAATGAGTAATGAAGGTCAACAACCTGTTCGTAATAATTTTTTCGATACCAAAATCGAGTTCCTTAAAGGCGTAGGATCTCAGAAAGCTGCATTGTTAAATCTGGAATTAAGTATTTTCAACTACGGAGATTTAATTCAGCACTACCCTTTCCGCCATGAAGACCGTACAATTTTCTATCAAATCAAAGATCTGAATGAGCAGCTTCCGGCTGCACAGATAAAAGGCCGTTTGCGGGAATGGTCTGTTGTTGGGGAAGGCACTAAAAAAAGACTGGTTGCCCATTTTACAGATGGTTCCGGAATATTGGAACTCGTCTGGTTTCAGGGAATTACATGGATCGAAAAAAATCTCCGCCCAAATACCGAATATATAGTCTACGGTAAGCCGGTTGCATTTGGTGGAAGATGGAGCATTACGCATCCTGAAATTGAACTTATGACTGCCGAAAACGCGCATGGCGGATATTGGCAGCCTGTGTATTCATTGACTGAAAAATTGCGCAGAAGATATATTGACAGCAAAGTACTGAGTAAAATCATACGTAATCTGCTTGAAATTTCACGTGCGCATATCCACGAGACTTTGCCGGATAACCTGGTTCAGAAATATCGCATGATTTCAAAAGCTGATGCAGTCTGGAATTTTCATATTCCGCAAAGTCATGCATGGCTGCATCAGGCGCAACGCAGACTGAAATTTGAAGAGCTTTTTTATAACCAGTTCCGCCTGTTAAAAAACAAGCTTTTACACAAAACAGAGTTCCCCGGAATGGTATTTAACAGTACCACACTTGTAAAGGAATTTTACGAACATCATTTACCGTTCAAACTGACCAACTCCCAGGTCAAAGTACTTCATGAAATACACGAAGACCTGAAAAAAGGAAAGCAAATGAACAGGCTACTGCATGGTGATGTAGGTTCAGGAAAAACGATCGTGGCATTCATTACCATGCTTTTTGCATTGAGTAACGGGGCACAAGCCTGTCTGATGGCTCCCACCGAAATCCTGGCCGATCAACATTATCAGGGATTGAAAAAGTTTGCAGATTCTCTTGGTGTTCATATTGGCAAGCTCACTGGCTCAACCAAGAAAAAAGATCGGGATATCCTTCATCAGGAACTGCGCGATGGTTCCATGCAGATCATTGTAGGTACGCATGCATTGATAGAAGATGTGGTTCAGTTTCAAAATCTTGGACTTTGTATAATAGACGAACAGCACCGTTTTGGCGTAGCGCAGCGTTCCCGTTTATGGGCCAAAAATGACCGCATCAGTCCGCATATCTTAGTCATGACTGCTACACCTATTCCCCGGACTTTGGCCATGACACTTTATGGAGACCTGGATATTTCGGCTATTACAGAACTCCCGGCCGGACGTAAACCTATCAAAACGGTTCACAGATTTGACGCAAACAGGCTTTCCGTTTTTGGATTTTTGAGGGATGAAATTGCCAAAGGAAGACAGATATACATGGTATATCCACTGATTGAAGAATCAGAAAAGATGGATTTAAAAGATCTGATGGATGGATTTGAAAGTGTTTCCAGATCCTTTCCCGATGTCCCGATCAGTATTCTGCATGGCAAAATGAAACCAAAAGATAAGGATTTTGAAATGGCCAGATTTGTAAAGGGTGAAACCAAAATTATGGTGGCTACAACTGTAATTGAAGTAGGTGTAAATGTACCAAATGCATCCGTAATGGTTATTGAAAATGCAGAACGGTTTGGTTTATCCCAATTACACCAGCTTCGCGGACGAGTCGGGCGTGGAGCTGAGCAATCTTACTGTATTCTAATGACCGATTATAAAATCAGCAAAGATACCAGATTGCGTATAGATACACTTTGCCGGACAAACGATGGTTTTGAAATTGCGGAAGTTGATCTTCAGCTACGTGGGCCGGGTGATATTACAGGTACACAACAAAGCGGCCTAATGGATCTTCTGGTAGCAAATCTGGCGCAGGATGGTGAAATTTTAAAAGTAGCCAGATCCTCAGCCGAAGCGATATTGGAAACAGATCCTGACTTGCTCAATCCTGAAAACTTTCCGATACGATCTCATTTGAGTAATATTCGGAAGGAAGAAACAAACTGGAGCAGGATTGGATGATTATTAAGTTTATGAGTTTTAAAGTTTATGAGTTTTTTTTTAGTTTAAAGTTTATGAGTTTAGAGTTTAAAGTGGCCGATAACCTTAAACTCATAAACTCTTAACTGTTTAACTCTAAACTCTTTAACTCTAAACTCATAAACTCTTTAACTCTAAACTCATTAACTCACTACTATTTCCCGTACATCGTCAGCAAATTCGAAAGTTTGCGGACGTGTAACATGTAATGCAGCTCCTAATGACGTTGCGTACGGCAGGTCGGTTGCAAAAACGGCATGATTTGGGAAATTCATTGCTATCAGTTTGACAAAAATTTCATTTCTTGAAAATCCTCCATCAATGTAAATGTTCTGTACATCATTAATTCCAACAAGCTGTAATGAAACAGACAGCATATCTGTAAGTCCCTTTAACAAATGATGATAAGCTGCATCGGCAGATGAAAAAGCACTTACCTGCCATTCCTGCGTATTTGCTTCCGGAAATGGCCCGTTCCCAGTCATACATGCTGAATAAAAACGAGGCGTGTCGGCTTTTAAAATTTCGGCATTAAACTGTACCTTTTTGTAAAAATCCGGTTCAATCCTGAAATATTCTGCGATACGCGCTACCTGGAAATCGTGTTCGCGGCCAAGGAATAACCGTGATGCTGTAACACCGCTACCTTCCGGTGTCAGATAATTCATGCAATCCCTTTCCAGCTGATAATAAGTCATTGGTTTGGATGCAAAAGAATTAAAGTTAATACACCATGTACCGGTAGATAACAATACGAACGGTTTTTTCACAGCCATTCTGTAAGGAATCAGCGCGGCAGAACTATCATGCAACCCAAATCCCGACTGAATTCCCTTATCGCCATGACGGTAGATAAATGATGAAGAAGCCAGTACAGGAGCTAATTTTTTATGAATCCCTTCAGCTTTAACCCACTCGTGGTAATCCCACATTTCGAAGCTCCACAATGCAGTGTGGCAACCAAGCGAAGTGTAGTCACTTACCTTGCGATTGGTAAGCAGATAAAGGATATATTGGGGTAAATGTAATGTTGAAACAATATCCTTATAAATATCCGGCTTTGTATGTTTGAGCCAGTACATCTGCATGCCCGAATTGAGCATGCCCATGGCAGGCGAACCAGTCTGAAGAGCGAGGCGGGTCGGATCACCATAGGTATCATAAAATTGTCTTAACAATGCCTCCGGAAAAGGTTTCAGATAAGAATACAATGGCGTAAGCGGCTTATTATCAGCACCCAGATGTACCAGACTTGCTCCATATGCGGCTACATTAACAGCCTTGATATCATATTTGGGATTATCGAGCAGATCGATCCAGCGCTCTTTAACCCACTTTGTAAGCAGTTCTATATCTTCTGTCGGAAAGCCATCCTCATCCATTGTTTCAGGAAGTGATTCTGAGAATTCTTCTATAACCTGATACTTTTCATCAAAAAGTACATACTTTTTATTGGTCCTGCCAATATCAAAAACTGCCGTTACTTTCATTATTTGAATGCTAAACCACTTTTTTTAATTCCCAAATATATTTTTCGGTTAATATAGTGACTTTACTTTAAAACCTTTACCCCTAACGTTACTTTTTCCAATTCCCGGTGACAGAATTATTGGTTTAATCTCATTAGGCAGTTTTTTGTAAAATCGGCTTAAAAACCTGTATCCAGCGCCTGTATCCCTCATCATTCATGTGCAGGCTATCGCTCACAAATATGCTTCCATCCGGTCTCCCGTTTTTCAGCATTACCGGCCACACATCAATATAATGATGTTTTTTGTCAGTTTTTATGTAATCCTGAATGAGCATATTTGCTTTAATTACATCATCTTTTTTATCCCAGCGAGATGGAGAAGGTTTTAAGGAAACGCCATATAAAGCAACATCAGGATCACTTTTCCTGATCAGTTTGACGAGTGTTACATACGCATCCCGAACCTGCTCCGGTGTTTTTTTCTTTTCTCCGAACATATCATTTTCACAATATATGACAACCGTTTTGGGATGATATTTCAGAATCGTACGGTCAGCATAATAGATTACTTCCGGAAGTGTAGAACCTCCAAATCCGCGGTTTATGATGGGTAACGGTGCCAGGTCGGTAGCGGCAGACTGCCATTTGGTAAATGATGAACTTCCGGCAAAGACAATTCCACCGGCAGCCGGCATTTTTTCGGCATCTTTTTTCTCAAATTCCAGAATAGTTTTTTCTGAGCGGTCTAAGGCATAATCCGGCACCCACGGTAAGTCAGTCGTAGTGGAAACGGGTTTATGACAGGAAGTAAAAATTAATACAAAAAGAACTAAAAAATACTTTTTCATTTGCACGCAAACAGTGGATATACCAAGAAGGCAAATCCACTGTTTTTTTAATGTAATTAGTTAAATTATTTATCCAAACTTATTATTGTCTGGTGCAAAAATACCGTAATCCGAAACCGACGCTGGGAAAAGTAAAATTGGGTGATAAAGAATAATTGAGCTGATTGGACTTATAACTTAAGTCTGTACTATTTGCAGGAGAACCTGATGTAGAGGAAAAAGAATAACCAACTGAGACAGGATTTGAAAATGCAAGGCTTGCTGTCATCCACCATTTTTCAGAAAAGTGGTAGTACACGCCTGCACTTAATCCAGCTGAGAGTTGTATTATATTTGTCTTTGTTTCAGATAAATAGGTATTATCTGAACCTAATTCGTATTTCCTGGAATTAGAATATGATAAATTAACCTGAGGTCCTGCGAAAAGGCCGGCCTTATCATTGAAATGTTTATAATATTGCCAGAATCTTCCGGCACCAATTCCAATATCATTTATGCCATTTTTTTTTATATCCGTTACAACATTATTGGACAGGATAGAGTAATTTGTTTTTCCCGCTCCAAGAAAACTATTGATCTGCCAGCCAACAGCTTTAGTATTGGTCTTGAATTTCCCGATAGCTATATCAAAATTGTAACCGTAGTTATTTGTTGCTTTTGAAACATCAGGATTACTATTGGTAAAATTTACTCCTACTGTTCCTGAAATAAAATGTTTGTTTTCCAGTTGCGCAAACAAGTAATTTATTGAGCAACCAAGCATCATGCTTGTTAAAAGTAATATCTTTTTCATGATCGTTTTGTTAAGTTACTGAAGATACCAGGAAGCTCTGATTGAAAAATAATTGGACAATGCGGTAGTTACCCCGGAATCGAAAAATACAGAATTTGTATGGTTTGCTTTTTGATAACCTAATTGCAGCGATAATAAGTTAACATCTGATTCAATAGCAAACCGTGGAGATATCCAGTAAGAGATGCCTGGTACAACTTTTACCCCAAATGAATATCCATTTTCAACCGTTTTTTCAGAGCCATCCATGTCTGCATATCGTAAGTAGCTCAGATCTGCGGAAGAATTCAGAAAAATTGCCCACTTTTTACCAACCGATTTATACTGCCGGATATATGGTGAAAGTGAAAAAGAATTTCGATTCCATCCACTTCGGTTGGACTGATCATCTGATTTATTTTTAGCACGGGAAAAGTTAATTGAAGAACCTATACCAATTCCAACTAACCGATTATCCTTAATAAACCATCCGGTTTGAATAGAAGGGCTTACCGAAAAATAGTTAAAGTTACTCTTGTATGAGTATGTGTCAATTTTACTCGTGCTATTAATTCCGTTGAACCTGATTGTACCCGCCCAATACTTCGTACCCTTTTGTAACTGTGCCTGAACTGAGACAGAAAAGTATAGACACCCTACTATCCCCAAAAGAAGAATTGTTTTCATGACTTCAATAGTTTGTTTGTACGGGCAAGATAGATAACATTAAGTAACCATTGTAGTATTTATATTTTTTTAACAAAAAAATGTAAAAAAAAGAGGCGACCCATGCGATCGCCTCTAAATATTACTATACCAAATTTAACCTAACTAATCTTTGGCTGTTAGCCGTAAAATCGAACGGTCGATTGCCGACCACCGAGAGCCGAAAGCCTTTAAAATATTCCCTCCCAATTTCCCTGGCGATAGTATTGCAATAATCTCTGCTGCATCAGGAACTGGTATTTTGCCTGGATTGCGTTTGCCTGAGCTTTTGCCAGATTCGCTTTTGCCAGCGAGTATTCAAAAATATTGGCGGTTCCTGCATTCAGTTTACTTTCTACAACTGCGAAACTTGCTGTCAGTGATTCAACCTGGCCCTGAGCAGCCGAATGTTTGTCCGCCGCTGCATTCATATCCAGCACAGCCTGTTCAATAGACTGACGAAGAATCTGCTGTGTTACATCCTGCTGATTTTGTGCAAGCCGTTCCTGCACTTTTGCTAATTCCACTCTTGGCCTGGTTACCCAGCGTCCCATAATCGGGATATTAAGCCCAAGGTTTACGGATCCATTCCTGGTTGCATTCAGCTGATTGAAATAATCAAGATTACTGTTGGTCGAGGCAAAAAACGCCCCAATATTCGCCCCTAAAATCAAAGAAGGATAATTGAGCGCTTTGATAGATTTTACCTGATAAGCAAAACTTTTATAATACAGATCAGCACTTTTTGCTTCCGGAAACGTTTTTTGTGCCTGATCATAAAGTACTGATGCTGTGAGGGATTCCTGTACATTATCTACCGGCAAAAGTGCTTCCAGTTCCAGACTGTCATCAGCAGGAATATTAATCCGCTGGAATAAAGCCAGTCTTGCAGTGCGGTAATTATTCAGCGCAGTTACCTGATCAAACTTATCATTGGCCAGCTGTGCTTTGATTTCATATAATGTATTATTACCTAAGACACCCGCATTTACCTGTTTATCTACCCTGTTCACCTGTACTTCCGAAGATTCTACCTGTTGCCTGGCTGCTTCATATAATGCTTTGGTAGCCAACACATTCACATATCCCTGCATAAGTAATATGGTTTGTGTGTTCAATACAGCTGTACGGTTTTCCATAGCCGATTCTTTCAGCAATATATTCTGCCGGATCTGGTTTTGCAGCTTGCCTCCCTGATAAACAGGAACTGACATACCGGCTCCAAAAGAGCTGTAATGGAAAACCTGGTCTATATATTCGTTGGTATACTGGTCAATACTTCTACCAATATTCAGACTGTTATTTGCGCTGATATAAATCTGCGGCAGGATTAGAGATTTCGTTTGATGCAACTGCGCGTTGGCCGATTCTGCCTGCAGATTACCCTGCTTATACGTCAGGTTATTTTTGGTCAAAAGCTCAACACACTCGCGCAAACTAAGCTTTTGCTGTGCCTGAGTTACAAAAGGGAAAAAACAGATTAAAAATAATATTCTTTTCATGGCAATGGAAAAAAAATGGGTTAAAGGGGAAAAGGTTAACGGTTAAGGCCGGGCCACCGGGTGGTGAACGGGTAATGGAAGACATCACTGATCAAAACAAGTTATAAATGAGTTGGCAAGTCCAGGCTTTCAATCATTTTCCCTTACGCATTAACCGTTAACCTTATACCCTTTAACCTTTTTTTCTAAGCCAACCACCCGTCTTTCAGCCGCACTACACGATTTCCGTACGTGGCGTTAGTTTCCGAATGGGTAACTTGTACAATGGTTACTTTGTCTTCTTTATTAAGTTTTTGAAACAATTCCATTATTTCTACTGCCTGTTCCGAATGAAGGTTTCCGGTTGGTTCGTCTGCAAAAATCACTTTTGGATTGTGAACAATTGCTCTTGCAACACCTACTAATTGCTGTTGCCCACCTGAAAGCTGATGCGGAAATAGATCTTTTTTTGCTACCATATTGAACCGGTCCAGCAACTCGGCTACCCGGCTTTTACGTTCCGAAGATCCGGTACCTTTATACAAAAGCGGCGTTTCAATGTTTTCATAAACAGTCAGTTCGTCGATGAGATGATATGCCTGAAATACAAAACCGATATGGTGACGGTGCAATTCTGTACGCTTTTTCTCAGTTAACTTTTGAACCGGCTCGTCCAGAAACAGATATTCTCCTTCGGAAGGCTCTTCCAGTAATCCTAAAATATGCAGTAAAGTAGATTTTCCGGAACCCGACGGCCCCATGATCGATACAAATTCCCCTTCTTTAATGTTTAAATCAATGTGACGTAAAACGTATGTCTTGCCAAAACCCGCAGGATAATACTTCGAAATTTTTTCCAGTTTGATCATAAAATTTGGTATGTGAGAATTTGATACACAAGAACGGATACACTGCATTAAAAACAAAAACCTGTGGACCAATACTCTTTGCCTTTACTTTTAAAAAGGCTTGCCACAAATCTAAATCACTCTTTATCAATTATTTGTATTTAATTATAAAAGAAAAAACCGTCCGAAATCGTACAAATGTGTACGGTATCGAACGGTTCAAAATTGAAAGATTAAGAGTTTAGGAATTTATGTTTTTTACTTATGAACAGTAACAAAAACAGTATCAAACGAAGTTTTCTGCATACTTGTAACCGCTTCCGGTATTGAGCAGCAGGATCTTATCATCCGGGCTGATCCATTTATTCTGAATTGCTTTTTTCATGGCAGGTAACAATGCGCCGCCTTCCGGAGCTACGAATAATCCTTCTCTTTTTGCGAGAGATTTCACGCCATCCAGCAACTCATTTTCAGTCACAGATAGCGCAAAACCACCTGATTCTTTCAATACCTGCAAAATTTGTTTTTCTGCAAATGGAAATGGAACCGCCAGTCCGTTAGCAACAGAAGGTTTTGCCAGATAACCCGCAGAACTCTCATGTTTTCCTTCAAAAGACCAAACTACCGGCTGACAGTTTTCGGTTTGCACAGCGATCATTTTTGGAACTTTACCTGTGATCCAGCCTGCTTCGCGCATTTCGTGAAATGCTTTCCAAATCCCGATCAATCCTGTTCCTCCGCCAGTCGGATAAAAAATCACGTCCGGCAATTCCCAGTTCATTTGCTCCGCAATTTCAAAACCCATCGTCTTTTTGCCTTCCAGACGATACGGCTCTTTCATGGTGGAAACGTCAAAATATTCTTTTTTAGCCCGCATCTCCGCCACAACTTTTCCGCAATCACTGATCAAGCCATCGACCAGAATGAGCTCTGCGCCGAAGTATTGGCATTCCTGCTTGAAAATTTCAGGCGTATGTCGTGGCATAACGACGGTAACGTCAATTTTTGCCTTTGCACAATATGCAGCCAAAGCCCCACCTGCATTTCCGGCAGTTGGTACAATGCAACGCTGAATTCCTAATTCTTTCATCTTGGAAACAGCAACAGCCTGTCCACGTGCTTTAAATGATCCGGTTGGATTCAGTGATTCATCTTTGAGATATAGATTTGGAATTTCGAGTTGTTTAGCCAGATTGTCAAGTTTCAGAAACGGGGTCATTCCTTCTCCAAGACTTACTATATTTTCCTGATTTAAAACAGGCAAAAATTCAAAATAACGCCAAAGCGAGGCTACACGATCTTTCAGAACGCTTTTGTCGATATTCTTTAATGAGCCATATTTTGCGTAAAGGGGTGATTTCCAACCTTCCTCCTCATTTGAGCTAAAAGTCTGAATTTCAAGATGGCTGAATTTCTTTTTACTTACCGCACATTCCAAATGCGTTATATGCGAGGTAAGAATATCTGTATTTGTCATGACTTTTATCTGATTTCCTAACAAAAGTATAGGGTCAACGATAGCAAAGCCAATGCCATTTGAGTATAGTCTATAACTTCAAGTTATGTATTTGTAAAGCGAACCGAACAAAAGCTTGTCCAAACGGATCATTTTCCGAACCGTGCCTTTGAATAAAAAAGAACTGTCTATTGATATGTAAGCCTTCGACAAAAACTTGTTTCAAAGTTCCGGATGCAAGTTCTTTTTGTACCGAACGAAGTGGCAGAAAGCCCAGGCAATCATCCACAAGCAGGAAATTTTTCAATGCTTCTGTCCCTCCGAGGGAAATGTTATTTTTTAAATCTGAAAGCTTGAAATTCCGTTCTTCCAGAGCAGATTTGACCGAAGCCAGTGTTCCGGAACCTCTTTCCCGCAAAGCCACAGGGAATTCCCGAAGTTCCTGTAAAGTAATGGATTCACGATACCAAAGTTCACTTTTAGGTGAGCAAACCGCAATTACTTCGTCCGATAGAAAATATCTGTAATTGACTGAGGTTGTTTTAGTTTGCCCTTCAATGATACCCAAATCAATTTCGTTATTACCAAGCGCTGTCAATACGTTTTCCGAATTCCGGTTCAGCAAAGTGATGTGAACATTGGGGTATTTTCGACGAAAGGCAGACAAGATTTCAGGGATGATGTACAGCGTAACTGTTGTACTCGCTCCTAACCTTAATTCTCCTTTGGCATTGTATTCGTCCAGATGGGTACTTAATTCATATTCCAAACGGTTCTGAATTTCCTTGGCTTGCCGCAAAAAACCAAGCAGAACGCGACCCTGTTCAGTAAGTTTGATTCCTCCGCCAACACGTTCAAACAGACTGGTTTTGTATTGCTCTTCCAGGGCTTTAATGTGCTTGCTGATCGCGGGCTGGCTTAGATTCAGTACCTGACTCGCTTTCGTAAAACTGAGCAGATTGGCAACTTCGAAAAAGACCTGATGACGAAATGATAACATAGGGGTAATGCTGGAACTTGATTTCTCAAAGTTATCCATTCTTCTACATTCAGTCGCCTGATTGAGCATTTTAATCAACTCCAATTCGCAACGCATCCGTTGGGTTCATCAAAGCCGATTTCAATGCTTGCGACCCAACTGTTAATAATGTAATCAGAACGGAAATACATCCCGACAATGCAAAAACCCACCATTCGATATTGATGCGGTATACAAAATTGGCAAGCCAATAATTCATCAGGTAATAAGCAAGAGGACTTGCCACGATGACCGCGACAAGTACTAGCTTCAAAAAATCTTTGGAAAATAAAGACACAATATCCAACGCCGTTGCTCCCAAAACCACCCGAATTCCGGTTTCACGCATTCGCTGAGATACAGACAAATGAACCAGAGCAAACAGTCCCATACAGCAAATAAAAATTGATAGTGCCGTCGCATAAGTTATGATCTTTTGCCACCGCAATTCCTGCTCGTATTCGTTTGCGTTTTGTTCATCCAGATATGCAAAATCAAACGCAGCCCCAGGAATTAATTTCTGAAATGTGTTTTTCAATCTTCCCAATATTTGTGTTTGTGCCGATGCGTCAATTTTAGTCAGGATTGCTTCTCCACCATATTGTTCGCTCGTGAACATGAGCATGGGCCGGATCGCTTCCCTGAAAGATCCTGTGTGGAAATTCTTGACTACGCCTATAATCGTAAATGAATCTTTACCCAAAAATGGATCTGCATTGACTTTTGCGCCAAGTGGATTTATTAATTTTGCTGCTTTGATAAACGCCTCATTTACAATAATTCCATATTTTTTATCTGACGGAAAAAGCGTTGAAAAATTGCGTCCTTCCTTCAACCTGATACCCAGTACCGGCAAATAATCAGCGTCCATACTGCGATAATAAGTTTTCACAAAACGCCCGTTCACTTTGGTATCATACGAACCAAATTCGCCGGTTACAGAAAGTTGTTGTATGTGTGCATCGTCTTTAAGTTCTGCCTTGAAACTGGCAGACATGTTCTTTGTGTCCGACAAACCAGGGATTTTTATCCTTATTACCTGACCTGGATTATAACCCAGATCCTTGTTTTTAACGAAATTCATCTGTTGGTAAAAAATCATCGTACAAATTCCCAAAAGCACTGCGATCGAAAACTGAAAAGTAACCAGACTCGTACTCAATAAACTCCGCCTCGGGCTCTTATGACGTTGATAAAGTACCTGAACGGGATCATATTGCGAAAGCAGGAACGCCGGATAAAATCCCGAAATGAAAACATTTACGATAATTATTACAAAAGACCAGCTTAAAAATGCGAAACTTAAAAATGAATTAAAAAGAATATGTTTCCCTGAAAGTTGGTTAAAAACAGGCAGAATCAGGAAAGTGATTACCAGCGACAATAGGAAAGCAAGTGCGCATAAAAACCCGGACTCTCCCAGGAATTGTAAAAGTATTTGACTTTGCGAGCCGCCGGTTACTTTTCTCACACCAATCTCTTTCGCCCTTTTCATCGAATTTGCAATATTGATATTGATGAAATTGATGCTGGCCATGAGCAGAATGAAGGAAGCTATTCCCAGAAACAGATAAGAATAAATCAGCTTGCTTCCGTGAACCACTCCATCCTCGCCTGTTTTGTCGGCAACGTTTTGCGGATTAAGATGAATGTCCGTGATTCGCTGTAACCTATACGTAACAGAGGGTACAGAGCCATTCGCGCGCTTATTCTCCGCAAGCTGATCCTGTGCATGAACACGGTGAATTTTGTTGAATTTTTGCTCAACGGAATGAATATCAGCTTTGGGATGCAAAACAACGAACGTTCCCAGGTATCCGTTTAGCCAGGTTGGATCATCAAAAGAAAGCTGCAATAATTTGAAAGGAAACAATATTCCAAACTGGACAGAAGAATTTGAAGGAGGATTTTCAACCACACCGGTCACAACCAATGGCCGTCCCACCCGCCTTGCAGAAGGCTCATAATCCATTTGCAAAGTCTGGCCGACAACATCGGTATGCCCGAAAAATTTAAGAGCCACCTGTTCCGTTATTACAACCGAATTAATGTCTTTAAGCACCGTTTTGGCATTACCTTCTTTTAGTTTAAAGTTAAAAACGTCAAAGAATGTGTCGTCCACAAATAACAGTTGCAATCTGAATGCCTTATCACCGGCACGGACATCTTCACGAATATCACCGCCTAATATTCTCGCGAAATTCAAAACTTCCGGCACTTGTGATTTAAATGCCGGTCCTTGCACCTGTCCGGTTCCGCCTTTTATCTCTGTTTTTCCTTCGTCGATAATGTGGCTGTTAATCCGGTATAAATCTGGCGAGTGAAACTGGTCAAAACTCCTTTCATCTTTAATAAAAAGTGCCGCAAGCAAAACACAAGTAAGGCCGACCGCCAAACCAGCGACATTGATACAGGCATAAAGACGCGACTGCCATAAATGACGCCGGGCAATTTTAAGATAAATCTGAAACATTAATTTAAGAGGTAACTTCCATGCGGTAACCTATACCATGAACCGCAGCAATTTTTATATTAGAATCTTCGGCTAATAATTTGCGGAGGCGGGAAACAAATACATCGACACTTCGGCCTACGATAATACCCTCGTCTTCCCAAACCGATTTAAGGATGAAGTCCCGTTCGAGAATCTGGTTTTGATTTAATGCAAAGAGATTCAGCAATTTCGCTTCGCGGTAGGTAAGATTGTAAGAATTATTACCAGAGATAAGAATCAGATTGGGGAGGTCAAGTACAGAGTTCCCAAAGTGATTCTTATGATCAGCATCGACTGGAATTTCTTTTAAAATCGGAGTGGAATGCTCTTTTCGTGTTTTCTTCCAGACAATAAATCCAAAGCCGGCAAGCAGACTTCCCATGGGTACTAACCACCAATTCTCACTGGTAGAAGCTACTTGTTTTTCAGGATAAAAGCTCACCTTAATGGTGTAACAGCCAGGTTCCTGTTTTCGGTTTTCACAAGGGACACCGCCTTTTTTGTTCAGGTCCAGAAAATTATATCCCAGACGGATTTCCCCATTCTTACAATTTACCACTGAAACGTCATATGCTCGTTTAATTCCATACACATCCAGAGATTCCTGTAACAGTGCAGGAAGTTTTTTGTATTCAAAAAGATGATCGACCTGTACATGAAAAGTATTGGCATCCGCTTGCTCTATTGGCGGAATCGAAGAACTTGAATCACTGTTTGCCATCAATAAATGATGGGCAGTACGTCGTAATGCCAGATTTACCTTTTCTGAGAAACGTACAGATTCATTATTTCCGGATGCTTGATTGTTTTTTAAGAATGGCAAAATAAACAACAACATCAGAACACCAGTGATTCTGATCCTGCCTGCCCAAATTGTATAGACTGATTCTAACATTATAATGAATTACAACCGGTTAATGATTAAATGTAAATTTACTAAAATCAGCAACCATCTTTACGTTTATTTAATCCGTAAGACCAGTCAAATCTAGGCCAGAGTTGTTCTGGTTTTACAACTATAATTCTTCTTCCAACCTGCTCGTTCTTTCCGGCCGGATCAATAAAAATCTGATCACCGACCTGTGCAAATTTTAGAATCTCAGCCATTTCAAATTCTGTAACTGCGTTATTATGTGCATAAGAATAAGCATCAACTATTTTCCCGGATCTTTTGATATAAATATAGAATGGGATTTTAGTTTTTAATTCAGAATCAGGATTTCCTTTAACCAGACTAATTTTGCCTGTATTGACCAATGAAAAAATTGAAAATTCTACTGATTTTCCGTTCAATAATAAAGGATTGGGATAAAAATTATCTGCAGTATTTTCAGGAAAGGCTTCTGAGACCGGCAATGTCAAAATTAAAGACATTGATACAAATAAGTTCAGCGCTACATTTTTCATATGCTTATTTTTTTGACTTTTGAATTACCGGATTGAACCGTTTCAAATCCTGATCAAATGTATATATCTCCCGAAATGCTCAGGGTAAATGACTGTAAAACATTGTAAACGAATTGTAAAAGATTAAAATCTGCACATAATTTATATAAAACTGAATTAAATAAATAATCCGCATTAATTTTCCATTAAAGCAGAACAGAAACCAATCCTATACGTGTTACAAAAAAGAACACCACATTTATCAGATTGAAAACAGTCACACCACAAGACCCTTACGCAGCACTCCGCTATTCCGATTTCCGGTATTACATATCGAATACTTTCCTTTTTTCAGCTACCATTCTGATCCAGGAAGTAATTGTTGCTTACGAATTATACAAAATGACCCACGATCCTCTTGCATTAGGGCTGATCGGTCTGGCAGAAGTAATTCCTTTCATTATAACCTCTTTATTCGGTGGATACATTGCGGATCAACGAAACAAAATTACCATTATGCACATTAGCATTGTGGTAATTATTTTAGGTTCCATCATACTTTATACGGTATTCCAGCCCGGAATTTATAACTCGTTGACACAAGGCCAGCATCTGGCAGCGGTGTACGCCGTTTTCGGGCTTATTGGTTTTGCAAAAGGTTTTTATTCCCCGGCATCAAGTTCACTCAAGCCTTATCTGGTACCAAGAGCCATTTATGCTAATTCCTCCACATGGAGCAGTTCGTTCTGGCAGGCTGGCTCCATAACCGGACCAGCCCTTGCAGGTTTCCTTTATGCTTATATTGGTTTGGAACATACATTATTGGTTGTAATTACAAGTTTTATCGTTTGCTGGTTTTTACTAGGAATGATCAAAACCAGGCCGGAAATTGTAAAAATCACCACTCCTCTCATAGAAAGCCTTAAAGAAGGTTTCCGTTTTGTATTCAAAACGAGAATTGTACTTTATGCGATTTCACTCGATTTGTTTTCGGTACTTTTTGGTGGCGTCGTAGCGCTGCTTCCTATTTTTGCAGAAGATATTTTAAAAGTTGGTGCCGAAGGATTAGGACTATTACGAGCCGCCCCTTCCATTGGCTCTTTGCTAACCATGTTTGCAATGGCTTATTTTCCGCCAACCCGTAATGCCTGGCGTAATATGCTGATCGCCGTGGCAGGATTCGGGGCATTCACTATCATGTTTGCACTTTCAACCAATTTCCTGCTTTCATGTGTTGCATTATTTGCAACCGGTGCCTGTGACAGTGTAAGTGTTATTGTGCGTCAGACAATCCTGCAGATTTATCCGCCAGATGAAATGCGTGGACGCGTAGCCGCAGTAAACGGGATCTTTGTAAGCTCGTCCAACGAAATGGGTGCATTCGAGTCCGGTGTACTGGCAAAAGCTTTTGGCACAGTTCCGTCAGTAATGATGGGCGGCGTAATGACAATTGCCGTTGTTAGCTGGATATATTTACGTTCAAAAGACTTGTTTTCCGTTCGGTTGAGTTGAGTTTAAACGCGATGTTAATAGAATTAGCGCTGAATTTCAGGGAATTACTTCTATAATTTTATCTTCTTTCATTTCACTTCTGTCGACAAGATAAACGATCAGGCGCTCCTGTAAGTTCTTAGACGCATTTGATCAAAAATTGTTATTTTTGTTGTTGTCAAAATATATAAATATATGTATATCTACAAAAACATAATAAGCATTGAGGAAGGGAAGCGAAGTGGCAAACCGTGTATCAGGGGAATGCGGATTACTGTTGAGGATATTTTGCGTTGGTTGGCATCCGGAATGTCTGTCGATGAAATCATTCTGGATTTCCCCGAACTCACAAAAGAAGATGTTCTGGTATCGCTTGAGTTTTCTGCAAATCAACAAAAAAGGATTTTTTACGACGTCGCTGCATGAAGCTATTAATTGACCAGAATATTTCTCACCGAATACTCCCATTTCCATACGGTAATTTCGATAATATCAATCACATCAAGAGTTAGGTTTGACAAATGCTGACGATTACAATATTTTCATGTTTGCTCGTGAAAACAAGTATAATGCTGTTATCACCTTGGATGACGATTTCGTTAAATTGCTAAACATTTTCTCTTCTCCTCCCAAAATTATTTGGATAAGAACTGGGAATTGCTCTACCTCCAACCTCGCAGACATATTAAATTCAAAAATCAGCTTTATTAAAGAATTTATTCAAAGCGAAGAACATTTTCTTTAGGAAATATTCAAAATATAGCTGCGGCAAGTCTCATCCCTACTCCATCCTCAAACTCTTCACCGGATTCATCAATGCGGCTTTGATTACTTTGAATCCAACTGTTAAAAGTGTAATTAATAAAATCAGGATTCCACCTAAAGCCAATATCCACCAATGTAAGTCAATGCGATAAGCAAAGTTGTTGAGCCAGCGTGTCATCGTATACCATGCAACGGGAGCTGCAATTACAAAAGCGATTGAAACGAGTATCAAAAACTCCCTTCCGAACAACAATACAATACTTTCGACTCCTGCACCCAGCACTTTTCTTACACCGATTTCTTTGGTCTTTTGTGTTACCATAAACGAGACCATTCCATAAAGTCCCAGGCAACAAATCAGAATCGCGACCATTGCAAATGTGCGTATAAGACTGGCTAATTGTTCTTCCTTCTGATAAAATCCGGCTATTTGCTCATCTACAAACTGGTACGTAAATACTTCGGCCGGATAGTTTTTTTGCCAGGCATTTTGTATGTTTTTTATTGATCTGGCAAAATCCTTTGTATTTAATTTGACTGCGATCTCCTTATACATTTTGGGATTTGCGAAAATGGCACATGGCTCAACGGGCACCTGCAAAGATTTGAGGTGAAAACTTTTTACCACGCCTACAATCTCTCCTTTTAATCCTGAATTCCCGTCTTCCAGCTGCCGGCCAAGTATTTTTTGCGGGTCACGGATTCCAACCCGCTGCATGAATTCTTCATTGACTACAAATTCGGCAACAGAATCCAGTCGTGAAAAAGTACGTCCGGCTACTAACGACATCCTGTAAGTATCTATATAATTTTCATCTCCGAATCGGTCACGGATCATGAATTTTTCCCACTCTACATGATTATCAAAACGGACAGAACCGCCATAACCCATCGTAGACATTGGTGCTTCAAATTGAAAACTAACAGATTTTACGTCAGGATACTGCAATAAATTATTTCGAAGTGATTCATTTGCTTTTTGCGATGAATCGATCTTTGGATTGGGAATGGTAATGACTGCATTTTCATCAAAACCTATATCTGCACTCCGGAAATACTTCAATTGAAGAATTAATACCAGCGTTCCGATCAATAAAACCTGTGCAATAATCAACTGGACCGTTATTAAAGAACGCCGCAAACCGAAACCTCCCACCTGCCGTGTCCCTATTTTACTTTTTAACGCTGCAACAGGGTTAAAACCAGAAACAATGACAGCCGGATAAAAGCCCGCAATAAGAATTAAACTAATTAGGGTCAAACACCAAAAACACATCAATTGCCATTGAAACAGCATTTTGAAATGAAACGCCTGTGAATTAAACCAATTATTGAGTACAGGAAGCAAAAGTGCAACCAGACACAAAGCCAGCAATGCTGAACCTATCGTCAACAAAGCGGTTTCGCTCATAAACTGCCACAACAACTGCCGCTGCGTACTTCCCAAAACCTTGCGGATACCAATTTCTTTTGACCGTTTCAATGCCTGTGCCGTTGCCAGGTTTACAAAATTGATACAGGCAATAATTAACAAAAAAGCACCTACTCCAGCCAGTATCCAAAGGATTGACCATCGTATTTTCCCATCGTATCTTTCGTCAAAATGGACATCTGATAATGGCTGCAATTTATGGTCATAATATTTTGCAGTTTCTCCATAGTATTTTGACCCGTTCTTCTTTAAAAGTTTTTCCATTTGTGCCGCTTGTTCGGAGTCGGACAAGCGAATAAAAACCTGATTACGGGAACTTAACCATCCAAAATTATCCAACTGATAGGTGGGCTCTGCTTTTTTAAGTGTAGGCAGAGAAATATAAATATCGAAGTTAAAATCAGTGGGTTTAACCTGATCTTCAACCACTCCTATAATTCTTAAATCATTGGCATTATTCAGGCGCAGAATCTTGCCAGCCACATCTATATCCCCAAAATACTTGCGTGCTATCTTTTCACTGATTACAGCTATATAAGGTTCGTTCATGGATGCAGCACCTATTTTTTCCTGCCAGTTAATGACAAACATATCCATAAAACCCTGGTCAGCAAATACAATATTCTCTTTCTCAATGAACCTCTTAACGTTTGTTCCCTGAATTGAAGATAACGTAGCATTTGGTATTTTTCTGATAAAACCTACCTTTTCAACTTGTGAATAGTCTCTCGAAAGTGCGTTAGCCATTGGATAGGAAGCACCTGGATCATGTTCAATCCCCTCATCCAAAATAAGATCAAGTACAACCCTGTAAGTCCTGTCATAATGAGGCTGATGCCGGTCGGTACTTATATGATATTGAAGAAATAAGAAAATGAGTATTGCACCCGCCATACCCATTCCTAATCCTGCAATATTCAAAATGGTATACGTCCGGTTCAAACGAAGATTACGTACGGCGATTTTGAGATAGTTTTTTAACATATCAAAAGAAGAAAATATCGTTAAAATGTTTCAGCCAAATAGCCTGAAAGGCTCCTATACCTTAGCCCGGGGCATCGCCCTGGGAAACCGAGAAATAGGATTCGTTATTTGTCATTCCCAGGGCGATGCCCTGAGCTAAGGTATAGGAGCCTTTCAGGCTATTTGATTTGGATTATTCTGATTAAATGAATTTTATTGGATTTATCATTTCCACAGGGCGATGCCCCGGGCTAAGGTATAGGAGCCTTTCAGGCTATTGGATTTGGATTATTCTGATTAAATGAATTTTACTGGATTTATCATTTCCACAGGGCGATGCCCTGAGCTTAGGTATAGGAGCCTTTCAGGCTATTTGATTTGGATTATTCTGAACTTATGGATTTTACAGGATTCATCATGGCTGCTTTATAGGTTTGCAGGCAAACCAAGACTGCAACAGCCACTACGAATGTCACTCCGATCCCGGCCAAAATAGTCCAGTTTAACCGAATCCGGTACGCATAGTTTTGCAGCCATGTATTCATGCTCAAAATAACCAATGGAAAAGAAATCAGCATAGCAACTCCCGTGATGTAAAAAAACTCTTGCAAAAACAGAATGATAATACTTAAAGCGGAAGCGCCCAATACTTTCCTGATTCCCAATTCCTTGGTTCTTCTTGCCGTACTTTGAGAAACCATACCTAAAATTCCCAGCAAAACTATTACGATCGCCAATACCGTTGCAACTTGTGAAGCTTTTTGAAGCTGTACTTCCGACTGATAGAGTTTCTGAAGTGTATTATCCATAAAAGTATATTCAAACGGTGCATCAGGCATCAGTTGTCTCCATTTTTTTTCGATAGATTCCATGGATGTTTTTAAATTGGCCGGAGGTAACCTGAAAGTCAAAAACCGGAAAGCATTCCCTTCTTTAATATGAAAAAAGGCCAACGGCTTAATTGCTTTATGCATAGATTCAAAATGGAAATTTCTGGTAACGCCATCAATAATAAAAGGATCTGAAAAAGTATGTAATCTCACCTGCCGGCCAACCGCAGCTTCCGCATTTTCATAACCCAAAGCCTTTACTGCTGCTTCATTTAATACAATTCTGCCAGACTTATAAATACCTTCACCGACATGAAAAAACTTTCCGGCCACCATCTTTATCTGATAGGTTTCAGCATACTTTTCATCAGTTCCAAGAGATTGTGTCTGGATTGCCTGTGATGAATCCTGCCCCGATTTATAAATACCAAAAAGCCCTCCATTATTTCCATTCGGAATTTCATAGGATAAACTAACCTGATTAACTTCCTTTAAATGAGAAAATTCATCCCTGATTCCTTCCATTTTTGTCACACCTTCAGGTGTCCAGTCGCGGGGAACAGCAACTGACATCAACGATTCTTTGTGATAACCCAAATCCTTGTTAAAAAAATAATTTACCTGCTGCGAGATAACAGCTGCTCCGCCAATCACAAATAATGCAATCGCAAACTGTGAAACTATAAGCAGTCTCCTGAGCATAACATTTTCCTTTATTGACTTCAACTTACCTTTCATGGATTCAACCGAAGGAATGGCTGACAATATAAACGCCGGATAAATCCCTCCTGCCATACCGACCAGCAAAGAGATCAGTATTGGAACAATGATCGAATAAGGAAATAATGAAAGTGAAGACGCTAGTGGTTTTCCCAAAACATGGGCAAAAAAGGTTCTTGAAATTTCGTAAAACATAATTGAAAGCAGCATGGCAAATATGGCAAGCAAAGCAGATTCTGCGAGGAATTGCCTGATGAGTTGTCCTTTATGACTTCCCAAAACCTTTCTTACACCAATTTCTTTTAACCGGGAAGACGAATTACCAATTGAAATATTTACAAAATTCACAACGGCCATGAACAAAATAAAAATTGTAACGCCCGCAAGTGTATAGATCATTTTCCTTACCAATCCATTATTTGCTTCCCAGTAATAGTCATTTAACGGAGAGATGTAAACCTGTAAATTTCCCTTCATTTCTTCCGGAATATTGGTTTTCAGAATTTGTGTCAACGGCTTTTCAAGGTCTTTTGCTGTAACCCCTTTTTTCAGCTCAATGAATGTGATCATATATGGAAATGCCCAGCTATTTTCCGCTCCTTTTCTACCATCCAAACTGCTGAGCGGAATAAAAATTTCGGCCTGGCTTGCAAGCAGATGACTGACAGAATTATCAGCAAGATCTTTCAGGACAGCCGTAATCTGGAATTCCTGTTTACCTCCGACAAAATTATGCAACGTAAGCGTTTGCCCCAAAACATCGCTTCTTCCAAAATATTTAATTGCTTTATTTTCAGTAATTACGATAGAATTAAGCCGGCTTAAAGCTGTACTTGCGTCGCCCTGAAGAAGAGGAAATCCGTACATACTCAGCAAAGTGGAATCGCCTGTTTGTATGTCTTCCCGGAAGTGTTTATCGTTTTTGGAAATGGCAACTGTTATGCCATCAAACCTATAATAATCTGCAACGAGAGAAGGATAATCCTCTTTTAAAGTTTTGCCTAATGGCCCAAGCGTCGCAATATCAACGCCCATGTCCGGGTTCTTCCATTTACTGCGGATAATGTATTGCTTATCCGTATTGCGCAATGTGCGGTTGACCTGTAATTCGCCCCAAATATAGCTTCCGATTAAAAATGAAAACGTCATCCCGACTGAAAGTCCAAAGATGGTAACCAGTGAATAAAACTTACGTTTCATCAGGTTACGCCAGGCAATTTTGAAGTAGTTTTCGAGCATATAAAATTGGGATAAACGATTTGGAACAAACTGGAAAACGTCATAATTCTCCTGACTTCTTGCCCAAAACTACTTAAATCCTTTTTTCTTAGTATCTCAATATAAACTATTTAACTCTTTTTAACTTATGCAGTAGTGTCCTGCGGCACGCTGCTTAAGAAATGATATAAACCCCTTTGCTACAAAAAGATAGCCCCTTTGGAGCAGCATTGCATTGAAATTTAAAAAAAACATTTTTCCAATTACAAAAATTGATGGTTACATTTTGTAATGTACCATCGGCACAACCTGTTTGAAGAATAAATAACAATACCCCACATAATCCGGGCGTGCCGTAAGTACGCTACTATCACGCAAAAAAAGACCCTGCTGCTTCCATGAACAACAGGGTCTTTTTACAAACGATACAATTTCAAAAAATCAATTTTGACTGTATGACTTGTTGATATCCAGTTCTCTTTGTGGAATCAGGAACAGAGGCCGTGCTGTTTTTCCTTGTGCTTTCATGGTTTCTTCCGCCACACCAAATCGCAGTAAATCGGCCCAGCGCTGGTTTTCAAAAGCCAGCTCTACCCTCCGTTCACGAAGCAGTTTCTGGGCAAATGTACCCGAAGTAGACGCACTGACCGGAGCCAGTTTGGCCCTTGCCCTTACCTGGTTGATCAACGCATAAGCTTCTGTGCTTTCGCCAAGCGACTCGGCCAGCATCAGCAATACATCCGCATATCTCAACACCATGAAATTGTAGGACGCATCTGTTTCCTCAAACACATTTTCCCTTCCAAATTTCACAATATACCGGATGTCATTTTTCGTGTTTGTTACCAAAACGCCTTGCGTATTTACGTAACTCGTATCCATGGATTTGATGAAACGGTCATCTCCCGCTTCATAAGCCTTTATCATATCCTGCGTTGGCCGGTTTTTATAAGCACCTGTACTATGTTTCAAAGTAGGTGAAAAAGCATTTGTAAAAGCATTCCCGGTTCCAGTTGCGCCACCTTTAAATTGCACTTCAAAAATGGATTCAGCATTGTTTTTATTGGCCAATCCCCAAAGATTCGAATAATCCGGAACAAGCGAATAACCGTACGTTGCAACAATCCTGCGAAGTACCATTTCGGCCGATTGCTTGTCTCCCGTTGTCAGGTATATTTTTGCCAGTAATGTTGCTGCTGCACCTTTGGTGGCACGGCCTACATTCGCTGCGTCGTATTTTACCAGCAATCCGCTTTCAGCTTTAATAAGATCAGGAATAAGCTGTTTGTAAACCTCCGATGCCGGAATTTGCGCCAATGCCAACCCTTCTGATGAAGATTTTGCCTCAGTAAGGGGCATTGGAATATTGCCGAATGAGATCGCCAGATTGTAAAAAAACAAGGATCTCAGAAATAACGCTTCTCCCCTGATCCGTTCACGGTCAGCATCCGGCATATCTATTCCGTCTATACGGCTTAATACAATATTACTGCGTGCAATACCCAGGTAAGAATCTGTGTAGGCCAGTGTAATCAGCTCACTTGTAGAATTTTCGACAAAATTTTCAATAACAGTCAGATCTGCTCCCAGGCCAGTTCCATCCGGCCCCTGATCCGTATTATCCGAACGCATTTCCTGTGTGATCCAGTAACTTTGATTATATGTACCGTTCAGCTGTAATGCCTTGTAAGCTGCATTGATGGCGGTTGTCATGTCACTGGCCGTGTTATAAAACGAATTTACATTTCGCTGGGAAACAGGGCTCAAATTTGTAAAACTGTCGCTGCATGAAGCCAGCATTCCTGCCGTTAACATTCCTGCTGCAAGCTGTATATATATGTTCTTTAATTTCATATTTGTAGTTGTTTTATGCTGATTGATAGCTATTTAAAATGTCGCATTCAAACCAAACGTGAAAGTTTTGGCCAACGGATAAGCACCGTAATCTTCCCCCTGTACACCGCTTAAAGTGGTCTGATTATTCACCTCCGGGTTGTATCCAACATAATTTGTGCTTGTAAACAGGTTAGTACCGGAAGCATACGCACGTAAAGTCTGGATTTTATTTCCCAATAATTTTTTAGGGAAATTATACCCAACTGCGAGGTTCCTCAAACGGATATAAGAACCGTCTTCAACCTGGTAAGATGACGGCCTGTTATTATTTCCATGCGTATCGGTAAGCCTGTCCGCACGTGGGATTTTTCCATTTCCTGGTTGTTCTGCGGATATCCATCGCCCGGTTTCTACAGCATACGAATTGGTACCGGCTTCGCCATTGGCCAAATGCCTTCTGGTCAGGTTCAGCACTTCGGATCCCTGCACACCCTGTAACAGAAAACTCAGGTCAAATCCTTTAAATGTAAACCTGTTGGTAATTCCCCAGATATAATCCGGCTGATAATTCCCTGTAACAGTGCGGTCGTTCGCATTGATCTTGCCATCACCATTTACATCTTTAAACCTGAAATCTCCCGGTTGCGGTTTTGGTGCAACTTCGTCTTTTGGTGCATTGTCAATATCACTTTGGGTCTGATATATTCCTTCCACCACATAACCGTAATAACTTCCGATTGCATCGCCGATACGTGTAATATGCCGGATACCTGCACCGCCCGAGCTTAATATCGGATCACCATTTGGCCCCAGTTTCAGTACCTTGTTTTTATTCGTCGAGAAATTCAGGTCTGTTGTCCATGTAAACGCACCTACTACATTACGGCTGGAAACAGTCAATTCCAAACCTTTATTTTCCACCTCTCCAATGTTCTGAAGTGCATTCAAAAAACCCACTGAGGCAGGAACCTGTACGTTCAGCAACAGGTCGGATGTGATTTTCCGGTACCAGTCCAGAGAAACATAAACCCGGTCTTTAATTACTCCAAAATCCAGCCCCAGATCCAGTTGTGTTGTTTTTTCCCAGGTCAGATTACTATTGCTGATCGTAGAAGGCGCAATACCATTTACGAGATTATTACCAAGCGTATAATTGTATGGATTTAAAAGGCCGATTGAAGCGTAATTAGGAATCAGGAAGTTTCCGGTTTTTCCCCAGCTTCCTCTCACTTTCAGATCGCTGATAAATGTTACCGGTTTCAGGAATGCTTCTTCTGACAAACGCCAGCCAGCAGATAACGAAGGAAACACACCCGTTTTGTGGCCTTCGCCAAACCGGGAAGATTTATCAGCGCGAATGGTGGCAGTCAGTAAATATTTACTTTGGAAAGCATAATTCGCACGTGCCAGATAGGACACCAGTGACCATTCTTCTGTTGTAGAAGTTCCGCCTGTAACCTGGCCGCCGCTCACGGTTTCTACCAGATCGTCGGGAAATTTCTGAGCCAACACCTGATTGGTGTTGATATGATCCTTTTGCGCACTGTAACCTGCAACAGCTGAAACAGTATGATCTTTGCCAAATGTTTTATTGTACGATAAGGTATTTTCAACCAGCCAGTTATAATTCAGCGAAAAGTTGGACTGGCCATAAGGATCGCCCGTTGTTGCTTCACGGAACAGCAAGGAATTGGCACGGTAAAAATTACGGTTATAATTATTGATGTCAACTCCTGTGTACAATTTGTATTTCAAACCGGGAAGCAGTTCATATTCCCCAAACAGATTTCCGAGTGTCCTGAACTGGGTAAGTTTATCAGTTACACCCTGAATGATGGCCAGTGGATTGCTGGAAGAAGTCATATTTGCTCCGCGCCCGTCTTCAGTATACAAATGCGACTGGTTATCGCGCTGGTTAATGCTTCCGTCGGCATTGTAAGGTTTTACCGTTGGCGATGTAACCAAAGCAGAATATATAATTCCCGGAGGATCAGCAAAATACGGCGCTCCGGCCGGAGATCTGTCGTTACTGGTAAAGGAAGGGCTCAAACCCAGGCCAAATTTTAACCTGGTAGTCGGGCTTGCTTCCAGATTTACCCGGAAACTGTAACGTTCAAAACCACTCTTTTCAACAATCCCTTTCTGGTTATAATAACCTCCTGAAAAGTAATAATTTACATTTTCACCACCGCCTGACATTGAAGCACTATAACTCTGGACCGGCGAACTTTTAAAGATCAGTTTCTGCCAGTCCGTATCAGTTCCATCCGGATTGGCATAATCATCGGGAATATAATAACTCGTATTGGTCGTTTTAGTATAGCGCGTCGCATTGTTGTCAGCAGCAAGAGCACCGGGAACGTCCTGTAAATAAGCATTGTTTTTGGCATCTTTTACATAAGATGTCAATTCAGCCGAATTCATCAGATCTACTCTGTGCGCAACGGTTTGAAATCCGTAATAAGCATCAAAGCCGATCACCGGCTTCTTGTTACGTTTTCCTTTTTTAGTTGTGATCAGAATAACGCCATTTGAACCGCGCGAGCCGTAAATAGCGGCAGCAGAAGCATCTTTCAATACTTCAATTGACTCAATATCATTGGGATTAATCGTTCCAAGCGGATTGGAAGGTGGAAGTGCAAAAGCAACTGTTCGTCTTGAAACATCGCCCTGAACACCCGCGTCCACATTTTTAGAAATCGGGAAACCATCTATTACATACAACGGCTCCGTTCCTCCTGAAATTGACCCTAATCCACGAACCCGGATTGTGGTTCCTGCTCCTGGCTCGCCGCTTGGTTCCTGCACCTGTACACCTGCAATTTGTCCCTGAATCGCGTTTTCAAAATTGGTAACCGGCATATCTCTGATATTTTTAGCAGAAAGTGAACCTACCGAACCGGTAATATCCCGTTTGCTTTGTGTTCCATATCCTACCACCACAACTTCATTCAAACTGCTCACATCCGCATCCAGGCTGACATTAATGGTCTGCTGGCTTCCTAATTTAATTTCCTGACTAACGTAGCCAATAAACGAAAAGACCAGTGTTACCTCATTTCCATCAGCTACTGAAATTTTGTATCCGCCGTCCACATTTGTAATTGTACCTATGTTAGTCCCTTTGATGAGGATATTGACACCTGGCAAACCTTGTCCGTTGCTCTTGTCGGTAACAGTTCCGGAAATATCCAAAGCGGTTTTTGATAAAATTCCGTAGGTCCGAACCTTCGGTAAATGCGCCTCTCCCGAGGCAAACCGGCAGGTTACTCCAAGCAATGCCGCCAGTAAAATTTTACGTGTAAAAATCGAATTCATTGATGTTTGTAAAGGTTAAGAGTGAAAATTTTTGAGAAGACAGCCCGGAGCCGGACTATCGCATTTCGTGTGTTCCCTGCATTGTACAATTAAAAATATTTGTGGTTATATAAACCCGCTCTTTTCAAATTACAATCGGTTACTTATGTAATATAAATTAATTATCCGGTTTCAGCTACGTATAATTAATTTAGAAATCGTTGATAGTTAATAATAAGCGGGCAGTAAAAACAATTAAATAATTCGCCATCGGAACACAAAAAAACTCCTGCTGTTCTTACGAACGGCAGGAGCAAAATGTTGGTTGATGAAGTGTTTTTTTAACTAATTACAGAATGCTGATGAAGTTTTAATCTTATGAAACTTGTTTGAAGTAAGAAACTTCACCGCTCATGCTAACCATGAGAACAATTTCCTGTTTTCCTTTTGAAACAGTTACGAAATAATGATCAGCATCTTCGAACTGATGACCGAACAAAACCATATTGGTATCATTATCCTGGTTGTCATCATACATGATCACAGCTCCTGTCACATAATCTTTATATTGCTTTTTAATTTCTTTCTGGGCTTTTGCAGGCAGGTCTGAAAACTTCTTGCTGGTTGTGCTTCCTACCAATTGGGAATTATAATCGTAATATGCAACGGTTTGCTGCCCGTCTTTGGTAAATGTAGCTTCGTCAAACTGTCCTCCACGTGCCCATTTCACATCGCTGATATGACCAAAATCGCTGACAAAATGATCTTTCGACATGCTGCTTACTTCTTTTCCTTCCAGTTTGCGCAGTTCCTTACGTGCCTCTCTTTTTTCAACTTTCGATTCTTTTTCAATAGCTTTTGCAGTGGTTTGAGCTTGTGTTTGTACGGCAGTTATTGCCAGCAGAGCTACTATTGCGGATGCGATTAATTTTTTCATTTTTTTATTCGTTTAAGTGTTTTTTTCGAATTGATGTGTCAAAACTAAGCGATGCCGGAAAATCCTGAAACAGTAAATAGCCAGAAAGGCAAAAGCTGTCGGTAAACTGTCTTCATGTATCTTTATAATTGTTTTCTTTGCAAACAATTAATCCCGCCAGTAAAAAAGCTTCTGCCCGTATGAACTGTTTAATAATAGATGACAACATTATTGCCAGAACCACCATGAAACAGCTGGTGCGGCAGGATAAAAGCCTGACTCTCGTTGGAGAATGCGAGGATGCAATGGCAGCTTACCAGAAAATCATGTCTGATCCGGTTGACCTGTTACTGCTCGATATTGAAATGACCGGCATGAACGGCATTGAACTGGTGAAAAGCCTGGGCAGCAAAAATCCGATTATTATCTTCACCACTTCCAAAAAAGATTATGCAGCCGAAGCATTTGAGCTGAATGTGGCCGATTATATAACCAAACCAGTAACGACAGTCCGTTTTTTGCAGGCAATAGAAAAAGCCAGGGAAATATTTAAAAGCAAAAAGCAGGAAGTAAAAGTGGAGGAAGACGCCTTTATTTTTATCCGGGATTCCAATATTGTGCGCCGCCTGAGGCTTGACGAAATTCTGTTTGCTGAGGCCATGGGCGATTATGTCAAATTGTACACAACCGATAAGTTTTATTCGGTTCATTCTTCGCTGAAAGAGGTAGAGAGCAAATTACCGGATAATAAGTTTTTACGCGTTCACCGTTCTTTTATTATTCAGGTTGGCAAGATCGATACCATCGAAGGCGGCACGCTGATTATTAATAAAAAAATGGTCCCGGTGGCAGATACCTACCGTGCTGCACTAAACCAGCGGCTAAAAATCCTGTAAAATCCGGGCGATTATTATTCCTGTATCAACGATAGATTATACCTTTCTGACCATTACCTGTTGCTCTGATAATACACCTGAATTACTTTTATCAAAATAAATCAAAGGTTTAAAGCGAACCGCCGAAAACCGATTGCCGAAGTAGCTCATGAGAATCAGAACGCTTATTTATTATATCACAACCGGCTTTGTCATTGGCATTATAACACTTGTTATGCTGCAATACATCACCAGTACCAATGTAAGGGAGCTGATCAGCGGCAATGAAAATTTACTCAATGAGTATAAGGTCAACAATGAGCTGGTAGGTTTGCAGAAAGACCTTTTGCTGCTTGATAATAAAATTAAAAGTGCGGTAACAACGGGTGATTCTTCCAAAATCAAAGACTTTGAAACGGGCATTGCTAAAATCAGGGACGATGTAAACGTATTGGAAGCGACAGCGGATTCAAACTCTTCGGGAAAATACATCAATGAGCTTCACTTTCTGATCAGCCGAAAAATAGACCTGAGCCGGCAAATGGTAGATAGTTTATATAAAACCGGGATACCAGCCGTTGAAAGCCGGATTGCAACTCATGAAGCAATTAAACTTTCGGAAGTAATTACCAACCTGACACACAAAATTGATACAAGCGGAAGAATTGCGCTTGC
The DNA here is from genome assembly GCF_019711195.1 of Dyadobacter sp. NIV53. Classification (NCBI taxonomy): domain Bacteria; kingdom Pseudomonadati; phylum Bacteroidota; class Cytophagia; order Cytophagales; family Spirosomataceae; genus Dyadobacter; species Dyadobacter sp. NIV53. The sequence goes on from NZ_CP081299.1 coordinate 2,480,264, forward strand.
ACAAAAAATTAAATCTGTTGATAAAAGTGGCCAAAGGGTTTTAAACTGGAACCTGTACATCATTATTTTAGTACTGATTTTGCTCACAGCGGTTTTCCTGATCATTGTCAGCAGAATGAAAAAGCAGGCTGAACTGATTAGTCAGCTAAATACGAGCGAAAAGAAACTAAAAGAGGCGGCTTTGATCAAGGAGAATTTTCTGGCCAATATGAGCCATGAGATCCGGACGCCGCTGAATGCAATTCTGGGTTATACCAATTTATTACAAAGGAAAAAACTGGATGAAGATTCCCGCCTTCATGTGACAACGGTTCAGCAGTCGGGAGAAACACTTTTGACAATTGTCAATGATATTCTGGATCTTTCCAAAATTGAGTCCGGGATGATGCGAATTGAAGAAATTCCGTTCAGTATTAATGGCCTTGTCCATTCCGTTGGTGCCATGTTCCACAATAAAATAGAAGAAAAGGGGCTTAAATTTGAAACTAACATCGATCCATCCATCCCCGATATTCTATTAGGAGACGCCACAAGATTAACACAAATCCTTGTCAATCTGATTGGGAATGCCGCCAAATTTACTTCAGCAGGAAAAATAAAACTGGATATAAAAGGCAAACCGTCGGATTCAAATCATATTCTGATAGAGTTTAAAGTTACTGATACCGGAATTGGTATTGAGGAAGAGAAGCTGGAAACCATTTTTGAACGGTTTCGGCAAGCCGAAGATTCTACAACACGGAAATATGGCGGCACGGGTTTAGGATTATCCATCGTAAGGGATTTGGTTTATCTGCAAAATGGCAGTATTGACGTAAAAAGTGAATCCGGATTTGGGACAATTGTACTTTTTACTATTCCATATAAAATCCCGGAACATCACAACAATGCAATTAGATACGAAAATGCCAGTCCTGATATCCATTTTCAAAATAACCTCAACATTCTTGTTGCGGAAGACAATGTAATTAATCAGGGATTGATGTCGCGATTTTTACAGGAATGGGGAATAAAAAATTCTATTGCAGAAAACGGTAAAAAAGCAGTTGAAATGTTAAAAAATGAGCGTTTCGATCTGGTATTTATGGATATTCAAATGCCGGAAATGGACGGTTACACCGCAACGCAGGAAATCAGGCAAACCCTGAACCTAACTGTTCCCATAATAGCCATGACTGCACACGCAATGGCCGGAGAACGAGAAAAGTGCATTAGTTTCGGTATGAACGAACACATTTCAAAACCTATCCGGGAAGCCGATTTGAAGCGAATAATAGCTGAATTTACAGGCAACGAACTGAACCATAACTTGGTTACAAACACTTCATTTAAAGAGGAGAATCAGTACAAAACGATAAACCTTCAATACATGAAGGAGATCAGCAATGGTGATAAAGAATATGAAAAACTGGTAACTGAACAATTTATCGAGCTGGTACCAAGAGAATTGGAATCACTCAGAAAAGCCATTGAAAATCAGGATTTTGATAATTTAAAACACATTGCTCACAGTATGAAAACCAGTATTTCAATTATGGGCCTGGATGCTGTTTTGAATGAATATCTGGATATTATTGAAAACGGTAATCCGACAAATATCAGGTTAATGGAAATTATTGAAAAAATTACCTCAGTTTGTAACGAAGCGGTCGAAGAAGCGAAAGAATTTAGCAGCCATTTTTAGTATTTGAATTATATCTTTATGGCAAAATCTATCAGGCTGTTTGCTTTTCTGAAACAGAAGGGATTTCCATTTATACGTGAGAACGCCAGGATTATCGGCCAGTACGTTTTCACGGTATTTTTCATCGGTTTGGGTATCTGGTTTATCAAACACGAAGAAACTGAATTACATCAGGTTAAAAATATATTGCTTACTTCCCGTTGGGAATGGGTAGTAACTGGTATCGTATTGAGTTTGGTTTACATGCTCATTCAGGGACAGATGTACGTGGCTTCGTTCGCGTCGGTCGGCAGTAAAGTTTCTCTCAATGATTCCCTTATTTTATTTTTAAAACGAAATTTTATCAGTGTATTTCTTCCGGCCGGAGGAATATCTTCACTGGCTTTTTTTACTGATAACATTGAGAATAAAGGTGTTAATAAATCCCAGATACATTTTGCATCTTCTATTTATGGCTTTGTAGGCATACTTTCGGTAGTGGTTGTAGCGATTCCCGCTTTTGCTTTTGCCATATTTCGGGGAGGCGTTGGTGCAGGCGAATGGATCGCATTGGGTTCTGTTTTTATTTTGACAGGCCTGGTTTATCTGCTATACAGATCTGTAATAACAAAAGGGATAATTTACTGTACACTCATTCGGTTTTTCCCATCTGCCGAAGTCTATTTTGAAGATCTTCTTAGTAATAAAATTAATAAAAAACATTTTTTACTGACCGTCTTATACAGCGTTTTAATTGAACTGACCGGCATTACCCATGTGTACATTGCGATGGTTGCGCTGCGGTTGGAACCCTCTCTTTTTGCTGCCGTGATGAGTTACATTACGGCAGTTATTTTCCTGATCGTTTCTCCATTTTTACGTGGACTTGGTGCAATTGAAGTTTCCATGAGCCTGATTCTGGTACGTTTTGGATTTACAGACGCAGCAGCTATTTCGATTACTTTTTTCTATCGTTTTCTTGAATTCTGGTTGCCGCTGATTACGGGTGCATTAAGCTTTTTATTGAAGATCAATAAGTTACTGATGCGCATTTTCCCAGCTTTGTTATTGCTTCTTCTCGGCATTGTTAATATCATTTCCGTACTGACCCCTGCTATAAGTCAGCGACTGCAATTCCTGCATAATTTCCTGCCTGTAAGTGCCATTACAGCTTCTAACTATTTTGTATTGATTACCGGTTTATTCCTGTTGGTAACCGCAGCTTTTATGCTGAAAGGATTACGAATGGCCTGGTTTTTCGCTTTGACTTTGTGCATACTCTCTGTTATAGGAAACCTCACGAAAGCAATTGATTATGAGGAAGCCATATTTGCATTAGGTGTAATTATCATTCTTTTTGTTTCAAGAAAAGAATATTACATCAAAAACAACCGAAAGCTGGGCATAATCGGCATTCAAACTACTCTTTTAAGTTGTCTGGCTGTGTTACTTTATGGTTGTATTGGTTTTTATTTTCTGGATGAAAAACATTTTAATATTGATTTCAGCTGGCCGGAATCGATACGGTACACTTTTCAAAATTTTGTGCTGACCGGAAGCGAGAAACTGGTTCCGCAGGATGCATTCGCCACGGACTTTCTATATTCTATCAATATCAGCGGCATTTTATGCATTACTTTTCTGATTTATACACTTGTGCGTCCGTATATCATGAAGGTTACTATTGGTGCGGATGATCTGGTTTGGGCGAAATCGCAATTGATAAAATATGGAAATTCAGGACTTGATTATTTTAAAGCTTATCCGGATAAGTTGATCTTTAAACCTGAAACTGCTGAAGGCTTTATTGCATATCGTGTAACCGGGAATTTTGCTGTGGTGCTGGAATGTCCGGTCGGGCCGGGAGAATCTATAAAAGCATGTATACTTGCATTTGACAAGTACTGTTTTGAGAGCGGATTAAAAAGTCTGTATTATCGGGTTCCGGAAGAAAACCTGGACGCGTTCCAGGGTAAAAAAAAGTTATTCCTTGGACAGGAAGGGATCATGGATCTTACAAAGTTTTCATTGGAAGGCGGAGCAAAAAAATCGATCCGGAATGCTTTAAAAAAAGTTTCGGAAAAAGGATTTCATACCCAGATATACAATGCTCCGATTAGCAATGAAGTATTGGAAAAATTAAAATCTGTTTCAGATGAATGGCTTGATGATACAGAACGAAGCGAAATTGTGTTTTCTCAGGGCATGTTTCTTCGGGAAGAATTGCAGCAGCAAACGATCATTACCGTTGAAAGTGTTGAGGATAAAATCGTTGCTTTTCTCAATATTATTCCTGACTATGCCAAAGGTGAGGGGACTTATGATTTGATCCGTAAAACCAAAGATGCGCCTAACGGGGTAATTGATTTCATAACAGTTGAAATGTTTAATTATTTGAAAAAGGAAGGTTATTCTTTTGTTAATCTGGGATTTGCACCACTTTCGGGCATTGCAGATCCGCGTAATTTTCCGGAAAGATCCATGAAGTTTGCTTATGAGAAAATCAGGTCATTTTCGCATTATAAGGGTTTAAGGGATTTCAAAGAAAAGTTTTCACCTGTCTGGCATAACAAGTATCTGATTTACGATCAGGATTATGATTTATTCAAAGTCCCGGCGGTACTGACCAATGTGATTAAGCCTTAGATATTGGCATATATTCACGTACTCAACAGGTTTTCATTCATAAAAGCCCGCTAACCCCGATTTGCAATCGGGGTTTTCATGGCTTCGCGTTTGTAACGCGTGTTAAAATTATATAAGCGCGTTACAAACGCGAAGCTAATACCACCCCGATTGCAAATCGGGGCGAGCTTAGCTATACAAAAACTCCACTTTCAACAACCCTTTTAATCCGGCATAATCTCTTGCAGAACTAAACAAATAATGTTCTGCCTCTTCTACAATCATTGCCCGTACAGGATTTTGATGAATATAATGCAGCTTCGTTTTTGCAAAATCATAATTATAACATTCTTCGGCATGATTGCCATCTTGCCAAAATTTGTAATCCTTGACATTTTGTTTAAACTTTCCTGCGTACTGAAATCTATACAGCATCCATTCTTTACGGCTTTCAATCTCAAATTCTATAGCTGCAACTATTTGCTTTGATGTATATTTTTTCATATCCCGAAGTATATCAGACAAAAGGAAACCCTCCTCGGCAGCTGCCAATAAATGCAGGTGATTGGACATAAGGCACCATCCATATATTTTTAGACCTTTTTCTTCCTGACAATAACAAAGCGAATCAATTATTTTTAGCTTATGTTCTTTTCTTGTGAAAACATCAACCCAGTCTACCACTGTCATAGTTAAGAAATAGAGCTCGTTTTGATTTCTGATGAAGTACTGATGTGAAGCCATTTAAATATAATTTTTGCCTTTAGACGAGCCTGGAAGTTTTTTGTAACAAACTAACCCCGATTTGCAATCGGGGTTTTCATGGCTTCGTGTTTGTAACGCGTCTAAAAATACATAAGCGCGTTACAAACGCGAAGCTAATACCACCCCGATTGCAAATCGGGGCGAGCTGCGAGCTGAGTGATATCTCACCGACACTTTCCCCTTTTCTAACGACAATTATCAGTCATATACCGATGTCCGTTTTACTGATTCATGAGATTCAAATACTTTTATTGAGTAGTTATTACGGAACCGAAAATTACTTGTGAAGCAAATGGAGATATCGTGGCAAAATATTCAAATATCAAATAAAAAAAATTATATTTATTCACATTACAAGTCAGAATAATATCTGAAATAGATTAATATCTGAAATATAGTTTTACCACACTTTTCTTAATACCAACTCATCTAATGAAAAGAATAACTATCTCTCTTCTGCTATATCTGGCTATTATTTTGCCAGGTTACAGCCAGGATACGCTCCGGCTTACGCTCGAACAGGCGCAGGAACAATTTATCCAAAAAAACTTTGCACTTATTGCCCAGAAGTTCAATGTCAACATCGCCGAAGCTGGTGTTCAACAGGCCAGACTCTGGTACAATCCCAACCTGTTTGTCGAAACCAATCTGTACAACGGTTACACCCATAAAGTACTTCCGTTTGGAAAACAAACCGACCTGATTAATCCGACTGGCGGTGTTTTTAACATTCAGTTACAGCAGGTTTTAAGCCTGACAGCCAGCCGCAGCAAACTCGTCAAACTGGCCGAATCCAACGTTGCTTTGCAGCAATCCGCTTTTCAGGATGTAATGCGCAATGTACGCTTTACTTTGGCTCAGACATTTGGGAACCTGGTTAATGAGCAAGCTAAATTAAAGATGCTGGACCTGGAAAGAGCCAGGCTGGAAAGTCTGCTTGCTGCTTTTCGTGCACAATTGAAGTTAGGCGTTATTGCTCCTTATGAAGTAACACGCATTGAATTGGAACAAAAGAATTTCGAAAAAGACCAATCCACCCTGAATGTTCAAATAGCACAGGACGAAGCAATTATGCGTGTATTGCTTTCACAGGGAGGAACAGTATATATTGTTGCGGATGATAGTACAGCAGGCAATCAGAATAGCCCCGGATTGAGCCAGCTTCTTGACTTAGCTTTTGCCAACCGTCCTGATTTACAAGTTGCACAACAACAAATTTTATATAATCAGAACAACCTTACGTATCAGAAATCACTGGCGACGCCCAATCTGACAATCGGAGCTGATTATCAGCGCCTGGGTTCAGCTTTTCCACATTATGTAGGTGCACAGGTATTGATGGACCTGCCGGTCAGGAATAAAAACCAGGGAAATATTCAAAGCGCAAAAGTAGGTATCGACCAGTCTAAAACCACTGCTGAACTTAGTCATTTACAGGTTGAACAGGACGTGGTAGCGGCAGCGCGTCAATATCAGGAAGCTATTTCATTACAACAAAAACTGACTCCTGAATATTTGCAAAGTATTGAAGAAATATCAAAAAACGCCACCGAAGATTACGCCAAACGTATTATTGATCTTGTAAGTTTTATTGACAAGATCAGAGCTTACCGAGATGCGCAACTCAATTTAATTGATCTTAAAAATGATCTTTTTCAGGCTCGCCAGCAACTCAATTTTGTGACTAATTCTAAAACATTTTAACCTCATCTAACTCATGAAATTCATTTTAAATAATATAAGCTTTCGGCTTTCGGCAGTCGGCTTTCGGCGGACAGTGAAACTTGCATTCATCATGACTCTTACTGCATGCTGGCTAGCGGCTTGTACTAAGTCAGAGAAACCACAGGAAGCAGAAACAAAGGATACAGAATCAGGATTCAGGACCGATACGGTAGCATTACGAAATTTTGAAGAAGAGATCCAGTTTACAGGTTCTGTTTCATTCGACGAGAAAAAAGTTGATAAAGTGTATCCGATAGTAAGTGGAAACGTACTGGATGTGAAGGCAGATTTGGGTGCGTATGTACAAAAGGGTCAGGTATTGGCAACTGTACAAAGCGGTGATGTCAGCGATTTTTTAAAAGACCAGAATACTGCGAAAGCAAATTATGACATTGCTAAACGGAATGCTGATAATGTTGAACAACTGTATAAAACCAAATTCTCTTCCGAAAACGATCTGACCAATGCACGTAAACAACTTGAAATTGCAGGTTCAGAACTGGAACGATCTACACAGGTTTTGAAATTATATGGCGGCGCATCAACGGGTAAAACGCCGGTTTTCAGTGTAAAATCGCCTGAAAGCGGTTATGTTGTAGAACGCAATGTGAATCCTGAAATGCAGATCCGTTCCGACAACTCTGACCCGCTGTTTACCATTTCAAATCTGAACGATGTTTGGGTGCTAATCAACATTTATGAATCTGATATTCAGGCGGTAAAACAAGGACAGCAGGTAAACATCACTACGTTAGCTTATCCCGACAAAGTATTTACCGGAACAATTTCCAATATCAGCCAGGTGGTTGATAATGAAAGTAAAGTATTACAGGCACGCGTCGTTTTGCGCAATCCAAACGGAATGCTCAAACCCGATATGTTCTGTACGATCAGACTTCATATTGAAAAGCCCGAAAAACTTTTGGCAGTAAATCCTATTTCGGTCATTTTTAGCCAGGATAAATACTTTGTGATCAAGGAAGTAAAAAAAGGGGAATACAAATCTGTTCCGGTTGAAATCCTTAAAAACACTTCAAAATATATGTACATCAAAGGCGCTTTGGAACACGGGGATGTAATTGTGACCGAAGGCGCACTGATGTTATTCAGCGAACTAACTGACAACTGATCTGCCATGGATAAGCTTATTAAAAGTATCATTGGGTTTTCACTCAAACATAAGGCTATTGTCTTTTTTATCACTTTGCTGGTGGTTGTGGCAGGAGCAATCAGTTTTTATTTCACACCGGTTGAAGCCTATCCGGACGTGACAAATACTGAGGTTGTGATCATTACGCAATGGTCGGGCAGAAGCGCTGAGGAAGTGGAACGTTTCATTTCCATTCCTATCGAAACAGAAATGAATTCGATCAGCCATAAGTCGGCTTTGCGTTCTATCAATTTATTTGGCCTTTCTTTTATCAAAATTGTTTTTGAAGATGGTGTCGATGGTTTTAATGCCAGGATGGAAGCGTCACAGAAACTGGCAAACGTAAACCTGCCGGATGGTGTCGATGCTGAAATACAGCCGCCTGCAGGCCCGACCGGTGAAATTTACCGTTATACACTGGAATCAAAAACCAAAACCAATACAGAACTGAAAACAATTCAGGACTGGGTGGTAGAAAAAAGCCTGAAAGCAGTTTCGGGTGTAGCTGATGTGGTTAGTTTCGGCGGTCATATCAAAACATTTGAGGTAAGTGTAAATCCTAATCTTTTATCAAAATTCGGGCTGACTGCGCTGGATGTATACAGCGCGCTGCAACGTGCCAATGTGAATGTAGGCGGCGATGTACTGCGCCAGGGACAGCAGGCTTTTGTGGTAAGAGGGATCGGAATAGTAACGGGCATACCGGACATTGAAAAAATTATTGTTAAAAATCTCAACGGCGTTCCTGTCCGGATGTCCAATATTGGTACCGTTCACGAATCCGCTTTGCCACAGCTTGGGATTGTTGGCCGCGACAGCCATGATGATGTGGTAGAAGGAATTGTACTCATGCGAAAAGGAGAAAATCCGGGTGAAGTGCTACCAACGCTGAAAGCAAAAGTGGATTATCTGAATACAGTCGTTCTGCCTAATGATGTAAAAATCAAAGTATTTTATGATCGTACCGAGCTGAATAAACATACTTTGAGTACGGTTGGGGAAAACGTAATGATGGGTATTACACTGGTAACAATTATCCTGCTGATTTTCCTTGCCGACTGGCGTACAACGGTTACTGTTGCCCTGGTTATTCCGCTTGCCTTATTATTTGCATTTATTCTTATGCGGGCAAAAGGTATGAGTGCCAATCTTCTTTCCATCGGTGCTATTGACTTCGGTATTATCATTGACGGAGCAGTTGTAATGGTCGAAGGGTTGTTTGTGATGCTCGCGCACTGGGCCGAAACCGAAGGAATGGAGAAATTCAATAAGCGCGCGAAACTGGGAAAAATCCTGAAAACTGCATTGGAAATGGGTAAATCTATTTTCGTTTCCAAACTGATCATCATTACAGCACTCTTACCTATTTTCTCTTTCCAGAAAGTAGAAGGAAAACTGTTCAGCCCACTGGCTTTTACAATGGGTTTTGCACTGCTGGGAGCGCTTTTACTGGCACTGACCTTTGTACCCGTTATGAGCAGCATTCTGTTAAATAAAAATGTAAGAGAACGCCATAACCCGATCATTTCATGGCTCAACAGGAAGTATTCACCACTGCTGGACCACGTGATGCTATATCCAAAACGGGCCGTATTAACAGCTGTAATCGCATTGTGCGTTGCTATTTTTTCGTTCCGCTGGGTAGGCTCTGAATTTTTGCCACATCTGAATGAAGGTTCTATTTATGTTCGGGCAAGTATGCCATTGTCCGTAAGTCTGGAAGACAGCTACCATTATACCCGTAAATTCCGTCAGATTTTTGAACAGTTTCCGGAAGTAAGAGGAGTGATTTCCCAAACGGGCAGGCCTAATGACGGAACCGACGCCACCGGATTTTTTAACCAGGAATTTTTCGTGGATCTTTTTCCGGCCGATGAATGGAAACGGGATATTACCAAGGATCAGCTCATTGCCCAGATGCAGGCCAAACTGGCAGGCTATAAAGGAATAGATTTTGGTTTTTCACAACCTATTTCGGATAATGTGGAAGAAGCTGTATCAGGAGTAAAAGGCTCAATTGCGGTAAAAATTACAGGAGACGATCTTAATCTGCTCGATAAAAAAGCGGATGAAGTTTATGCGCAACTCAAAACGGTGCAAGGCGTGGAAGACCTGGGTATTTTCCGGAATCTTGGACAACCCGAATTACGGATTACGCTCAATCCTGATAAAATGGCCCAATATGGGGTTGATGCGGCGGATGCTAATGCAGTTATTGAAATGGCGATTGGCGGAAAAGCAGTGAGCCAGGTATATGAAGGCGAGCGGAAATTTGATCTGCGGCTTCGTTATGATCTTCCTTATCGCTCTTCTATTGACCAGATTGGCAATTTGCTGGTACCAACTTTAAACGGTGGAAAAATACCGTTAAAAGAACTGGCATCCATTAACAATCAGGCCGGGCCTGCATTTATTTACAGGGAAGACAATGCGAGGTTTATTGCCGTGAAATTCTCAGTACGCGGCCGTGATCTGGGTAGTGCAGTAGACGAAGCACGAGGCAAAGTAAAACAGCATGTAAAACTTGCGAAAGGTTATGAAATTAAATGGAATGGTGAATTTGAAAACCAGGAACGCGCTGAACGTCAGTTGATGGTAGTAGTTCCGATTAGTATTCTATTGATTTTCTTTATCCTGTTTGCTTCCTTTGGAAATACGCTGGATTCGGTTCTGGTATTACTTAATGTACCTTTTGCCCTGATTGGTGGTATTGCGGCCTTGTTGCTTACCAACACGAATTTTAGTATTTCAGCAGGTGTTGGATTTATTGCATTGTTTGGCGTTGCAACGCAGGATGGTGTAATTCTGGTTAATAAGTTCAGGCATAATCTGCATGCCGGAATGCCACTGATCGAGGCAATTAAAGATGGTGCCAGATCACGGTTGCGGCCAGTTATCATGACTGCATTAATGGCTTCCCTTGGATTACTACCAGCAGCTTTAAGTACAGGAATTGGCTCTGAAACCCAGAAACCACTGGCAATTGTGGTGATTGGCGGATTGATGACAGCAACATTATTATCGCTGCTTATCCTGCCAACGATTTACGAATATATTTACAGCAGCAGGGAACGAAGGAAGAAGTTGCTGAAATAACTGGGTGTAAGTTTTGTAGAAGTGGCGCGAAGGTCATCCCTTCGTGCTTCTTCATTATATGGACTCAGGCTGATCAAATTTATATAAACGCGTTACAAACGCGAAGCCATAGCCGTCCCGATTGCAAATCGGGGCGAGCCAGAATCTTAAATGAACCATTTTACGTTAAAATTCGCTATATTAATTATCTATCCTGATCGCTTGTTATAATTGCAATGAATAAATTTGCTATTGAAATAATTGATTTAATTATAAACAAATGAGAATTCCGGACATTACTGTAAAATGAAATGTATTCCGGACCGACTTAAATTAAAAGTGCCGGTATGAATGGTGAAGTAAGCAGATTTATTGACTCCGGAATATTGGAAATGTATGTTTTGGGAGATACCAGTCCGGAACAAAATGAGCAAATGGAGCGAATGCTGAAGGAGCACGTCGAAATCCGGGAGGAACTATATTCCATTGAAGTTGCTCTGGAAAAGTATGCCATTAATCAAGCTGCTCCTGTTGATCCTACAATCAAGCCGTTTTTAATGGCAACAGTAGATTATATGCAACGAATATCCAATGGTGAGCCCGTTTCATTTCCTCCTCAGATCGCTGCAGACTCTTTAATATCTGATTATAACGACTGGCTTAACAGAGCAGATCTTCAACTCACCGGGCCTTTGGATGAAATTGAGGCGCATATCATTGGTTCAACGCCCGAACTGACAACAGCTATTGTCTGGATTAGAAATGGCGCACCTGCTGAAATACATAAAAAAGAACTGGAAACTTTTCTTATCGTCGAAGGCACCTGCAATATTGTAGTTGAGGGAAAAGATAATCATCTCGGCCGGGGCGATATATTTACTATTCCATTATACAGGTCACATTATGTGCAGATCACTTCTGCAATACCTTGTAAAATTATCCTGCAAAGGCTGGCAGCTTAGAATAGTATAAATTTGATATAAACGCGTTACAAACGCGATGCCATAACGACACCGATTGCAAATCGCTGTAAGCGGGACTAAACCATAAACCGCTACGTGGGCGCACCGATTGTAAACCAGTGTCAGCAAGTTAAGCCGATACATCAGTCACAAAGTGTCGATAAAAAGTCATTTATTTAAATAATGACCCAGTACAGATATAAAAGTGACCGTTACTATATTTTCATCTATGCGATAAATTAAGCGATCCTTTTTGTTTATCCGTCCTGACCAGTAACCAGTCAGGTTAAATTTTAATGGTTCCGGTTTTCCGATTCCTGTTTTAGGAGTTTCATACAACTCAGAAAATATATTATTTATTTTTAAAATTGATGCTTTATCACCTGATTTCTTAATTTTAAGAAGTTCTTTCTCGGCAACTTCTGAAATAATTACCCTATATTTTCCCATATTGACTTACTGGGATCAAGGACTTTATATTTGCCTTCGCTGATTTTTTTCTCAGCTGCTTTTATGAGATTTATCAATTCAGGATTAACTGATAAGGCATCTGCTTCGGATAGTGGTGTAAGTAAGTATGATTTATCTTTACCCCACTGCACGACGATCTGGACTTTATCATCCAACAAATCAAAATATTTTTTTTGATTACTTCGAAATTCCCGGCTGCTAATTACCAACATAATGATATCTATCTTTGTGTAATAAATTGGTACACATAGATAGATAAATGCTTATAGAAAACAATTCACTGATGCCAATGCCGCAACTCTTAACAAGAAAAGCCGCCCTTTCCGACCTTCCCACACTATTACGTTTTGAACAAGGCGTTATCACTGCTGAAAGGCCATTTGACAGTGATATAAAGCCGGATCCTGTGCATTATTACGACATTGAGGAATTAATCAATGCATCGCATATTGAACTCGTTGTAGCCGAAGTGGATGGAGAACTTATCGGCTGCGGTTATGCGCGTATTGAAAAGTCAAGACATTTTTTGAGACATCCCTTGCATGCATATTTGGGATTTATGTACGTTGATCCGGCTCATCGCGGAAAAGGTGTTAACAAAAAAATTATTGAAGCTTTGAAACAATGGGCACTGTCACGGAATATTAAGGAACTGCGGCTGGATGTTTATGAAGGAAATTTGCCAGCAGTTCAGGCTTATGAAAAAGCAGGATTCAGCAAACAGCTGATCAACATGCGAATGGATATATAAAATAACCCTGCTAGTATGGACTTTAAATCCGTATTAGCAGGGTTAACTTTTTTTGCAGAAGCGCACTATTTTATAGAAACAGATGCCTGTGTATTTTCCCAACCAAGAGAAAAACCACTTGATGTAACCTCATACATTAAACGCTCATTCAGTGAAGCACTTTTGCCGGGTTTTACTTTCACACTAAGAACGTCTTTTGAAGCGTCTTTCGAAGTTTCCCCTGACCGCTTGATCCCCCACTGGCCTGTTTCAGAATTGAAAATAAATGTCCATTCGTTTGCACCAGGAATTACATACAAGCTGTATTTTCCGGCAGGCAGCGCTTTTCCTTCCACTTTTATATCCTTATCTGTTTCAAAAAGAGTAGCCTCATTGGCACCTGCTCTCCATACTTTGTCAAATGGAACTAGGTCTCCAAAAATTTTACGCCCTTTCACCGCCGGACTGGAATAATTGATAGTAATCGTTGCTCCTCCCACTTTTCCCGTGGCGGTTTTAGGTGGGCTTGGCCGGCTGGCCTTATCTTCCTGTGCCCAAACAAGTGACGACACCAGCATCATTGCCAATGCCATCATCAGTCCTTTTGAAATTGATCCCTTTTTCATACTTGCCTTTGTTTAATAGTTGAATAAAATCCATTAAAATTTTTATTAAATATCGTCAAAGTTCACTTTATAATATTAGTCGCTTAAAACGAAATAATTAAAACAGCAAAAGTGTCCGGTTAAAGACACTTCTGCTACTATTTTATTTAACATTTGGCTATTAGAATCTCTTATATTTCTTCTGTTTTTTTTAATTATTGATTTACGTAAACACTTCCGCTGCTTGCTGAAAGAGTTACAGGAATTCCACCGCCATTCATTTTTCCGGTTACGCGGTCCTTTTCAGCATTCCCGTCAAAATTTTTCAATGGAATGTTAACTTTATTTCCTCTCAGGTTTAAATCCAGGCCTTTATCCAATGGCATAGTAACACGGATACTGCCCGCAGAACTTGACAGATCCAGATATTTACCCAACTGAGTCATAGAAACTTCCACACTTCCTGAACTTGTACTTGCTTTCAGGTTTCCTGATACATTTGCTAACCGGACAGAGCCGCCGGAAGTCCCTGTGTTCAGCGATCCTTTGATATCGTCCCCTTTTACACTTCCACCACTGGTAACAGCTTCAATTTCACCATCCAGGCTGTTTAATGTAATACTGCCGCCAGATGTTTTCAGGTCAATTCTGCCTTTCAGATCACTTGCTTTGATACTTCCGCCACTGGTTACCAATTCGATATCTTTTCTGCAATTGGTTACTTCTATGCTGCCTCCGGATGTACGCCCATGAACATTTCCTTCCAGATCTTCCACTTTAAGACTTCCTCCGCTGGTTGTAAAATTTTGCTCGCCAGTGAGCGATGCAATTCTAATGCTTCCTCCGCTCGTTTTCAGATTAGTAGAAACAGCCCGTGGTGTATAAACTTTAAACCCAATAGAAACGCTCTTTTCGTTATTCCATTTTACGCCATTCTTTCTTTTGGCAGTCGCTACTACTTTATTTCCTTCCGTACCAATCAAAATATCATAATCTTCCAGGCGGTCTTCAATTTCCTCCTTACTCAATTCATTTTTACCATTCCAATTATTTGGTGTAACAAACATATCTACCTTAAAACCATTATTTTGGCCGCCTGTTACTGCAATCGATCCGCCGGAAGTTTCAACAGTTAGTGCACTTAATGAAGCATTGGTGAAATTTTTGGAAACATAAGGTTTGTCTTCGGACGACTGAGCATATGAAACAGAGGTAATAAAAAGTGCAAAGGCAATTAAAAATAAATATTTCCTTTTCATGAGCTAATTAGTTTAAGTTTTAATAATGATGTAAAAAATGAAGTCGTAGTTGCATGCTCTGCTTTATTTCTATTATTTTTTTTCAATCCGACTTCTGTTTTTAGTACTAAAAAAGCAAACCAATAGCTAAATATACTGACTGTAAAGCACTTACATAACACCCACTGTCCGATTCCGAACACATTACCATAAAAGAGAATACTTATTAACTATATTAGGTATGATTTTTTGACCACTTTTAACTATTCTCCAATCTTACCAGAAAAATATGAAAACGTATCAGATAAATATCCTGACTGAAACAGACCAGGAATCCGTTGAAAATATACTTAACGAGCTTGCTCAAAAAGGTACAATTGAATTTCATGAAGTTTCAGCTTCACAGCAAACACAGAATAAATCAGTACCGGCAACCGAAGACCAGATTGAAGAGATTATAGATGAATCGGAAATAGGGCCTTATTATTCAGAGAAAGAAGCGAAAAATATTCTTAATTTATAAACGCGTTATTTCCCGGACCTTAATTTCATCCATACTGGTTTTACTTCCCCAGCCGCATTCAATTTCCTTTTTTCTGCCTGTAAGGCTGTATTTCATGTGCACGGAAACATTGTAATTGGATCCGTCTATGGTTCCTATGGCTTTTTCGATTTTCGCTAAAGACGCTTCGTCAGCAGCCAGATTTACAATTGAACTGTCTTTTTGTAAAACTGAAAAATGCCACGAGCAGCCGTCGTATTGTATACCGTTACTCCATTCAGCATCAGTTTCTATAACATCAATATCAGAAATTTGATTTTCCTCAATACAGCCTGCAAAAAGGAACAAACCGAATATTACCAGTAAAATTTTCATGGTTTTGGGTCAGAAGTTGTTGTGATAAAATATGGACAGTACACTAATTTTTATTACTGATTAAAAAACCAGTCAAAAGGTTGGAACTACTTCAAAAAACATTCGTGAATATAAACTTCTGATAATGATTTGATTTTTTTACATTGCAATAGCAGGTCATTTTTTAATGATCGTAAACAAATGCTGTTCAATATTGAATGTAAACAAAATACCTCCAATGAGAAAATTCTTCCGGATTCTGATTGTTTTTACCTTCCTGATCCGCTCAGGCATCACAGCTGCACAACCTATTTCATCCGCACAGATTGATCAGCTTGTGGAAAGAACACTGACTACTTTCGACGTCCCCGGTATTGCAGTTGCGGTTGTAAAAGACGGGAAAGTGATTCACTCAAAAGGTTATGGTGTTCGCTCGCTGATTACCAGGCAAAAAGTAGATGAAAATACTTTATTCGGTATTGCGTCCAACAGCAAAGCGTTTACAGCTGCGGCGCTGGGGATTTTGAATGACGAAGGCAAACTGAAATGGGACGATAAAGTGATCGACTATATCCCGGAGTTCAGGATGTATAATGCTTATGTTACCGAAGAGTTCACGATCAGGGATTTGCTGACACATCGCAGCGGGCTGGGTTTGGGAGCAGGAGATTTGATGTTCTGGCCCGATTCATCCGACTTTACTATGAAGGATATTATTTACAACCTCCGGTATCTGAAGCCAGTTTCCGGATTTCGGACCAAATATGATTATGACAATCTGTTGTATATGGTGGCAGGTGAAGTCGTACAAAGGGTAAGCGGAAAAAGCTGGGAAGAATTTGTTGAAGAACGGCTGATGCTGCCTTTACAAATGAATAACAGTGCAGGCTCATGGCTTCGGGTAAAGGATAAATCCAATGCAATAGAAGCGCACGCTGCTGTTAATGGCAAGGTACAAGTTATTCCCCGTGATATTTTCAGGTTCGGCAATTCGGCAGGTGGGATCAATTCCAGTGTTGCCGATATGAGCAAGTGGATAATTATGCAAATGAATGGTGGCAAATATGGCACTGACATGAGCAAGCAGCTTTTCAGTAAAAAGGTACACAATGAAATGTGGTCGCCACAAACCATTATTCCTGCCAACACTTCTCAACCATACCAAACACATTTCAGCGCTTACGGACTTGGCTGGTTTCTGAGTGATGTGAAAGGTTACAAGCAGGTTACGCATACAGGAGGCCTGGCCGGAATGGTGACACAAGTAACCATGTTGCCTGAGCTTCAGCTGGGTATTATTGTATTTACCAATCAGCAATCAGGTTCGGCTTTTTCGTCAATTACCAACACGATTAAAAATAGTTATCTGGGAATTCCGGCTACTGACCTTGTCAAAGTTTACAGTGACAGAGCAAAATCGGAATTGGCCGAAGCAGATTCTATAACCAGTAATATCTGGAAAGACATTGCTGCTGAACAGCAAAAGAATACTTCAAAAGTAAATTATAAAGCTTTCGCAGGAACGTATCACGACAATTGGTTTGGTGATATTGAGCTTAGTGAGAAAAATGGGAAATTCAGGTTTGATTCAAAACGTGCACCTAAACTAAGTGGGGAAGTGTTCTTTTATAAAAACAATACTTTTATTGTAAAATGGGATCGCAGGAGTTTTGATGCTGATGCTTATTTGTATTTTCAAACGGATAAAGACGGAAAACCAGCTGCAATCAAAATGGAAGCAATTTCCCCGCTCACTGATTTTAGCTTTGACTTTCACGACCTGGATTTAAAACGCATTGAGAAATGAGCTGTCGTCATCCAGCCATCCGCAACTGTGGCGAAACATCAAATATATTTCTTAATTCCTGAAGAGATTTACGAATGCGTGATTTGACGGTACCAAGTGGAAGGCTTAGTTTTTCAGATACTTCTTCGTGTGTATAACCCTGGAAATAAACCATTTCTATCAATAATTTTTTCTCCGGAAGCAGTTTCTCAACAATTGTGCGTAAATCAATGGTCGCCGGTAAAGGAATAAATATTGACGAAGTTCCAAGATCATTTTCGCTTACGTAATCCAGGTTTAGAATATTTTTAGTTTTGACATCTGTCCGGAGCTTATCAATAGCTGTATTACGCGCTACATTCAGAATCCAGGTAAATAATGAACCCTTATCTGAATTATAACTGTTCATATTTTTCCAGATTTTCAAAAAAGCATCCTGCATAACATCCGCTGCTTTATCTTCGTCCTTTACAATTTTCATGATTATCCCATATAATGCAGGAGAGTATCGGTCATAAAGAAGCTCAAATGCCTCACGGTTATTTCCTTTTAACCTTAAAACCAACTCAGTTTCAGTGAGAGAGGATTTATTATTCATGATAGAATTAAGTTTACGGGTATATGTAAAGTTCGATAGCTAAGATCTTATAAGATAGTTAGATCGCATATACGAATATCGTTCCAACTCCTATTACTTTATGAAATATGCTTTGAATTGGGTACAATTTGTACAGCCAATAAAATTGTGATACAATCTGAACTATTTATTCCCCAATTTTGAGTAATTAAATGCATAAAAGGGTAAATATGTGGATTTTGATGTAGAAGCATTATCATTTTACTACGAACAAAATATTACGATGAAAAACTTTATACTGCTATTGATCAGTATCCTATTGATCCGCTGTAACACAAAAGAACAGGACAGGACTGAAACAGAGAAAATTAACTTGCTATCTGAAAACTACATCAAGACCGGATTGAAAGCCGGGCTATACGATCCTGACTTTGTAGATGCGTATTATGGGCCTGATTCCTTAAAACCGGATACTTCAAAACTGTCCGTATTCCCCAAAGACAGTTTATTAAAAGAGTGTGAAAACCTGACAATTTCACTGAAAAAAATCATTTCCACCACAAAAAATGATTCTCTTCGTGTAAGAGCGGTTTGGTTATCGCACCAACTGACTGCTTTTAAGCGGCGTATCAAAATTTTTTCAGGAGAAACCGCATCTTTTGATCAGGAATCGAAAGAATTGTTTGATGCCGTTGCTCCTTCCTATTCAGAACAGCATTTTAAATCTCTTTTATCCCAATTGGATAACACGTTACCAGCCGGAAAAACAATCCCTGACAGATTTCAGAAACTTGCCGGTCATTTTTTAATACCCAAAGAAAAAATTGATACTGTTTTCAAAACAGCCATTGCGGAGGCCAGGAAACGGACTTTACTGCATTACGACCTGCCCAAGGAAGAATCTTTCAGGATGGAGTATGTAACAGACAAACCGTGGTCGGGCTACAACTGGTATCAGGGAAAATACAAAAGCATTATCCAGATTAATATCAGTCAGCCAATTTTTATTGAAAGAGCAATTGATCTTGCCTGTCATGAAGGCTATCCGGGCCACCATGTATATAATGTATTGCTTGAGAAAAATCTGTATCACGACAAAGGCTATACGGAAATTGCACTGTATCCTTTGTTTAGCCCGCAATCTTTAATTGCCGAAGGAAGCGCTAATTATGGAATTTCTGTTGCTTTTCCGGGAGACCAACAAAAGCTTTTTTGCAGACAGGTATTGTTGCCAATTGCGGGAATAGATACAACAGGTACCGACAAATATTTTAAGGCTTTACAGTTAAAATCACAGCTTAATTATGCCCGGAATGAAGTAGCAAGAGGATTGATAAACGGAACCATGAAAGACCAGGAAGCAATACGCTGGCTATCAGACTATTGCCTGCTGACCAGTAAAGGAGCTACGGATTATTTAAGATTTATAAAAAAATACCGGAGTTATGTGATCAATTACAACTATGGGCAGGATCTGGTCAAAAACTATATTGAGTGGCAGGGTGGCACCAATGATAAGCCCGGTAAAAGATGGCAATTATTTAAAGAATTATTAAGCAAAGAAATGACGGCCAGCGATTTAATTAAGAAGTAAATAGCGAACCACGCCTAAAAACAGATTAACCTATATTTAAAACAAACCCAATGATTAGAATTATAAAAGCAGCAACTCCGGAGGAATACCACGCGGGGGCTGTTCTGTTCAAAGAATATGCAGAATCCCTTGATTTTACACTTTCCTTTCAAAGCTTTGAAGACGAGCTTACCATACTGCCGAAAATGTACGGGCAGGCAACCGGGGCACTTTTGCTTGCTGAAAGTGAAGGAGAATTTATAGGCGCAGTGGGTTTGAGACAAATTGAAAATGAAAGTACATGTGAAGTAAAACGGATGTATATCAAACCGGGATATCAGGGCAAAGGAATTGGGAAAGCATTACTGACTAGCCTTATTGATGTTGCGAAAGAAATGGAATATAAAACAATAAAGCTGGATACACTGGGACCGAAAATGCCGGCCGCCGTAGGACTATATAAATCTTTCGGTTTTAAAGAAACGACTCCTTATAATTACAATCCTTATGAAGGTGTGTTGTATTTTGAAAGGGAACTATAAATAAAAACAGCTAAACTTTCCAGCTCTTAAAGACCTGGAAAGTTTAGCTTCATATTGAGTAAAATTAATGACTTTCATTGGACTCAATGCCCAGAATACTCAAACGATAAGGTGTGGAAGAAACTTTGATTCTATTTACTTTGGAAAAATCAGCGATGCTTATCTGTAATAATTCTCCGGTTTTAGGCTGGGTTATATACAAATATTTTGAGGTTGCTTCCAACTGAGGCTTTTGTGTTTCATCCTTAGAAGTCACAGACACCACTGAACCGCTTTTTTTCAACGTATTTGTTACCAGGTCATAGATTTTCACTTCTCCACTGTGCAAAAAAGCGATCAGATTATTTCCGGCATAATCTATTTTTACCTGAATAAGGTCAGCGCTTTCGATAATTGGGATCACTTTGCTATTGGTTACATCAATGATATAAGCACCCACTGCCGCAGAATAGCCAATAAATTTACCCGCTCCTTTCGCTTCTAAAATAGAACTGAACCAGGCTGTTCCAAAAGTTTCCGGATGAGGGATCAAACGCTGCGCACCTGTTGGTTCCACCACTAGTATTCCGCTGGAAGACCCGAAAAGAGAAACCGCACCATTACTTGCATTACCATGAATTCCTTTGGTTTCAACGGTTGAAGCAAATAGTGTTTTTCCTGTCACATCAATAATCCTGACCGTTTCCGGCAAAGATCCTGCAAGCGACGGATTTTTTTCAGTAATAGCATAAGTGCCGTTATCGAATTTTGTCATTGCTCCATGATGGGCTGCATTTCCAGTTTGGATGGTCGTCATTTTTGCACCATTTACATGGAAATCTGTTTCTTTGGCAATACTTAAAGTGCCGTCTCCGTCATTGAATGTAATAATCTCATCTCCTTTACTTTTAAAATGAGTAGGCCTGTTACCATCCCCGGTCAAGGCTCCAAATTTTGGAGTACCTTTCACATCCACATGATCACCGTGACCTTCAAAACCGGTATCAAAAAGCTGGACATAACTATTTGCACTGTTTACCAACGCCCCGAAACGGCCTGCCTGGGTATTGTACACGGCAGATTTCGGATAATTTGCCTCAAATGATTCCACCGAAAGTTTAACCGGGTCGACCAGGGAAATCTGATTGGTCAATTCGTCATTTACCAGTACTCTGATAAATTTGTATTCGGTTTGTTCTTCCACCGGGATCACTTCTTCCTCCTTCTCTTTGTCACAGGAAATCAATGCTGAAACAATTGTAAATACCAGTAATGTTTTGAATAAATTCCTTTTCATACGAATATAGTTATATGCAACAATGATGCAAATATATACTCAACAATTTTATTTATGCAACAATGTTGCGTAAATGTTGAAAAGAAATAAAATGAATCCGTCAAATCCCGGTTTCCAAACAATTTATACAACAAGCAACAGCCAACGAACATGTAAAGATGTCCATAGGCTGTATCGGATCTACGAAATGAAATTATGAATCAGGCAGTAGCGTATTTTAGCAAATTGCGGCTTTCTTTTTTTACGAAGGTGATGGGTACAAACTCGTCGTTGGGCGCTCCAATATAGTATACAGTCCATTCCGGATCATGATGTGAGAGCATCTCGCTGATACAGTCGGCACGGTGAGCAACAGGATTTGTGCAGTCTTCCCAATAAAAAAGTTCGACCCGGTAATACAGCTGTTGTTTCAAACCATTAATGATTACCTGAACTTCGATGTCCTGCTTGCCTGGCAAGTTTGGAATCGGGATAGCGATATGGCTCATGTTATTGAGGTTTGGAGAAAAAGGTCAAATTGAATTGATTTAAGTATTATCGGTGGTGGTTTACAGTACTTTTTCATTTTCACTGCAGGCCCAACGCGTTATTTACCCTGCAACAAATTTGTGCCAGTAATCAATGATGTGCGTATACCTGATTAACTAACTATAAATCAGACCAATAGAATACATATAAAGTAATAAAAAATGTCCGTATATGAACAGTTTTGTCCGGCTGTGAACATCACTTTACCAGCTCTTTTTAACACCCAGATAACCTCCGTAAGAATCATTAAAAAGTTTTCCTTTATCCATTGACAATTTTGCAATGAGAGTCGTATTATACCAGTTTTTCACAGAAAGCTGCGCTGATAAAAGAGAAGAAAACTGACCACGCGATGGAGAAAAACTATCGCCTGGCATACCGAAATTCTGACTGTAAGAAGTTCGCAAAGTAAGCAGCAAAGATTCATGATATTTCCCCTGTGCACCCAAATAAAACATATTAATGCGATTATTAGGAAAAAAACGTGGCGCCAGATGTTTCGACTGATCAAGGTCTTTTCCGGGTGTAATGAACGGAGTACCAATTGTAGCACCCTGATATGAATAACCTTCGGTATACTGGCTGTGATTGAAGTAATTATCCGCGCCCTGATATATACTGCCAGGAATGTAAAACTGAGTACCGGACTGATTTGTTGTCGTTAAAAATTCCAGTGTCAGGCGTGTAAGTTTAAAACTGTGATTTGAATTTGAATGTAATTGCCAATTGGCTCCCCATAACCCATCCGGAGCATTTTTAAACAGCAGGCTGGATACGTCTTCATAAGCATGCTGATAATACAGAAGCAGCTTATCTCCATTTATTTTTGTTTCAAGAGCTGCATCATAACTTCCCACATGGTTACCGATCCGGTAACTATCAAAAGAAGTATAACCAGCCTTTTTAAACCAATTCTTAGGTGTGTAACCCAATACAACATACGGAAACAGATTCCATTCATTTGGTAGTTGTCCGTTTATAGCCAGGTCAGGATTTCGTCGCAGATAATCGGAATGGCCTGCCCATGTTACCTGGTGATTAACTCCAAAATAAAATTTCGTTTTGGAAACAGGCTTGCCAAAACGAAAATACAGATATTTCTGATGCAACCGGGCTCCATAAATATAAGGCGGTGTATTGATCCAGCCGTGTGCAAAACCGGCATTAATAGCAAGAAACTTATGGAAAGCAACGGGGACGTATCCTACCGTGGAAATCTGAATTTTAGGAATTGGAAGTGCATTTCCGGAAACCGCGTAAAAGCCCGAAGATAATGTAGAATCTCCCAGACCCATCACATCACGTTTTCTTCCGGCATAAAATTCAATATTTTTAAATCTGATCTTTACGTGTGCTTCCGGTATAACAATCCGGCTTTTATTTTCTTTATCGTAAGTTACCACCGGATTGACCACGAAACCCCAGTCGAACTTACGTTTTACTTTCGAGATACTATCCGGTTTTTTATAATCCCTGTATAAATTCAACTGAATAATCCCAAATGGAGAATGGCCGGGAATGATGCCATACTGATTAGTACGAATCCAGAAAGGTGTATCGGAATCTGGTGAAACAACGGCACCTGCCTCTAGGTCAACGTGCGGGAGGAAATCTGAAATCCGGGATTGTCCAAAGCAGTGGCTTTCAAAAATAAGTACGCCAAGAAAAATTAAAATAGAGATCCTGAATAAATTCATGGATGTTTAGAGTCGAAAGATATTCATCAAATATAATACCTCCTGACTAAATAAAGCGATATTCTATTTCTTAACCTTACATAATCTATTAGAAAATATACTATGAACGCAGCAAAACTTTCATACCCAAGTTACTCAAGAGAGACAAACCTACGATGAACAGGCGATAAAAGATGATGTTTAAATCTAATTTCTTTTACAGCAACACGTATTTACTTCTCAAATACTTTGACGGCCACATTAGTATAGCATTTATTGATCTTTCGTTATCCAGCAGATTATGAATAAGTAAGAAAGACTGGAGTAAAAAAATCTGCCAAAAACTTTCCGAAACCGAAAATTTTTTGGCAGAGATGAACACTTGGTGATTAGAAATTTGAAAGCCCGGAATTTATAAGAAATTATTTTTACTTCTTATTTTCTGTTTGAACCCGAAAAACAAAATTTTCTGGTACGCCTGTAAGCGCAGCTATTTTTGGAATCGTAAAGTCGGTATTTAATAGAAGGTTTCTGATAATATCGGCCTTACCTTTTTCAATACCTTCCTGAATACCTTTTTCTTCACCTATTTTTTTCCTTTTTCAACAAATATATCTAATGTGCTCATAATCGTTTCTTTTAACATTAAAGGAAGGGAATTTATTAACTCCGCAATTTGATCTTCAACTAATTTACATCTTTCAAATAAATAAACAACAAAGTTTTTTTGCAAATTTTCCGGTGCTCCTTCTGTTAGGATAAGCAATCTGAGTGCATAATGCCTAAGTAATTTGCACTGAACATCAAAGATCCATTGGAGCCGGCTTAGCTACAACCTGAAAGATCATTGCCGGGAGCCAAACATTAGCTCCCGCTTTGAACATCATCATTTTTGATTTCCCTTTTGTTCTTTTTAATTGCATCTTTTAGTTTTCCAAACTTGTAATTCAAACTAAAATTGAATGACCTGAAATAATCCCGCCGGTCAACATTTTGAGTAAAATCCGGGCCGGAAGTAACACGGTGGTCTCTTCTGAATTTCGTAAACGGATTATTGAATGATGCAGAAAACGACAATTTATCTTTAACCACATCTTTACTAACACTGAACGAAGGGCTGACTCTGGAATTAGATGTCCCCTGCAAATTGACACCCCGGCCATTTGCATTTAAGTTGGCATTGATACGCCATTCCTTTTCAAATTTGTAACCGGTTGAAAAATTAAAATTGTACATTAAACCTTCATTTTTTATCAGAACTCCATTTACCATCCCTTCAACTATTCCGTACGCTGCTCTTGCGTTTAAAGTAAAATTCCATTTTTTCGTGATCGGATAATTCAGGTTCAGATTGGCTTGCGGCAGTTTTGCGCTACCTGTGTTTCCAAATGAGGTTCTCGTAATCTTTGTGGTAGAATCATATACAGAAACCGGAAAAATAAGATCTTTGAAAAGGGTAACACCCAGGCCAAAATTTATTGAAGCCTTTTTAGACAAACTAAACCCTAACTGCATATCGTTTACCAAGGCAGGACGGAGATTAGGATTTCCGGTTCGTTCAAAATTTGGATTTGATTTATCCACAAAAGGATTGAGCTGATAAATACCCGGACGCTGAATTCTTTGTGTATAACCCAGATTTACGCCTGCTTTATTTTTAAACTTTCTGTTTACTGAAACCGAAGGAATGACATTGAAATAATTCTGCTTCACCTTTGAATCCGTTGACACAAAATCTGCATTCATGATTGTCTGTTCAACTCTGAACCCGGCTTTCAGGCCCCAGTTTTTTGCATTATACTGATACGTGTTATAGGCACCGTATACATTTTGCATATTGGTGAATTTGTTGCTAAAAACCGGGTCAAGCTCATATTCGTCTGTTTCAGAATTAAACGTGCGGTATTGAAAATCACTTTTATTATCCCGCATAATGACTTTGATACCTGCTTCAATATTAAATTTCTTTACAGGATATACGTAGTCCACCTGAACAGTTTGTTCCGAAAAATGCTGGTCATTAAACTGACGGTAATCAGGAAGTTCGTAATTGACACGATTGGTTATTGAAAGATTGGTATTCTGATTATTGCCGAATTGAAAATAGCGGTATGAAAAGGTAAGTAATCTGTTTTTATCGGCCTTAAAACCCTTCTGATAATTGATCGCAGCATCCATTCCGTTACCACTTCCATCATTATTATTTGAAAGCTGATAACCTTGTAATATTTCATTTTCTCTGTTCAGCAAAGAATTTTGCCAGCCTGATCCGTTTGATTTATTACCATTCAAATTGAGTTGTCCTGAAATCAGGTTCAGGCTATCCAGCTCATAACTAACTTCATAGCCAATATATCCGCTTTTGCTTTTGGAGATTGTGGTACCGTTTTGAATCAAACTTGTCGGTTCATCACCGAATGTAAACCTGCTGTTGGTGTTGGAAGTCTGAGGCGTATTGTAAATGCTTCCTCCTGCCATACCCGTCATGCCCCATTTACCTGATTTCGCCGACAGTGATCCGCCAACACCTGGCCCTCCTACCGGAAAACGCTCATTTACATTGACCGAACCATTGAATCCATTATCAGCTTTTTTATTGGTAATGATGTTAATAATCCCTGCCAAACCTTCCGCGTCGTATTTGGACGGTGGTGTGGTAATCACTTCAATCCGTTCAATAGAAGACGCCGGCATACTTCTCAGAATCTCTTTATAACTTCTTTCCACCATACTGGATGGCTTTCCATTGATCAGTATTTTGAAATCGGTATTACCTTTCAGCAGAATATTATTGTCGGCATCCAGCGAAAGATATGGCACTTTGCGCATCATGTCCAGTACACTAAAAACCTTACTTTCGGGGTCTGCCTGCAAATCATATGAGATCCGGTCTGGTTCCTGTTTAATGATCTGCCTTGCAGCAACTACTGTAACTTCTTTTAAACCAACCGTTTGCTGACTGATATTTATAATTCCAAGATCAAGTACCTGCCCGTTGGAATTTACCGGATCAGCAGTAATTATTTTATTTTTATACCCAACCCCAACAATGACAACTGAATATTTTACCGGCTTCAATCCTGAAAAATTGAAAGAACCATCTTCCTTACTATAACTTACCTTGACAACTGTATTCTTGTCTGTCATCAAATTCACTGTAATAAAATCCATCTTTTTTTGTGAAACAGAATCTGCGATCATTCCGGTAATCTTGTAATCCGCAGCTGGCATTTGAGCCCATGTCTTTTTGCTAAATGCAAGCAATCCCAACAAAAAGAGAAGCAACTGAGTAATAATAATGGATGTTTTCATTTTCATAAATTTTTGATGGCTAATAGATTTAAAAGGCAAAAGAAATCCTGTCAAGAGCAAATGCTCTTTTAAAAATGCTGATCCGTAAATAATTCTAAATAGTTAGGATACCGCTGGTCTGATTAAATTATTTCATGGCTAATTTTTATTTCTTGACTAAACAAATATATAAAAAGGTACTTTGTTATGCAAGGTACTATGCCAATATTTTATTTAGGAGCAAACAAAATATAATTCGTTAGGTTTTCAGGATTGTTCCGGAAGTATTATTAACTGTATCTGCTGTTATTCTTTCTTTCCCAGTTTTCTCTCAATAATAAAATTCAGGATCAGACTTGTTCCGCCAAAGAGAAAAATCATGGATAACAGCGCAATGCCCATGCTTAGATCTGTGTAAGTATGAGCCACACTTGCCATCAATATTCCTAATGCAATACCCACAAATAACATTCCGAATTTAAGGGTTGGTGAGACTCCGTTATCTTTACTTACAAACAAGGAAGCACCGACATTTTTTTCAATCATGGCCATGCGTTCTTTATAACGCGTCATCAGGAATACATAAAGAATCCCAAAAATTGCCGCAATAGAGGCAACGGAAATAATTATGTGTTTAAAATCATCTAACCCTGACATATATTTTTCGCTTTTTAATGTATTATTATTTTTCACCCATTTGACATCAGAACTGGAAAACAGGTTACAGATTTGGCAGAAAAATTTAAAAAAAAATAAAAATGCGGAAAATTTGTAACCAGCTTAACCAAAAACATGTCTAAGCAAAAAAGCTGAAATGACTAAACCAGTCTACTCTTCATATTCGCCAAAAACTATAAGCTAACTGCGATAAGCTATTCAAAGCCAATGAAACAAACCGAAGACTACGTCTACATCCATAATATCAGGAATGGAGATCCATCTTCTTTTTCATATTTGGTAAACCGGTATAAGGATATGGCTTATACGATTGCTTTAAAAATCCTTCGTAACCAGGAAGATGCGGAGGATGCCGCACAGGAAAGTTTTGTGAAAGCATACCAGCAACTGCATACATTTGAAGGGAAATCAAAATTTTCAACCTGGCTTTATACTATTGTTTACCGTATATCTGTTTCGAAGCTGCAAAAAAGCAAAGTTCACTCGTTTACAATTGATGGTTTCAATGAGAATTCTTATGATTATGCTATTCCCCAACTAGAACAGATTGAAGCAAAGGAGTATCAGTTTTATATTAAAAGAGCAATTCAGAAATTACCGGATGCCGAAGCATTACTGATTACATTGTTTTACCTGAATGAAAATACAGTCAAAGAAATTGAAGAAATAACAGGGCTAAGTGCTTCGAATATTAAAGTAAAATTATTCAGGGCGAGGAAAATACTTGAAAAGGAATTACGATTTTTGATGTGAAATTGTTGTCAGGAAAATTTGCGATTCCGACGTTGTCCGGAGATAAATTAATTACTGAAAATGGAAGATAGCAAAGAGGATATTTTAAAAAAACTGATTCAGAAAGCCGGGACTGAAACTCCGTCCCAGGATTTTACTGAGTCGGTTATGCTTTTTGTCGGACAAGAAACAATCATTCTGAATACTGAATTAAAAAACTTATTGCAGGAATCAATACTGGAAAAACCGTCGGCTGATTTTATGTCCAAAGTGATGGCCGGAATTCCATGCCGTGAGCAGGTAACAAACCGTAAACTGGCTGTCGAACCAATTATCGGCAGGAATATCTGGTATCTGGTTGCAGCAGTGACCGTAACCTTAATAGCTTTTCTTCTTTTTTGTTATCAGGCAACATCGGGACTTCAAAATACTCCATCACAGACAACTGGTATTGATAAGGCGTTCTTGCTCATTTCTTCCAATATTACTACCATACCATCCTTTTACAGCGCTTCCCTCATAGCTATCAGCAGCCTCCTGCTAATGGATTATTTTTTGAGAAACAAAATTTTAAAAAGGAGCTTTTAAGCCTTCCGGCTTTATTTCAAATTTGTTTCAATTTGATCGACCTTCATGCGAGCAACAAAAATTTTATTCATAAGTGAACTAAAAAACCTGAGTTAATGGTTGAATATCAAGTAGTTTAATTACACCGGAAAACTCTATCCTCGTACATCAGATATCGCTGAAATAGGCTAGCATATTCTTAATTGACAACCATATCAAAAAAAAGTATGTTTCCACAACAGACGATTATACGAATTTTAACAATCGTATTCATTCTCATTACCCCAACAATAGTAGCCGCACAAACTACACTTTACCCAAACGGGCGGGAATTAAATGAGATAAACGGATATCCTGTTCCTTCCGGCAAACCTGATATGCTTTTTTACCTTCAGCGTTCACTCGACCTGAACTCGGTAATATATGAGGCAAAATATACAGATGCCAGGACCGGACAACGAAAGCTGGACACGGACGAGCCAGTTAATATTTACTGGCTGATCCATGATAAAGAGCACAGCATGAAACCACTTTCAAGATTACAAAGACTTGGCTATGGCGTTAGGTCTGAGAGTACTGATGATGAGATTGTGCAATTGAAACTGGTTGCTTACCGCGAAATGGCCATATTATTAAAACCATCGTTAAAGGAAAATAAGTATGACGCGCACGTCTCGCTGGAAGGAAAAGATGTTCTTCTGAAAAAAGTATTTATCAATATTGACGGAGGAACAAAACTGAGCCCTAATGTAACTTTTATCGAAATTACTGGTACCGAAGCCCAAACGGGAAGAAAAATAGTACACCGAATTAAACCTTAATCCGTATTCAGGCATAGCTTTTTTAGGATAGTTTCATACACTTAAACCAGATATTATGAATACTACAACCTTGAAACCACTGATTTCTATTGCAGAAGATACAGAAGCATGCCAGGAAATCTTTGATTTTGTTTCCGAAAAAAACGGAAGCTCATTTAATACAAAACATACCGAGGACGGCGAAGGCTTTGCTATTTTTAATAACGATTTGAAACTCGTACTATATAACAACGGAAAAACATTTTTCGAAGCAGAAGGTGACTCCTGGGAACTTCCGAACCCGTTCAAGTTCGTGGACCTGATCAGGTCACATGGTTATGACATTGATCGCGGTTAAGCTTCAGATCAGACAATTGAATACTTTTTAGAAGTAAAATAAAAAAACCGGAGTACTACCTGTTCAAATTCTGGACAGTAGTACTCCGGTTTTTTATTCCCAAATGAATTCTTCTGGAAAATGCTTATTCGCTAATCACTTTTCAGGCTTTTTATTGGGTTTGTCAGTGCAGCTTTAATACTTTGAAAACTTATCGTTAACAGCGCAATTCCCATTGACAAAAATCCCGCCAGCACAAATACCCACCAGCCGATTTCAATTTTATATGCATAATTCCGCAGCCATTGGTTCATTACGTACCATGCAATTGGCGAGGCTATAATGATTGCAATAAAAACCAGTTTCAGAAAATCTTTCGATAATAATGCCACAATACCGGCTACTGAAGCACCAAGCACTTTTCGGACACCAATTTCTTTTACACGCTGTTCTGCGGTAAATGCGGCAAGGCCAAATAAACCCAGACAAGCAATAAAAATCGCCAGAAGCGCAAAAATGGTCGAAAGTGTTCCGACAACATTTTCACTTCTGTATATATTCTGGTATTCATTGTCCACAAAGGAATAGGAAAAAGGAAATTTCGGATTGAATTTCTGATAAAGCGCTTCCATACTTGCCAATGCCTGTTTCGTTTGCCCGGGCTGGGTTCTGATCAGGATATTTCCATAATATCCGTCCGCTTTGCGGATAATTAACGGCCTTATCGGTTCGTGCAGCGAGTTAAAATGAAAATCTTCAATCAATCCTATGATCTTTCCCGGTTTATTCCAAAAAGTAAGTGGCTGACCAACAGGATCTTTGTAGCCAATTCTTTTTGCAGCAGCCTCGTTAATGAGATAATTGGTAGAATCGGTGCCAAAATCCGGTGAAAAATCACGGCCTCCAATAAATTTAATTTTCATTGTTTTACCATAATCGTAACCCACTGCCGTATTGTTAAACGAAATGGCTGCATTAGGATCTTTGCCTGTCCAGGATACACCTTCTGTGGTACTGCCATTACCCAAAGGATTAGCATACGAATGTGTAACCGACTGAATACCGCTCATTTGTAATAATTCCTGCTTGAATACAGGATATTTTTGAGGTAATTCTCCTTCCGAAGCAATGAGGAGCAGATTCTCCCGGTCGTAGCCAAGATTTTTATTCTGTACATAACGGAGCTGCTGGTAAACCACTACAGTACCTACAATCAGCAGCATGGACATTACAAACTGGAAAACAACCAGTCCACGCCGGAATAAGTGGGTGCCAGAATTTAACCTGGATGTTGCCACACTTCCTTTCAAAACATTTAACGGATTAAGAGCCGCAAGAAAAAGAGCCGGGTAACTTCCTGATAAAATGCCGGTTATTATCAGCAAACCCAATATAATTGCCCAAAAAGTAGGTTGCCCGAACGGCAAATAAAGTTGTTTGTCAGTTAATTGATTAAAGACCGGCAGAAGGAACAGCACCAAAACAAAGGCAAGCACCAATGCAATGAAAGTAAGCAAAATAGCTTCGCTCATAAACTGTCCGATCAGAGACGCCTGTCCGGCACCTACCACTTTTCTGACACCTACCTCTTTTGCACGTTTTGCTGATCGTGCAGTAGCCAGGTTCATAAAATTAATTACTGCGATCAATAACAAAAAGCCAGCTACAATGGCCAGTAATTGTACATAATCAATTCGTCCGCCATTTCTGAAACCATCTTTGAAACTGGAATAAAGATATGCCTCAGTTTCGGGCTGTAAAAAAAGATTGATGAAAAAAGTTTTACTAAAATCTGTATTACGGCCTTTCAGAAACCATTTTAATTTGGCATTAAACTGATCCGGATTTGCATCGGAGCGAAGTAGCAACCGGGTTTTTGGCCCTGCATTGGTCCAATCTTTCGCCCAGGGCTGTTTGTACAGAAAATATTGCCAGCTGAGCAGAAACTCGTATTTATCCAGTGAATTGGCAGGAAGGTTTTCAAAAACGGCAGTTACCTGAAAATCATTGTAATTATCAAACCTGACCGATTTCCCCAATGCCTTTTGCGGATTACCAAAGTAAGTTTCAGCCAGTTTTTTCGAAATGGCAATACCATTTGGAGTACTGAGGGCCGTTGCAGTTGTACCCGCCAAAAGCGGAATACTGTAAATATTAAACCAGTCGGCACCGGCATAACACCCGCCCTGCCTTGCAGATTTATTACCAGCACTTATCAAATGGCTTTCATTCCAGGAAAACCCTGCTGCATACGTTACTTCGGGAAACTGTCTTTTAATTTCATCGGCTAAAATACCCGGTGTATCGTCATCTGCTACAACTTTACCGTCGGTATATTCCCGTTCCATGATCCGGTAAATATGGGCTGCATTATCGTACTGCCACCCAATACTCAGCTCATCTTTTATCCAAAGAAAAATAAACAATGCCGAAGCCATGCCCAAAGCAAGCCCCAGAATGTTAATCGCAGAAAAGGCTTTGCTATGAACCAGATTTCGCCAGGCGATTTTGAAATAATTTTTTAACATGGATTTTGGTTTTTTTGGGCAGGGTTTTGGGGTTTGGGGCAAGCCCTGCCCCTACTCGGTTTTTAACGATTTCACAGGATCTAACAAAGCTGCTTTGATACTTTGATAACTGATCGTAAGACCGGCAATGAGGAACGTCACAACGATTGAAACCACAAAAATCCCGGGTCCGATATTGATATGGTAAGCAAATTCCTGCAACCATTTATCCATAGCAAACCACGCCAAAGGTGCTGCCACAACGAAAGCAACGACAATAAGCCAGATAAACTGTCTAAAAAAAAGCACAACAATACCGGGAATGGAAGCACCCAAAACTTTCCGGATTCCAATTTCTTTGGTTTTTTGTACGGCCATTAATGAAACCAATCCATACAATCCCAAACAGCCGATCACGATGGCAATGGCCGAAAAGATTTTGAATGCATTGTACATTTTGCTTTCCTGCAAATACAATTTTGCAATGTGCTCCTCTACAAACTCATACGTAAATAAAGATTCAGAATATAATCCAGACCAGTCTTTATTGATTGAAGCGAGTGTATTACGCATATTTTCCGGGCGGAGTTTTACACTTGCCTGCCAGAATAAATCCGGATTGTAAGCCAAAATACAAGCCCTTATTTTGCCGTGTTTTGATTCACTCTGAAAATCGTGTACCACGCCTTTAATTATTACAGGACCATTTCCAATCAATATTCTTTTCCCGACTGCTTTTTCCGGATCCTGTATTCCCAGCCGTCTGATCAGGGTTTCATTCACAACTACACTTGGAACAGAATCCTTCCTGACAATTATGGTAACAGGCTCACCCGAAAGAAGTTGCAGCTTATACATGGGAATATAATTTTCATCCACAAACTTCAATTCCGTTACATCTGTTTCGGTCATTCCTGATTCGGGTGAGGAGAACGGAGCAAAATTAGAATTATAGACAGGTCCGCCGGAAGCAAAACTTACATGCTCAACTCCCGGATTATCAATCAATTTCTGGCTTAAAACTTCCCTTTTATCACCGGTTGGAAAAGTTACCACAGCATCTTTTTCAAAACCCATATCCTGATTCAAAAAGTAATCCATCTGACTGCCTACTATGACTGTTCCCACAATCAGTATCTGGGTAATAGCAAACTGTACGACAACCAAACCTTTCCGAAAAAATGAATTACCTCCTGATTGATCTGAAACACCTGATTTCAACGCTTTTATTGGCTGAAATCCCGATTGGATCAAAGCCGGGTACAAGCCGGCAATCAGGATGGTTGTAAGGGTAATACCTGCAATGGCAATTATTACTTCTGAATTTAAGAGCTGGGAATGCTCAATTCTGATATTTAATAATGATTTGGTCAAAGGAAGAAAAAACCAGACCGCCACCAAGGCAAAAACAACCGCAAAACCAACCAGCAAAGTTGTTTCACCCATGACCTGAGCGATCAGTTGTTTGCGATAGGCACCTAATGTTTTACGTATTCCAACTTCTTTCGACCGTCGTAAAGACTGGGCGGTTGCCAGATTTACAAAATTGATACATGCCGTTAAAATGATAAAAATCGCAATTCCTGCCAGTCCATAAATGGTTTGCTTCGATCTTGGCATACTGGTCTGGGTAAGATAGCGCTGATCAAAGTGTATGTCTCTGAGTGGCTGGAGAATCAGTTCCGTGTTTTTGGCAATATCATCACCCCAGTTCTTTTTAATAAATGAAGGCAAACGTGCGGATGCACTTTCACCCGAAAGATTTGCAGGTAATGCTACATAAAGGAAACCACCGGAAATAGACCAAAAGTTAGTTGTTTCAACACTTTTCCGTAGCGTTTCCCACGAAACTAAGAAGTTAAACAGCAAATGCGTATTCGACGGAAGATCCCTGATAATGCCCGTTACGCGCAGATCACTCGTATTATCAAGCTTAATTACTTTACCCATCGCATCGGTATCACCAAAATATTTCTTAGCAATACTTTCTGTCAATACTATTGTATTCGGTTCTTTTAATGCTGTTTTAGGATCGCCCTGAAGCCAGTCAAAATCAAAAATCTTTGGAAAATATTCGTCCGCAAAAGCATAACTTTCTTCATTGTAACGCTCCTCCCCCACTTTTAGCAATCCACTTCGCTGATAGTAATATTGGGAAACTGCTTCGGCTTCCGGAAAATCGTTTCGGAATACAGGTGCAATGGCAAAGGAAACACTTGGGTTATAGTCCAGGCCATGCACGGTTACGCGGTAGGTATGTTCCGCTTTTTTGTGAAAACTATCGTAGCTCAGTTCATTTTGAACAATTAAGAAAATAACAATACACGCTGCCAGGCCAATTGCCAAACCTGCAACATTAATAAATGCATAACTCTTATCCCGGAGTAATGCCCTGAATGCGATTTTGAAATAGTTACGAATCATAAAAAAGGGTTAAGGGTTAAGGGTTAAGGGTTAAAGGTTAAGGGGTTAAACGGTTAAACGGTTAAAAGGTTAACGTACCGGCATAGCCCTTTTAATTCTTAACCTTTTAACCCTTAACCCAATTTCTACTCCGTTTTCAAACTTTTCACCGGATTCATCAGCGCAGCCTTAATTGCCTGGTAGCTCACGGTTATCAAAGTAATGGCCATAGCACCAAAACCTGCGGCTGCAAAAATCCACCACGACATTTCGGTTCGGTACTGGTACTTAAGAAGCCAGTCATTTAGAAAATAATAAGCTATTGGTATTGAAATTAAACATGAGATAACTACCAGCAATACAAAATCGCCGGATAACAAAGCCCACAGATTTGCAACCGAAGCGCCCAGTACCTTACGTATTCCAATTTCTTTAACACGCTGCTCGGCTGTGAAAGAAGCCAGGCCGAATAGTCCGAGGCAGGAAATAAATACAGCCAGAATTGTCAGGAATGAGGCCAGCTTGCCAATCCGTTCTTCAGCTGCAAACTTGGCCGCATATTCTTGGTCAGCAAACCTGTAATCGAATGGAACAGCAGGAATGATTTTCTTGAAAACTGCTTCAATTTTAGGCAAAGCTTCCCTGACCGTTATCGAAGGATCAAGCCTGATATTGATCCAGGTATAGTTGTCTTCCAGAAAAAAAACAGTTGGAACAGTCGCTTCATACGGTGACAATGCAACCATGTCCTTTACTACGCCGAGTATTGTGTAAGTTTTGGGTTTACGGTGGCCTGGCCCCCATACAATACTTTCTCCAACCGGATTTTTTAATCCGATTAATCTGGCAAATGATTCGTTAATAATAAAACCGGCGGAATCTGTTGCGAAAGCATTGCCAAAGTCTCTTCCTGCTTTAAATTGCCATCCGATTGTGTTCCCGTATTCGATGCTTACCGGCAAAGTACCGCAACCGGTCGGACAATCAAATGCACTGCCGTTTCGGGAGAAACCGCCATTCCACATTGTTATTCCCGTTGCAGAACTTCGCGATTGTGCTACTTCTGAAACAACGCCAGTGTTTTTCAGCTCATTACGCAGTAATTCATATTTATCTTTAAAATCAGCTGTTTTCTTTTCAACAAGCAACAAGCTTTCTTTATTATAACCAACCGGGCGATTTTTCGCAAACTGTATCTGTCTGTAAACGAGAAGCGTACCAATAATTAAAGTCACCGAAACAGTAAATTGCAGGACGATTAAGACCTTTCGCGGAATGGCTGCAAACCGTCCCATAGTAATGGTACCTTTCAGGACTTTAACCGGCTGAAACGACGATAAATATATTGCTGGATAACTTCCAGCCAAAAATCCTGTTAAAATGATAAAACCGGATGTCGTTAACCAAAAGTAAAAATTAGTACACGGTATGATTAACTGCTTGCCGGCAATGCCGTTGAACCAGGTTAAAGAAAAGATAACCAGTATAATAGATAAGAGTAAGGACAGAATGACAATTAAAAAAGATTCACTCAAAAATTGTCCGGCCAGTTGTCCGCGTTGTGATCCAATGGCTTTACGGATACCTACTTCTTTGGCACGTTTTATCGAACGTGCAGTAGACAGATTCATAAAATTGATACAAGCCAGGAGTAATACAAAAGCTCCAATGAGGCCAATTAGCCAGACCATTCTCACCGGGCCGGTATCGGACATATAATAACCGCCATACAAATGCCAGCGGCTCATGGGAAGCAGGGCAATCTGAGGCTTTTTCGCAATTTGTTCCTTGCTGCCTGTCAGGTTTTTAATATGGTTTATCTCAATGTCTTTAATGAGCCGGGAAACGTTTCCAAAGTCCTCACCTGGTTTGATCTGAGCATAAATGGATAAAAACCAGTTATCCCATTGCTGTTCCTTTACCCACGGATTTGTTATGGTATAAAGATCGAAGGGTGCAAGAAATTTTATATCATGAAATTCCGAATTGTGGGGTAAATCCTCATAAACACCTGTTACTTTGGCTTCAATATCTTTATTGATCCGGATAGGTTTATCAATAGGATCGGAATCTCCAAACAAAGCCGTTGCAGCAGAAGCTGAAAGCAGGATTGAATGCGGATCTTTCAATCCTGCCCGTGTTCCTTTCAACATATTTAAAGTGAGCATTTCCGGTGCTCCTGCTTCAATAAACTCCCCTTTTCGTGTTAATACAGTTTCACCGGATGTCAGTATATATTCTTCCGGCTGGTATGCCAGCAGAATATGCTCAAAATATTGCCGGTAATTGACTTTCAACTCATTAGCGAGTGGATAAGGAAGAGAGTTATTGGAATATCTTTTCCCGTCTTTCTCTATTCCCTGTTCAGTAACCTGAGCGATACGGCTGTAATTACTGAAAGATTTATTAAAAGACAATTCATCGTAAATCCACAAACCAATAAGCATTGCAACGGCCATTCCCACAGCCAGCCCGCCAATATTTATAGCAGAATAACCCTTGTTTTTTACAAGATTACGTAAGGCGATTTTTAAATAGTTTTTTAACATAGAAAAATTGGGTTAACGGTTAAAGGGTTAAGGGCGAATATGTCTTCAAACCAATTAAAATCGTTTAGGTTTTTAACCGCCCAGCATTATTTTCACCCTTTATTATTCACTCCTAAGGCTTTTCACCGGATCTTTTAAAGCTGCTTTAATACTTTGGAAACTCACAGTGATCAAAGCAGTAACCACTGCAAACAGTCCGGCAAAGACAAACGTCCACCACTGGATTGTAACTTTGTATGCGAAATCGTTTAGCCAGATATCCATTGCGTACCACGCAACTGGCAGTGCGATCAGGATGGCGATGATAACCAGTTTTACAAAATCAGCTGAAAGTAATGTTGTAATATTTAAAACACTGGCTCCCAATACTTTTCGGATCCCTATTTCCTTTGTTCGCTGTTCTGCGGTAAAAGAGACAAGGCCTAAAAGCCCGAGGCACGAAATAATGACAGCTATTCCTGCAAAAAAATTGAATAAATCACCAGTCTGCTGTTCTGCTTTGTAGAGATTATTATAGGCTTCATCGAGAAAGATATATTCGAAAGGATATCCCGGCACCAGTTTTTTCCATAATTTTTCGGCAGCAGCTACTGCCTTTGCAGCTGATTGGCCCGTAGTACGAACATGTACGAGGTTGTTGTTTTTTGGCAGACTATTAATAACCAGTGGCCAAATCGTTTCATGAATAGAGGTGATATGAAAATCTTTAACAACACCTGTTATAGTACCTTCCCTGCCTTCAAATTTTAACCTCTTGCCAACAGGGTTCGTAATTCCGGCTTGTTTCACAGCCATTTCATTCAGTATAAAATGAATGGAATCGGAAGGGCTTCCGTCAAAATTCTTTCCTTCTATCACCTTAATTTTGAAATCCGGAATAAATTCTTCGTCGATGCTCATAAGGGCAAAAACCAGCATTCGATTAGCGTCCTTGCCATCCCATTCTACGGCAGTGGTTCCGGTCATTACATTGACAGGACTTTCAGTGGAGGTGCTTACACTTTTTATATCCGGCTCATAAGACAATGCCTGCTTGAATTGTGAAGAAAACCCTTTTCCGTCAAAAGAGAAAACATACTCCCGGCTGATTCCGGAATCAAGGTCACGAATGTAACGAAGCTGGCTGCCAATGATAAACGTGCTGCTGATCAGCATCGTTGTCAATGCAAACTGGGTGATAACCAATCCTTTTCTTAAACCCGAATTCCCATGCTGCAACGAGCGCCCTCGTAACGCCTGAATAGGACTGAAACCGGCTACCATCATTGCCGGATAAATACCTGCCAATAAAACAGTAAGCACCAGTGCACTCAGCAAAACCAGCCACACATTCATATCCAGCAAGGAAAAATCACCGGTTTTACCTGTAATATTTTTATAAAAAGGTAAAAGGACCTGGATCAGAATGATGGAAACGATCAGAGACAAACTTAAAGTCAGCAGAGATTCCACCAGTAATTGCCCTGCAAGCTGCTGTGAATGAGCACCAACAATCTTACGAATGCCGACTTCCTTATTCCGGCGGGTTGCCCGGGCAGTGGTAAGATTTACATAATTGATGCAGCCGATACTTAAAAGCAAAAATGCAATCAGCCCCAGAATATTGACCTGCTGCATACCCGAATTCTTACCTTCCGGTGTATAAAGGTGTAATTGTAATAGAGGTTGAAGCTGGTAATCCATTTCGTCCTCATTTTTTAACCGTACTGCTTTTTTAATCGAAGTTATTTTACCCGCAACGCTTACCGGGTCTATATCGTCATCCAGTTTAAGATAAGTTTCAAAATCATAAATCCCCCAATTTTCATCCAGCGTTTTCCATTTTTTCCCGGCTTTATACGCTTGCTCGTTCACACGCATGGGGATATACATCTTATACCGGAGTGAAGAATTATCAGGAATATTTGCGATTACAGCGCCAACAGTAAAAGTCTGGTTATCTTCTACACTCGTAAAATATTTGCCTGTTGCATCAGAAACCCCGAAAAATCTTTGCGCCAATTCTTCTGTCAGTATTACTGAAGTTGTGGTCGGGAAAGGGTTTTTACGATCACCATAGAGAACTTTGAAACCACTAAAAAAATCTAAAAAATTTTCGTCCGTAAAGGCTATTTCACTTTTTTCTTTAAACGATTTGTTTCCGATACGAAAAATACTCGAACGATAAGTACCAATGCGCAAGGCTGATCTGACACCGGGAATTGATTTACTTGCCAGAATTGCAACAGGAGGCGGTGTATCGGAAAAAGTATTTTCATCTTCTCCTTTGCCAAAATGTGAGTTGACACGATAAATCCTGTCTGCATCCTGATGAAAACTATCAAAACTTAGCTCATCCTTCACCCACCAGAAAAGCAATAAACTAACTGCCAGCACCACACCCAGCCCGCCAATATTCAAAGCTGAATACCAACCGCCAGACCTCAGATTCCGAAAAGCAATTTTGAAATAGTTTTTTAGCATGGCCAGTTTTATTTGGACAGTATTTCCTGTGCGGGGTATCCAAATAGCTTGCCATGAAAATATAACCTATCTAACTACCTTACTATAAGACACTTAAAATACAATAGAATAAAATGATTGTTCAAAAACGGACGGTGTTTGTTCGGTTTGGGACAAGATGAATTAGAAATAATTTTCTCTCAAAACAGTTCATGCAAGTAAAACATCTTCTAAAACACTTGCCATTTGTTTGAGAGCAAGATTGCATTCTTCTTCTGTTTTAATTGATTTGATTGTTTCCATTATTCAGATCTCAAACTTTTCACCGGATTCATTAATGCTGCTTTGATCGTCTGATAGCCAATGGTAAGTAACGACATGATGATTAACATGAAACCTGCTACTACGAAAATAGACCAGGAAATTTCTGTTTTATAAGCAAAATTGGCCAGCCATTTGTTCATTGCCCACCAGGACATCGGCGAAGCAATAAGGATGGCGACGAAAATTAACTTTAAAAAGTCCCGGGAAAGCAATGATACAATTCCAAAAACTGACGCTCCCAACACTTTCCTGACACCAATTTCCTTAATACGTTGCTCTGCCGTGAATGTTGCCAAACCGAATAATCCCAGGCAGGCGATAAAAATACCGATAAATGCGAAGTAGCTGATCAGCTTTGATGTACGTTCTTCTTTTTCGTAATTTTTCTGGAAATCTTTATCTAAAAATGAATATTCAAACGGAGAATTCGGATTGATCTGCTTCCAGGATTTTTCTATTTTACTGATTAACTTTTCATAATCATTTGTTTTCACATTCAGGATCAGATAGCTGCTTGCTGAACTGAAAACAGGTGCAATTGTTAATGCCAATGGCTTGATATTTTGCTGTAAACCTTCAAAATGATAGTTTTTTACCACGCCGATAATATTCATATCAAACTTCCTATTCTCTATTTCAAAATAGATTTTTTTGCCAATTGCATCTTCCACTTTATATCCCAACTTCTTGATTGCAACCTCATTCAGAACTACCGCATTGGAATCGGAAGTGAATTCTTTTGAAAATCCTCTACCCTGTAACAGCTTTATACCCAACGCTTTCAGATAGTCGTCTTCAATATTTGCCGTGCTGATATCAACACTCTCACTTTTAGACTTGCCCTCCCCGTAAAAGAGCATATCCTGTATATTTTCAATTCCCGGATATGTTGATCCCTTTGCAGATGATAAGATTTGCGAATTATTTTCCAGATCATTTTTCAAAATTTTGTAATTATTGGCAGATTCTGCGCTTTGCAGCGGAAGTATTATTTTCTGGTTTTTATTAAATCCCAGATTCTGATTACTCAGATAATTCATTTGCCGGCTGATCAGCATAGATCCTAGAATAAGGATCATGGACATGGTGAACTGAAATACGACTAATCCCTTGCGAATGATCACTGCCGAAATATTTGTCCTTAATTTTCCTTTCAGAGCAGAAATTGGCGCAAATGAAGAAAGATATAATGCAGGATAAAAGCCAGACAATAAACCCGTCAGCAAGGTGAGCACAAACAGCCAGCCGAATATCTCCGGATGTTCGGACAACGACAAATTCTTATTGGTGATCTGGCCAAAGACGGGAATTAATAACTGAATACTCAGATAAGAGATTAGCAAAGCAAGGAAACTTAAAAGCAGCGACTCGCCTAAAAACTGACCAATCAGAGCACTTTTAAAAGCGCCGATTACTTTTCTTACCCCAACTTCCTTAGCTCGTTTTTCACTTCTTGCCGTGCTCAGATTTACGAAATTGATACACGCGATCAGTAATAAAAATGCAGCTACAGAACCGAAAATATAGAGATACCTGATATTCCCGTTAGGTGAAATTTCAAAATCATAATTTGAATGCAGATAAATATCTTTTAATGGCTGAACAAACAGGTTTTTAGAAAATCCCAGCTCTTTCATATCCTGTGCACCGTTTTTTGCCAAAAACCCGGTCAGTTTACTTTCAAAAGTTTCTGCATTACTCCCTTCGGCTAATTTTACATAGGTATGAAAAATGCTGTTTGTGGCCCAGTTTGTTTGGCCTTTCACCCATTGCCCTACGTCGTTGTTATTCATGGAAAGAAGCAGATGAGCGGGAATATGAGATTTATTCCTGGTTTCAAAAACCCCTTTGGCCGTATAATTATTTTCACCAAAAGGCAAAACCACCTTGATGATTTTATCAACCGGATCAATATTACCAAACAATTTTGCAGCAACCTGTTCCGAAATAATAATCGAATTAGGCTGGTTTAATGCTGTTTTTTTATCACCGTATTTAAAATGATAATCAAAAATCTGAAAGAAAGTAGAGTCGACATAATAACCGTTAATCTCATAAAATTTCTTCTGTTCCTGTTCATATTTCAAGAGAAATTTATCAATTCCCGGCATTCGTAAAAGTCTTGTTACCTGCTCCACTTCCGGAAAATCTTTCTTCAGGCCACCAGCAACCGGACCGGCTGCCGCTACCCATTTTTCACCTTTTGTTTCATAGGCAATTCTATAAATCCGGTCAACCGCTGAATGATGTTTATCATAACTCATTTCGTCGATGATATATAAAGAAATGAGCGTACAGGTAGTGAGTCCGATTGCTAATCCCATCATGTTTATCAGGCTGTAAACCTTATTATGGATCAGGTTTCGCCATGCGATTTTCAGATAATTTTTTAGCATAAATAGCTGTGAGCTTTTAGCCGTAAGCTCTGTTTGCGGTTATAAAACAGGAATACCATTTTTTTTAAATAATCAAATTCAATAGCCCATCCTCCATTTCCACCCTCATTCATTATTCCGATCTCAAACTTTTCACCGGATTCATCAAGGCTGCTCTGATCGCCTGATAACTTACAGTGAGCAAAGTAATTGTTAATGCCCCAGCTCCCGTTGCTGCAAAAATCCACCAGGAAATCTCGGTGTGGTACTTGTATTTTTCCAGCCAGCCGTTCATGAAATACCAGGCCAACGGAATGGAAATGAGACATGAAACGACTACAAGCGACACAAAATCCATGGAAAGCATTTGCCATAAATTTGCAACGGATGCACCCAAAACTTTCCGGATCCCGATTTCTTTGGTGCGTTGTTCTGCTACGAATGACGCCAACCCGAAAAGGCCTAAGCAGGAAATAAAGACCGCCAGAATAGCAAAGAATGTAGTAAGCTTACCAATCCGCTCTTCCGTCCCAAATTTTTTGGCGTACTCTTCATCTGCAAAATTATATGTAAAGGGACTGCCCGGATTGTATTTTTTAAATACATTTTCGACCTTGGCAAGAGCTTCATTCGCACTAAGGTTTGGTGCAAGTTTTATATTGATCATACTCGTATTTTTATAATTGAGTACAAAAAATGAAGGATTTACAGGTGAAAAAGGATTCTCCTTAATTATATCCCTGATGACGCCGACAACTTTGTACTGTTTGCCACTTGCCTTGACAAACGAATCAACGGGCTTTTTAAAACCCATCAGTTTTACAGCGGCTTCATTTAATATCATGGAAGAAGTGTCTGTTGAAAAACTTCTTGAAAAATCACGCCCGTCCTTCAATTGCCAGCCAATGGTATTTCCATAATCATGTGTCACACTGTTCGACATCACTAATGGATGCGCTTCCGGACTTTTACCCTCCCATGAAATATCAGTGGTACCACCATCCTGAGCAGTCACTGCACCAGACGATTCCGACATTTCTTTTACAGCGCCTGTGTTTTTCAGCTCGTTTCGCAAGGCTTCATAATGTCCGAAAAGTTCCGGTGTATTCATTTTGATCTCAATTAAGCCATCCCGGCTGTAACCTATCGGACGGTTTTTCACATGCTGTATCTGGCGAAAAACAATGATAGTCCCGATGATTAAAGTAACAGAAACAGTGAATTGCATAACTACCAGGGTTTTGCGTGGAATTGCTGCAAAGCGCCCCACACTAAATTTACCCTTAAGAACTT
This sequence comes from Dyadobacter sp. NIV53, assembly GCF_019711195.1. Lineage (NCBI taxonomy): Bacteria > Pseudomonadati > Bacteroidota > Cytophagia > Cytophagales > Spirosomataceae > Dyadobacter > Dyadobacter sp. NIV53. The sequence continues at coordinate 2,524,385 of NZ_CP081299.1, forward strand.
TCAGTGGCTGAAAAGACGACAGATAAAGAGCCGGGTAACTTCCCGCAATAAGCCCTGTTGCCAGGCTAAACGCTATTCCAGCCAGCCAAAACCATGGGTTTGTCCACAATATTGACATTTGTTTGTCGGCTACTTCATTAAAGAATGGCAAAGCAAGTGCTGCCAAAAACAGGGATATTACAAAAGCCAATACTGCTACCAGCAACGATTCACTCAAAAACTGACCGATTAATTGTGTACGCAGGGAACCAACAGCTTTCCTGATCCCGATTTCTTTTGCACGTTTTTCGGAGCGGGCCGTGCTCAGGTTCATGAAATTAATGCAGGCCAAAAGCAGTACAAAAACGCCGATAATACCAAATAACCAAACAAACTGAATCAATCCTCCAATGTTTACGCCATTTTTAAAATCGGAGTACAAGTGCCAGCGATCCATGGGTTGCAGGAAAAACTCGGGTTTGTATCCGGGAGGATTATCTCTTGTCATCCGCGCATCCTTAATTTTGGCAGAAACTTTATCAAAATCAGCTCCGTCTTTAATCTGTGCATAAATTTGGAATGAATTATTATCCCATTCAATTAATGAATTTTTTATCCAGTCATCTTTCGCTACAGCAAAATCCCATGGAGTAAGAAAAAATACTTCTTTGAATGAACTGTTAGCGCGGAAATCCTCATAAACGCCGGTAACTTTTACCGTTAGTTTATTATCAACTTTAATCATTTGGTTTAATGGATTCCCCGATCCGAAAAATGCCTCTGACAAAGATTTGGAAATCATAATTGAATTAACATCATTTAAACCGGCTCCGCTGCCTTCAAGCATGCTGAGCGACATCATTTCAATAAAATCCGGCTCAACGGAATTACCGGTTTTCGCCAGTTTTTTATCCCCTGAAGAAAGAATAAATCCTTGTCTTTTAGACAAACTCACAGATTTAAAATCCGGGTATTTACTGCGGATTTCCTCTGCCAATGGAATTGGTGTAACATCGTAAGTTGCCTTTTCTACATCGAAACTCACATGTTGCATAACCTGGGCAATCCGGCCATGATTTTTGTGGTATCTGTCAAATGATAATTCATCATAAATCCACAAACCAATAAGCAGCGCGACTGCCATGCCGACAGCCAGCCCGCCAATATTAATAACTGAATAACTGATGTTTTTCAGCAGGTTCCGCCAGGCGATTTTGAAATAGTTTCTTATCATAAAAAATTAAGGTAAAAAGGTGAATGGCTAAACTGTTAATAGCCGGGTTGCCGGGTGGTGAAATGGTTCAGGATGAAAAGGTTAATGATTACCTTTTAACCTAATTATTCCGTTCTCAAACTTTTTACGGGGTTCATCAATGCCGACCTTATTGCTTTGTAACTAACAGTGAGCAAGGTGATGAATACCAGTAAAATAAGTACAGCTATAAATACCCATGGCTGTATCCTGATCATGTAACTTTTATAATCTTCCAGCCATTTGGTCATTCCGTAATAGGCAATAGGTGATGCGATTAAAAAGGAAATAACAACCAGTTTTACAAATTCTTTTGAAAGCAAACCCCAAAGCGTAGCAACACTGGCTCCCAACACTTTACGTATTCCGATCTCTTTGGTACGTTGTTCGGCCATGAACGATGCCAGGCCGAATAAGCCCAGGCAGGATATGAAAATCGCCAGCAGGGAAATAATGGCAGAAAGATTTCCTATCAGTTCTTCATAATTGAATTTTTTGGCATATTCGCTATCTGCGAACTTGTAGTCGAATGGGAAGCCCGGGTTGTAACGATTAATAATAGGCTCAATTTTCTTCAATGCAACAGATGGAGAAACATCCGGGTTTATTCGGATACATATATAGCTTACCCAATCTTTTTCAAAAACGACTGTCAATGGTGATACAGCCCGAAAAGGCGATTCCAATGTCATATCAGGAATAATTCCCACTACACGGCGATCTTTCCCATTCCATTTCATTATCTGCCCAACCGGATCTTTGAGCCCTGTTCGTTTTACAGCAGCTTCATTGAGCATTACTCCTGATGAATCCGTGGCAAATTCTTTGGAAAAATCGCGCCCATCTTTCAGTTTAATTCCCATTGTTTTGATATAATCATAACTTGTAGCGATCGTAGAAAAGATCACACTTTTGTCATTCGGCGTAGATCCCTGCCATTCCCAGCCACTGTTATTACTCTGAATATCTGTTGGTGGCGAATTGGTTTTGCAAATAGAGGTTACTACTTCCGAGGCAAGTAATTCGTTGCTAAGCGGTTCAAAACTGGTCATCAGGTTTCTGGTTGCGCCAATTGAGATCAATCCCTTATTGTTAAAGCCAATCGGACGGTTTTTGCCATGTTGTATCTGCTGGTAAATGATGATAGTGCCGATCATCAGTACAATCGAAAAAGAAAACTGGATAACAACCAGCACCTGGCGTGGCAGCGATGCGTTTTTCCCTACCCGAAACACTCCTTTAAGAATTTTCACAGGATTAAACGACGACAGATAAAGTGCAGGGTAACTGCCTGCCAAAAGGCCGGTAAATAGCGTGAAGACCAACATAAGTCCCCATAAAACCGGATTACCAAATTCAAGGACAAGCAGTTTTTCGGTTAGTCTATTGAAATAAGGCAAGGTAATGACAACCAGCACAATACTAAAAAGTAATGCTATAAAAGCAATCAGAAGAGACTCGCTTAAAAACTGAGCAATGAGTTGTTCCCGTCCCGAACCTACTGCTTTCCTGACTCCTACTTCTTTGGCTCTTTTTTCGGACCGTGCAGTGCTTAGGTTCATGAAATTGATACAGGCAATCACTAAAATGAATATCCCGAAAATGCCGAACAGCCGCACATACTTTATAAATCCGCCAGAATTTATTCCATTTGTAAAATCAGAATATAACCTCCATTTAGACATTGGATGAATAAAAAGCGCCGGTTTTATTGACTTCATCATCAGCTGGTCATTTTGAAAATGACTCAAAACCACATTTTTAATTTTAGTATCCGTTTTTTGCGGAGATACTCCAGGTTTAAGCTGCACAAAAACCTGGTAAGAATTATTTCCCCAATTGGAATCCTGGTTTTTCATCCAGTCATATATTTTTACCTGCAAATTCCACGGGATCAGATAGTCAAATTGTAAGGTTGCATTTTTAGGTTGCTTAGCCACAACGGCCGTCACTTTCAAATCCACAGCATTATCCATTCTTATCGTTTTACCGATCGGGTCCCGTTTTCCAAAAAGTGCCTCAGCAGTTTCCTGGTTGAGCACAATGGAGTAAGGCTCTTTCAATGGATCTTTGTCACCATTTAATACATTGATTGAGAACATGTCGATGGCATCCTCTCCTATAAAATGCCCGCTTTTGAGAAATTTTTGGCTGCCAACTACCAAAGACCTGTCTGAACCCCAGTCACACATGGCAACTGCTTTAAAATCAGGATATTTCGTTTTCAATTCATTCCCCAATGGAAATGGAATGGCATCCTGTGTACCTCTCCGTCCATCGAAGGTCTGGTGCATTTTGACCTGGTAAAGCGTTTCGTAATTTTTATGGTGTTTATTGGAAGACAATTCATCATTGATCCAGAGGCCAATCAGAATTGCCACAGACATTCCGACAGAAAGGCCTAATATGTTAATACCAGAATAAACCTTGTTTTTCACAAGGTTTCGAAAGGCGATTTTAAAATAATTTTTGATCATGGCTGGCTGTGATTGAATTAACAAAAAATTGCTTTTTGACTTGGATGGTGGAGGGCGGGGACTAGCCTGGCCCCTACTCGCTTCGCAAACTTTTTACCGGGTTCATTAATGCTGCCCTGATACTTTGGAAACTGACGGTGATCAGGGTGATGGTTGCCATTAATAGTCCTGTAAAGGCAAATATCCACCATCTGATCTCGATCTTAAACTCGAAATTTTGCAGCCATTTGTTCATGGCATACCAGGCAATGGGTGATGCAATGACGATAGCAATCAACACCAGTTTCAGGAAATTCTTTGATAATAAAGCAATAAGACTTCCCACGGATGCTCCTAATATTTTGCGTACACCAATTTCTTTGGTACGTTGTTCTGCTGTAAATGTTGCGAGTCCGTACAAACCAAGACAAGCAATTAAAATGGCTAAAAATGTGGATGCTTCAATAAGTTTTGCAGTTCTCGTTTCAGACTGATAGGCCTCCGCCAGCGTTTCATCCAGAAAACTGTATTCAAATACCTGATTGGGATAGGCGATAGTCCATGCTTTTTCGATGTGCGATAAAGCGGTTTTTAACGCTTCAGCAGTCGGTTTTTCACTTGCCAGTTTAATACCTGCCTGATAGAAGTGATTCGGTACAACTTGTATCAGCGTCGGATCAATTTTCTGGTGCAGGGAATTAACATTAAAATTTTTAGTAACACCAACAATCGTTATATATTGCTCACTATCACCAAAATGTATCCTTTGTCCAATGGCATCCTGAGGCCGGAAAATACCTGCACGACTTAGAAAAACTTCATTAACAATCACTTTGAAATTCAGCGTATCGGCATCCTTTAATTTTTCTCCAGCTATTAACTCAATGCCATAAGTATTCAGATAATGAGAATCTCCCATTTTCATCTGTGTTTTTATTTCTGTTATTTCCAATCCTTTACGGTATTCAATTCCCTGCATCCAGTTGGTTTCGGCGGAGGCACTGTTGAAAGAAAAACTTACGTCTTTTATCTGAGGCGATTCCATCAATTGATGACGAAGTGAACTCAGCTTTTCCGGTTTATTGTCAGGAAGTCCAACCGTTATGATGGCGGATTTATCAAATCCCAAATCTGCATTTTGAAAAAATGCGAGCTGCCGGTTGATAAGCAAAGCACAGCTGATCAGCACCAATGAAACAGTAAATTGGACAACTACCAAACCCTGCCGCATTGAAAAAATCTGCCTTTCGTTAGATAGTGCATTACTTTTCAGTGCCCGGATCGGTGCCATTCCTGACAACCGGAAAGCCGGATAAATGCCAGCCAGAATGGTTGTTATGGCTGCCAGACCCGTTGTAAAGAAGGCGGTTTGCCAATTCAACAGATCGGACGTTGTGAGTGGAACAACCAGCGTGGATGCAACGGCAGGTAAAGCAATCATTATAATTATAACAGTCAGCAAAACTCCGAAGATCGTAATCAAACCTGCTTCTGCAAGAAATTGATAGACAAGCAATTTTCGGCTACTTCCAATGGCTTTACGAATTCCTACTTCTTTTGCACGCTTGAATGCCTGCGCCGTGCTGAGATTTATAAAATTGAAACAGGCTATCAGTAAAACGAGCAAACCGATAAATGAAAGTGTTTTGAGTAAACTTACATTTGCGGCCCGGCCACCCAGATTGCCTGAATAATGAATTTCTGATAATTGATTTAGGAAAAAGCGTTTTTTCGATAATGCCTCCCTGCCCATGTATTTAACCACGATTGAAGAAAAACGCTGGGTCAGATTTTTTGGATTAACGCCATTTTTCAATAAAATAAATACCTGAAAGTTGTCATCAAAGCCGTTCCATTTGTCCAGATCAAAGTCCGGATTGATACTTTTTATTGTTGGAATCGAAACGAGCAGATCAAATGGAAAACTGGTTGTGGCAGGATAATTTTCGATAACACCGGTTATTAAAAGATCCTGTTTATTATCAAGCCGGATGGTTCTGCCAACAATATCGGTTGTACCAAAATACTTTATTGCATAATTCCGTGTGAGAACAATAGTGTTTGGTTCAGCCAATGAGTGATCTTCACTGCCGGAAACCCATTGGTAGTCAAGCAACTGAAATACTGTTTGATCTGTAAATACAAACGTTTCCTTGAAACGCTTATCCTTGCCTGCTACGGAAAAAGTACTGCCGCCTCTTTTTAAAAGAGGAACTGTCAGTTCCGCTTCAGGCATATCGGTCCGTAAAGCATTTGCCATGCCTGTGTAAGTACCGGGGTAACTTTGGCTTTCCTTGATATTTTCCTGCTCTATCCGATAAATACGGTTCCCTTTTGATTGGGATAAATCATAACTGGTTTCATGTCGGACAACCAGGAAAATCAGAACGGTGCAAGCCATACCTACTGCCAATCCAACAATATTGATCAGCGAATATCCCTTGCTTTTCACAAGATTTCGAAAGGCGATTTTTAGATAGTTTTTTAGCATGGCTAGCTGTGATTTGAATTAACAAAAAATTGCTTTTTGACTTGGATGGTGAAGGGCGGGGACTAGCCCGGCCCCTACTCGCTTCGCAAACTTTTCACAGGGTTCATTAATGCTGCCCGGATTGCCTGATAACTCACTGTCAGTAATGTAATAAACAACGCTCCGGCTCCTGATGCTGCAAAAATCCACCAGGAAATTTCTGTTCTGTATTGATACTTTTGTAACCAGCCGTTCAGAAAGTACCAGGCTATCGGAATCGAAACCAGACAGGAGACGATTACCAAAAGCACAAAGTCTTTGGAAAGCAGCGCCCACAGATTTGGAATGGAAGCACCCAGTACTTTTCTGATCCCAATCTCTTTGGTCCGCTGTTCTGCGGTGAATGAAGCCAACCCGAACAAGCCAAGGCAACTGATCATGATTGCCAGAACCGCAAACACTGAGGCGAGTTTTACAATGCGTTCTTCCGTTGCAAACTTGGCGGCATATTGCTCATCAGAAAATTTGAAATCAAATGGACTTCCAGGATTCAGCTTCTGAAAAACAGCGCCTACTTTATCCAGCGATCGACGTGCGGAAAATGCCGGATTCAGCTTAATATCAATCACATTTGCCCATCCGTAATCAAGCATATAAACGGTCGGCCTAACAGGCTCAAAAGGTGAATCCATCAGCATATCTTTGATTACACCCACGACAGTGTACGTTTTGTCTCTCCACTTCATGTACTTGCCGATCATATCAGATGGTTTTTTAAAACCCATATATTTTATAGCAGCTTCATTTATGACCATTCCAGCCGAATCGGTAGAGAATTCCCTGGAAAAGTCACGGCCGCCTGCAAATTGCCAGCCAACTGTTTTTCCAAAATCGTGGCTTACACCTATGGTTCCGAAATTCTCCTTAAAATTGGGGTCCTTACCTTCCCATTGAAATCCTGCGTTGTTTGAATTGAGTGCAGTAGGTGGTGTAGAAGATGTGGACATTTCGACTACGGCTCCGGTTTCCAGCAAACTTCGCCTCAGTACGTTATATTGATTGTATAACTCGGGCGTATTGATGTTGACCGTGATCAGGCCGTTCCGGTCGTAACCAATCGGCCTGTCTTTGGCATGTTGTATCTGGCGGTAAACAATGGTAGTTCCTATAATAAGCGTCACTGAAACAGTAAACTGCAAAACAACCAGCACTTTTCGCGGAACAGCTGCAAAACGGCCAACCGAAAATCGTAGCGACGAACCGTTACCCTTTAACACCTTTACCGGTTGAAAAGAAGATAAATAGAGTGCAGGATAACTTCCCGAAATAATTCCGGTGATAAGACAAAACGAAATACCGGCAAGCCAAAAAAGTGGATTTGTCCATAGGAATGACATTTTTTTATCAGCCAGTTCATTGAAAAAAGGCAGCAGAACCAAAACAAGCACTATTGCAAGCACAAATGCTATTGCAACCACCATTAATGATTCGCTTAAAAATTGGTTAATAAGTTGTCTGCGCATGGAGCCAACTGCTTTGCGGATACCAACTTCCTTAGCTCGTTTTTCTGATCGTGCCGTACTCAGGTTCATAAAATTGATCGAAGCCAGAAGCAATACAAATACGCCAATAATGCCGAACAGCCAAACGTACTGGATTCGTCCGTCAAAGTTGCCGGATGAATCCCAACCCGAATACAAATGCCATTTATCCATAGGATGCAGGAATATTTCAGGTTTCAGAAACGCTGCACTTGGTGCATGTTGCAGTTTGATATCTTTGATCTTTTTTGACACTTTACCAAAGTCAGCATTGGGATTGATCTGAGCCAGTATCTGCCACGAGTTATTGTCCCATTCTGCATTTTCCACTGCCCTTTTCACCCATTCCTGTTTGGACACATACAATTCCCAGGGTGCTATAAAAGTCAGATCCCGAAATTCCGTGTTATAAGGTAAGTCTTCATAAACGCCGGTCACTTTGAGGTCCATGGCATTGTCGAGCTTTACTATTTTATTGACAGGATTTTCTTGGCCAAAAAGCACACGTGCAACAGATTCCGACAACATAATGGAGGACGGATCTTTCAAGCCGGCACGGGTTCCTGCCAGCATTTTTAGTGAAAACAGATCGGGCGCTTCGGGACTTAAATAATTGCCTTTTTTGGTAAATTTATTCTCTCCATATGACAAAATATGTTCACTTGTAAAAGACGACATGACCACATATTTAAAGTCATCTGCAAAATTGGTTCGAAGGTGATTCCCAAGCGGAGCAGGCATATATTCACCATGGTACTTCTTACCTTCAAACGTGACCGTCTGCATTACCTTGGCTATACGGCCATAGTTCTGATGGTATTTGTCGTAAGCAAACTCATCATGAATCCACAGGCCTATCAATACTGCAATGGCCATTCCAGCCGCAAGTCCACCAATGTTAATAGCGGAATATGCCTTGTTTTTCACAAGGTTCCGGAAGGCGATTTTGAGATAGTTTTTTAACATGGCCAGCTGTGATTTGAATTAACAAAAAAATGCTTTTTGATTTGGATTGTAAAGGGCGGGGACGAGCCCAGCCCCTACTCGCTTCGTAAACTTTTTACCGGGTTCATTAATGCGGCTTTTATGCTTTGAAAACTGACTGTTAACAGCGCGATCCCAACTGCTAATAAACCAGCCAGGGCAAATATCCACCACTGAATGTGAATCTTGTAAGCAAAGTCTTTCAGCCATTGGTCCATTCCGTACCATGCAATTGGTGTGGCTATGACTATGGCGACGATTATCAATTTTAAGAAATCCTGTGATAGCAAAGCCACAATGCTCATGACCGAAGCGCCCAACACTTTACGAACACCAATTTCCTTGGTTCTTTGAATGGTAGTGAAAGTCGCCAGACCAAACAACCCCAAACAGGCAATCATTACGCCTAGACTTGCGAATATGCCAAACAGTTCTCCAATGCGCTTTTCGGATTCGTACATTTTGTTAAAACGTTCGTCGAGAAATGAATAAGAAAAAGGGATATCGGTTTGCGCTTTCCATTTTTCCCCAAGGGTTTTGAGGAAATCCGGAATGTCACTGGACGTTATTCGCAGGGCAATTTGGTAGCGATCGCCTCCATAATACATGATCAATGGAGCAATATGCTGGTGCATGGATTCGAAGTGAAAGTCTTTTGTAACACCAACTACCGTATACGTACGTTTGCTGCCTTCACTTCCGTTACCAATAGTAGATATTCGTTGCCCGATCGGTTTTTTCCAGCCAAACTGCTTCACTGCTGCTTCGTTTACAAGTACAGCTGCACTGTCAGACGAAAAGGTTTTTGAAAAATTCCTCCCCAACGATAGCGCTATACCCAAAGTGGAAAGATAATTTTCATCGATACTGTATGTTCTCAATCGAAATGGGCTCACTTGATCAGGAATACTTTCAGCTTTGAAACCGTCATTACCACTATTCGAACTGCCTGCCGGCATGTAACCCGCAAAACTTGTCGCATTTACTTGTGACATCTTTTCGATTTCTTCCTTAAAAGCATTTAGCTTGTCTCCAATTATATAGGTGTCGTGCAGAATAATAACTTTGTCTTTATCAAAACCTACTTTTTTATTTTGGATAAACCTGAGTTGCTGAGACACGATAATCGTTGAGATAATCATTCCAATTGAGACCACAAATTGAACCGTAACTAAGGAATTCCTCAACCAACCGCTTTTCATCCCGATTTGCAAACTGCCTTTAAGCATACTGATTGGCTTAAAAGAAGATAGAAAAAAGGCAGGATAACTGCCCGCCGCCAGTCCAATCAGCAGGCAACCCACGATGGTGTACGAGATCATTTTAAAATTGAAGACCGCCCGGATATCAAACTGTTTGCCTGCCAATTCATTGAAGCCCGGCAAAACCAACAACACAATAGCACAAGCCACGGTGAGGGCCAGGAAGGTTAACAATACGGATTCTGCCAAAAACTGACGGATTAATTGCTGTTGTAACGAACCTAGCACTTTACGGACGCCAACTTCTTTTGCGCGGTTGGCCGATCCGGCTGTGGAGAGGTTCATAAAATTGATACAGGCAATCAGCAATATAAAAAGAGCGATTACTGAGAATACATAGACATATTTCACATCACCATTTGATTCCAGTTCATTTTCCAGATTGGAACGTAAATGAATATCGGTAAGAGGCTGAAATTTCAAACCGAACGAATCTCCTTTTCGCAAATATTCCTCCAGGCTTATTCCTAAAAACTCCTGAATCTCAGGGCCAATGTATTTCCTTATTATTTGTTGGTTTTGAGCAGCCAGTTTTTCAACAGGATATCCTTCCCGAAGTAAAATATACGTATGTGCTCCGCTGGACAGCCATTTTTCTCCAAGTTTTTTTGATTTTAGAGATACAAAAAAATCGTAATGAAAATGCGAATTTGAGGGGATATCCCCACAAACACCGGTGATTCGGAACAAGCCGCGCGTTCCCATCTCAAGGCTTTTGCCAACCGGATCAGCGGCTCCGAAATATTTCCGTGCCATGCTTTCCGTAAGTACCAGCGTATTTGGTTCTGTAAGCGCTGTTTTTGGATCACCTTTTAACAATGGTATCGAAAAAATTCTAAGAAAATTTGAATCAGCGAATACCACCCTGTCTTCCTTAAATTTTTCCTGCCCATTCTTTACCACATAGGAACCTTCCTGCGATATCCGGGTGTACGCTTCCACGCCAGGATAGTCGTTCGCTATGGCGGGACCAGCAGGTGCAGGGGCTCCTGCAATATTAATTTCCTTGCCGCCAATTCTTCCATGAAATGTTATGCGGAAGATCCGGCTGGCATTTTTATTGAATTTGTCATAACTCAATTCATGCCGCACAAAAAGCATAATGAGCATACAAGTAGCCAGTCCAACGCCTAAGCCGACAATGTTGATCATCGTAAAGGCTTTTTTTCTCCAGATGTTTCTGACCGCTATTTTTATGTAGTTTTTTAACATAACAAGAATAGGTTAAAAGGTTAAAGGTTAACTGTTAACGATTCGGCTTTTAACCTTTTAGCCGTTAACCGTTAACCGCATCGGCGGCCCGGCCCTTTTCATTCCGTTTTCAAAGTTTTTACCGGGTCAAGAAGTGCAGCTTTTATTGCCTGATATCCTACTGTAATTAATGTAAGCAGTGTAATTGCAATCCCTGAAATAATAAATACGCTTAATCCGACATCGACCCGGAATGCAAATTCGTGTAGCCACTGGTCCATAGCCCAGCCTATCAATGGAAAGGCAATGACCATGGCGATTAATACCAGCTTGAGAAAATCTGTGGATAACAATACTGCAATATTTCCAATTGTTGCTCCCACGACTTTACGGATACCAATTTCCTTTCTTCTTCTCTGGGCCGTAAATGCAGCCAACCCAAATAGTCCGAGGCATGAGATAAGTATGGCAAGGCCGGCAAAGTATCCTGACAAAACACTGATCCGGCGTTCGGATGCATAGAGTGCTTTATAATTCTCGTCTAAAAACTGATATTCAAAAACGTTTCCTTTATTATAGGCCTGAAACGTTTTTTCAATTTGCGGAATAGCCTGACTTTCAGCCCCTTTTTGAAGTTTGACCATAATATTGGGCATGACCGGATATACCTGGAAGAAGCAGGGCTTCACTTGTTCATAGAGTGATTCAAAATTAAAATCCTTTACAACGCCCACAATCTGCCGCTGTTGGTCCCAGAATTTCACTGTTTTCCCGATCGGATCTTTCAGTCCCATTTTTTTTATGGCCGATTCATTAAATACGATCTCATTTCCGGCATTTGCATTATTAGAAAAACCGCGGCCTTCTTTAAATGTCATTCCGACTGTCTCAATAAAATTGTAACCTACTTCCAGATTGGCGAAATCTATATCTCTTCCGGGTGGTTTTCCGGGCCATTCAAATCCGGAAATAGAACCGTGCTCACCGGTAAGATTGTGATAATAGCTGGATGCATTTACTACGCCTGGCAAGTTTTTCACTTCATTCAGAAATGCTTCAGAAGATTTTAAACTAACTGAATCCATTTGCATAGGAATCTCGAAATGAATAATATTCTCGCGATTATAACCCAGGTTTTTTGACTGGATGTACCTGATTTGTTTGTACACCACCAGAACAGAAACTATGAATGTCACAGAAACTGCAAATTGAAATACTACCAATCCTTTTCTGACAAAAATCTCACTGACAGACGTTTTAAGCGAACCTTTCAATGCAGATATAGTATTAAACCCAGAAAGATAAAAGGCCGGATAACTGCCTGCTATAAGTCCGGTTACAAAGGTGATCGCCAAAACTGATACGGTCGCTTTGATATCAAGTGCCAGACTGATATGTTTTCCAGTAATGTTATTAAATTGTGGAAGCAGGATAAGTAACAATAATATGGCAAAGACTAGTGACAAAAACGCCATCATCACCGACTCGCTCAGATACTGGATTGCAAGCGACCGGCGATATGCTCCGATCGCTTTTTTAATACCCACTTCCTTCATCCTGCCCGATGCTTTGGCAGTGGACAAATTCATGAAATTGATACACGCAATCACTAGGATAAACAATGCAATAATTGAGAATAGCCTCACATAAGTAATTCTTCCGCCTGCCTGTACACCATTCTCAAACTGGCCATGAAGGTATTTATCAGAATAACGGATAGCGAATAACTGTGCATCCAGATCTTTATTTCTGGAGTGCAGATAATTGCGGATTTTGGCATTAAAACGATCGGTTTCGGTGCCTTTTTTCAGAATTAAAAATGTACTTGGATCGCTGTTTCCCCAAGCCTTCATACTTGGCCTTTTTTCAACAAAAAGATCAAAATTGAACAGCAGATCAAATTGCTCGACAGCATTTGCCGGATTTTTTTCAAACACCAGTCCTATATTGTAAGTCCCGGTAAATTCTCCGTGATCCCATTTTACCGTTTGCCCGATAACATTGTTCGTGCTGTGAAATAGTTTCAGGGCCAGGTCCTGTGAAATACCAATAGTTTGGTTATCCCGAAACAGCGTTTTTGTATCACCTTTAATAACGGGGCAGGTGAAAACATTAAAGTAATCACTTCCGATAAACTGGCCATCTGCTTTTAAATGAGTTTCATCAAATGAAACAGTTCCTTTGTTACCAAACCAGGATGCGGGCACCACCGTTACGGCATGTTCAACTTCGGGCATTTCGGCAGCCAGGGCATTAGCCAAAAGTCCCGCAGTGTGGTTAATCGTTTTGATCCCGTTTTCACTTTTATGATTGGCCATCACCTGAAAAAGCTGATCGTCTTTTCTATTATATTTATCTACATGCAGTTCATCCTTCACCCAAAGATAAATGAGTAAAGTACAGGCCAGCCCCGTAGATAAACCAACCAGGTTGAGCAATGTAAATTGGCGCTCTTTAAGAAGATTCCGCCAGGCGATTTTGAAATAGTTACGAAACATAAGAAAAGGGTTAAGGGTGAACAGGTTAAATGGTCAGCGGGTTAATGGTTAAAAGATAACATTAAACCATCAGGCAGTTAAATGGTGTGCATTTCCCTTTAACCGTTAACCTTTTAACCCCATTCTTACTCACTGCGCAAGCTTTTCACCGGATTCATCAATGCTGCTTTGATGGCCTGGAAACTCACGGTCAGGATTGTGACGAATAAGGCACCAAGCCCCGACAGAATAAAGATCCACCACGAAATGTCAGTCCGGTAATCGTATTTCTGCAACCAGCCATTCATAAAATACCAGGAAACGGGTGCGGCAATGAAACATGAAACAATTACCAGCACTACAAATTCCTGCGAAAGCATTCCCCATAAACTGGCAATGGACGCGCCTAACACTTTGCGGATACCAATTTCTTTTGTCCTTTGCTCAGCCACAAATGAGGCCATTCCGAATAATCCCAAACAGCTGATAAAAATAGCCAGAACCGCAAAAAAGGAAGTCAGCTTACCAATCCGTTCTTCTTCACCAAATTTCCTTGCATACTGCTCATCGGTAAACTTGTACTCAAACGGTGCCGAAGGATTGAATTTTTTGAAGACCGATTCAATCCTGCCTAATGCTTCTGCTGAACCTGACTGCGGATTTATTTTAATGTTAAAAACATTCGCCCAGTTATAATCCAGGAAGAAAACAGTACGGAAAGTTGGTTTATAAGGCGATTCCATGATCATATCCTTAATGACCCCGATCACTTTGTAAGGTTTCCCGTCGGCTTTAATAGTTGCTCCAACCGGGTTTTTCAGGCCCATAAATTTCGCAGCCGTTTCATTCAGGACCACACCGGAAGAGTCCGTTGAAAAAGATCTTGAAAAATCACGGCCTTCCTTAAATTGCCAGCCTACCGTTTTACCAAAATCATGTGAAACAGCCATTGTTGCAAAGTTTCCCTGAATACCCGGATCTTTTCCGTCCCATTCATAACCGTTGTTAATGGCAGCTATATAAGTTGTAGGATTAGACGATTGTGACATTTCTGTTACAGCCCCGGTTTTCAATAATTCATTTCGGATGGCTTCGTAATGCCCGTGAATATCTGGCGTGTTCATGCTTACAACAAGCAAGTTATCCCGGTTGTATCCGATCGGGCGATTTTTGGCAAACTGTATCTGGCGAAAAACTATGATCGTACCAATAATCAGAATAATGGAAATCGTAAACTGGACTACCACCATGACCTTACGTGGAGCAGCTGCAAAAGCTCCCAGTTTAATTCGGGCCAGACCAGCACCTTTTAATACTTTAATGGGTTGAAAAGATGACAGATAAAGAGCAGGATAACTTCCCGCGATAATTCCGGTCAGCATGGTAAAACCAAGACCGGCAGCCCAGAATAAAGGCGATTGCCAGGGAAATGATATTTTTTTGTCAGCTACTTCATTAAAAACCGGAAGAGCCATAAAAACTAAAAATAAAGACAAAATAAAAGCAAGGCCTGTTACCAGCAAAGATTCACTGAAAAACTGCAAAACCAGCTGGCTGCGTAACGATCCGATGGCTTTGCGGACACCAACTTCTTTAGCACGTTTTTCACTTCGCGCCGTACTTAAATTCATAAAGTTGATACAGGCGAGCAATAATACGAAAACACCGATAATACCAAAAAGCCACACAAATTCAATATTTCCACCGGCAACCTTCCCGTTTTTAAATTCAGAATACAATTGCCATTTACTCATGGGCTGGAGAAAAATTTCCGGTTTGAATTCCGCATCCGCCCTGCTGACTTTATTTAATTTAACGTTTTTTATTTTAGCCGAAACCTTGTCCATATCCGCATGATCGGCTATCTGGGCAAAAGTCAGGAACATATTAGCGCGCCACGGATCGGTTTTTTTCTCCGGCCAGTTTTCATTATTAATATACAGATCCCAGGGGGCTATAAAAGATAAATTTTTAAAAGCCGAGTTAAAGGGCAGATCAGCATACACACCGGTTACCTTTAAATCAAACTTATTGTTGATTTTCATCAGTTTATCAATCGGGTCGGTATTTCCGAAAAGGTCTTTGGCAACTGATTCCGAAAGCATAATGGAATTCATTTCTTTCAGTCCGGAACGCGTACCTTTTATCATGTGCAAGGATAACATGTCGGTAACTCCCGGCTCAAAATAGCTGCCGTTTTTTGATATTTTCTTGTCCCCAAAGCTAAGAATATGACCATATGCCTCAGACGACATCAATACGTGTTTAAAGTCGCTTCCGAATTTATCACGAAGCTCCTGTCCCATCAGATAGGGTACGGAAGCCTGTGTTCCGATTACATTATTGAAAGTCTGATTTTGCCTGATAATGGCAATCCGGTCGTAATTCTCAAAAGATTTATTGAAGGAAAGTTCATCATATATCCAAAGCCCGATAAGCGTAGCAACACCCAAACCCGCAGCCAGCCCGGCAATATTGATAAAAGAATAAACCTTGTTTTTAACAAGATTTCTCCAGGCAATTTTAAAATAGTTACTAATCATATCATGGCTGAAAAAAATGTGTTTCCCGGTTTTGCTGTTCAAATAGCAAGCCACGAAAAATAAAACAATCAAGTATTTAATAATGAGTTAATTACAATAAAAATACCGAACAAACAGTGTTCGCTATCGGACACTGTTTGTTCGGTATAGAACGGAGAGAACAGGTTTTAAAACTTTCACCAAATGTTCCTGGGAAGGGTTTCGTATTTTTGAAAAAAATATTCCAATCTCAGTTTTAATATCAAAATAGACTATGCCTTTTATAAATTATAATACCAAGAAAATAGTACAGATCTGGGATGGCATTTCGGGTACCATTGCACATTCCGAACAGGGAACTTACTGCCGGTTCACGATAGAAAACGGCACTATTTTACCCGAACACAGCCATGTACACGAGCAATGGTGCCATGTACTGGAAGGGGAACTGGAATTTAATATCAATGGAGAAAAGCAATTACTCACGTCAGGTATGTCGGCCTTTATTCCATCCTGGGCACCACATTCTGCCAAAGCATTTACGGAATGCAAGGTTATGGATTGTTTTACGCCGGTTAGGGAAGACTTTGTTGAGTTGGAGAGGAAGCAGGTGGAATTGGAATGAGAATTCTTTTTATAGTCAATTTACCCAAGCACATACGAGTTTATGCTTAAATCCAAACTTACGAAGGAAGTTGTGTAAAAGATGAAAAATAATTAAACATGGACCTGAAATGAAAAAAATTATACTTTATAATTAAACAGACAAATTTAAAATTAAATTTTAAATTTGTCTGTTTAATTATAATAACGATGATAGAACGGTCAATTGAAAAAGAGATCATTGAAGCACTTTCGTATTTGCCATCTGTTGCAATTCTTGGGCCTCGTCAGGTTGGAAAAACAACGCTTGTGAAGCAGATTATGACAAAAATCAACAGACCAAGTATTTATCTTGATCTGGAATATTTTGCAGACAGAGATAAACTTCGAGAACCTGACTTATATTTCCAGGAACATGAAGATAAACTTGTGATTCTGGACGAAATACAAAGAGTTCCCGACCTCTTTCCATTATTGCGTTCTATGATTGATAAGAAAAGAACGCCTGGAAGATTTATTCTGTTAGGTTCAGCTTCACCTGAATTGATCAAAGCCAGTTCGGAAACGTTAGCTGGTAGAATATTGTATTTTGAGTTACAGCCTTTACATTATCGTGAAATTTCTCCAAATCATATAACCTATCAGCAGCATTGGATTCGGGGAGGGTTTCCAGATGCATTACTGGCTCCTACGGAGCGAATGTCAGAACTTTGGATGCGTGGTTTTTTGCAAACTTATATTGAAAGAGATTTGGTCAATCTCGGTATGACTGCTTCACCCGAAATGATGCGAAATCTGTTGAGGATGCTAACTAATGTACATGGCGGTTTATTAAATTATTCCGATTTGGCTAATTCGCTGGACATTACGATGCCCACATTAAAAAATCATATTAACTTTCTGGAACGGGCTTTTTTAGTTAGGAGACTTGAACCCTATTTTGTTAACATCAGTAAACGGCTGATTAAATCACCGAAAATATTTATCCGTGATTCAGGATTATTTCATTTTCTAATCGGAATTACTGATTTGGAAGGATTATCGGGGAACATTTCGTTGCGAAATTCGTGGGAAGGATATGTCATTCAACAGATAATTGCCAGTCTTGAACATAACGTTGAATCATACTTTTACCGTACCAAAGATCAGGCTGAAATGGATTTGGTATTGGTTAAAAATGGTGAAGTAAAAGTAGCCATTGAAATAAAATATTCAAATAGTCCCGGTTTCAACAGAGGAAATACCGTATCTGTTGAAGATCTGGGAGCCAAAATTAATCTCATAGTCACGCCGCAAGCAGAGGATTACTGGATAAAATCAAATGTCAGGGTTTGTAATATCAATTCTGTCTGGAAGTATTTGAACGACCAGGGAGTTATAAGAATAGATTAAAGTCAAATATCTTTAATCTTCTTATAACCCAATCCAATGTCTATTATATTAAATACTACAACTGTGGCCTCTATTCACTCCTCAAACTCTTCACCGGGTTCATCAATGCTGCACGTATACTTTGAAAACTCACTGTGGCAAAGGCTATAAAAGTCGATAGTACAGCAGCGGCAAGAAATATCCACCAATGAATTTCTGTCCGGTAAGCAAAGTTTTGCAGCCACTGATACATGCCGTAATAAGCGATTGGTGATGCAATGACAAATGATATTAAAACCAGTTTCAGAAAATCTTTGGATAAAAGTCTGACAATACTTCCAATGGAGGCGCCCATGACTTTCCGTACGCCTATTTCTTTTGTGCGTTGCATGGTACTGTAAGATGCCAGCCCCAGTAATCCCAGACAGGAAATGAAAATAGCCAGGATTGCGAAGTTGAAAAATAGCTTTTCAAACCGTTCTTCGCTGCGGTATTGGCGGTCAAAAAATTCATCCATAAAATAGTAACTGAAAGGACGGTCCGGCATGGCTGATTTCCATTTACTTTCAACGGCTGCGATGGTTTCTTTGATATTTCCGCCATCGATTTTAACTGAGACCAGATCACTTCCTCCCGGTTCAATGCGCATGGTAAGTGGTTTTATTTTTTCCTGCAAAGCACGGAAATGAAAATCTTTGATCACACCAACAATTTTTCCTTCACGTCCCCACTGTTTAAATCGCCGTCCAATCGCCTGTTCCGGAGAACTGTAACCAAAAAGCTTGACAGCCGCTTCATTAATAACCATAGCCTGGGTAGTATCGGTACCAAATTCCCGGGAAAACGCCCGACCGGCCACTATTTTAAGTTTGAACTGAGGAATATAATCAAAGTCAACGAAATACAGATCCAGATTGGCTATCTGCAAATCGCCACTTTTATTTTCTATTTCTGAATAAGCGCTTGGGTTGCCACTACCAGGAACACTGGATGATGCCGCCGTTGATTTTACTCCACTTAACCCTGCCAATGATTCTTTGAACGCATTACGCTTGGGATCACCTTCCGAATTAACGATCATCATCTGATCCTTGCTAAAACCCAGATTCCGGTTTCGCATAAAATTCATTTGTGTAAAAACAACAATGGTAGCAATGATTAACGCAATAGAAATACCAAACTGCAAGGTTACCAATCCTTTACGTAATAAAATTCCTTTTACACTCGTAGTAAACCGGCCTTTCAAAACCACCACGGGTTCAAATGAAGATAGTACCAGCGCCGGATAAAAACCAGCCAGAACGCCGATAATGATCGCTGCAACGAACATGCCTCCTACAAATGGCAGATTGCTAAAAATTCCGGTGCTGATGATTTTTCCCGACAAATTATTGAATAAGGGAATTAAAACAGCCGAAAGTACAATGGTAAAAACGAACGCAATAAGACACAACAAGATGGATTCACTGATAAATTGTCGGGCCAGGAGTGCTTTGGGTGCACCTACTACTTTGCGGATACCAACTTCCTTCGCTCTTTCAACGGAACGGGCGGTGGTCAGGTTGACAAAATTGATACAGGCGATAAGCAGGATAAAAATAGCAACAACGGAGAATACATATACGTTATTCATGCTTCCGCTATCATCCGAACCTCTTGTGGACAGCAAGTGAACGTCTCTTAACGGTTCAAGAAACAGCATGTAATGCATGTTCAATTCGCTCATTAACTTGCCAGCACGATTTTTCAAGAATGCAGGAAATTTCTTTTCGAGAGCACTTCCGGTGGTTCCGGGCTTTAAAAGAAGATAAGTTGTGGCACCGAAATTCCCCCATTGGTCATCAATTCCTTTGTTAAATCTTTGGGTAAGCGTTGACATGGAAATGAACATATCACCCTTAAACTGTGCATTTTCAGGTATATCTTTCATGACGCCCGTCACAATTGCAGGCAAACCTTCACCTGATAAAAGTAACGTCTGACCAATTGGATCTGTGTCACCAAAATATTTTTTTGCTGCCGTTTCTGTAAATACAAGGCTTAGCTGATCTTTTAACGCAGTTTTAGGATTACCCTTTATCAGCTTAAAATCAAAAACGCTGAACAAGGTTGAATCTGCAAATACTGATTTTTCTTCCTGAAATTTAAGATCGCCCTTTCTCACCAAAAAACTGCCTCCATTTATGCGGACGAATGCTTCTACTTCGGGAAAATCAGTTTTAATATTTGGAGCAAATGCCCAGGAAGTCGAGCCTGTATTCATAGTTTCAGATGGTGTTTTAATATCTGTTACCAATCTGTAAATCCGGTCTGCTTTGGTATTAAACGCGTCGTAGCTCAATTCGAAATTGACATATAAAAATATCAGGAAACAGGCCGACATTCCGACCGTCAGCCCCATGATGTTGATAAATGAAAAAACCTTGTGTTTCCAAAGGTTACGAAATGCAATTTTAAGATAGTTTTTTAACATGGCTGTTTTTAAGGCTGTCAGCAATTGGCTTTCGGCTTTCGTTATATTATGAATATGGCTTCGCCCCAAACAACAAAACTTATGCCTGCTGTTTATATGTTTGCTTTTCAAACAATTGACTATTAGTTACCTTGAAAAAGTGTTCATTTACGAACAGCAAAACACGTTGACGGACACTCAAAAATTCAGTTGATAAGTACATTAAATCCCCGCAATATTAAAACCAGGCTTTAATATTGCGGGGATTCTAATAAGCTGTTTGAGGTTACAGCTTCAATATATAATCCATCCTGGCAAAGTTCTTGTCGTTGATTACCTCTCGGTAAAATACAAAATCCTGCTTTGTAAGTACGTGGATAGAAGGATGATTTCCAGGATCTACTACGCCAATCAGTTCACTGATATTGCCCAGTTCTTTTGCGTATACAATCAATCGTTTTGTTATTTCTGAAGCATAACCTTTATTCCAGAATTCCGGAAGCAACGCATAACCGATTTCGGTCATACCATTTTCAAAAGGAACAATTTTCGCCAATCCAATGAATGCACCCGTTGCCTTTTCTGTCACCGCCAAAAAACCCATATCTTCCCGGTTTTGATCTGCATCCAGCGCTACCTGAAATCTAATTTGTGCTTCATTAACAGTTAGCCCTTTTCCGGTAATATGCTTCATCACCTCTTCCTGAGAAACCAGCCTCGTATAGTCAGGGAAGTGGCTGTTATCAAATTTGTTATAAATTAATCGGTCTGACTCGAGATACATGCTGCAAAGTTTAAAATGGTAATATAAATCATTTCGAAATAAAAAGGGAAAAATCCTGTCTGATCTTCCAACCATTTAAATTTTAGAAGTGTCTAATTTGGGAAACTAATCCCTATCGCCATGCTCAAAAAATTACGTTTTCTACTTTTTGCTCCCTTATGGCTGGCCTGCCAACCCGGCGATCCGGCTACCGAATTCAGTTCTGAGCCTGATCTTATTGCTTACAATGATGATGCTCCGCTTCTAAAAAAGACGTATTGCTATGATGGGAATTGCACCGAAATTTCTGGTGAAGAAAATTACATTTATAATGCCGCAGGTAAACTGACCAAAATGGAGCTTAAATCACGAACGGTTTCCGGAAAGCTGGAATTACAATCCTATACTGACCATTTATACAATAATAACGGAGTGCTGATAAGAAAAATAATGTACAGCAAAAATAGCCCTGCGTCTGATTGGCTTCCAGGCAATGAATCTGAATATGAGTATATAAATGGTGTTGTAAGTCTGGAAAAGACATACCTGTACGTGTACAATTCAGGGCAAAAAGTACTTACAGGACAAATAAAGTATGAGTTCAAAAATGGCAAAAAACTCGGACAAAGCTGGACTGACGGACAGAACAATCTATTATATCGTGTTGAATATGCCTATAAAAATGATGTGCTGAGTCTCGAAACCTGGTATGACGGCAAGGACAAGGTAAACCGCATTTTCGAACATAAATTTGCTGGTAACCGCCGGCAAATTGGTGAGTATCTGATCAATACAAAGGAGCAGCTTGCATTAATAGAAAAAACTTATGATGAGAAAGGCAGATTATCTACTCAAATAACCAAAGTGAGCAATCCTTTGCTTTGCTCGCTGGCTCCGGGACTAATACGATATAGTTATTGAAAAGGGTTAAAAGGTGAAAGGTTAATGGGTTAATGGGTTAAAAGGTTAATGGGTTAAATGGTTACTGGTCAACGGCGAGTTAACACCGTCAGGTCAGGAAGCAATCTTTCACCTTTTAACCTTTTAACCTTTCACCTTTTAATCTTTCACCTTTTAACCTTTCACCTTCCCGTGGCGGCCCGGCCTTTTCTCTCACTCATTCTTCAAACTCTTTACCGGATCCATCAACGCAGCCCTAACGCTCTGAAAGCTAATCGTTACCAAAGCAATGCCAACAGCAAGCAGCGCTGATATAGCATAAATCCAAATCGGAATCTCAATTCTGTATGGAAAATCCTGCAACCATTTGTCCATGAAATAATAGGCAACCGGAATAGCCAGCACGATTGATACCAAAACCAATTTGATAAAATCCCTGGAAAGCAATCCAACGATGCCCGCTATTGAAGCACCCAGAACTTTACGAATTCCGATTTCCCGTGTTCTGGTTTCGGCCGTGAACGTAACCAGTCCGAACAAACCCATGCAGGCAATGAAAATGGCAAATGCAGTAAATACCGAAAACATTTTTGACATTCTGATTTCAGTCTTGAAAGTTTCATTGAAAGCATCGTCCAGAAAATAATATTCAAAGGGCTTTTCCTGGTCATATTTCTTAAAAATCTGGCCGATCGCAGCAACCTTTTCTTTAATGTCCGTTCTCGGATCAAGCCTCACATATAGGATTGCGTTTGACGAGGATTTCAAAATATTGGTTGTATCGCCAACTACAAAAAGACCAACTCCCTTAATTTCACTCTGTAAAGATGAAAAATGGAAGTCTTTCAAAATTCCAGCCACCTCGCTATCAAGCACTTTTTGTCCAACAGGATTTCCAGTCATACCCAGCTCTTTAATCGCTGCCTGATTCAATAAAACATGATTTCTATTGCGCCAGGAATTTTCATTCGGTTTGGTTTGCCAGTTTAATCCAAGTGTCTTAATAAAATTATTATCCACAGAAAAGCCAGCAAGTGCAACATCTTTTTTAGTAGTAAAATTTTTAATAAAAAACATATTGTATCCCTTGAAAAACCCGGCATTGGTTATCGAAACGTTACTCACACCAACCTGATCCCGTATTTCATTACGAAGCGGAAAATAATTATTGGCCACGGATGATGTCAACGGAATACTTAAAACCTGTTCTTTGTAAAGCCCCAGGTTCTTGTTTTGCATATATTGAAGCTGATCCTTCACAACCAAGCTACACACAATGAGCGCAATAGAAACGGTAAATTGCAAAACCATGAAAAACTTCCGTACTCCGGCACTGCTTTGTCCGCCTGTTAATTTCCCCTTCAAAACTTCCAGCGGCGCAAACCCCGACAATACAAGTGCCGGATAACTTCCTGCTATGAATGCGCTCAAAAGAAGCAACCCCGCAACCAGACCAACAAATGATGGTGAAAATAAAAATGAAGAATCAATCCGAAGATTCAGCAGATCGTAGAATGGCTGTCGAAGCACTTGAACCAGCACAAATGACAATGCAAAGGCGACCGAACACAATAGGACCGATTCGACGTAAAACTGTTTTACCAATCCGCTTCTTCCTGCACCGACTACCTTTCGAACACCAACTTCTTTTGCACGCAAAGTTGCTCGCGCAGTAGTAAGGCTCATATAGTTGAATAGCGCAAGAAAAAGGATTACAATCGCGACAACAGCAAAAATGTAAATCAAGCCAGTATTACCAGAACTGGAAAAATTATTACCTAGATGTATCGTCGCAAAACTTTCCAGTTTGTAACTGGCCTGTGTATCAAATCCTTCACCGCGCCCACCCTCTCTTTTTATATTTTTTTCAACATTCGCTACCGATCTCTCAGAATCAAGCAAAAGGTACGTATTGAATGCACCTGCGCCTTCCCAGATATTTTTGTTTTCGGCACTTAACTGAGGGAAAGTGATTGCCGAAACTATAAAATCATAATTGAAAGTAGAATTCGAAGGCGGATTTTCAGCAACGCCGGTTATTTGCATCAGGTGTTTGCCATCTAACATCAATACCTTTCCAATTGGATCGGCGTCGCCAAAATATTTTTTAGACATCCGCTCCGAAATCACCATCGCAAACGGCTTTTCCAACA
Organism: Dyadobacter sp. NIV53; assembly: GCF_019711195.1. Lineage (NCBI taxonomy): Bacteria > Pseudomonadati > Bacteroidota > Cytophagia > Cytophagales > Spirosomataceae > Dyadobacter > Dyadobacter sp. NIV53. Next base: position 2,548,761 of record NZ_CP081299.1, read on the forward strand.
TCGTTTTCGGATCTCCTTCTTTTACCTTGAAGGTGAAAATATTGAAAAACGAAGGATCGGCGAACATGAAATTTTGCTCGTAAAATATCTGTTCTGGTTTGTCAGGATTTTTCATCACTACTTTTTCAAAAGCAGTTTTTACTCTCACAAAATCTTTGACCTGTGGATTGTACCGTTTTAAAGCGGGCCCAAGCTTCGCGTTAAACGCGTTGAACTGCATGTCCTGGTCGCCAAATTTCATCTTACCTAAAATCCGATAAATCCGTTTATGATTTTCATGGAATTTGTCATAACTAAACTCATGCATGACAAACATCAGGATCAATACCGAAACTGACATTCCCATGGCTAAGCCGGTAATGTTAATAAAGGAATAGGTTTTGTTCTTTACCAGGTTCCTTAGCGCGATTTTTAGATAGTTTTTTAGCATGATGAAAAATATAAAGGGTTAAAAGGTTAAACGGGGAAAGGTTAAACGGTTAAATGATCAACGGGTCAGAACTACAAGTCAATCGGTGCTATTGAGGTAACCCGTCATAGCTGTTAACCTTTTGACCTTTTAACCTAATCTTCCTTCACTCACTTCGCAAGCTCTTCACCGGGTTCATTAGCGCCGTTTTTAAGCTTTGCAGGCAAATAGTAATCAATGTTATTGTTAGTAAAATCACAGGCGGAACGATGAAAATGGCCCACCCTAAGCTGATGTGAAACGCGTAGCTGTTAAGCCAGTCTTTTGCTGAAAAGTATATGATCGGAATTGCAATAATGGCAGCGAAACCAACCAGCTTTATAAAATCTTTTGAAACCAAAACCAAAAGGCCGCCGACGGATGCGCCAAGTACTTTTCGGACACCGATTTCTTTTGTTCTTAACTTGATTACGAAGCTGGATAACCCGAGAAGTCCCATTGATGCGACCAAAATTGCCAGTATTGCAAAAAGTCCGAAAACGTTTCCAAGACGGTTATCTGCCTGATATTGCTGATTAAAATATTCGTCAAGGAAGAAATATTCGAAAGGATTTCCCGGAAACGCTTTCTTGTAGGATTCTCCTATATCAGTTATACTTTTTGACGCATTTGAAACATTAATATTCACCGAAATATACTTCCAGTCGCTGTATGACGGGTAATAGCAAAGGATTGGATCGAATTTTTCTTTCAGGGAACGCTGATGAAAATTCTTCATGACGCCGATGATTTTACAGGGTAAATCTTCCTGACCAAGCCGGAACAGCACGTCCTGATTGATCGCTTCGTCGGCTGATTTGTAACCCAGCGATTCAATAACTTCCTCATTAACAATGATCTTGTTATTGCTTTTCAGGTTAAGGCTCGAAGAATCGGTGGCAGTAAAGTTCTTCCCGGCAATAAGCTCAATTTTATAAGCAGGAATAAAATTCTCGTCAATCTCCATCAGATAACTCGTGAAATTGTGCGACTGATCCTGATTGGCCCGCCTCACGCTATTGCGGTAGCGAATCATACTTCCCGGAATGTCAGACGTTGTTGTAGCACCGCTCACAGATGGAGTCTGCTTCAATTCAGATTTGAAGAAATTGTATTTACCACCGATCGTAGAATCCACAATAGCTGGCGATTTTACAATGAGTACCTGGTCCTTTTTGTATCCCAAATTCCCATTTCGCATGTAGTTGAACTGCCTGAAAACGATGAGCGTTGCGGAAATGAGAATGATCGAAAGTACAAATTGGAAAGAAACCAAAACGCGTCTTAGCGAAATGCCTTTGTTTGATTTGATCATCAAACCTTTGAGAACGGCGGCGGGCATAAATGACGACAGGACAAATGCCGGATAGGCGCCAACCAGCAAGGCCCCGAAAACAAAAATACCAAGGACACTCATCCAAAACACAGGCAAACTTCCCAAACCGGTGGAGAAAAATCCGGCACTTATATTCTTGCCAATGAAGTCATTGAAGAAAGGAATGAATGAAACGATAATGATCAGTGCCAGCAACAATGCAAGCACGTTGACGATAAAAGATTCAAGCAAAAACTGAACTACCAGTTGTTGTTTTTCAGCACCAACGACTTTCCTAAGACCAACTTCCTTGGCGCGTTCCATGGATTTGGCGGTTGATAAATTGATGTAATTAATCCAGGCGATGAACAGAATAAACGCGCCGATGATGGCCAGAAAGTAAATTTCCTTTTCACTTCCGTTTGCTTCTGCTTCTTTCAGAAGATTAGAATTAAGGTGAATGTCAGTAATAGGTTGTAATTCAAATGTGTTCCCAAAGCTCAACTCTTTCATTTTTGCACCCAGATATTTCTGAATAAAAGCAGGAAATTTTGCTTCGAGTTTCTTAACATCCGTTCCAGGCGCGAGCACGACGTAGTTGTAAAACTCCGGCCAGGTCCAGACATCCTTACCCCAGTTTGGCCCAACCGTTTCGAAAGAAATGAGCATGTCGAATTTGATATGCGAATTTTCCGGAACGTCCTGAAATACAGCAGTCACTTTCATCGGCATACGCCCGTTCATTTTAAGAACCTGTCCAACCGGATTTTTTGTGCCAAAATATTTTTTCGCTTCGGACGCTGAAATGGCAATCGTATTGGCTTCCGTCAGACATGTCTTTCTGTCGCCAAAAACGAGAGGATATGAAAACACATTGAAAAATGAGGCATCAGCAAGAAATATCTTACTCTCGTTGAACGTCTTTGGTTCTGCATTCAAAGCTTCATAAGACATCGTCGAAGCGTTCATAAAGAGCGAAACACTCACGACTCGAACGTAGTCGAGCACTTCCGGAAAGTCAGCCTTCATGGCCGGACCAACAGCCGGATGATTCGCAGCAGTAGTCGGAACATTGGCCATACTTCCCGAATAAGAAATAGGAATTCGGTAAATGTTGCCAGCATTTTTATTAAACCGGTCGTAACTCGATTCGAAATAAACATACTGAAAAATGAAGAAACAGGCAGCGATACCAATTGCCAGTCCAAAAATGTTAATCGCCGAGAAAGTCTTGTTTCTCCAAAGGTTCCGGCGGGCGATTTTTGCGTAATTGCGTAGCATAAAGGGTTAAAAGGTTAACGGTTAAAGGGTTAAGGGACAGCGTCGGTTTAAAGATTCGAAAGAGTAGTGGTGATAGTTATAGATTCGGTTAGTTCCGTGGTTTGGGACTACCCGTTAACCTTTCACCTTTTAACGGCACCGGCCGCCCGGCATTAACCCCATTCTTCGCCCTCCTTACTTTGATCAGATTCCCAATCATACTCGAAATTTTCCTTGCTTTTTCGATCATTTCTATTCCTGCTTTTCTTTCGATATATTTTAGTTCGATCGCCAAATAAAGTTGAGTGCGTAACTCACCATTTGATCCTTTAGCTATAAATAAATATTGAACAAACTCCTTGTCCGTCTGCCGCTCGAAACCTTCGGCGATATTTGACGGAAAAGACACCGATGCTCGCTGAATCTGATCTTTGAATCCATAATCCTTACTTTCTTTGAATAACTGATAAATCTCCACACTAAACCGCATCGCCTCTTTCCAAATCAATAAGTCCTCAAATGACTGATAACTTTTCTCTTCCATGATATACTGTTTGTTGATGATGATAGTACTTGTACAACTTCTAACCAATGGCCATCCCCTCTTTTTCATAAATCCGAATGGCTCGTTAACCTTTTAACCGTTAACCCTTTTATTCGCTTCTTAGCGATTTAACCGGGTTCATCAAAGCTGCTTTTATACTTTGAAAACTGATTGTGAACAATGCAGTCGCAACAGTCACAAAACCTGCAATAGCAAAATCAAGCCAGCTGATATCGATCCTGTATGCGAAAGTTTGCAGCCATTTATTCATGGCATAATACCCAGCCGGACTAGCTATCACGAAGGCAAGAACGACTAGCAACAGGTAATCCTTAGACAACAATGCAACAATTCCTGAAACTGATGACCCCAGAACTTTCCGAATCCCGATTTCTTTTGTCCGTAATCTGGTTGAAAATGTAATCAGACTTAGTAATCCCAAACACGAAACTAGAACTGTGAGGAACGCGAAACCATTAAATAGAACCATCATCACGTGGTCTTTGCGGTATTGTGCTTCAAATGCATTGTCCAGAAAACTGTAATCAAATGGATAATCCGGGTAATGTGCTTTCCAGGCACTTTCAATTATTGATAGATTTTCAGGCTTTGTTTTGATCATTATCCCGGCCGGAGGGAAATTGTTGTAAACCATTAACAGGGGTTCTACCTTGTTATGCAGCGACTTGTAATTGAAGTTCCTGGCCACACCAATAACTTTACCTTTATGCATAAATCCATCAACTTCCTGTCCGATAGGGTTCGCCCAACCTGACATTTTCACAAAAGCTTCATTGACAATAAATCCACCATTTTTATCAGAAATATTATCGGCAGACAAGTTACGGCCTTGTAATAACCTGATGTTTAAGGTCGGAATGAAGTTTTCGTCGATTAAAAAATAGCTGCACATCACTTCCTTTTTCTTTCCATTCACCTTAAAAATGGTAGTTCCCGTCGGAAATGCTGCATCGGCTTTGAAACTAACCAGCCCAACTGTAACATCCTCAATTTTACTTTCCTGACGGAGTATTGCTGCCAATCCATTTATCTTCGAACGTGCAACCGAATCGTCCGGAACTGAAACTGACAAAATCTGCTCTCTATCAAAACCTGGATTATGATTTTGTAAAAATGTCATTTGTTGTCTGATTACCAGAACCCCAAATATCATGGCAAAAGCGAGCGAAAATTGGAAAAGCGTAATTCCTTTTCTCAGCCAAACCGACTGACCGTTTGGCGAAAATGTCCCTTTCAAGGCTTGGATTGGTTTAAAAGAGGACAATACGAATGATGGATACAGTCCGCCTAACATGGTTATTACCAACAAACCCAGACCAGAAACCAATAAAATTCCAGTCCAATTAATCGGAATTCTGATCTGGAGTAAATTGTTTAGAGCAGGAGTTGCTATTTTGACAATCACCGCGCTTAACAATATTGATAAAAAACTAATGATGAAAGATTCAAATAAAAACTGCCATATCAGCTGCCTTCTTTTAGCTCCATTTGCTTTTCTGATACAAACTTCTTTGGAACGTTCCGTAGCACTTGCAGTTAGCAAGTTGATGTAATTAAGCACTGCAATGACCAGTACAAACAACGCCAAAAATGAAAACAAATATCCATATTGTTTGTTTCCCTTTGGCGAATCACCCATTTTACCGGCACTGTAATGAACGTCTTTTAAAGCTTCTGTTTCAAAAATGACTTTGTACTCGTTCGCACCCTGGGCTTTTAATTCAGGTTGAATATACCGCTGACTAAGAATTTGCAATTTCTTATCAAATGTGCTCAAATTTGGCTTGTTTTTGAAAAGAGCAAAGGTGTACACAGGAAAATCATCAGTCAGCCATTCCTTGGTATCGACAAATTCCCTTGACAATAATACGTTAATTTTCATGTCGGAATTCGACGGAAGATCGGCAATTACACCCGTTATTTCGTAGAGGATTTTATTGATTGAAATCGTTTCGCCTAATGCATCCTTTTTGCCAAAATATTTTTCTGAAAATGATTTTGTAACAACAGCCGAATTCGGTTTGCTGAGTGCCCCGGAGGCAGTACCATTCAGAAAAGTAAAAGAAAATACATCAAAAACAGATTGTTCTGCGAAATAAACATCACTTTCTCTTTGAAGTGTTCCTGCACTTTTTACCGTCGCATCTGTGATCTCAAATCGGGTTGTCTTTTCAATTTCAGGATAATCCTTGTTAAGATACGAGGCTAGTAAAACAGGGCTGCTTGCGATAGTCATCGGCTTGTCAGGTGTCTCAAATCTTGTCGTAATCCTCACAATCCGGTCGGCTTTTTCATGATAATCGTCATAAGTGAATTCATGTTTCACATAAAAAACAATCATCATACACACAGCCAGCCCAATTGCCAGACCACTGATGTTCAAAGCACTGTAAAACTTTCTGTTCCACAGGCTGCGAAAGGCGATTTTTAGATAATTTTTTAACATAATAAATATTTTGGGATGATGGACCGGGCCGCCGGGCGGGAGAAAGGAGGATGAAGAAAAGGGATGAAGTCAGTCAACCGGAGGCTTCCTCCTTCGCCCATTCTCCCTTCCTCCCTCTTCGGGCAACCTTCATTCCGTTTTTAATGATTTCACCGGATTCATCAGCGCTGCTTTCACACTTTGATAACTCACGGTAAGCAAGGCGATAAAAATGGCGATTGCTGCGGTTATAGCAAAAACCCACCATTCGATTTGTACCTGGTATTTGAAATTTTGCAGCCATTTCTGCATCAGGTACCAGGCTACTGGTGTGGCAATTACAATGGCGATAAGTACAAGTTTTAGAAAATCTTTTGATAGAATGGTTACCAGGACTGCTACCGAAGCTCCGAGTACTTTTCTGATGCCGATTTCTTTTGTGCGCTGTTCGGCTGTGAATGCGGCCAGAGCGAATAATCCGAGACAACCGACAAATAACGCAAGTCCGGTAAACGTGCCAAGAACCGAGACGGTTTTTGTTTCTGTTTTGTATAATCTCGTAAAAGAGGCATCCAGGAAATCGTTTTCAAACGGTACATTAGGAACCGCTTTTTTCCAAAGTGCAGAAACTTTTGCAATCACCGCCTTTTCCGTTCCCGGCCTCAGTCTCACAGCAAGTGCAGATCCCCATGTCTGGTATGTTTTGGATGATTCATGGAAAATGGCAGTGGGTTCAATAATAACTCTGATCGACGATTCATGAAAGTCCTGCATAACCCCAATGACCTGAAAGCGTTGATTTCTATTGCCTGGATAACGAAGCCATTTGCCAATAGGATTTTCCCAGCCAATTGCTTTCACGGCGGATTCATTGATAATAATACTCGTAGAATCTGCTTTGGAATCAGACGTAAAACCGCGTCCTGCAATGATTTTGATTCCTAATGTTGGTACAAAACTGGCGTCTGTCAGGAATGAACCTAGCGGTAAACTTTTAACAGTTGCACGGCTTTGATTGCCTTGTTCCGGTTCGTAAAAATCACCGAAACTTCCCTGCGAGGGCAAAAATGTACTGTAAGTTGCACTGACGACTTCGGGGAACTGCAGGAGTTTTTGCCTGAAAACTTCCTTTGCGGACGCTTCTCCCAAATGCCGGGCATTGTCAATAATCAGCACATTTTCGCGGTTTAAACCCGGCGAATGATTTTGTGCGAAATTTAATTGCTGGTATATGATAAACGAACCAAGCATGAGTGCGATGGAAACGGCAAACTGGAATACAACCAGTCCGCTTCGAATTCCGGCGTGACCACCCGAGGCAGGCGTATTTGCCATTTTGGAAATATCAACTGTCTTAAATCTGGACAGGTAAAAGGCTGGATAAAGTCCTCCCAGAAAGCCGGTAAATATGGGTAAGATAATAACGAAAGCGATTGTATCTTTCGAGAAAAGATCTGAAACAGATAAATCCAACGCGGTCAGCTTATTAAAAAAGGGCAAAATAAATATCGCCAAAACACCGGCAACGATCATCGCTGTAAAGCTGAATATCATCGATTCAGTAAGGAACTGGCTGATGAGAATACTTCGTTGTGAACCCATTGCACGACGAATCCCAACTTCCCGGCTACGTTTTACTGAACGAGCAGTGGACAAATTCATAAAATTAACGCACGCCAAAAACAGAATAAGTCCGCCAACAATGGCAAACATATTCACCTGACTTTTATCGCCAAGCGTTGTCAGCCTGGAATTGAGATTTCCCGATTGAAGGTGTATTGTTTCCAGCGGCAGTAATTTCACATCCAGCCGATCGCCATTCGCCAATTGCTTTTCCAGATCCTGTCCTATACGGGCATAAGCAGCTGGCGCGTAAGTTTTGATCATCTTAGGAAATTTGGATTCCAGACTGGCAATAATTTCCGGCGATTGTTTTTCCCGAAGACGAACCCAAGTATCCGTTTGCAGCCAAATCCAGCTCCATGCAAAATTTTCAACAACCCGATAATGCGCCATCGGCATCAAAAAATTAAACTGGACGGAACTCGTGGCTGGCAGATTTTTGACAACACCGGAAATCGTAAAGAGGTGATCATTCACAGAAAGCGACTGCCCGATTGGTGATTCATTTCCAAAATATTTTTCTGCCATTTTTTCCGTCAGAACCATTTTTTCAGGGTTATCAAGAGCAGAAGAGACATTTCCAGACGTCATAGGAAAGTCAAATAGTTCGAGGAACGAAGTATCTGCCGCCATGGCGTCTTTCTCGTTAAACTGGATTGGATCTTTACCTTGCCTATCTCGACGGACAACGACTGTTCCTAGATTGAATGTCCGGGCTGCCAGTTCTATTTCAGGATAATCAGCCATCAAACGAGACGCAACCGGTGGTGGTGTATTGGTTGTAACCACTTCCTGATCACCCGATTTTATATCAAATGCAACGGCACAAATCCTGTCAGCTAATGGTAAGAATCTGTCGTAACTATTTTCGTAATAGACATAAATACCAATCAGCCAGGAAGCCGCCAACCCCACAGCCAGCCCTATCACATTGACCAATGAAAAAAATGTCTGACGACGAAAATTCTGGACGGCGATTTTGATGTGGTTTAGGAGCATGGTTTTTTGGCTTTGATTGAATTTTTGGAGTTTTGGAGTTTTTTTGGTCTATTGAGTTTTATTGAAAAGGGTTAAAAGGTTAATGGTTAAAAGGTTAACGGGAAACAAACAAAACATCTTATGCCGCTGTTTGTGTCCTCACAAACAGCCTCTTTCTTCATCACGTAATTCGTTTGTGAGGACACACACGAAGGCGGAAAACTAGTCACGCCATTCTTCCTTTTCGTCATTTATTCTAAATTTTGCTATAAGTGGATTTCCCGAGAACAAGCCCGTTAACCTTTTAACCCTTAACCTTTAACCAAAAAATTATTCGCTTCGAAGCGATTTCACCGGATTCATCAACGCCGCTTTCACACTTTGAAAACTAACCGTTAGCAACGCGATTGAATGGGCTATTAAACCTGCAACTGCGAAAATCCACCAGCTTATTTCGATCCGGTATGCGAAATCCTGTAACCATTGATTCATAAAGTACCAGGCTATCGGCGAGGCAATTACGATCGCGATCAGGGTTAGTTTTACAAATTCTTTGGATAACAAAACAACGATGCTTGTTGCAGTTGCACCCAATACTTTACGGATTCCGATTTCTTTGGTTCTTTGTTGTGAAATGAATGCGATCAGTGCAAACAAGCCAAGACAAGATATCAGAATAGTAATCGTCGAAAATATCGTCAAAATAGAAGAAACGCGGCTTTCGGCTTTGTACATTTGGTCAAACTCCTGATCCAGGAAATGGTATTCGAACGGGCGCATTGGAAAGTTTGTTTTCCAATTGCTTTTTAAGGCATCGATCGCTTTGTCTGCATTGCCGGCAGTGGTTTTTACCATCACTTTTCCAAAATAATTGTATTCGGGAATCATCGCAATTGGCCCGATCTTTTCATGAAGAGACCGGAAATGGAAGTCTTTGGCTACTGCTTTTACTTCGCCCGTTCTGCCATTCATATTTACCTCTTTTCCAATGGCATTAGCCGGTGACCAGCCTAGTGCCTTCACGGCTGATTCATTCAAAATAAACGCAAATTTTCTTAATTCAGCTGAATCGACCGTCGCTTGCAAAATATCCGTTTCATTGAAGTTTTCGCCTGCAACAAGTTTCATTCCCAATGTTGGAACAAAATCTTTTTCAACCGGAATTGCGGTGATATTCATGTTAAATCCGGCCGGTTTGTCTTTGGCAGTAATGCTGTAACCGCCCTGCACGTCAATTGGCGAATCGTATGAAGCAGTTACTGATTCTACGACAGAATTGTTCAGCAATTCGTTTTTCATGGATGCCAGTTTATTAGCAGAAATTCCGGTACTAAGATCCAGAACGATGATTTGCGAAGGATTAAGGCCCAGGTTTTTGTTCTGGATATAGTTCAGTTGCTGCCTGGCGATGAGCGTACCGATAATGAAGAGAAGAGAAATGGAGAATTGGAAAACGACCAGAAAACTACGTAGTCCGCTGCCACCGTTCGACAATGAACTCCCTTTCAAAACTTTAATCGGCTCAAATCCCGAAAGAACGGCGGCAGGATAAGCACCGGATAAAAGTGTAACGATAATACCGAGTACCAGTAGCAGCAAACCAACTGAATATGAAGGCCAAACGCCCAGATTTAGAATTGTTCCTGTCAGATTACTTAGCCCGGAAAAACTCAATGATGCAATGATCAATCCGAGAAATACCGCTAAAACGGTGATAATTCCGCATTCAAATAAATACTGTCTGAACACCTGAAACCGCATCGCACCCATCACTTTGCGAACACCAACCTCCCTTGCGCGAACGGCCGAACGGGCAGTTACCAGATTGATAAAGTTGATGCAGGCAATGATCAAAATGAGCATCGCAACACCCGAAAGAATATAAATGTATTTGTAATTGCCGGATGCTTCCATTCCATTGGATGCTTTGGAATAGAGATGTATTTTGTTAAATGCTTCCAGTTCAAGTTTGACTTTGGAAGTTGGATCCTGCGGATTGTTCAGATTTTTGGTTACGAATCCGTCAACCTTTGCTTGTAGGGTTTTGACCTTTGCGTTTGGCTTCAACAATAGATAAGTGTAGTCATTTGCTGAATCAAAAGCTTCGGTTTTGGATCGTGGCAAAGTGCTGTAACTAGCCAGCCAGTTGAATTTGATCTGGGAATACGATGGAACGTCTGCAACTACACCGGTTACCTGTAATGTATATTTTTCTGCCATTTTCACGGACTTACCAATCGCGCTTTCGTTGCCGAAATATTTCCGGGCAGTCGTTTCATCTATAACAACGGAATTGGGTTGTGATAAGGCAGTTTTACGGTCTCCCTCAACAAATGGAAATGAGAAAATGTCAAAAAAGCTGGAATCAGCAAAAAGGACTTTTTTCTCGTTAAAAAGTTCGTCTTCATACTGAATCGGAACGGCAGCGGAACCACCCATCGCATATAATCTTATACCCTTTTCAACTTCTGCAAATTCACGAGAAAAGACTGGTGAAACAGCGGTTGGCGTAATGGCAATATAGACCGGCTCGCCATCGCCAGATTGATAAAACAGATTAACCCTGACAATCCTGTCACCTTTTTCCTGAAAACGATCGTACCGCAATTCGTGCAAAATGTACGTCGCCAGCAACAAAAAACAGCCAATGCCAATGGCAAGGCCGGTGATACTCACAAGCGAGTTAGTCTTATATTTCCAAAGACTGCGGAAGGCGATTTTTGCGTAGTTTTTTAACATGAAAGGAGAAAACGGGTTAAAGGTTAACGGTCAAAAGGTTAACGCACTTTGCTCTGGCGGTTCCGCCGCTGTTTGTGTCCTCACAAACAGCTTTTTGCGACCCCGGAAAGTTCGTTTGTGAAGACACAAACGAAGGCGATAATTCGTTTACGAGGACACAAACGAAGCGAAAGCTAACAGCTAACAGCCAATCGCTATTCGCTCCGTAAAGATTTCACCGGATTCATCAGCGCTGCCTTAATACTTTGAAAACTAACCGTAAATAGCGCAATTCCTATTGATATGACTCCGGCAAGGGCGAAAACCCACCAGTTAATTTCTGTGTGATAGGCGAAATCCTGTAACCAGTTGTGCATTCCGTACCAGGCGATTGGTGATGCGATGACGATTGCTATTAATACCAGTTTCAGGAAATCCTGCGAAAGTAGCGTGACGATACTGCCGACTGACGCCCCCAATACTTTTCTTACACCAATTTCCTTTGTGCGTAATTCTGCCATAAACATCGATAGTCCCAGCAATCCCAGACATGAAATGAAGATAGCGATTCCTGCGAAAATTCCGAAGAGCATTTGCTGGGTTTCTTCTCTTGCATAAAGTTTCCCGAAACGCTGGTCGAGAAATTCATATTGAAATGGTGTTTGTGGAAACTGGCTGTTCCAGACAGATTCGATGTGAGCAACCGCCTGTTTGATATTACCACCAGAAATATGAATCGAAACCCTTCCTAATCTTCCCGGCTGATTGAACATTGCAATTGGCGCCACTTTTTGGTGTAATGATTCGAAGTGATAATCTTTGGTAACACCGATAATTTGTCCACGAATTTCTCCATATCCGAACCTGTTTCCAATTGCATCAGCGGGATTTTTCCAGCCCAATTGTTTAACAGCAGTTTCATTCAGTACGAATCCCGAAGTTTTATCAGTCGAAAATTCTCTTGAAAAATTTCTTCCGGCAGCCATTTCAATTTGATAGGCAGGAATAAAATCTTCGTCAACAGCAAGTGACTTTATGTTAATATCGGTAGGAGCCATTGTGTCACCTTTCATCACATAAGCTTCCCATGAATCCAGTAAACGCCCCGATGGAATTCTGGATGAACGGCCTACATCTTTGATATTGCTATTCTCTTTAAACCGTTGTCTGATACTTTCAAAATTGGTAGCGGAATCATCAGGCACGCTCAGAATTACAACCTGATCTTTAGAATAACCTAATTTATAATTTTTGATATAACGCATTTGATTATAAACCACTGCGGTACTGATAATGAGCACGACTGCGATCGCAAATTGTGCCACTACAAGCGATTGCCGCAACTTTCCGTTCTTCAATGCGGAAGCAATCTTGCCTTTCAGTACACTAATCGGCTGGAAAGATGTCATAAAAAATGCCGGATAACTTCCTGCAATGACGCCGGTAAAAAGAGTAATTGAAACCAAAATGGCTATGAAAACCGGATCAAGTAATGCGTTGAATGAAAGTTGTTTTTGAGTAAAATTGTTTAGTGCCGGCAAACATAGCACGACTATTAAAATTGCCAAAAGAACCGAAACCAGAACCAGCAGGATAGATTCACTCAAAAATTGATTGATCAATTGGGAGCGAACAGCGCCAATCACTTTCCTCATCCCAACTTCTTTCGCACGCGTAGCAGATTTTGCAGTCGCAAGATTCATGTAGTTGATACAGGCAATGATCAGGATAAAAATAGCGATTGCCGAAAACAGATACACATATTGAATATCCCCATTTGCCTCAATTTCTGAATCCAGATGTGAATGCAAATGAATATCTGTCAATTTCATCAGATTAAGAACAGACCATGTGGAAGCTTTCGGATCTACATGTCGATTCTGAAAAGCAGGAAATGCTTTAACAAGTTTTTGCGGGTCGTAGTTTTTAGGTAAAAGCAAGAACGTTGAGAATGAATTATTCCCCCAATTGGTACGCAATCCTTCGGCTCCATAAACTCTCGGATCATTCAATGTTGAAAATGAAACCAGGAAACTTGGATGAAAATGTGACTGTGATGGAAGTGGCTCAAAAACGCCGGTTACGGTATAATCGAGCTGATTGTCAAGACGTACTGTCTTTCCAATTGGGTTTTCTTTTCCAAAATATTTCTCTGCCATTGGTTTGGAAAACATGATCGAGAACGGATTTTCAAGCGCCTTGTCAGGATTACCGCTTAACAGGTCAAAACTGAAAACCTTGAACAAATTCTGCTCTGCAGCAAACATATTTTCTTCATTGAAAACGCTTTCCCCGTATTTAACCAAAGCGCCCTTTTGAAGCAAACGAACCACTTGTTCCACCTCGGGGAAATCCTGTTTGATTAGCGGCCCGAACGGCGGAGCGGCATGTCCCAAACGCAACGAAGTTGTTCCATCTTTTGACAAAAAGTCTCTCGACAACCGATATATCCGATCCGCGTTTGCATTGTAGCGGTCATAACTCAATTCATCCTTAACATAAAGGGCCAACAACAAAAAACAAGCCAGCCCAATAGCCACGCCTGCAATGTTGATAAAACTGAAAGCCTTGTGTTTCAACAAGTTTCTGAATGCGATTTTTAGATAATTTCGTAGCATAAAAAAATTGGGTTAAAAGGACAACAGGTGAAAGGTTAACGGATTAGTCTGCGGCAGTTCTTAGCCCTTTTCTCTTCTCACTTTAATTAAATTTTGAATCATACTTGATATTTTCCTTGCTCTTTCAATCATTTCTATTCCAATCTTTTTATCAATGTATTTTAATTCGATGGCTAGATACAGTTGAGTTCTTAATTCTCCGTTTGACCCTTTTGCAATAAATAAAAACTGAACAAATTCTTTATCCGTCTGTCGCTCAAATCCCTCGGCAATATTTGAGGGTACAGAGACCGAAGCACGCTGAATCTGATCTATAAATCCAAAATCCCTGCTATCCTTGAATAACTGATAAATCTCTACACTAAACCGCATCGATTCTTTCCATATCATTAAATCCTCAAATGACTGGTAAACTCTATCCTCCATAAAAAATTATTTTGTTGATGATTTCTAACCTTACAACGATATGGCTAACCTTTAACATTTCAGCCACAAACCCTTGACCTTTAACCCTTAACCCGAAATTATTCGCTGCGTAACGATTTCACCGGGTTCATCAGTGCTGCTTTGATGCTTTCAAAACTTACTGTAACAAATGCGATGATTAATGCGATGATGCCGGCCAGAATAAAAGTTGTCCAGCTGATGTCGATCCTGTAAGCAAATTCCTGTAACCAGTTATGCATGGCAAACCAGGTAATTGGAGTTGCAATAAGCAAAGCAATGCCCACCATGATCAGAAATTCTTTGGATAAAAGAAACACAACCTGCTGAACACTCGCTCCTAATACTTTCCGAACACCGATCTCTTTTGTTCTTTGTTTGGTCGTGTAAGCTGATAATCCAAATAAACCGAGTGCGGCAATAATGATCGAAATGGAAGCAAATAAGGTAAATACCTGTCCGGTTCTTTTTTCACTGGCATATACACTACCAAACTTCTCATCTAAAAATGAATAACTGAACGGGCCATCAGCATTGTACGATTTCCATTGGTTTCTTGTATTGGCAAGAAAAGATTCAATTTCTGTCGTCTTTACTTTTACCATCATCCCACCCGAATTTTTGTCAAGCATCATAACCAACGGGGCAATTTTTTGCTTGATAGAAGCATAATGAAAATCTTTAACGACGCCAATAATCGTAAACTGGTGCTGACCGGATGTTACAATGGTTTTTCCGACAGGATCAGTAGTATGTAATCCAAAATCCCGGACAGCAGTTTCATTTAAAACAACGGCCGATGAATCTGTCGAAAAAGTTGTGGAAAAGTCCCTTCCTTTTACGATTTTCATTCCCAGCGTTTTTATATAATCATAATCCACGTGGTACCGTGTAACATGAATTTCTGCATTATTTTCCTTTGCAATTTTTTCTTTCAAATGTGCCTGTGTTCCATCCAAACCACCCGAAATCACGGGAACGTCCCTGGAAATTGTCACACTTACAACCTTATTGTCCTGTAATAATTGCTGTTTAAATGCTACCTCGCTTTTCCTCAATAAATGCGTGTCGTTTATAATCAAAGTTTGTGTTTTATCAAAACCCAATTCTTTATTCTGCATGTAATTCAGTTGATTATGAACAACGATGGTACAAATAATCAAAGCAATTGAAACTGCGAACTGAAAGACGATGAGGCTGCCTCGAAGATTCCGTGAATTGTGCGGCTGTGTGGGAGAGCTGCTTTTTAAAACACTGATAATATTAAATGAAGAAAGGAAAAACGCAGGATAAATTCCAGCCAGTACGCCTGCAATAAAAACAGCTGCCAGGGAAATAACTAAAGGCTGATATCCTGCAAAAAACTTATAACTAATTTGCTTTCCTGAAAGCTGGTTAAAGAAGGGAAGTAAAATATAAACCAGACCCAAGGCAAACAGAAAAGCCAAACATGCCAGCATGACTGATTCAGTCAAAAACTGTGCGACCAGCGGACTCTTATTTGAACCCATTACCTTACGGATTCCCACTTCCTTCGACCGCTTTACAAATCCCGCCGTAGATAAATTAGTGAAATTTACACAAGCCAGAAGTAAAATAAATATGGCCAGTGCAGCGAATGTGTACACATATTTGATACTTCCATTCACACCCAGCTCATCCTTATTATCAG
This sequence comes from Dyadobacter sp. NIV53, assembly GCF_019711195.1. Taxonomy (NCBI): domain Bacteria; kingdom Pseudomonadati; phylum Bacteroidota; class Cytophagia; order Cytophagales; family Spirosomataceae; genus Dyadobacter; species Dyadobacter sp. NIV53. Next base: position 2,564,827 of record NZ_CP081299.1, read on the forward strand.
AGTATAAATGAATAGTAGAAACTGGTTTCAAATAAAATTTGAACGTATTGACCGATTTTTGAGCTTCTGCCAGACTAACGCCCATATCGCGCTGAACTTCGGGCACCACGTGTTCAGCTACCAGTTGCGGTAATTTTGCTTCCAGCTTTTTTACATCAGCATTCGGGGACAATT